>JARKOC010000068.1 GCA_029975915.1 Bryobacteraceae bacterium
GCCCAAAACCCCATGTCCACGACATGCCGGCTGTCGGCCCCCTTCAGGTGTGCCGCCGCGCTCGACCACTCATATTCTTCCGGCCTCGCCGCCAGGCCCGCCCTCACCGGATTCATCTCCACATACCGGATCGCCGTCCAAAGATGCGGCTCGTCCATCGGACACGAGTAGAACCGGTTCTGCCAAAGGTGCCCCGACCTCAACTTCCGCGCATTGAAATACTGCGCATACCGCCCATGCGCCCGCCTCAGCGCCACCGCCAGCGAGTCCTCCCCGCCAGGCACGGCGATCAGGTGTATGTGGTTTGGCATCAAGCAGTAAGCCAGAATCCGAAGCCCCGCACGCTCGCTGTTTTCCTTCAGCAATTGTAGGTACGACACCCGGTCGCCGCGGGTGTAGAACACCATCTGGCGACCCGTCCCGCGTTGCGTCACATGATGTGCGACGCCAGGTACAACCACTCTCGCTTGTCTCGGCATTCCTATCGCTCCCTTCACTTGCGTAGTGAAGGCGCCGCCCGAAAATTCTCCGAAAATCCCAAGTGGGACGGGTCAGGCTGTCCCGGGTCTCCGGGTCTCGGGTCTCGTCCCGGGTCTTCGGGTCTCGGGTCTCGGGTCTCCGGGTCTAGAGTGCCTGCGCTACGGGAGGCGGTGTCGGGCGTGGACCTGTGCTCCGCTCTACTTGGCTGATGCGAGGCCTGGGGCTAGGCCATTTTGACCTTGTCCCAGGTCATTTCCTTGCCTGTTACGCAGGCTTCCAGCGCCATGACGGCGACCAGCGTCGATTCGGCGCCCCAGAGGGCGGCGTTTTCGAGTTTGCCCGTACGGACGCCTTCGACGAACTGGTTCACGTTGTCGATGGTGATGTCGTAGGTGGTGCGGGCGGTTTCGGGCGCGCCGGGTTTGCGCCAGATCGAGTAGCCATTGCGCGAGACGTTGACCGCGCCCTTCTCGCAGGCAAAAGTCTCAGAGACGTCGGAGTAGCCAGGCGTACGGAACTGGTTGGCGGTGTAGGAAAAGACCGTGCCGTCGGCGAATTGGAAGGTGGCGGCGAGGTTATCGAAAACGTTGCCGTATTTGCGGATGGCCTGCGAGCCGTAGCCAGACACCTTAACGGGGTGGGCGTCCATGAACCAGTTGACAACATCGATGTTGTGGCAATCCTGCTCAATGAGGATGTCGCCGGAGAGTTCACGGTAGAAGAACCAGTTGCGGATCTTCTCCTCAGCAGTCGGGTGGCCTTTGGCGATGGCTGGCCCGTTGCCCATCCAGGCGGCGCGGATCTGGCGGATGGGACCGAGTTCGCCTGATTTCACGATTTCGCGGACTTTTCTGTAGTCGGTTCCGTAGCGCTGCTGAAAGTCCATGGAGATGCGCTTGGTGGGGTCGGCCTTGCGGGCGGCGCGCAGGACGCGATGGCAGCCTTTGACATCGACGCCGGCGGGTTTTTCGAGGAAGATGTGTTTGCGGGCCGCGACAGCCTTTTCGAAGTGCTCGGGGTGGAGATACGCGGGGGTGGCGATGAGGACGGCGTCGACATCGCTGGCCAGCAGCGAGTTGATGTCCTTCTCACGGCGGGCGCCGGAGTATTTGGCGGCGGCGGCAGCGAACTTGTCCTCATAGATGTCGGTGAAGGCCGCGACGCGGGCGTATTCGTTCTTGGCGAAAAGGCCGCTGACATACATGCCGCGGTTGCCGCAGCCAATCAGCCCGAGCGTCATGGCCGAGTTGGCTTGGGAGCCGCGGACGGTGTGCGGGGCAACGATCATGAAGCTGGCGGCAGACGCCTTGACGAAGTTTCTGCGGGAATCAGTGCTCATGGATATCTCCTTCGTGACGGACGATGGTTCTCGACTCCGAGTATATAACCTTGCCGGCCAGACGCCAGGATCCATATGAGTTGTTTGAGCGGGCTGTCACTTCAGTTCTACCAGCATTGTGCGGTAGGGCGACGACCCGGCGTTGACCAGCACGGGAGCTTCCTCGCCCTTGGAATGCCAGATAACGTCGCCGGACTTCCGGACGCGGATGGATTTTGACCCGGTGACAGGATCGGTCCGTTCGTAGCGACAGTCGTCCAGGAAGATGATCACCTGGTCAGTCAGGCGTGTATGGCGCGTGCGCGGCACACCAGGCTGATACACGATCTCACTGACGCGGAGCCGTCTGTTTTCTAGCCTGAGGGTCACCTGGGCCGGCTGACTTGCGTGCAGACGGACTGAGAAGTAGGTTGCTGCCGCGGTCAGGATCGCGGTGGCGAGGCAGGCGAGTAAGGTCCGTTTCATTTTCGACCGCCGGGCGCTCAACCCAGCTTCCAGCGCTTACGGTACTTGCGCGCAACCATCTGGTTCGCGCTCTTGACGTTTGTGACGCGCTCGGAGGCGTCATCCCAGCGGATGCGCTCACCGGAGCGGAAGGCGATGTTGCCGAGCAGTCCGCCTTTGGTGAGGCGGTGGCCGTAGTCGAGATTGCAGGTGGTGGTCTGGCGGGACTTGACAGCGTCGAGGAATTCGCGGATATGGCCGGGCGAGTCGGGGATAGACCGTGGCGGCGGGGCGAAATCGTCGACACGCTTGCCCTTCGCCCACACCTCATGCCGGGAGTAATTCGACACCAGGGTGGCGTCGGAACCTTCGAAGATGACGCAACTGCCCATGTGTTCATATCCGGGGCGGCCGCGCGGGTGGAGAGTCCAGGTGAGGACGAGGTTGTTCGGGTATTCGTAGAGGACTTCGAGGACGTCGGGGGTTTCGGCGTTGTCCTTCGCCATCCAGCGGCCGCCAGCGGCGGAGACAGCGAGAGGGGCCTTGAGATCGAGTGCCCAATAGGCGAGGTCAGCGTAATGGCACCAAAAGTCGATGAAGACGCCACCGGAGTAGTCCCAGTAGTAGCGAAAAGAGCGGTGGACGCGGTTGGAGTCATAGGGGCGCCACGGCGCGGGCCCGAGCCAGAAGTCGTAATCAAGCGTCGCGGGCGGGGCGCCGGTAGTGGAAGGCGGCAGGTTGATGCCGCCGCCCGCCATGCCGCAGTAAACGCGGTTGATGGATCCGAGCATGCCGGAGCGAACGATCTCGACGACGCGGCGGTAGTTCGGCAAGTCGTTGTGAATATGGTTGCCGAGCTGCGTGACGCGCCTGTACCGGGCGGCGGCGTTGGCCATGGCGCGGCATTCACCGATGGAATAGGCCATGGGCTTTTCGACGAAGACATCCTTGCCGGCCTGGCAGGCCATGACAGCCGGAAGGGCGTGCCAATGATCGGGCGTGGCGATCATGACGGCGTCGATATCGTTGCGCTCGATCACCTTGCGGAAGTCTCCGTAGGCGTCAGGCTTGTGGCCCTGGGTCTTCTCGACAAGAGCCGAGGCGGCGTCACGATGGGTTGTGTCCACGTCGCAAACTGCGGCGGCGAAGACGTCAGTGTGGCGCATGAACTCGCGCAGGCGGCCTGTGCCCTGGACACCAAGGCCGATAAAGCCAACGCGAATGCGGTCACTGGGAGCGGCGCGAAGAGGCTGTCTGGAAAGGAGTCCAGGAAGGGCGACCGAGGCGGCTCGGCTAAGAATCATGCGGCGTGTAGTAGCCGGAGTGGAATCGTGGGACGGCAAGGTCGGTCTCCTTCGGCGCGGCGGTCGAGTGTGAGCGCTGAATGCGAATATAGCAGCCTCCACGCGACGGCGCAGAAGCGCGCCTGCCGAGAGCGCGAAGGGCGAAAAGTGCGCAGCGACGAGCGCTGCTAGACCATACCACCGGTTCACCCCAGCGGCTCGATCAGGCGTTGAGATGAGTCCCGTCAGGGTTGTCCGGGCACTCGTTGCCACCCCTGCTCAATCCACCCGCAGAGTGTCGTACACCTGTACCTTCTTCCACAGCGCCGACTTCTTTCTGAACTCGTCGTGAATCGGGTGGGTGTCATAGACCTTCCATGCTTTTTTATCGTCGAATGTCACCAGCCAGTAAAAGGTGAACGAGTTGTCCACGACGTCGCGGGCATCAGCGGCCGGCGTGCCGACGAAGCTATACCGGATTCCCGGAATCGCACGCATCTTATTCAACTCGACGAGGAACTCCTTGCGCGCCGCGGGCGAGTCTGGATCGGCCAGCCAGAAGTAGACATGATGCAGGAACTTCCCCTCCACCGGCTTCTGCGCCGCCGCCCCAAGCGGCAGCAGGACCAGGGAGAGGAGCACGAAAGAGGGGTTGATGCTACGCCGGCGGATTTGAGTCATGGCTTACCGGGATTATAACCCTCCTCGATTTGGGTTGCCCGTAACGCAGGACACTGACATAATCAGACCGCAAACTCTGCTTGAAGGAGACGCTATGAAACGGTCCTGTGCAAGTTGTCAAGGATGCATGAGCGGATTCACCCGCAGAAGTCTGATCGCTTCCGCCGGCGCCCCGGCTGCCCTGAAGGGAGCGATTCTCAAGGCTGACCCCGAACCCGTCAAGCCGGGAAAGAAGGCACTTGTCGTCCAACCGGTTTTGATCTATCAAATTTACAAACGCCGTCCGCAGACATCCTGGCGTCCGTGGGGCGGACTTTTCACCGAAGTCGAGGTTGCCGAGGAAAAGCAGCGTATCGGCCGCGAACTCTCCACACTGGCCAAAACGGTGAACTTCCCCATGGAGGTCCTGCCGCTGCGCACCGTCACCAGCCTTGACGAGGCCAAGTCGCAGGGACAAGGCAGCCACGACGTTCTACTGATGTACCCGGCGACCGGTTCCTCGCAGTGGCTTGACGCCCTGGCTGCCAATCAGAATTGGGCTGTTGTCTTCGTCCGCCACCGGTCGGGTCCGGTTTATGAATACTATGAGATCGTTTCGCCGCGGTTCCTCAGAAAGACCGTCGATGAATGGGGTGAGCCGAAGATTTCGACCGCTGATGTCGTCGTGGACAGCATGGACGAGGTCGCCATCCGCCTGCGCGGGCTTTCGGCGGTGAAGAACGCGATGGGGCGCAAGGTTGTTTGCATCGGCGGCGCATCCGGTTGGGGGCGCGGCGGGCGCCAGTCGCCCCAACTGGCCCGCGACATCTGGAAGATGGAACTGCCTGATGTCACCTACGAGGCCCTTGCGGCTCGTCTGAAGCAGGCCCGTAATGATGAGCCCCTGATGAGGTCCGCGCGCCTCCAGGCCGCCGACTACCTCCGCCAGAAGGGCGTGAAACTGGAGACTACGCGCGAGTCGGTAGAAAACGCCTTCGCTCTCCGCAGCGTCTTCCGCAACCTGCTAGCCGAACATCAGGCCGATGCCATCACGGTGAACCACTGCATGGGCGCCATCATGCCAATCAGCGAGACCACCGCCTGCATGACGCTCAGCCTGCTCAACGATGAGGGCGTCCTTGCCTTCTGCGAATCCGATTTTGCCGTCATTCCTTCAGGTATTTTGCTGAACGCCATCTCAGGCATCCCGGTGTTTCTGAACGACCCGACCTACCCGCACGACCAGATCATCACCCTTGCCCACTGCACCGCCCCGCGCAAGATGGATGGCAAGAACCTTGAACCGGTACGCATTCTGACCCACTTCGAATCCGACTACGGCGCTGCGCCGAAAGTCGACATGAAGATCGGCCAGAAACTGACCAACATCATTCCGGATTTCAACGCCCGCCGATGGGTGGGTTTTGCTGGCGAGGTTGCAGGCAATCCATTTTTGCCCATCTGCCGCTCACAGATCGACGTCGGCTTCAAATGCTCCACAGACAAGATGGCGCAGCACATGCGCGGCTTCCACTGGATGACTGGCTACGGCGATTGGACGCGCGAACTTGCTTATGCCTTGAAAAAGGCGGGTATCGAGTGGGTAGACCTGGACCGCGCGTGATCCCGTGGAGCGGCGCGCTTAACCACCCAGACTGAGTTGGATCATCGCCGGCACCAGTGTGTGGCCGACAAATAATCCCAATCCTGCGGCTGAAGCCAGCGAAATGAGCAGAACGAGCCATCCGCGGACGGCGTTTCGTTTGAGTAGGTCGAGAAGGGCCATGTTGCCCTTATCGGTTCAGCCGTAACGGCCTTGAGTCAAAATTGTGGCGCTTCTCAGGCCCCTATGCAGGCGGCTTCGGCAGCGGGCGGTACACCGGCATCTGGGCGGCCAGCCAGAGCGCGGCGCCGAGGACGAGGCAGGACCAGGCGAACCAGTCGCCAAATCTCGAATATGGCGAGAGGCCGCTGCTCTCCGCATAGCGCAACCGTCCGGCTGTACGCTGGAATTCCGGTAGCGCGTCGTGAATCCGGCCTGCCGGATCGATGGACCCTGTCAGCCCGTCGTTGGCGACTCGAAGCAGCCAGCGCCGATTCTCAACCGCCCTCATACGCGCCAGCAGCAAATGTTGCGATCTGGGAGCGATGCTCCTGCCGAAGTAGCCGTCGTTGGTGAGATTCACCAGGACCGGCGCCCCCTGCGCCACGACGTCCCGAACCAAGTGTGGGAAAGCCGATTCGTAGCAGATGAATACGCCGACTCCCCGGTTGCCCGCCACCAGGCGTCCGGGCGATGTGCCGGCGGCATAATTGCCGGCCTCCGAGGAGATCTTTTCGATCCACCCGAAGCCCCAGGGAATGTACTCGCCGAATGGCACCAGTATGCGCTTGTCATAACGGCCCGCCAGTCTGCCCCGTTCATCGAGCAGTACCGCCGAGTTCAACGGTTCGCGCAGCGGCGTGTAGGCCACCGTACCGAATAAAAACGGGGCCGTGGCCAACCGTGCCAGTGTGCCGGCCTGGGAGCGGAAAGATTCGTCGTTGTAGTAGTACAGCGGCGCCGGCGCTTCGGGCCATACCACCAGATCGACGGAGCGCTTGGCCGGATCAAGCGCCTCGGCCAGCGTCAGATAGCTGGTTTGGCGCAGCATGCGGTTCTTTTCAGCCTCCGGCCAGGATTGATTCGCGTCGAAGCTTGGCTGGAGAACCGCCGCCTGCCGGTCTGGCGCCTTTCCGGTCTCCACTGTGGGCAGCGCCCAAAGCGCGGCGATCAGCAGAAGCCATGCGAGCTGCTTCCTCGGCCTCTTCAGCGCCGCCAACGCCGCACCGGCCGATATGGCGGCGAAGATGAAGGTAAGGCCATAGACGCCTACCACCGGCGCCAGCCTGAGCGGCAGGGCCATGTCGATGCCCGCATTGCCCAATTGAAGCCATGGAAATCCGAGAGGAGCATGAGTCCGTTCCAGGCCCGTCCAAAGAAGAGCTATTCCCGGCACCGCCCACCAGCGCTTCAACATCGGCCCGGCCATCCAGGCGAACACGGCCAGGTGCAGTCCCTTCGCCACGGCGAATAGGACAACGGCCAGTACGGCCAGGGGTCCGTTCAGTCCACCGTGGTTGGCCAGCACTCCGCCGATCCAATGGCACACCAAAGCCCAGTAAACGAACCCCGCCGCCCAACCGGTGAAGAACCTCGACCGCCCATCGCCTTCATGCGCCACGGCGTAAAGCAGCGGTGCAAGCGCCACCGTGGCGAGGAACGACAGATTCCATGGCGGCAACGCCAGCGCCATCAGTAGCGCCGTGCACGCTGCGCCCAGCGTCAGGAGATGGGTGCGCCGCATTGTTTTTCCGCCTCTTCGTTCACCAATTCAGCCATATAGCTCGATCTCACGAAGGGCCCCGCAAACACGGACTTGAAACCCAATTCGCGGCCCGCTTTTGTCCATCGATCGTAGCGGTCTAATGGCACATATTCGGAAACCTCCCGGTTCCGCCGCGTCGGCTGTAAATACTGTCCAATTGTGACCACGTCCACCCCCGCCCGCCGCAGATCGCTCATCACGTGAACAACCTCGTTCTCGCTCTCGCCCAGCCCCACCATCAGTCCGGACTTGGTCAGCGCCTCCGGCCGTGCGGCTCTGGCATGCGCCAGCACCCGCAGCGACTGCTCGTAATCGGCCTGCGGCCGCACCTGCCTGTAGAGTCTCCTCACTGTCTCCATATTGTGATTGAAGACATCCGGCCCGGCGTCGAGCACCCTTTCCACGGCGTCCAGGTTGCCGCAGAAGTCCGGCGTCAAAACCTCGACGCGCGCCTCGGGGAGCGCCCGGCGCACCTGCTTCACAGTCTCGGCAAAATGCGCCGATCCGCCGTCGGCCAGGTCGTCCCGGTTCACGCTCGTGATCACGACGTATCTCAGTTTCATCCGTGCCGCCATCTGGGCGACATGCATGGGCTCGTCCGGATCCAGTGTGAATTTGGTTTTCGACGGCGACGCTTTCGGCACGGAGCAGAACGTGCAGCCGCGCGTGCAGAGATTGCCCATGATCATGAATGTCGCCGCGCCGCGGTCGAAGCACTCGTGCAGATTGGGGCACCGCGCTGATTCACAAACCGTGTGCAGTTCCAGCCGCCGCAGATCGCTTTTGAGCGACTGCACGCTGAGGTATTTCGCTTGTGGCTTTCGGAGGAAACCCGGGAGTCTTGGGCCTCTGGCCCGCCGGCCAATCTGAATCAGATCTTGCATCCGTCTGGTGACCTACTTATAGGTAACCAGATATGGATTCGCGATGCCGATCTTCCTGAGTTCCTCGCGCGCCGCCGTGATTGCGTCGTTGTCGGCAAGGGGTCCTACGATCACCCGGACATACTCCGGCTTTGACGATGGGGCGATCAACACCCTCAACTTACGTTCGACCAACTGAAGCCGCAGTGTTTGGGCATCGTTCAACACCGTTGCGGCCACTTGCAGATACCGCCCTGCCGGCGGATTGTCGGTGACGCCCCCCGGACTGGCCGCCGGTGCGGATGCAACTGGCGCGGGCTTCACCGGTTCGGGCTTGGCTGGCTCCGGCTTCGCCGGTTCCGGTTTTGACGGGGCCGCTTCGGGTTCCTGCTCCTGCTGTTTTGTGGCCGGAGTTTGCGGCTGTTCCCCCGAATCCACCCGAATTGGACCGGCTTCACTCTTTGCTACCTTCGGCGCGCTCTCAGGAGCCGTCCCGCGTCCTGCCAAAAAGCCCATGGCGAAGAACAGACCGAGCAAAACCACAACGATGAACAGCACGCTGAACAATTGCTTATTGCCTAGCGTGAACTCGAATTCGCCTTCGGATCTTTCCGGCATGGCTACACTCCCTCCATCCCCATTGACGCCGCTGCCCGGCGCAGCCTACATTGTTGAGAATAAACCTCAAGCCTTGCCGAATACAACCAAAACAAATCCGGCTGTCCACGATTTGGGCCAGGAGCTCCGGTTCCAGTGCCAGCCCGGCTGCATTCGTTGCTGCGACAAAAAGGGCTTCGTCTACATTACCGGCGAGGATCTGGTCCGCATGGCGGAATTCCTTGGCATGACGCCTGCTTCATTTGAAGCCCGCTACGTCGTCCGTACACGCCGCACCCTGCGCCTGCGCTCGCCGCGCCGCGGCAACTGCCATTTCCTGTCCGCCGCCGGATGCGCGGTCCACCCCGTCAAGCCGGCGCAGTGCCGCGCCTACCCGTTCTGGCCCGAAATTCTGGCCTCGCGTGAACGCTGGCTGGCCGAATCCACCATCTGCCCCGGTATCGGAATGGGACATCTGTACCAGATCAGCACAGCTCTCGAAACAGCCAACCAGTTACGCAGGGCCTACCCCTGGCAATACCAGGAATAGATCTCCCTGTCTTTCCAGCTACTTGCCGCCCTGATCCCATTGGCCCCACACCTGCATATATCGCCACCATGTTGGACCCAGTCGCGTCCAGACTCGAAAGCTACATGGACCTATTGGCGGCCCGCCAGAAGTTGGTCGCTTCAAACGTGGCCAATTTGGATACGCCCGGCTATCGCACGCGCGACATCGATTTCCAGTTCGAGTACATGTCGCGCATCGACGGCGGCGGCCTGAACGTCATCGAGCCTGAAGGTCTGACGGTCAAAAATGACGGCAACAACGTCAGCCTCGACCGTGAAGCCCGTCTCATGGCCGAAAACGCCTTGCGCTTCTCGATGGCGTCTACCCTGCTTCGCGGCGAGATCCAGATGATGAAACGAGCCATCGACGAAGGCAGGAGCGCATGAGCCTGTTCGGAACTCTCTCCGTCTCAGCCTCGGGGCTGGCCGCACAGAGGGCCCGGGCCACCGCCATCGCCGAAAACTTGGCCAATTCGGAAACCACCCGCACGCCGGAAGGCGGGCCCTACCGGCGCAAGGACGTCATCTTCGAACCCGAAGCCCAGGTTTCGCCGTTTTCCGCCGTCTTTCAGGCCGAACTCGGGCCCCATGTCTCCGGCGTCGGTATCGCCGATGTCGTCGAGGAGACGCGTTCGCCCATCATGAAGTACGACCCTGGCCACCCTGATGCCGATGCCCAGGGCTATGTCGCGCTGCCCAACATCAATCCGGCCGAGGAGATGGTCGACCTGATGGGTGCTTCCCGCGCCTATCAAGCCAATGCGGCCGCCATGACCGCCGTCAAGGACATGCTCTCGAAGTCCATTGATCTGATGCGCATATGACACCCCCAATCACAGCCATCCGGCTCCCTCAACTCGCCGCCGCCCAACCGGTTGCAGCGCTACAGCCGGCATCCGGCGACGCCTTCAAAACCGTGCTCCGGGACGCATTCGAAAACGTCGACCGGCTTCAGAAAACCGCGCACGCCTCCACGGAAAGTCTCCTGCGCGGCGAGAGCGAAGACCTTCACAAGGTCGCCCTGGACCAGCAGCGCGCGGCACTATCTTTTGACCTATTCCTCCAGGTGAGGAACAAGGCGGTGACGGCCTACCAGGAGATCATGCGCATGCAGGTGTGACGCTGCCTGTCGCGTCGGGAGGCTTCGAACCGGAATGGCCCAACTGACTTCCATGCTCGCCGGCTTGAGTTGGAAACAACGGATCTCGATTGGTCTGGCTGCGGCTGCTGTCGTGCTCGCCATATGGCTTGGCGTGCGCTGGAACCGTGAGCGCGACCTCAGGCCGCTGTTCACCAACCTCTCCGCCGAGGATTCCGGGGCCTTGGTTGCCCGTCTGCGCGCCTCCAATGTCCCTTACTCGGTTCGCGACGACGGCGCAATTCTGGTCCCCTCGGCACGCGTGGCCGAACTGCGGCTTGAAATGGCCTCTGCCGGGTTGCCCAGAACCGGGCGCATCGGTTTCGAACTGTTTGATAAAACGAACTTCGGCGCCACGGATTTCACCGAGCAGATCAACTACCGCCGCGCCGTGGAGGGTGAACTCGAACGCAGCTTCATGGCCATCGGCGAAGTCGAAAAGGCACGCGTTCATGTGACTTTTGCCAAGGACTCCGTCTTTCTTGAGAACCGTCAGCCCGCCAAGGCCAGCGTGATGATCAAACTCCGGCCAGGCGCCAGGCTCTCGCCGCAGAACGTCCAAGGTATCACCCATCTGGCCGCCAGCGCCGTCGAGGGATTGCAACCGGAGAATGTCAGCGTGCTCGACATGAACGGAGCCTTGCTGAGCCGGCCGCGTCACTCGCTTGACGACGCCGGTGCCGGGTCCTCCGACGCCCGGCTTGAGTACCGCCAGTCGGTCGAACGCGACCTGCTGGCCAAGGTCCGCGCCACGCTCGATCCGCTGCTCGGCGCCGAACGCTACCGTGCCGGCATCACGGCCGAAGTCGATTTCACCAGCGGCGAACAGAGCGAGGAGACCTTCGAGCCAGACAAGTCAGTGATGCTGACCTCGCAGAAGACCGAGGACGTCTCGGGCGGTGCCGCCACTCAGGGAGGCGTGCCCGGCACGGCATCCAATCTTCCAAGGCCCGCGGAAAGGACCGCCGGCACCCGCGGCGCAGTCGCCCGCCGGACCGAAAACGTTACGTATCAAACCAGCCGCGTCGTCAAGCGCCTCACCCTGCCCCAAGGCAGCCTCCGCCGCGTCTCGGTCGCGGTCCTGCTGGACCAGGATGTCCGGTGGGAAGGTTCTGGAGCCAAGGCCCGGCGCGTCCTCGAAGTCCCAGCGCCGGAGCGCTTGAAGGTCGTACGGGACGTCATCGCCGGTGTCGTCGGGTTCCAGCAGGAGCGCGGCGACCAGATTCTAGTCGAATCGCTTCCATTTGATGCAACCTTGCACGCATCGCCGCCCGATTCGGTCCAAGGGGGGGGAGCAGCGCCGGCCAACCCCGGCATGATCCTCATCCCCGGCTGGTTGCAGCCCTACCTCAGCGGCGCCCCGCCTGCTGTCTGGCTTGGCGCGATTGCTGCACTTGGCGTCGTCGTCATCGTTGCGCTGGCTTGGGCCGGCCGGCGTCTGTTCCGGCGCAATTCGCCTTCGCCGGACACGCGGCCCCTAGCCCAGGTGGCATTGAATCCCGCCGCAAAACCGGATGAACTCGAAACCAAGGCCATGGCGCAACTCGCCGCCAACGAGGCGAGCCGCGCCCGCGCCGAGGAGCAGATGCTGGCATCGCTCCAATTGCCGCCGAACACCAAAAAAACCGAAGTGCTCCGCAAACAGATCGCAGACTCCGCCAAACGCGATCCTCAGGCCACGGCCCAACTCATCCGGTCATGGCTCAACGAACAGGAGAGGTGAACAGCCGAAGTGATCACCAACGCAAATCCCGAGAAGAACCAAGGGCCTCGCCACTCCGGATCCCAAAAGGCGGCCGTCCTGATGGTCACCTTGGGCGAGCAAGTCAGTTCGGAGGTTCTCAAGCATCTCGACGAGGATGAGGTGTCGATGATCGGAAAGGAGGTGGCCCGCATCGCCGCCATCACTTCCGAGGACGCCGAGTCAATCCTGGAAGAGTTCTACACAATGTCGATGGCGCAGGACTACGTCCTGAAAGGCGGCATCGACTACGCCCGCAAAATGCTGGTCGGGGCATTCGGACCGGAGGTCGCCAAGAGGCTCCTCGACCGCCTCATGAAGATGCTCGGAAACGATGCCGCGAGCTTCGACGCCCTTCAAAAGGCCGATCCCCAGCAACTGGCCAAGTTCATTCATAGCGAACACCCGCAAACCATCGCCCTGGTCCTCAGCCATCTGAATCCGTCCCAGGCCGCCGGTCTGATTTTTTCGCTGCCTCCAGAACTTCGCTCGGAAGTCAGCCTGCGCATGGCGAACCTCGATCAGATTTCGCCTGAAATCATCTCGAAGATCGCCAGTATCATCGGCCAGAAGCTCAAGTCCCTTGGCGAGTTGAGCCGCGAAAGCTATGGAGGCGTGCGTGCCGTGGCCGAAATGTTTAACCGGCTGGATTCGACCACCAGCAAGGACATCCTTGATGCCATCGACAACAAAGACTCCGCCCTCGCCGATACCATCCGCCACCTGATGTTTGTCTTCGAGGACCTGCTTCTCATCGACATCGAGGGCATCAAGGAATTGCTGGGCCGCATCGACCGCAAACTTCTGACCATCGCCCTCAAGGGGACATCGGATCAGCTTAAGAACCACTTTCTGCAATGTATGTCGCAGCGCGGAGCCGAGATGCTGCGGGAGGATATGGATGCTCTGGGCCCCGTGAAGATCAAGGAAGTCGAAGCGGCGCAACAGCAGATCATTTCCGTTGTTCGCCAGCTCGAAACGGAGGGCGTGCTGAGTTTGAAGGGCACCGTCGGCGAACAGTATGTCGTGTAAGATCATCGGCTCCAGCGATACCCTCAATGTCCAAGCCTTCGATTGGGGTCAGCCGGCATCTCCAGCCGCCCCTTCTGTCAACATCCACCGCACCGCCGGCTCGCCCACCATGCCGTCGGAGGCGAATCTGGATGCCATCGAGGAGCAAATCAGACTTGCCCGCCAGCAGGGCGTTCAAGAAGGCTTGCGCAGGGCCGAGGCCGATGCTCAGCAGCGCCTGGACGCGCGAATTGGAGAAATCAATGCACAATTAGCCGCCTCACTCACTGAGTTGGCCGCGCTTCGCCCCATGCTTCGACGGCAGGCCGAGGCGCAGGTGGTGGACTTGGCGCTCCACGTCGCCCGGAGGATTCTGAATCGCGCGCTGGCCATGGATCCGGACGCTCTTACAGGGCTTGTCAGCGCCGCCATCTCACGCATCGACGCCAGAGAACTACTTGAGATCAGGGTTTCGACCATCCATCACGCCGCCGTCAAAGCGGCGATCGACAAGTTGGGCATCCCCGGTCAGGTTCAAGTGATCGCCGATCCGCGTCTTGAACCCGGTGCAGTGATCATCGACAGCGGCCGCGGCCGGCTCGACGCATCTGTCTCGACTCAGTTGGCCGAAATCGAAAGGGGCTTCGCCGACTACCTCTCGCCCGGAGGCTCAGCGTGAGCGCGGAGGCCCTTGATCTTGGCCGGTATATCCGCCAAGCCAATGAGATCGACCCCATGCGCTGGACAGGCATCGTCCGCGAAACCATCGGTCTTGTCGTCGAAAGCGAAGGTCCGGCAGCAGCTTTGGGGGACTTCTGCGAAATCATCACTTCGCAGGGCCGCCGCATCCGCACCCAGGTTATCGGTTTTAAGAGCGGCCGGGTTCTGTCCATGCCGCTGGAGGAAACATCGGGCCTCCAGTTGGGCGACACTATCGCCGCCCGCCGAAGCGATGCGCGGCTCGCTGTCGGAAAGTCACTACTCGGTCGCGTTCTCGACGGCTTCGGCCGGCCGATCGATGGCGGTCCGCCGATCGAGCCGGAAGCTTACTATGCCCTTGACGCCGAGCCTCCAGGCCCGCTCGAGCGCGAACCCATCAGCGAACGTCTGGTTACCGGCGTGCGCGCCATCGACGGGTTCCTGACCTGCGGCCGCGGCCAGCGCATCGGCATCTTCGGCGGCTCGGGTGTCGGCAAGAGCACCCTGCTTGGAAGCCTGGTGAAGAACAACGACGCTGAGGTATCGGTCCTGGCGCTGATCGGCGAGAGAAACCGGGAAGTCCGCGATTTCGTCGAGAACGAACTCGGCGAGGAGGGCCTGAAGCGCTCCGTTGTCGTTGTTGCGACTTCGGACAGGCCCGCTCCGCTTCGCATTCGCGCTCTCTCGGTGGCCCTTGCCGTTGCCGAGTTCTTCCGCGACCAGGGAAAGGATGTACTCATGGTGGGCGACAGCGTCACGCGCCTTGCCATGGCGCAACGCGAGATCGGCCTGGCGGCCGGCGAGCCCCCCAGCCAGAAAGGCTATACGCCTTCGGTCTTCCAGTTGCTACCTAGGGTCTTTGAACGCGCCGGCAGGTTCAGGAATGGATCGATCACGGCCTTCTTCACTGTTCTGGTCGATGGCGACGATATGAACGAGCCGATCGCCGACGCTGTCCGCGGCATCCTGGACGGCCATATCGTCCTGTCCCGCTCGCTTGGACAAAAGGGCCACTACCCGGCCATCGACATCCTTCAATCGGTGTCGCGTCTTGCTCCGCGTGTGGCTGTTTCAGGCCAGATTGAATCCGCCAACCGCGTCCGTGAAACTCTCGCGCTGCTCGCAAACGCCGCCGACCTGATCCGAGTCGGCGCCTACGCCTCTGGGTCTAACCCACAACTGGATGCCGCCATCGCGATCGAGCAGGAGATCAACCGCTTCCTCCGCCAGAAACCTAATGAATTCAGTGACATGGATGCCACAGCCCGACGCCTTGCGCAGCTCGCCTCCTCCGGGGTGCATTCTGTATGAAGCGCTTTCGATACGCGCTTGAGAGCCTGATGCGCCTCCGGCAGGCGCGTCTCGATGAGGAACTGATCAAACTCGAGAAAGCCGCGTCAGCCATCACCCATGTCGATCGCACCCGCGACGAACTCGATCAGGTGTGCCGTGAGGCCAATCAATCGGCTGCCGCCGCTGGGGCGATTCAGGGTTGGCAACTCTCCGCCCTCGATCAGTTCCGCCGTTTCGCCCATCAGGAAGACCGGCGGCTGATCCGGCTCCGCAACCAACTGGTGGACGAGTTCGAGGACCAGAGACTGAGGGTCGTGGAAGCGCACAAGAAAGTCAGGATTCTAGAAGTCCTCAAGGAGAAGCGGATGGAGGACTGGAAGTCTGAATTCGATCGAGAACAGGCGCAGGCCGTTTCCGATCTTGTTGCAGCTCAATGGGTCGCCAAACGAAAGCGGTAAAACCCGCCGATGAACCACATAAGACATTGGAATGAAAAAACTTATTCTGTCCAGAGTTCGTTTGGTCGAGATTTCCAGAGAGCCGGTCTCAAGCTCCGGTCTTCAGGAATGCGACAAACTCACCTGCGTCCCTGGTGAGTCCGGCGAAGGTCGCAAGCGTCTTGCCCTCTGCGTCAAGAATCGCGTAGAAGGGTATCGCGACCGTCTTGAACTCTGACTCTTGCCGTTTCTGGTTCGCCTCGCTCGCTGCATCCGTCCCGTCGGTGTAAAGTTCCACTGCCACCAGCGACTGCATCGCCTCGCCGATTTCGGGACGCGTGAACATGTTGGCTTTCATCCAGTGGCAGTTCGTGCAGGCGTATCCGGTGAAAGCGACAAGCACCCGTTTGTTGTCCGACTTCGCCTTGGCGAGCGCGCCATCGAAGTCGTTTTTCAACCAGGCGGTGCGCGCCGGCGCCCCAGCGGCTCCGAACGAAGTCTCCGCTGGCAATGGAATGAACGCTTCAATCCCGCCCAAGCGAGCGCCAAACATGCCTGGGATGAACGAGATCGACAATGACAGCAAGGCCGCGGCCACCAGCAGACGCCCAGCGCCCAGATTCTGGTCCCGCTTGACTCCCTCCATCGGGAGAAGCCCAAGCAAGTACAAGCCGGGCAATGCGAACAGAACAGTCCAGATAGCCAGGAATCTTTCACGGCTCAGCAGGTCCCACTGCATCACGGCGTCAACGTTCGACAGATACTTGAACATCGCTGCCAGGATCAGGAACCCCATCACGATCTTCACCCGCGCCATCCAGCCGCCACTTCTCGGCAGACGTTCGAGATAACCGGGGAACAGGGCCAAGAAGAAAAACGGCAGAGCCAATCCGGTGGAAAACGCCGCCATGCCAAGCACCGGCTGGAGGATGTCTCCCTGAACCGAGGCGACAAGCAGCGTGCCGACAAATGGCCCGACGCAGGCAAACGAGGTCAGTGAGAAGGTTAATCCCATCAACAGCACGCCCAGATAACCGCCACGGTTGGATGCCTGGTTCAACTTTGTCAGCAGTCCGGAAGGCAGTGTGATCTCAAACGCGCCCAGCAGAGAGAGCGCGAAGGCGAAGAAAACAAGGCAGATGAACCCGTTCACCCAAGGGTTTGAGGCCATCTGCGTGACGCCGAACGGTCCCAGGGCCGCTGTCACGCCGAAGCCCATCCCGGTAAACAGCACAATGATACCCAGGCAGAATATCAGGGCCTGTGTGACTGCTTGCCGCCGCGTTCCGGCACCCTGATTGAGGAAAAAACTGAGCGTAATCGGGATCATCGGGAAGACGCACGGCGTGAAGACGGCCGCCAGCCCGAAACCGAATGCGATAAGAAGAAAAGAACCGATGGGTTGTGTCGCGCCGCTGCCTCGCTGGGCAGGTGGGGGCGCCTCCGCAGCTGCCGGGGCCGATTCCGGCTTGAACTCCGAATAACCTTCCGGAATCGAGGGCGCCGCAGTCCGGACGCCGGGATTCACGTCAAGCGTTGCCGTTGCGGTGACCCGTTTCGGCGGCAGGCACTCAGTATCGGTACAGAGTTGGTAGCGCATCTTCGCGGTCAGCTCGACGGGGGCGGCCGGGGCGCCGGACGCCAGGTCCACTTTGAAGTAAAACCGGACAGACTTTTCGTAAGTTTCGGTGTCGAGATTGAAGTTCGGGTCGAACTTGCGCGCTGGGGCAGGATAGTAGAGGGCTGAGCGGGCGATGGCTGGGCTGGCTTCCAGTTCGATTGTTGTAGGTATCGGTCCGCCGGTTGGTCCCGGCTTGGGCGTCGTGGGCGAGTACATGTGCCACGGCTCATCAAGATCCAGTCTGAGTTCGACAAGGATGCTCGCGCCGGGAGCTGCCGCCGAATGCTGCGGAGTCAGAGTCCAGTGCGCGGGATGCGGCCGTTGGGCGAACAGGGATGAGGCAAACAGGAATAAGAGGACGAACGGGCTAACGGACAGCCGGACTGGCCGTGCCGCTTTCCAGCCGCCACTGAAGAAGTTCAGATGCGATTCGGTCATTGACGTGCTCGGAGGCAAACTCGGTGGCCACGCGGATGGCATTACGTATCGCGTTGTCGTTCGAACGGCCATGACTAATAATACAGATGCCCTTCACCCCAAGCAGTGGCGCACCACCGTATTCCGAATAGTCCACCCTTTTCTTGAAGTCCTTGTATGCGGCCCGGCTCAGCACGTACCCGATCTTGCGGGTGATTGTGGCGGCAAGCGACTCCTGGAGCATGTGCTTGATCACTTCCACCATGCCCTCGCTGACCTTCAATGCCACGTTGCCGATGAAACCATCGCAGACGATCACATCGGCCTTACCGGTGTAAAGATCGCGGCCCTCGACGTTGCCGATGAAGTTCAACGGCAACTCCTTCATCAACTGGCTGGCTGTTCGGGTGAGTTCGTTCCCCTTATGTTCTTCCTCACCGATGGAAAGAATGCCCACCTTGGGATCTTCGGTGTGGAAGATCAGGCGCGAGTAGATGTCCCCCATGACAGCGAACTGTGCCAGCATCCGGGGTGAGCAGTCCACGTTCGCCCCGACGTCCACCATGATGGTGGGTTTGCCCTTGAGCGTGGGGAAGGCTGAGGCCAAGGCCGGGCGGTCCACGCCAGCCACCATGCCCATGACGGTCTTGGCGGTGGCCATGGCGGCGCCCGTGTTGCCTGCGGAGACGAGCCCATGGGCTTCGCCGTCCCGCACGAGGCGGGCAGCGACGCGGATGCTGGAATCGCGTTTTGTTCTCAGCGCTTTGGCCGGGTTGTCGTCCATCGTGACGACCTCGCTGGCGTGAGCGATGCGGATGGCGAGTTGGCTGGCGTCGCTGTACTTGGAAAGTTCAGCCCGGAGCAAGTCCTCGCGCCCCACCAGAATGATGCTGACATCCTGGCTACGGGCGGCCCGAACTGCTCCAAGGACTTCCGGCGCGGGTGCGTGGTCGCCACCCATCGCGTCGACAGCGACAGTGATCATAGGCGCCTTGCCTAACCGCCCTACTGTTCAGCGACTTCGATGACTTCGCGCGTCTTGTACCACCCGCAGGCGGGGCAGGCGCGGTGGGGCATCTTCATCTCATGGCATTTCGGGCATTCCGAAAGACCAGAAACTTTCAGGTGATCGTGGGCGCGGCGGGTCGACGTGCGGCGCTTGGAGTGGCGTCGTTTGGGGTTCGGCATTATCTACTTCCTGGGATTGTTTGGATGAGTGCGTTCGTGAAAGTCCTCTCTATTGTAGCCAACCGGGGGCGGCGCTGTCATCCGGGCCATCTGAAATCAGACGGATACCGGGATTCCGGGGCCCACCTACAGGATTCCGGGGATACCCCCACCGGCCTCAGCCCCCTAGACTGGGCAAAGGAGGTGAACGAATGGGCGATTTCTATCAGACTGGACTTGTACCCACGCTTCACGGGCTGAACCGTGAGGGATTGCCCCGGCTGGAAGCCGAATTGGAGCGCACCTCCGATGGTCCGGGCATCGGCCTGGTGCTGCCCGCACTCTACAGCGAGTTTGAGACGCCCGCCATGAAACTGATCATGGAGGAACTCAGGCAAGTCAAGTATTTGAAAAGAATCGTGTTGGCGCTGGCCCGAGCCGGAGAGCGGGAGTACAGGCGTGTTGTTCGCCTGTTCGCTGACTTCCCGACAGAAGTGACCATCCTTTGGATCAATAGCGACCCGGTTCAAGAGTACTTCACATTTCTGGAGGATGCCGGGCTGAGCTCCGGCGTCGAGGGCAAAGGGCGATCCTGCTGGCTCTCATATGGATACCTTCTGGCCAAGGGCGATTGCGACATCATCGCGTTGCAGGACTGCGACATCCGCACCTACCACCGCAGGATGCTGGCGAGACTGGTCTATCCGATTGCGGATGAACGGCTGCGATTTGAGTTCGCCAAGGGCTACTACCCTCGGTATACACACAAGCTGAACGGCCGCGTGACCAGACTGTTCCTGACTCCGCTGGTGCGTTCACTTCAGGACTGCGGGGTTCATGCCCATTTCCTGCGGTTCCTGGACAGTTTCCGGTACGGACTGGCCGGGGAGTTTGCCATGCGCGCCGATCTGGCCAGGACGATGCGCGTGCCGTCGGATTGGGGCCTGGAGGTGAGCACACTGCACGAGGTTTGGCAGCGGGTCCCGGCGATGCGGACATGCCAGGTGGACCTGACTGAGTGTTACGACCACAAGCACCAGGATCTATCGCCTGACGATTCCGACCGGGGGCTTCATAAGATGACGAAGGACGTCGCCAAGGCGATGTTCCGCGCGCTGGGCAAGGAAGGCGTGTTGTTGAGCGCCGACCTGCTGTCCAACACGCTTCCGCTGCGTTACCAGCAGATGGCAGAATCCATGGTCACCCGATACAGGGCCGACGCCGTCATTAACGGGCTGGAATACAACCGGCACGTCGAGGAGTCATCAATCGAAGTCTTTGCCGCCTCCCTGGCGGAGGCAGCGCAGGAGTTTCTCGCCAATCCGCTTGGGGAGGCGCCACTCGCGAGCTGGGACCGGGTGGCCGACGCGGCGCCAGACGCATTTGAACGGCTGGTAAGCGCCGCAGAACTCGAGGGCAGTGGGATGACCGAATCGGCCAGGACAGCCTAGCACGCGTTCAGGCAGCCGGACCGATGTCCAAATCGAGGTCGCTGAGCAGGGCCATCAGGCTTTGGGACCATGCGGCAGGTCCAGCTTCGCTCGTGGCGCGGGCGCGCGGCAACCGGCTCTGGAGTTCGCCGGAATGGTTGGACTTCAGGATAATGGCGTGGTCTACAGTGCGCAGCATCTCCTCGTCGTTCAGGCCGTCGCCTAGTCCAATGGTGACCAAGGGAGAATGGAAGTTGGAGTAGATGTCGATCATGCGCCGGACCGCCTCGCCCTTGCCCGCATGACGCTGGGCATGGAAGAACCGTCCGCCGCGGGTCAGTTTCAAACCATGAGCGAGGAAAGCGCGCAGCAGATCGGATTCACGGTGAGGAGTCAGAAGAAGAAAGGGTTCGCTGTATTCACGCATCGATGCGAGCGCGGCCTGCTCAAGCGACATTTCACAGTGCACGGCGATCTCCTCGTCGTTCATGTCAGAGAAGCCCCGGACATCGCACCTGCTGTCCGCGGCCGCCCTGTGCAAGGCCTGAACCACCTGAGCGCGGGGCCAGCCCAGCACGATGCGGACTCCGCCCTCCGGCATGGGCTCGGCGTCCGGAGGCCAGCGGGGAACCGAACCTTCAGGCAGATGGATCGCGCCGCCGTTTTCGACGATGGCAGGGCATCTGATGCCGGTGACCGACTGCCAGTAAGAGACTTCGGCGCTCGTCTTGCTGGTGGTGAAAATCACCGGGGCGTGATACCGTTCGAGCAGCCGCAATGCGGGCACGGCCGGCTGCCATTCGTAGGTCGAATAGTCGAGAAGGCATCCGTCCAGGTCTGTGAAAACGATGACCACGGCTATAAGATACCAGGGATGAAGAGATCATGACCCCACGAATCGGCTTCTCGCTCATTGCCGGTTTCGGTGCTCTTGTCGTGCTCATCGCCGTGCTTGGGATCAGCCAGGCGCGGCGGGCGGCGTCGATCCAGGCGGAACTGATCGCATCCCAGGAGGCTTACACTTCGACCGAGGCTCTGCTTTCGCAGACGCGTGTCGACCTATACCGGGTTGGCATGAATGTCCGGGATTACTTGCTGGACAGGTCGGGCGACGCAGCCAAGGTCAAGTCCGAACTTGTGGAGACGCGCCAGCAGGTCAGGGCGAACCTCGAAATGCTCGAATCGCGGATGCCGTTGGATCAGCAAGGGCCGCTGAAGCGATTGCGCGAGGAGGCTGAAGATTACTTCGAGTGGATGTCGCCGGCGCTTAGCTGGACCCCGGAGGAAAAGGCCGCCTACAGCGGCACCTATGTCCGTGGAGTGCTACTGAAGAGGCGTGAGGCGATCAGCAATCTGGCCGGGCAGATTCAGCGAATCAACACGGCTAATCTGCTGAGGGCGCGGGAGCGGCTTGAACGCGGCCAGCAGGATTACCTGGGATGGCTGAAGCGCATGACCTGGACGGTGGCGATCCTGAGCGTTCTCGTCGCCGCGCTCAGCATCAGTTGGATTCTGCGCCTGGAGCGGCAAGCCGAATCGGAGACAATGCGCGCGGAACGGGCCGAGCGCGAGTTGCGCAGGCTCTCGCAGCAGTTGGTCCGGGCACAGGAGGAGGAACGCAGGTCGCTTTCGCGCGAGTTGCATGACCAGGTGGGCCAGCAGCTCACCGCATTGCGCGTGGAGATCGCCAACCTGGGAAGGATTCAACCCGAGCAGCGTGGCGTTTTCGAAGCGCACTTGAAGGAGGCCAAGCACCTGGCCGCCCAGACAATGCGAACCGTGCGCGATCTGGCGATGGGGTTGCGGCCCTCGATGCTGGATGATCTTGGGCTCGGTCCCGCCATCGAGTGGCAGGCGCGCGAGTTCTCGCGCCGCAGCGGCGTGCCTGCGACTGTGGAATTGAAGGGCAGGATCAATGGCGAACTGAGTGAGGCCGAAAGGACGGCATTATTCAGGATTGTCCAGGAGGCGCTCACCAATATCACCAAACACGCCAAGGCCTCCAGCGTCCGTATTACGCTTTCATCGAGCGAAGAAGGGCTTCAACTGACCGTCTCAGATGATGGCCGTGGTCTGGGTGAGGCTGCGCAGCAAGGCCGCGGACTTGGTTTGCTGGGAATGGAAGAGCGGGCGAAGGAGTTGGGCGGCACGTTTACGATGACTTCATCGGCGGGATCGGGCGCCAGGATCGATGTCTGGCTGCCAAGGAAGGTGACTGCATGAGCGCGATTCGCGTGTTGCTGGCCGACGACCATGGTGTCGTCCGCAAGGGGCTCCGGTTTCTCATTGAGAACGAAGCGGGATTCGAAGTCGTCGGCGAGGCCGGCGACGGCCGCGAGGCGGTCCGCCTGGCGAAAGAACTGACGCCCGACGTAGTCGTCATGGACATCGCCATGCCGCAATTGAACGGGATCGACGCCACGTCGCAGGTGCTCAAGGCCAGCCCGTCTTCAAATGTTCTGATCCTGAGCATGCACAATGACGAAAGCTACATCCTGCGCGCCCTCGAGGCGGGAGCGAAGGGATACATCCTCAAGGAAACCGCCGAGGATTACCTGCTCGGCGCAATTCGTGGCGTAGCCAGGGGAAAACCTTTCTTCAGCCCTGCGATCGCCCAAACTCTGCTCGAGGACTACATGCGCAGCCTCCAGCAGAAGGGCCAGCAAGACAGTTACAGCCTGCTCACCGATCGAGAAAAGGAAGTGCTGCAACTGCTGGCCGAGGGCCGGTCAAACAAAGATGTCGCACAATTGCTCGATCTCAGCGTATACACGGTGGAAACGCACCGCACGCGCATCATGCAGAAGTTGAACCTCCACAACACGGCCGAACTGGTTCTCTACGCCGTGCGCAAGAAGCTCATTTTCTAGGTCTATAGAGGGCTGCGCCGGCGATGGAGGCGCCAAGGATTTCTATGAGTCCGGCGAGCGTTGTGTCGACCGCTAGTTTTACAGGAAGAATGTCCATCGCCGCGCCTGTCATTGTTCCCGAAAAGTAACCCACAACCCAGACTGCGAATCCGGCGATACAGGCTGTGCTCCACCCTGGCCCATATCGGTCTATGAGATGGGCGTAGAGGGCGACTGTGGAAAGCCCTGTTAACAGCCCCCACAGCTGCAAAGCGACGATCTCCCGCATGGACGACAGCAGCGGACGGTTCAAGGCGAGCATCGCCTGTTCCCAGTCCTCGCGCAGCAGAATCCCGCTGACAATAAACTCCGAAAAGTTGACGATCAACCCGGCGAGCAATCCGCCGAGCAAAACCCGCCGCCAGTGGATTTTTGGCATGGCGAGCCGCCTTTGTATTGGATTGGCCTAATGCTACGACGGCCACATCTCGAAGGCAAGGGCTTTTCGCGCTAAATCCTCTCACATGCCGGCAGGAAGGGCGGTCGGCGCTGCTGCTGGAGTTTCGGCGAATGAGCCGGGAGGTTGTTCCGGGCGGAGTCAAGGCATGTAAAATTACGCAGGGGTTCCCAGATGCGATTCTGTTACTTGTTGATGATCTGTGGCGCCGGGCTGATGGGGCAGGGCCGCCCTGAACAGCCCGTGATCGGCGTCAGGCACGTGAAGGTCTTGAGTATCGGCGGGCTCTTATTCAAGGATCTGAACAAGAACGGCCAGTTGGACCCCTACGAGGACTGGCGCCTTCCGCTGAAGGACCGCGTCAACGACCTGGTTGCCCGCATGTCCTTGGAAGAGAAGGCGGGTCTGATGGTCGGGCCATCGCTGGCTCCGGGGCCTGACGGGGAGATCAGCGAGCAGCCTACCTATGGAACAAACCCGTTCAATCCGGGGCCCGTCCAACTGGTTTCGCCCGCCACCGGGGATGCGCTGCGCCGGCTCCACCTGGTTCAATTCATCATCCGCGCTAACCTGCCTCCCCGGAAGATGGCCATTTGGTTAAATGCAGTGCAGGAGGAGGCCGAGCGGACGCGTCTCGGCATTCCTCCGGTTTTCGTCACCAACCCCCGGAATCATCTGGGCGCGCAAGCGAACTTCGGCATCATGGAGGCCGCCGGCGCATTCTCGCAATGGCCCGGGACGCTGGGCTTGGCTGCCACCCGCGACGTAAAACTCGTCGAGGAGTTCGCTTCCATCGCCGCGCGGGAATACGTCGCCGTGGGCCTTCGTGGCGCCTACCACCCGACGGCTGACGTGGCCACCGAGCCGCGATGGAACCGGTTCGGGGAGACGCTGGGGGAAGACGCGAATCTCACGGCGGAGATGATCGCTGCGCTGGTCCGGGGCTTTCAGGGCAAGACGCTGGGGCCGGGCAGCGTGGCGGTCGTTGTGAAACACTTCCCTGGCGCGGGACCAGCGAGCCAGGGCTTTGATGCCCACTTCCCCCACGGCAAGAACCAGGTGTACCCAGGCGGCAACCTTGAGTACCACCTGTTGCCCTGGAAGGCGGCCATCGCTCAGGGTGCGGCGATGATCATGCCGTACTATGCGGTTCCCCAGGGTTTAACGAAAGAACCCTTGGGCATGTCGTACAACAAGGAAATCGTCACCGGCCTGTTGCGCAACAGGCTCGGTTTCGATGGGGTAATCAACTCCGACACCGGCATCTCGACTGGCATGCCCTGGGGCGTCGAGAACCTCAGCGTGAAGGAACGCTATCTGAAAGCGATCGAAGCGGGCGTGGACCGGATGGGCGGCGACGCGACGCCGGAGTTGATCGTGCAGTTGGTCAAGGAAGGCAAACTGGCGGAGGCGCGGGTGGACGAGTCGGCGCGGCGGATTCTGAGGATTCACATGGCGCTTGGCCTTTTTGAGAATCCGTATGTGCTGCCTGATGAGGCCGAGCGCACGGTGCGTAACAAGGACTTCGAGCAGAAAGCCGCACTGGCGCAAAGGAAATCGATTGTTTTGCTGAAGAACCAGGACCAGGTCTTGCCGCTGCGGCCCGGCGTAAAGATGTATGTCCAGGGTATCGACGCCGGAGTGGCCGCCCGCTACGGCTATGTCTCGACGGCCGGCCCGGAAAGGGCCGATGTTTGCGTTGTACGGGCAAGCGCGCGGGCGGCAGGTTTCATGGCGGGACGAAGCGCGGCGCCGATTGACCTCACCTTGCCGGCTGCGCAGACAGCGCCTTTGCTGGCGCTTGCCAAGAAGTGCCCGCTCGTGACAGTGCTGCATCTCGACCGGCCATTGGTGATCCCGGAACTGGCCCAGGCATCCGACGGTTTGCTGGCGACATTCGGTGTGAGCGATGAGGCGCTGTTCGATGTGCTCACCGGGAAGTTCGCTCCCACCGGACGGTTGCCGTTCGAGATGCCGTCATCGATGGAGGCGGTCAGGAGCCAACTCGAGGATGTGCCACACGATTCAAAGAATCCGCTGTTCCCCTTCGGCCACGGGCTGACCTACCAGGGGAACGGCAACTAGACACGCCTGTTGGGTGCGGGACCGCCATTCATACTGCCAGGAAAAGGGCGATGGTGAATCGCCTGGACACCATCAACCCGGCACGCCGGCGAAGCGGCCAGGGAGTTTGGGACCTTGGCGATGAGTCCCGGCGGCGAGGATGTCTCGCGTTTCTGCACAGAGCAGTCACAGTGGTGAGGCCGGTCCGGCGGGTGAATGTGGACCTGACGCAAGGGATGCTGAGAGAACTGGACGAGCGCGCCGCCCGGCTGAACGTGAGCCGCCAGGCGGTGAGCAAGACTCTGTTGAGGCAGGCGCTGGAGCGGAGCGGGCCGCGGCGGCGGGCATTGAAACGTCAAGCGGGGTGATTCACCGACAGGATCCGGGCATCACGGAGACATCTTGAACCGGACGCGATCAAGCGCCGCGTGTCTCGGAAGCCAGCAGCAGGATTCGACAATCCGCTACATCGGCCAAGCGGGCAACTCGTCGCCTCGCACACAGACGGGCCTCGCCCGTGAGGGTGAGGTAGTCCCCACACCTGCCGCCTATTCACGCCAGGCGTTTCGTTGCGAAATCTTTGAGATTCGGAGCAGGCAACTCGGGCTGATCAGAGATCCTTCAGCGCCGCCCAGGGCGAATCCTTGGCGGCTGGCGCGCAGTCGCACTTTGACTTGTTCAGGTTCGCGCCGCACTGAGGGCACAGCCCCTTGCAGTTCTCCTGGCAAAGCGACCTCATCGGCTGAGACAGGAGGACATACTCCCGCAGAACGTCTTCGAGCCGGACCCCATCTCCTTCATAGAACGAGATGTCGATCTCGCCCTCCTCCAGGTGAACTTCGCCGTGGGCGCCCTTCTTGATCACCGGGCGGTAGAAGAAATCGAAATCGGAGTCGAAATGAAGGTTGGCCGGCTCAAGGCACCGGTCGCATACTGCGTCGAGACCGACTTTGATGTGGCCGCGGACGCGGATTTCGCCCAAGGTGTTGTGGAGCAAAGTGGCCGAACCGGACGCTTCAAGATTGCTCGTCTGGGTCAGTTCCTCGGAGAATTTGAGTTCGCCGGGCGGATAGCTGACCTCAAATTGAATCGGATGATGTTCAAGTTCGGTGAGTGTGAAGATCATTGGACGCTCCGGACGGCCGGATCCGGCCACCGCCAACTTTATGGTACGAAATCCCGGCTGAGGACTACTCGGGCCGCGGCAGGAATCGCCGGATGCCAAGATCGTAAAGACCCGCGCCCAGCAGGCCGCCCAACATCGGCGCCACGATAGGCACCCACCAGACGCCTGTGCCGTCGGTAAGGCCATTGTTCTTGAATCCGGCCAGGATGATGAACATCCGGGGTCCGGCGTCGCGCGCAGGATTGATGGCGTAGCCGTGGAGAGCGCCGAAGCTCACGCCGATTGCGAGCACAATGGCCCCGATCGCGATCGGCGCTACCCATGCCGGCCCCGGCGAATTGCGCTCGTCGGTAACGGCCATCACCAGAAACAGCAACAGGGCCGTGCCAATCACCTGGTCGATGAATCCCGCGGCGGGCTGGGCTGGAAACGCCGGGAAGGTGGTAAAGATGCTGGCGGTCTTCTCGAGCATCGGGTCAAACTGTTGGAACGCCGCCCGGTAGTTGGTGAACACGAGCGCCGCGCCGGCGAATGCGCCCGCCGTCTGGGCCAGGATGAAGGGGATGACGCGGCTCCACTCGAAGTCCCGGAACACAGCTAGGGCTAACGTCACAGCAGGATTCAAATGTGCGCCGCTGATGCGCGCCGTGGCCCAGACTCCGAAGGTAACGCCCAGCGCCCAGCCGAAGGTGATGTTTGTGTAGCCGCCCTTGATGACCTCCCCCGGCGCGCCCGTGCCAAACAGCACGACCATCGAGCAGACGCCCGCTCCGAAGATGAGAATGATCATGGTGCCGATGAACTCGGCGACAAGTTGTGCGGTGAGCGACGGGGACTTCATTCAGTTTGGGATCGTATCACGGCAGCAACCCATCGAGCCACGCAAGCATCTCAGCCTGCGCTCGATGATTGCCCAGCGCACACTCCAGATTGACGTACCGGATCCCCCGTGTTGCGCACAATCGTGACAGCGATCCGTCGTCTTCACCCTTCGCTTCGTTTTGCAGAACGGCGTTGTAAGGGCCCGTGGCGATCTTCTCGAAATCGGCCGGCGAAGTGGCCAGGAAAAAATCATGCGGCGTCGACGGGCTTGGCAGGTGCGCGCGGTTGCTGATCGGGACCTCGTCATTCACTGAATAGCCCCGTGAGTTGTTGTGCAACGTGATGAGGAGCCCACCCTCCGGTGGCAGCAAAGCATCTACCAGCCGGTGCCTGCGCGCGGCCAGCCATTTCACTTCGCGCGCGATCGCGGCGGGGCTGGCGGTTGCATTCAGCCGTTCCAGACTTCGCGCCGCGCCGGCGTCGGAAAACATCCGGTTGGGATCGATTTCGAGCAGGTGGGGACGAACGGTCCGCGTCTTGCTCTCGACCAGCAGGGCCCGGCCATCGCGGGTCTTCATGTACTCCAGCAGTACATCGCGGGCCGTGGTTTCGTCGCCGTGGATCACCAAATAGCTGCGGTTGGAGCGCCCGCGGCGGATCCAACTGAATTGGACTCCCGACAGTCTCTTTTGCCGGGGCGAAGACGCGCCGAAAACCGGAATCCACGCGAGAAGCAGAAAACTCCGTCTTGTTTGCAGCAGACGATCCATGAAATAGCCAGTATAGGGTGATGAGACTGCTTGCCGCCGCTGGTGCTGGCAGGGATAATGGAGCCGGAGGTCCACGATGACCATCGAGACTAAGACTCATGGCGGGAATCCGGCAGAGACTCCCGCCGCAGATCATGACATGAGCCGCGAATTCAATCCGTGGCTGGCCGCGGAGGCGCGATTTGACCGGGCCGCCGAGTTGCTTGGCCTGGACGACGGACTGCGCAAGCTGCTCAAGACCCCTGGAATGGAAGTCACCGTCAACATCCCCGTTCAGATGGACGATGGCCGCCTGGAGGTCTTCACAGGCTATCGCGTGCAGCACTCCATCGCTCGCGGTCCGGCCAAGGGCGGCATCCGGTTTGCCCCTGACGTGACGCTGGATGAAGTCCGGGCGCTCGCCTCCTGGATGACATGGAAGTGTTCGGTTGTGAACATTCCGTTCGGCGGCGGCAAGGGAGGCGTGATCTGTGACCCGTCGGTCCTATCGCGCGCGGAGTTGGAGCGGATCACCCGGCGTTATACGGCGGAGTTGATCGACATCATCGGCCCCGAACGGGACGTGCCCGCGCCGGATATGAATACGAATGAACAGACCATGGCCTGGATCATGGACACCTACTCCATGCACAAACGGACCACGGTCACCGCCGTGGTTACCGGCAAACCGCTCAACCTGGGCGGATCGAAGGGCCGGCCTGAAGCAACCGGTCGCGGTTGTCTGTTCGTGACTCTTCAGGCCCTGCGGCGTTTCCATATCGACCCGTCGCAGGCGCGTGTGGTCGTCCAGGGTTTTGGCAACGTCGGCGGCATGGGCGCCAAGCTCATGCGCAAGGCCGGGATGAAAATCATCTCGGTGATCGAATGGGACGGGGCCGTTTATAACGAAGACGGCATCGATACCGAGGCGCTGATGGAGTACCGGCGGCAGACCGGTTCGTTCGCCGGGTTCCCGGGCGGAGAGGAGATCGATCGCAACGAGGCCATGTTCCTAGACTGCGACGTGCTGGTTCCAGCCGCCAAGGAAAATGTGATTCACTCCCAAAACGCCGCCCGGATCAAGGCCAAGATCATTACAGAAGGCGCGAACGGTCCTACCACAGCCGCGGCGGATCAAATCTTGAGTGAAAAAGGAGTCTTCGTCATTCCGGACATCCTGGCCAATGCGGGCGGGGTGACGGTTTCTTACTTCGAATGGGTCCAGGACCGCCAGGGCTATTTCTGGAACGAGCAACTGGTCAATGGCCGCCTGGAGGAGATTATGGTGAACTCCTTCAAGGATGTGGTCAGTTACGCCGACCGGGACAAGGTGGACAACCGGACCGCCGCCTACATGCTCGCGCTGGACCGCGTGGCCTTTGCCATTAAGCTGCGTGGAATCTACGCATAATCCATCGACGCCGCTCATGCGGCAGTACGCCGCGGCGAAACAGCAGGCCCCGAATGCGCTTTTGCTGTTTCGCCTTGGCGATTTCTACGAGCTCTTTTTTGACGACGCCGTCACGGCGTCGCGTGAACTCGAAATCACGCTCACCTCCCGCAATAAGGAAAAGGGCGAACCCGTGCCAATGTGCGGCGTTCCGGCGCACTCGGCCGAAGGCTACATCGCGCGGCTGATTCAGAAAGGCTACCGCGTCGCCATCTGCGACCAGATGGAAGACCCGAAGCTGGCAAAAAAACTGGTCCGGCGCGAGATCACGAGGATCGTCACGCCCGGCACCGTGACCGATCCGGCTCTCCTGCGGCCCCACGAGAATAACTATCTGGCCGCTGCATACGTGAAGGATGCCAAGGCTGGCCTTGCCTTTGTCGACCTGTCCACCGGTGAGTTCCGGGCGACGGAATCGAGCCTGTCGGAACTGCCGCCGCTCCTCGAACAGCTCAACGTGCGGGAACTGCTGGTCGCGGACTCAATGCGCGACGAGGCGCCGCAAGGCCGCTGGCTGATCACCCAGGTCGAGGCCTGGACGTATACGCATGACCACGCCGCCCGGTCCCTGATGGATCACTTCGGCCTGTTGACGCTCGAAGGATGCGGCCTGGCCGACCGGCGGCTGGCCGTGTCGGCGGCCGGCGCGTTGCTGGGCTATCTGAAAGAGACCCAGCGCTCGGCGCTGGATCATGTCGAACGCCCGGCGTGGCTCGACCGTTCCGATGCGATGATGCTCGACGCGGTCACGGCCCGGAACCTGGAACTTGTCGAGCCGTTGTTTTCAGCCGATCTGGACGGGCGGCGCGATTCGACCCTCATCTCGGTCCTTGACATCACCAAGACCGGCATGGGCGGGCGCCTGTTGCGCAAACGAATCCTGAGGCCGTCGATTGACCAAGCCGAGATCGAGGCGCGCCTGGACGCCGTCGAATATTTGATCAAGTCGACGATCGAACGGTCGCGGATCCGCGAAACTCTGGCCAAGATGATGGACATCGAGCGGCTGCTGGCCAAGGTGACCATCGGTACGGCCAATCCGCGCGACGTCCTGGGCCTGGGCCGGACGCTGGCGCTGGTTCCGGCGCTCAGGGCGCAGCTTCAGCCGGGTCTGCCGGCGCGCTTGGCCGAAGTCGAGGCGGGTTTGGATGAAATCGCCCACGTGCGCGACCGGATTCTGGCGGCCATCGCCGACGAGCCGCCCGTCAACCTGGCCGACGGCGGCGTCATCCGGGCCGGCTACAACGCCGAACTTGACGAGTTGCGGATGCTGAGCAGGGATTCGCGCTCGGTGATTGCCGCGGTCGAACTCCGGGAACGCGAACGTACCGGGATCGGATCGCTGAAGGTCAGGTTCAATAACGTCTTCGGATTCTATATTGAGATTTCGAAAGCAAACCAGCATTTGGCGCCGCCGGACTACGAGCGCAAACAGACGCTGGTGAATGCCGAGCGTTTCACGACGCCCGAGTTGAAGGAGTTGGAGGCGAAAGTTCTCGACGCGGAGGACCGCATGCTGTCGCTCGAACGGGAACTATTTGCCGAAGTTCGTTTGGCCGCCGCCGCCGAGGCCGGGCGAATTCGCCAAACCGCCGCCGCCGTCGCCGAATTGGACGTCCAGGCTGCGCTGGCCGAAACAGCCGCAGGGAACCGTTACTGCCGGCCGAAGTTTTCCTCGGATGGGGTGATGAAGATCGCCGCCGGGCGCCACCCGGTGATCGAACGGCTCACCGAGCGCGAGGCCCAAAGATTCATACCAAACGAACTCTATCTGGACCGTGCGACCTGCCGTATCGCATTGATAACAGGACCAAACATGGGAGGAAAGTCCACCTACCTGCGACAGGCTGCGCTCATCGCAGTCATGGCCCAGATGGGATCGTTCGTACCGGCGGACGAGGCGGTACTGCCAATCGTAGACCGTGTCTTCACCCGGATCGGGGCATCGGACAATCTCGCCCGCGGCCGTTCGACCTTCATGGTCGAAATGACCGAAACGGCTGTGATCCTGAACACCGCAACCGAACGAAGCCTGATCGTTCTGGACGAGATCGGCCGCGGGACGGCGACATATGATGGGCTGGCGCTGGCCTGGAGCGTCATCGAACACATCCATGAGCGCTCCGGCGCATATACGCTGTTCGCCACCCATTATCATGAACTGACCGAACTGGCAGACAAGCTGGACGGATTGCGGAATTTGCACGTTTCGGTGCGGGAATCCGGCGACCAGATCATCTTCCTGCGGAAGGTCGAGCCGGGAGCGGCCGACCGGAGCTATGGCATTGAAGTTGCCCGACTTGCCGGTCTACCGATGGCGGTCATTGAACGGGCGCGCGAGATTCTGGCGCTGCACGAAAAAAGCGAACATACGGTGAGCGAGGAGTTGAATCCGCCCAAGCGCGGCCGCCCGGCTCCGGCGCTCCAAATCCAACTATTCGAGCCAGTTGGCTACCAGATCGCCGAGCGGATCCGCACGTTGGATATCGACAATTTGCGGCCGGTAGAGGCACTGACTCTGCTTCATGAACTACAAAAGGAGTTGAAACGGCAATGAGAGTTGCGGGCATCATGAGCGGAACGTCTCTGGACGGCGTTGACGTCGCGGTGATCGACATCGACGACGATGGTTTCGACACGGTTGGCTTCCGCTCTGTCCCGTATCCTGCGCAGTTAAGGACGGCGTTGCTGGCCGTGAGCAACTGCGAAACGCACACGCGGGAGATCTCGCGTTTGAATTTCGTTCTCCCGGAAGTGTATGCGGAGGCGTTTTTCGACACATGTAATAATTGCAAAATCGATCCGAAATCGGTTCAGTTAATCGGGTGCCACGGCCAGACGATCTTTCATGAGTCTGACCCGGCGGAGTATTTGGGGCGCAAGGTGGCCTCGACGCTTCAGATCGGCGACGGCTCGGTCTTGGCCAAACGAACTCAAATACCTGTTATCAATGACTTCCGGCCAGCCGATATGGCTGCTGGCGGCAAGGGGGCGCCGCTGGTTCCGTTCGTCGATTATCTGCTTTTCAAATCGGACGAGGTGGGCCGGGTGGCGTTGAACATCGGCGGCATTGCGAACGTGACAATTCTTCCCGCCGGATGTACTATGCAAGACGTAGTAGCGTTTGACACTGGGCCTGGCAATATGGTGCTTGACCAGCTCGCGGCGCGGTTCAGCGGCGGCAAACAGCACTATGACAAGGGCGGCAAACTGGCCCTGGCTGGCGAGGTCAACCCATCGCTGTTAGACCAACTGCTTCAGGATGAATATTATACGAAGCATCCGCCGAAGACGGCAGGACGTGAGCAGTATGGATCTACATTTGTAGATAATTTAATGGCCAGAGGCTTGTCTCCAGCCGATACAATGGCGACGGCGACGATGCTGACGGCGGCGACGATCGCCGAAGGGATATACCGCTTCAGCAATGCCGAGGAGGGTGGGATTGACGAAGTTATTGTTTCGGGCGGTGGCGTTCATAACCCGGCGCTGATGCATATGCTCCAAGCCGAACTGGCCGACATGGACGTGGTCAACAGCGCGGACATCGGGCTGGATCCCGATGCGAAGGAGGCGATCGCTTTCGCCATTCTGGCGCACGAGGCGTGGCACAACCGGGCGAACAACCTGCCTTCGGCGACGGGCGCCTCTCGTAGTGTGGTGATGGGCAAGCTCAGCCGCTAACTCGAAGCTATTACACAACTTTGACAAACAGCCAAGCCCGAATCTGGGAAGATTCGAACAGATGACTGATCGATCGTCCGCACGACTCCCCATCATCATCCAGGGCGGCATGGGCGTGGCGGTTTCCGGCTGGAAACTGGCCAACACCGTCAGTTCGCTCGGCCACCTGGGACTGGTTTCCGGAACAGCTCTGGACCGCGTCATGGTCCGCCGGCTTCAGGGCGGCGACCCTGGCGGCCACATCCGCAGGGCTTTGGACCACTTCCCATTCCGGGAAATGGCCGAACGCGCTTACGCAAAGTATTACGTGGAAGGCGGCATTACCTGGGGCGCCACCTATCTCAATCCCCCGATGCACGACAAGGAGACGCCGCGTGAACTTGGCGAGCTCTGCATCATCGCAAACTTCGTGGAAGTCTGGCTGGCCAAGGAAGGCCACGGTAATCCGGTAGGCATCAACTATTTGGAGAAGATCCAGCCGCCGCACCTGGTGTCGATTTATGGGGCGATGCTGGCTGGGGTGGACTATGTCGTGATGGGCGCGGGCATCCCCATGCGGATCCCGGGCGCGCTGGACAAGTTTGTCAATCATGAGACTGCGACTTATCCTCTGACCGTCGCGGGCGCGAAAGAGGGTGACGATACGACGATGACCATGAATCCGCGCGATTACATGGAATGCGAATTGCCGCCACTAAAGCGCCCGATGTTTCTGCCGATCATCGCCTCCAACGTTCTGGCCCAAACCCTGGCGAAGAAGGCGAACGGGCGCGTGGACGGATTCGTCATAGAAGGACCGACGGCGGGCGGACACAACGCTCCTCCGCGCGGCAAACTTCAGCTCAACGAACGCGGGGAACCGCTTTACGGCGAGCGCGACGTCGTGGATCTGGCCAAGATGCGCGAACTGGGCCTGCCGTTCTGGCTGGCCGGAGGATTCGGCCAGCCCGAGCAGTTGCGCTATGCGTTGAGCGAAGGCGCGGCGGGCATCCAGGTGGGCACGGCCTTCGCGTATTCCGCCGAATCCGGCATGAGGGACGACTACAAGCAGGAAGTCCTCAACAAAGTGAAGGAAGGCACTGTGGACGTTTACACGGACCGCCTGGCATCACCTTCCGGATTCCCGTTCAAAGTGGTGCAGATCGAGGGCTCGTCGTCGGATCCCGCCTACTATGCTTCACGCCCGCGAATTTGCGATCTAGGCTATTTGCGAGAGGCCTACCGCACGCCGGAGGGCAAGGTCGATTTTCGTTGCGCTTCAGAGCCGGTAAGCGTGTTCCTGTCCAAGGGCGGCGACATCGCCGAGACCGAAGGCCGCAAGTGCATCTGCAACGCCCTGATGGCTGCCATGGGCCATCCACAGGGCCGCGCGGGCGGCAAGCTGATTGAGGCCGGCATCATCACCAGCGGTGACGACTTGGTGAACCTGCGGCGTTTCATGCCCGAGGGTGGAACCCGGTACCATGCAGCCGACGTGATCAGGATTCTGTTGAGCGGCCTGGAGGGTACGGAGTTCGAAACGCTTATTCCGAAGCAGGACGCCGTCCCAGCCGGGGTCGCGTGATCGCCTTCATCAAAGGCTCTGGCGGCGTGGAGACGAAGCAATAGCCGACGCCGCGCACGGTTCTCAAATGATGCGGGCGTGAAGGCGCGTCTTCGATGTAGCGCCGCAGGCGCAGAATGAAATTGTCGATGGCGCGGGTGTCGGTATCCTCGCGCAGCCCCCATACTTCATCGAGCATCGTCTTGCGCGATACCGGTTTGCCCTCGTGCTTGACGAGTAAGCGGAGCAGGTTCGCCTCCATCAGGGTCAGCTTGAATGTCTGCTTGCCGACGCTTAATTCGAGACGGTCGAAATCGACCGTGCGGCCGTTGAAAGTGTAGATGGAGGCCGGCTGAGCGGCGGCGCCGCCGTTCACCGAAGTGCTCAGCCATTCCCGGCGCAAAAGCAATCCTTGAAGACGGGCGATGAGGATCCCCAGGTCAAACGGCTTGGCCAGGTAATCGTCGGCGCCGGCCTCGAAACCCTTCAACACATCCTCCGGGCGTCCGCGCGCGGTGAGAATCAACGTCGGGATGAACTGGCCGGCCTGGCGGAGTTCGGCGATTACACTGAAGCCATCCTTGCCGGGCAACATCACGTCGAGCACCATGGCGTCGTAAACCTGCTGGCCGTCGCCGGGAAGCAGCAGTCCGAGCGCCGCCTCGCCAGTATCGACAACCTCCACCTTGTAACCTTCAGCTTCGAGGTTGTATCGCAGCCCCTCGGCGATATGCTGTTCATCTTCGACGATCAGGACCCTGGTCATGAAGCCACCGGCAATTCCAGGATAAATGTACTGCCGCGGCCTGGGCCCTGGCTTTCGGCCCAGACGCGGCCGCCGTGGCTCTTGGCCACCGAACGAACGATGTAAAGGCCCAGACCAGTACCCTTGACTCGCGAGGCGATGGGGCCGGGCACCCGGTAGAAGCGTTTGAAGATCTGCTTTAGTTCTTGTCGCGGGATGCCTGGGCCGCGGTCACTCACCCGGATCTCGGCGAATTCGCCGTCCAACTTCGATGTTTCGACTCTCACATCCACGTCGCCGCCAGAGTATTTGATTGCATTGTCGATGAGGTTCGAGATAGCCGTCCGCACCTCTTCGGCGTCGCCCATTACTTTGATGTCGCCTCCAGAGGCGAACTTGAGCGCTTCGGGCGGGACGCCGTGCAGCGTCCTGGCGCGCCCAAGGCATTCGTCGATCAGCGCATTGAGGTCGATCGGCGACATGACGGGTTTCGCCCGTGAGGCGGCGAGCCGGCCGGAGCGGAGCACCTGTTCTATGGTGCCCAGCAGCCGCTCACTGTCGGTGAGCATGATGCGATAGAACTCCTGGCGCTTGGGCTCTTCCACCTGCCGCGTCTGGAGCGTTTCCAGGTACAGGCGTATCGAGGTGACCGGCGTCTTCAGTTCGTGCGTCATCGCGTTGATGAAGGCATCGTGCTGTTCGTTGCGCCGCACTTCGCGGACCAGAAAGATTGTGTTCAATACCACGCCACTAATAATCAGGGCCAGCAGGACCACGCCGAGGGCCAGCAAAATGCCGGTGCGCCAACTGAGAAGAACCCAGCCGACATAAAGAAGCACCGTGACCGCGATCAAGGCCACGCCCAACGAAATGAAAAACGCCACCGACTTGCGCCGGCTGCCTACGACCATGCTTTCAGGTTAACCGAGCGGCGCTCCGGTGATAAGACGCCAGGCGATTGAATGATCAGCCCCCGGCGGGCAACTTCTGAGCTGTGAGCAGGACATACTCGATTCGCCTGCATTCACGGCCGGCCATGCCGCCCGCTGACACATATCCTTTCTTCCGAGCGGCCAATGGACTCTCAATCCAGTTTGCGGATCACCGTACGCACGACGCCCTGGATCACAAGGTCGGCGCGGGGGTGCAGTTCGGAATAGGCGGGATTCTCGGCCTTAAGATACCACCGGCCTTGGACCTTCACCAGGCGTTTCAGTGTGCTTTCGCCGTCGATCAGCGCAGCGACGATCTGGCCGGCTCGCGGTTCTGGATTCGGCTCGATAACGACGGTGTCGCCATTCAGAATGCCGGCATCGCGCATCGAGTCGCCACGGACCTTCAGGGCGAAACAGCCCGGCTTGGGCCTGAAGCCGAGCGTCGTTTCGTCCAGCGCCGCCATGGAATCAGCCTCGGACGGTGACATCATCTGGGGCGGGCCGGCCGGAATCTGGCCGAAGACGGGAAAGACGTGCAGGCCGGCGCGGGCGATGTCCTGGCCTGGAAGGTCAATCTGGCGGGAACCTCGATCGGCGCGCTTGATGGCGCCCTTGGCTTCGAGGGCGTGCAAGTGGCCGGCAACACCATTGGGACTTCGGATGTCAAAACGCCGCTGGATCTCCGGGATGGACGGCGAGCAGCCGTTCTCCTGCCGGTATGTGACGATGAAGTCGAGAATCTCACGTTGCCGTGGAGTGAGAATCATAGTATAAGTATTTACACAACACAAGGAAAAGTCAATGGGGGGACTGGGCAACCTGAGTTTGTTTGGCCAGCAAGAGCAGCCGCGCTCGGCGCTCGCAGGGCGGTTGGCGGCGCTGGCTGCCGCAGGCGTGTACTTCGGGACAAGCAGTTGGAAATACGAGGGTTGGCTGGGGCAGATCTATACTCCAGAGCGGTACGCGACGCGCGGCCGGTTCTCGCGCAAGAAGTTTGAGGAAAACTGCCTGGCCGAATACGCGGAGACATTCCCGGCGGTCTGCGGCGATTTTTCGTTCTACCAGTTCCCGCCAGCGGCGTACTGGGAGAAGTTATTTGGGGGTGTTCCGGAGACGCTGCGTTTTGCTTTCAAAGTGCCGGAGCAGATCACGGTGAGGACTTGGCCGGCTCATGCCCGCTATGGGCAAAGGGGCGGAACCGAGAATGAGTCGTTCCTCGATGCGGAGTTGTTTGAGCAGTTGTTCTTGAGGCCGCTTGCAACCTACCGGGAGCGCGTTGGTGTGTTGATCTTCGAGTTTGGGACGTTTTCCAAGCGCCATTACGCTTCCGTCGAGCCGTTCGCAGGGGATTTGGCGCGGTTCCTGGAGCGGCTGCCGGGCGGGTGGCGGTATTCGGTCGAGATCCGCAACAAGGAGTTCCTCGAACCGGTATACTTCGACGCGCTGCGGTCGCACAACACGGCCCACGTCTTCAATTCTTGGACACGGATGCCGGAGTTGGGCGAACAGGTGGCGATCGGTGAGGCTTTCACCGCCGATTTCACGGTTTCGCGGGCGCTGCTGTCGCACGGGCGGACCTACGAGCAGGCGGTGGAGCAGTTTCAGCCGTATGATCACGTCCAGATCGAAAATCCGGGCGTACGGGAGGCGCTTCGGAAGCTGGCCGATCGGTCGCGGACACAAGGGCAGATGGCGTTTCTGTTCGTCAATAACCGGTTGGAGGGGAATGCGCCGGGGACGATCGAGGCGGTGGTGGAATCACTGGGCTGACAGCTTCAACCGCCATCGCCGGCCATCGAACTCGCCCATGTCTTCATTCCAGACGCCGAACTTGGCCGCCATCTGGCCGCCGTCGACAAACAGGTGCGCGCCAGTGATGAAAGAGGCGGCATCCGAGGCCAGGAATACGATGGCTTGGGCGACCTCGCTGGGCTCGCCGCCGCGGCCGAGAGGGATGTTCTGGAAATAGGGTTTCAGGAAGGCCGGATCGTCGAAGCCGAATTGGGTCAGGCGGGTGCGGATCAAGCCAGGGCATACGGCGTTGACGCGGATACCGTAGGGACCGAGTTCGTTGGCGGCGGTATGCAGCAGGCCCATCAGGCCGGACTTGGTCGAGTTGTAGGCGGTCAGATCGGATTCGCCATCGAAGGAGTTGGTGGAGGCGGTGATGACGACAGAGCCGCCGCCGCTCGAAACCATTCGTTTGGCCGCGGCGCGCAACGTATGGAAAGCGCCGGAAAGGTTCACCTGAATCGTCCGGTCCCAGTCATCGTCCGAGGTATCGAGCAGGCGCTTGAAACGGGCGATGCCGGCGTTGATGACGACGATGCCGGCGCCGCCCGTCGAATCCAGGGCGGCTTCGATGGAAGAGGGGATGGTGACGTCGATTTCGACGCCATTGACACCCATGGATGCGGCAACCTCGGCTGGCCGTTCGGACGCCAGATCGGCAATGGTCACATCCGCGCCGCTCTCCTTGAGCAGAAGTGCCGTGGCCCGGCCGATGCCGTTGGCTCCGCCGGTGACGAAGGCGCGTTTGCCGGTTAGATCGATACGCATGAAACGATTCTAACCGGGCCGCCATGGGCGCTCCGGGCGGGCACTATGAGAGACTGAGAGTTTTGCACCATATCGCATGAGTTCACCAGTCAAGATCGAATTCGACACCGAGCGCAAGATCCGCACTCGCAACAAGACCTACTACCGGGTGAACCACTGGCCCATCTGGATCTTCGTCTTCTTCCTGATTCCCGGACCGCTCACCTTTCACCTGTTCGCTGAAGGCTTTGGCGGGAAGATGACCTACTGGCTGATCGCCGTGCTGATCGGGACGGCGATTGCCGGCCTGCGTGGCAAGCTTCCGGGTTGCGAACCTGCGCCTTACATCATCCGATTCACCGAGGACCGGCCCAATCCGATTTACCGCCGCATCTGCTACACATTCGCCTGGGGAGCGGCCATCAGCTACGGGCTACTGAACTTGACCGGTTTACTCGTGGCTGTCTTCACCGGCAAGTGGATGATGAAACAGATCTACTACTACGGCTACTTTCCGGTCGTCATCCCGGTGTGGTTTCTCGGCGCGCTGGGCAAACTGCCGCGCGTGAAGCCGTCGACGCAGGGCGAGGGCACTGAGCGGCGGTACTTCTATGGGACGGTTTGGGCGATGTGTATCGCGCAGCCAGTGTTGTGGTTTCTGTATTTACTATTGCCGCGCAACCGGACGAGCGACCTGATCGAATTGTTTGCATTCGTCGGACTGCTGGCCTTCGCCGGATACCTAAGCTATCGCGGGCACTTGCCGCGGACGCGAAAGATCGTGCCGGGCGAGATCGCGGCGCTGGATTAGGAGGGGGGAGGATCAGGGATCCTTTCCGGGCAGGGGGCCCGCCCTTGGTGGCGCGCCTGGGACGTCAGGGTGGCCGTCAACCTGGACACATCTAGATCAGTGATGACTGCGCCGCCGATTCGTGAGAGTCTGGTGACGCCATGACAAATCGACGAGAGTTTCTCAAGAGTGCACCGGCGGGGGCGGCTGCAAGCGCAGCGGCACGAGCCCAAGCCGCACCGGCCGGTCCTGATGCGGTCGTGGTCGATCCCAAGCCGCTATTCGACATTTCGCCCTGGCTCTACATGCAGTTCATGGAGCCGCTCGGGACGCAGGACGGGTCGGTCGAGGCGGCGTGGGACTACAGGGCTGATGATTGGCTCGACAGCTTTGTTTCGGTTGTGAAGGACCTGGCCCCCGATTCAATTCGATTTGGCGGCATCTTTTCGTCGTTCTACAAGTGGAGGGAGGGCGTGGGGCCGGTGGAGTCGCGTCCCTGGATGTACAACTACCTGTGGGGTGGCAAGGAAACCAACCGCGTGGGCACGCGTGAGTTCGTGGACCTGTGCCGCCGGGTTGGCGCCGAGCCGTTTTACTGCGTCAACTTCATGAGCGATGGCCGTCCGGAGTACATCAATGCCTGGGACGGGAAGAACAGGTCGGGCGACGCAAAGGAAGCGGCTGATTGGGTCTCCTATGCCAATGACCCGGAAAACAAGGAACGCAAGGCTCATGGCTCAGCCGAACCGTACAACCTGAAGCTTTGGCAGCTCGGCAATGAGACTTCCTACAGCAGGACCGGCTTCACCAAGGAACAGGCGATCGCCGCCACCATCGACTTCGCGAAGGCCATGCGGGCGCGAGACCGTTCGATCAAGCTGATCGGCTGGGGCGATTGGGGGACCGGCCCGGCCGGACGCGAGCTTTGGGCGGCCGACATGGCCAAAAGGGCCTGGGACCAACTGGATTACATCGCCTTTCACATGATGGGGCAGGGTCCGTCGCGCAAAGACTCAGTGCTGGCAAATCCCAATTACAGGAAGGCTCCTGAGCGCGCGTGGCAGGAGCTTCTCGAATTCCCGCCAAAGGTCGAGGCGAGAGTCAGGGAGTTGGAGGACGCAGTCCGCGCTGTCACGCCGAAGCTGAAACTCGCTATCACAGAGGGTCACCTCGGGCTGTACCGGTCGAGCATCCTGACGAGCGAGTGGCTGACGGGCGTGTATCAGGCGATGGTATTCAACATCTACCAGCGCCACGGAGACATGGTGCGGATCGCCACCAATGCCGACTTCGAGGGCACGCGATGGGCGAGCAACGCCGTCATGATTTCCGGCAGGACGTGCTATATGAGGCCGGTCGCCTCCGTGATGCGGCTCTTCAAACGGGTCAACGGGCAGCAGGGCGTGCGGGTGACGACTTGCCCGGCGGATCTCGATATCGCGGCCAGCCGTACCGGAAACAAACTATACCTGCACGTTGCGAACATGAACTACAGCAGGTCCGTCACGGCATCGTTCAATGTGGCTGGGATGACGGTTGGCGGCGGCAAAGTGCACGAGATCGCGCCCGAGGATCCGCTGGCAATCGTCTATGAGGGCGCGCCGGATGTTTTCCGTCCGATGGAGAAGACGATCCCGATGCGTGCCGGGATGCGATGGCCGTTCCCTGCCCGCTCGGTCAGCGCGGTGGAACTCGAACTCACCACGTAGCTGCGTTCCAAGGAATGCGGTGGCGAACTGGCCAGGAAAGATATCCAACCTGGACCTGCCTCGACACGATTGTCGAGACGGCAGGCCTCTGGCCTGCGCCACCAAGGAGGGGTGCAGCCTTCTACTCCATCAGGCGTTTGGCTTCGACCAGGATCTCGTGCAGATGGTCTTCGCCCTTCAGACTTTCGGCGTAGATCTTGCAGATGTTCTCGGTGCCGGACGGGCGGACGGCAAACCAGCCGTTTTCAGTCGTCACCTTCAGGCCGCCAATCGGGTCGCCCGAGGGCGCCTTGGTCATTTTGGAGAGAATCTTCTCGCCAGCCAAAGTAGCGGCGGTGAACGCCTCGGGCGTGATCTTCTTGAGCGCGTGGCGCTGCTCAGAGGAAGCGGGCGTGTCGACGCGAATGTAGTGAGACTGGCCCAGTTCAGCCTCGATCTCGGCGTAGTGCTGGCCCGGATCGCGGCCGGTGACGGCGGTGATCTCGGCGGCAAGCAGGCAGAGAATGATGCCGTCCTTGTCGGTGGTCCACACCGTCCCGTCTTTGCGCAGGAAGCTCGCTCCGGCGCTCTCCTCGCCTCCGAAGCAAACAGTCCCGTCGAACAGCCCCGGCGCGAACCACTTGAAGCCGACCGGCACCTCATGAAGAGTTCTGCCGAGGCTGGCCACGACGCGGTCGATCAGGCTGCTCGAAACCAGCGTCTTGCCGATGCGCGCCGAGGCGGGCCATTGTGGCCGGTGGGTGAGCAAATAGCGGATGGCGACGGTCAGGTAAGCGTTGGGGTTCATCAGGCCGGCGGAGCGGGTGACGATGCCGTGGCGGTCGGCATCGGGGTCATTGCCGAAGGCGACATCGAAAGAGTCCTTCAATTCCACCAGGCCGGCCATGGCGTAGGGACTGGAGCAGTCCATGCGGATCTTGCCGTCGTGGTCGACCCGCATGAAGGAGAAGCGCGGGTCGATGGTCTTGTTCACCACCTCCAGGTTCAGGCCGTACATCGCGGCGATGGGTTCCCAATAGTGGACCGATGCGCCGCCGAGCGGGTCGACGCCGATCTTGACCTTGGCCTTGGCGATCGCCTCCATGTCGATGACCGAGGCGAGATCGCGGATGTAGCCGGCCATGAAGTCAATCGGGTGAACCGAGTGGGCCCTTGACGCCTGCTCATAGGGCATATGGCGGACCAGACGATTTCCGCCTTCCAGCAGCGCGTTGGCGCGGTCCTCGATCCATTTGGTGATACCAGTGTCTGCCGGTCCGCCGTTGGGCGGGTTGTACTTGAAGCCGCCGTCCTGGGGCGGATTATGCGATGGCGTAATGATGATGCCGTCGGCTTGGTCCTCCTCGCCATGATTGTGGACCAGAATGGCGCGGGAGATGACCGGCGTCGGCGTAGGCAGGTGGCCTGCCTGGACGAAGACGGTGACTTTGTTCGCTGCCAGAACTTCTATTGCCGTCCGCTGGGCCAGCTCCGAGAGCGCGTGCGTATCCTTGCCGACCATAACCGGGCCGGTGATGCCGTAATGCTCGCGGTAATCGCAGATGGCCTGGGTGGTGGCCAGGATATGGGCTTCGTTGAAGGTGGATGCAATCGAAGTCCCGCGGTGGCCGCTGGTGCCGAAGCTGACGCGTTCGAGCGGTTCCGCCGGATCCGGCTTCTCGCTGTAATAGGCCCGTTGAAGGGCTGCGGCCTCGATCAGGATGCCTTCAGGCGCAGGTTTGCCCGCGAGATGGTGAACAGCCATCTCAACAGTTTAACTGCTACTTCTTGAGGGTGATAGCCGCCTCGCTGATGAGCCGGGCCGCGGCCGGCGTGATGCCGCGGTTTTCGGCCTCGCGGACCAATCGAACCAGCGGTTGAGGATCGCCGGACTTGCGGGCCGCGGCGGCCGCGTCCTTGACGCGTGGCAGCGTCGCGGAGTCGATCTGGTCGGCGCCCAAGGCTGTGATGAGGCGGTCCAGCGCATCGAAGTCCGGGATGCTGAAGACCAGGATAGCGTCGCTGACTGAACGTTCACGGCGGTCGGACGGCGAATTGCGGATGACGCCGTTGACAACCATGGTAGTTGAGCCGCCGCCGTCGAGATTGATGGCCTCAACCGCGCCCATTGAAAGGAGTTGATTGGCCAGTTCGGCCAGGGTCATGCCGGCGCTGGTCGATTGGCGGCCGTCGAGGGTGAGCAGCAGGAACTTGCCTTCCTTGGTGACGGCAAAGGCGGTACGCGGATGGCGGGTGGTGGCGTGGTTGAACCCCTGCTCAGGGATGTCGATCTTACCGTTGGTAATGAGTTTCGGACCGGCGCCGACCATGTCTTGCGGCTTGCAGGAGCCGAGTGGAGCGAGCGGGTCCAGACGCACGTCGACTTTGACTGTTGAGCCGGCAGCGGCGTGTTCGCGGAGCCATTCCGCCGGATCGCCAGACGCTGACAGGACCATGCCGCCCGGCGGAATCTGGCTGCTGCCGCCACCTTGGGCGGCGGAGACAACCTTGCCGTCGGCGCCGAGCGCGACCTCGAAGCCGGCGACCGGCGGGGTGGTGGACCCAAGCACGGAGGTGTAGAGAACCAGTTCGTTTTCCATTCGCGGGCGGTTCATTCCGGCGATGGTGGCGTTATGGCCGTCGGCGGCCGTCACAGTTCCTTTGAAACCGGCTGAGGCGACCGCAGTTCGCTCCTTGCCGCCGGACTCCTCGCAGAAGACGAGAGCGGAGCGATTGTCGCCGCTGGCGATGACCTTGCCGTTCAATTGATAGATGCCGGTGGAAGCGCCGGCGAGCGGGCCCGAGACATAGAAGTACCCGCCGTTAATGGCAGCCGTGGCCCCGTAACGCTTGGCGATAGAAGTGGTGAGTTCCTTGCCGGCGGCGCGGTCGAGCGCGTGGACGGGAAGCAGGTTGATGGCGGGGTTGGAAGGGTCGACTTCAAGGTATTGGAGTTGGACGGGTTGGCCGCCCAGAGTGATGTTGCGCTGTTTGTAGACGATTCCTGGCGCGACTTCCTCTGTAAGTTCCTTTTGAGGAACCGCAGGCGCTGTGTCGGGCCGGGGTTCGCCGGGACGAAAGCCACCTGGAGGCGGTCCGCCGGGGGGCAGAGATCCCGGAGGAGGGCCTTGCGGGGGTTGAGCGCCCCATAGGATCGCCGCTAGCAGAGGGATGAAGCAGATTCGAAGATAGGAGCGGGAAAGCCGGCTGGTCCGGGGAGCAAGCGCCGGTCTGTGGCTTTCACGCTGAGACACGTCTGGAGAAGGTATGAAATAGCACATAAGTGTACATCCGGGACGGGCCGCGGTTTGCTGCCGCAGGCGCCGTCCCGATTGCTACCTTACCGCTAAAGCCTCGCGGCCGCAGCCTATCAAACGCCAGCCCGGTTGACGTTGATACCGCCGTTGGTCGTCTGGACCTTCACTAACGGCCCGCCGTTGCCGAGCGTTGCGTTCACCTGTTTACCTGTGAGGTTGCCTTCGACTTTGACAGGCAGATCAGATCTGAAGCCGCCGTTGGTCGTACGAGCTTCAAGCCGCGCGGAGTAGTCGGCCGGAACTCTGACACTCACGCCGCCGTTGGTGGTGCTGACGTCGAAACCCTCGCCTTTCCAAGTGTTGCCGGCAAGTTCAACATTGACGCCGCCGTTGGTGGTGTGAGCGGAGACCTTTCCGGCGAGACCGGCCAGCTTCAAGCCGCCATTGGTAGTGTTGGCGGCGATCGTGCCGTTGACGCCGGCGATCGATATCCCGCCGTTGGTGCTATGCAGCGTCAGGTCGATTTTGGACGGGACGAAGACTTCGTAACTCACCGAATAATGGCTCCGGCCAGCGGATCGAGGCCCGTCGGCGGAGACCTTCGACCCGGTGGTGATCTTGACCTCCTTCAGCCGGGACTCGGCTTCTGGCTTCGTTTCGCCCCAGGTTTCGACCTTGGCGCGCAGCAGTATCTCCCCCTTCGCCCAGGCTTTCACCGTGATGCCGCCATTGGGCGCGGCGTCCACGTTGAGCGAGTTAGTCGCGGGCAGCGTCATTTCGCGCATCTCGCAGGCGCGCTGCTGGCGGGAGTCGCCGCCTTCATGCTGGTTGCATGCAAGGCTTTTGGCGGGCTCCTGTGCCAGGGCCGCGCCGGCAAACAGGATCAAGGCCGCCCCGAGGACGGCGGGAATGCGATGGTTCACGGGCATTCAACCTCCGTCAACGAAAGACGGCCCACGGATGGTTTGGTTCGCCGAAGTTTACTTCAGCTTTTTGTACATCAAGTTCTTGTAGTAGACGACGCTCAGCGGATCGTGCTGCTGGAGAGCGAGGTAGCCCTTGGTAAAGGTGTTCTTCTCGTCCACGTAGTCGGTAATCACCTTGTCGTTGACTTTGATGACGATGTGATTGCCCTTCACGATGATGTGCTGCGTGAACCACTCGCCGGGCTTGGACGGCGATTCGAGATTTTTGTGGAAGTTGTAGAGGCTGCCGGTCTTCACCGGGTCCTTGTGGGTAGCATTGACCTGAGCTTCATACCCCTTGGGGAAGCGGGGGCCGAAGGCAGTGCGGAAGTACATGCCCGAGTTGGCGCCGTCCATGATGCGGACGTCGGCCTTGAATTCGCAGTCTTCGCACTCTTCTTTCATCCAGAACAGGTGGCTGACCTTGCCGCTGCCCTTGAGCATTCCGTCTTCGACGGTCCAGGCTTCTGGATTCTCGTTGGCTTTCCAGCCGCTCTTTTCGATGCTCTTGCCGTCAAACATCTTGATCCAGCCGTCGGCGGCAAACAACGTGGGCGTGGCCAATGCGGCCAAAAGAAAGATAGTCCGGAGTTTCATGTCCGCTATTCTATCGCGGATACGGCCGGCGGGAGTGGAGCGAGCGAGGAGAGTTGATCGGCTGGATTGGCTGCCCTGCCCTTTGAATGGCCGTGAAGTGCCCGCGCTTCCGTGCAGCGGCGGAATGGGGAGTGAAGGGCTGCTGGATGAAGGCTGGCGAGACAGCAAATTACAGCGGCAATCGAGTGCTTTGTTGAGTCAAGCGCAATCACGGCGATTGCGCCCTACAATCCCATGCGTTGAGAAGCCGCGAAGAAAGGATCCACCGCCAGTGTCATCTGGTGTTTTGCCTGACAGGCCACCACCTGCGACGCCCGCCTCCCGGGACGCCTGATCAAAAGGCTGACCGCCGTTCGCTATAACGCCAACTCGCCGTTGAAGACCATGTCCTTCGGCTTGAACTTCGTCTCCACCGTCATCGGGCCCACCTTCATCAGGAGCTTGACTTCCTTTTCCTCGATATTGATCGGATCGGTCTTCTTGAAGAAGAACTGGAAGTTGGGGCCCCGCTCGCCTTGCAGCAACCTGACACCCTCGGCCCGCATCGGTTCCTTGTCTTTGCGCACCAGAGTGGTTGCCTGGATCATGCGCTGTTGCAACCGTGCAAGGTCTTCCTTGGTCAGAGATTGCGTGTCGCCCTGCTGGCGCTGCTGGCCAGGCTGTCCAGCGCCTTGGGGCCGTCCCATGGGAACCCTCATCCCCTCCACGGTGATGACGTAGTAGCCTGCCACCTTATCCGCGATCTCTTTTGGGAACGGGTTCTGAACGTCTAGCTTCGAGAAGGCTTCGCGGACCGGAGCTGCGGAGTCCCACCGGATGTGGACCGTCGGCATGACAGGCGCTCCACCACCCGCCATTCCACCTCCGCCCATCCCGCCGCCGCCCCCTTCTCCTCCACCGCCGCCCATATCGCTGCCCCCCATGTCGGCGCTGGGCATCCCACCGCCGCCCCTTCCGCCGCGCCCTCCGCGACCGCCGGAAGGCATCCCGGAAGCCATCATCCCTTCCACCTTCGGTGTCGCATCGTGCGCCCAGGGCGAGTCCTTGGTCATCTTCTTGGCTTCTTTTTCCGACCAGTCCGCCGGTTTCTTTTCCTTCCAGAAATCACCCGCCATCATCAGCGCGGGGATTGCCAGGAACAAAGCAACGGTTTTCATGAGCCGATACTATCAGAGGAAACGGCTGGTCTCCAGCCCAACTTCGGATAGCTTTATCGGTTTTAACGATTGGATCGGATTGTTGCGGCGAGGTGCGCTAGCGGCTGCTCCAGAGAGTCCAGGCCTCCAGAAAGTCCTTGCCGGAATAGCGCAACGTGCGCGGCCCCACGCGCGTCACGCCTTGTCTCAGGTCGCTTTCAGGCGGCGGCGTACTTCGAGTAGTCAACTCGGTCTCGATCACCACCGGCCCCGAAATCCTGTAAGGCTTCACCTGCGCCAGCTTCTTCCATGCCGCGGCGGCCTTCTCTTCGATCAACTGTTGCGCGGCGGCGGCGCTCATTGAGTCGCAAGCGTAGTAGGAGAGCCCATCCTTCACCACAGCAACCTCGGCTTCGGGAACAATCGCCAGCATGTCTTCGGCCGCCGCCCGGTCGCCGCTGAGAAGGATTACCGGCACGCCAAAGGCGCCGGCAAGCGCGGTCCTCGTTTCAATCTCGCCCACTTCCTTGCCGTTCATTGTCAGCTTCTGGATGCCCAGTGATGAATAACTGTGCGCCATCACCGCCCGCTCCCGGTTTGCGCGAGCGTGTTGGCCAATGAAGGCCACCGCCGCGAACCGGCCCGTATCCAGCAGCATCTTGGGGCCGAGAGATCCGATGATCAGCCGCGCCTTGTCATGGATGGTTTGCGCCGAAAGGGTATAACTTCCTCCATGTCCGTCCCACACCACAACTTCGGACGCGCCCGCTCTGCGGAATCCGTTCACCGCGGCATTGATCTCGCCTGTGAGTAGCCGCTGCATTTCCTGATTGCCCTGCTCGACCTGGGATTGCCGGCAGACGCCCGCGACGCCCTCGGCATCCGTGATAATCAGTACCGCGTTTTTCTGCTGCGCCAGAGCGCAAGCCGCAACGAGTCCCAATAGTGCCAGTCTCATGGCTTGTACTCTATCCAAATCCAGCCTGCGCTGCACACCCCGGCCTCCAGCAATCGACATAGGTAGGCTCTCACGAGCTTTCCCTGTCACACCACCCGGCGTACGGGTCCGTACCGGGCGGTTCGGCGGGTTGAGCTACCGACGAACAGTCAGTCTCGGAATCCCGAGCGAGTCGAAATAGGCGTTGGGC
>JARKOC010000073.1 GCA_029975915.1 Bryobacteraceae bacterium
GTTCTATTCCCACACCATCGAAAACGAGGCGGCGGAATTGGACGTGGACGACACCAGTTCCTACGGGCCGGAGACCATCACCATCCATCGGCTCATCCCCGGCGTCTACCGCTACGCGGTCCACGACTACACCAACCGCAATGTCAATCCGAGCACCGGCCTGGCGCAGTCCGGAGCATTGGTGAAAGTGTTCCTGAACGATGGCCGTGAGCAGACCTTCACCGTTCCCAACGCCCCGGGCACTGTCTGGACCGTGTTCGAAATAGACGGCGCGACCGGGACAGTGACGCCGGTCAACGCCATGAGCTATCAATCCCAACCCGCCAATGTCGGCATGTAATGGAGGTTTTCCATGATTTCCGAAGAACCCGCCGACTTGCAGGCCACCATCGAACAAACCGATTCCGGCGAACAGCAGTATGTTTTACGGGCGCTCTGCGATCACCTGTCCGGCATCCGTGAAGAACTTTCCGGCATCCGCACGTTGCTGGAGGCCGGTCACGCCGCCTCGGAGGCGATGCGCGGCCAGGCCCAGGCCTATCTGGAGGCCCAGCAGGCCAGGACCCAGGAGTACCTGGATCAGGTTCAGATCGAGCCGGAGCCCGATTTCTATCCCTTCGTCGAACTGCCTGCGGGCACCGAACCACGGGATCTGCCGGACGGCAACCGGCTCTTCACCTTGCCCGACGGCATGATCTTGCGGACTACGGACGACCAGCGAATCTGCGTTATCGACTCCGGGGAACAGCAGGTCATCACCCCCGGACCCGGCACGGCCGTCGAGGTCGCTCCGGGACGCCATTACACCCTGGTCGAGTCCTATCTGCGTTCGACTCAGGAGGCAGCCGGTATCAGCGGGCTGCCTGCCGGGATCGAGCCGACCGTAATGGGCGCGGAACGCTTCGCGGTGGATCTGCCCGAGGGCATCCGTCTCGACGTCGATCACCGGGAGCGGTTCATCACCCTGATCAACCCGGCCGGACCTATCGACATCATCGGTATCGGCCGCATCGAGGGCATCGGCGAAACCATCGCTGTCCGTCTGCTCTCCGGCGGAGCCAAGGGATTCCAGTGCGGCCAGTCCGGCCACGGCGGGCTGATCGAGGCGGACGGCACCATCCACCTGGGTCTGAAAAATGGCCTGGATCTGGTGGTCCGATTCCAGGGAGAAGCCATTGACGACGGCACTTCGGAAAACGGCTGCTCGGGACAGTGCGGCATCGACTGCGAGGAGCGTACCTGATGAGCTACGACTTTCTCGGCAAGGGGCTGCGTTATCCGTTCCGGTTTCAGTCGGTATCCGGCGGCACCCAGGTCTCGACCGCCACCTCGCGGGAGCACGAACATATCCGCGAAAGCATCCTGCAGATCCTCGGCACCCGGATCGGCGAACGGTTCATGAATCCGGAGTTCGGCTCGAGGCTGAAGGATCTGGTGTTCGAACAGAACGACGAGGTCCTCA
>JARKOC010000098.1 GCA_029975915.1 Bryobacteraceae bacterium
TTGACGCCGCGAAGGCTGCGGTGGATGCGTTCCCAGCCGCACACATCCGGCAGTTCGTCATTGCACTTGTTGGACGGAACTGGGATGACGACGAAGTGCGGACCTTGCTCAGCCTCGACGGAGGTGTCGACAGCGCATTCGTCATCAGCCGCTCGAATGAGGCCGCGGTCCAGTTGCATCTTTCCGAGGAGCAAGCCATGGCTGCCGATCTGGCTGTCGCGCTGGTGAACTCGGCGCTGGCGAACAGGTTGGGTCAGGAGCGCTTCTGGCTGGTTGGCGCCGGTGCTATCTACTACCGCAAGAGTGCGATTCTCGCGGCGTTGGCGGCTTATCATTCAGGTGGTTTTCTGCGCAACAGTCTGTTGTCGCCGCTGCCGGCCAACCATACCGAATGCGATGAGGCGAAGGCCTGGGTCGCCGACCAATGCCTGGGACGCGAAGAACACCGGAGGATTCTCGAGCGCTCGTCCATGGGCGGTTCGTTGTTGGCGGATACACATCTCGATCGCAGGCTGTTCCATGAGGTTGCGCCGGAGTTGCTCCTGGATGCGCTGCGGTCCTTCACCGTGCAGAACTCTGACCGGCTGGTAAGCACCGCTGCTGAGCAGATTGCCCGGAATCGCGCTGAAGATCTTGACAAACGGGTTGCCGATCTGGAGTCGCGTACGTCGGATGTTCTTGTTCGTTCACTGCGGATCGCCTCGGCTCAACGCTTTGTCGAATGCGTTCGCGATGGCCTACGCAGCGCGCTGCAGGACGTCCAGGTCGCCCTATCTGCCCATGACGATCAGAACACGGCAGACCAGCTTGAACAGGACGCCATTGAGGAGGCGCTCGGCCGTGCTATCCGTCAGCTGCCCTATCCTGCGGCCATCACCGGCCGGGCGGTTGGCTTCGGCGCTGTGGGCGTGCTCGCCTGCGTTCTACTGAGCACACTTGTCGGGTTCTCACCGAGCTTTGCCGTGTTGGGCCTGTTGGTCGGTGCGTTCTCCGGTCTCCTCATGGCCGCGCAGTATCACGGCCGGCTGGCGAGGATCTCGGGACTACGCGAGCGCTATCTCACGCTCGCCGACCGAAGAGCACAAGCGGCAGTCGACGTCGAACTTCTCAAGGCCGCCTCCCAGGAGATACAAGAACTGCAGATGTGGGCGGTTGGCGGCACCAACTCGATCAGTGGACGACTTGCGGCGCTCAAGCAGACAGTCGCCGGCCTTGCGGATCGCTACGACCAGATCGTTGTCGATCGTGTGGTCGGGTCCATGACCACCACGCGTTATTCGGTTCTGCTGCCGAGTGTTCAAGACCTCTCAACAGATGAGTTGGCAAGCCGGTTCCCGCTGCCCCCGAGCTTCGATCTGCCGGCACGGCTGGCCAAGTGCGTGCTCAACGACGGTCGGGTGGGAGTGGTCGCGATCGACCAGCTTGATGCCGGTCTTGTCGAGGCCTTCTCGTCCGCTTTGGAGGACACGGTGTGGGGATCGTTGGCGTTGCTGCTGCAGGACAGCACGTCGAGTCTGACGACGGCCACGAAGGTCCTGGGGATCAGGACTGGTCCGATCGTACGTCCTGGAGAATTGGCGGTCAGCACTGCCGAGTACCGCCGTATGGCAGTGCTGGCGACAGGAGCTGGCCAAGGCTTGGATGACCTGCTCACACAGGTTGGGGTCGAGG
>JARKOC010000099.1 GCA_029975915.1 Bryobacteraceae bacterium
CTGGTGCTGGATGATCCTGATGGCGAAGCTGTGCGCCAGGACCTGCCTATCTCTTTTGCTGACAGACGCTTTCAGTTGCGCCGGGTGCGAACCCTTGTCGTTCCCCTCGATGGCGCAGGGCAGGGAGGTTGAGCATGTATCTCTCGAAACTCGTTCTCAACCCACGCTCCCGGCGTGCCCGCAGCGAGGCCGCCGACCCATATCAGCTTCACCGCACGGTGATGCGCGCCTTCCCGGAGACGCTCCCGGACGATGAGCGCGTCCTGTTCCGGATGGAAACCGATCCGCGCTCTGGCGTGATGACCGTCCTAGTCCAATCGCGAGGCGAGCCGGACTGGCGCTGGCTGGAGACCGAAGGCCGGGACTACCTTCTCCAGGTGGCGAACGACCCGAATCCCTGGGTCAAGAACTATGCGCCAGCGTTCTCCGAAGGCCAGCGTCTGATCTTCCGCCTGCGGGCCAATCCGACCGTCAAACGAAACAGCGACAAGAAACGCCTGGGGTTGTTTCGAGAAGAGGAACAATTGGCCTGGCTGGGACGCAAGGCGGACCAGGGTGGCTTTCGCGTGCTGGAAGTCCGTGTGTTGGACGATGGCATGGCCCAGGGTATCACGAAGGAACGGCAGCGGTTGAACATGTTGGCCGTGACCTACGAAGGGATATTGGAGGTCACCCACCCGGAAGTCTTCCTCCAGACCGTGGCGTCAGGCATCGGCTCTGGAAAAGGGATGGGCTTTGGGCTGCTGTCAGTGGCCCGTCCCACCGGCTGACCACGCCTCGCCTAATGAGCCGGGACTCGGCCGAGTCCCGGCTGCTATCTCTATCTCTAGATGGAAACCTGCGATGCAAGATTTACACGAGTTACCCAAACTGCGTGATGGCCTCAGCTACCTGTACGTCGATAAGGCGGTGATCGAGCGCACTCACAAAGCGATTGAGGTTTTCAAGGAAGAAAGCCGGACGATGGTGCCCGCCTCTGCCTTGGGTGTGCTCCTGCTTGGGCCGGGAACGAGCATTACTCATGCGGCGGTGAACACCCTGGCCGAAAACGGCTGCGCGATTCTGTGGGTGGGCGAGGATTGCACCCGATTCTACGCGCAGGGGTTGGGTGAGACGCGCAAAGCCTATCGCCTGCTGCGCCAGGCGGCCTTGACCAGCGACCCGGTCCAGCGCCAGGGAGTCGTGCTGAACATGTACCGGATGCGGTTTGCCGATGTACTCGACCCTTCCCTGACGTTGCCTCAGATTCGAGGATTGGAAGGGGTCCGGGTTCGCAAGGCTTATGCGGACGCCAGCCGCCGCTACGGTGTTGCCTGGCATGGACGGAACTACGATCGCCACCAGTGGAACAACAGCGATCCGGTGAACCGGGCACTTTCGGCCGCTAACGCACTTCTGAATGGCTTGTGCCACACGGCGATTGTGTCGGGAGGATACTCCCCCGCGTTGGGGTTCGTTCACACGGGCAAGCAACTCTCTTTTGTCTACGATATCGCGGACCTGTACAAGGTCGAGATCACCATCCCGACGGCATTTGCGACGGTGGCCGAATCCCGCTCCGAAGTTGAAAAGCGAGTGCGAGTTGCTTGTCGAGAACGCTTCCGCGAAGTGAAACTCCTGGAACGAATCCTGCCGGATATCGACCGGCTGCTGGATATCCAGGATGAGCCAGAGGACGCCGAGAACGAAGACGACCTGACCGATGTGGATGCCGATCCGGGTCGCCCCACTCGGTTGTGGTCGGCGCTGTGGAAGGAGGAAGATTGATGTTGGTCATGATCCTGGAAAGCGTGCCCGTTTCCGCGCGAGGCGAGCTGACTCGCTGGCTGGTCGAGC
>JARKOC010000104.1 GCA_029975915.1 Bryobacteraceae bacterium
GAACAAGATATTTCTTCATTGGGCCGCCTCCCGTTTCCTGATGGTCGCCACGGTGCGGTTTTCCTGGACAAGGTAGGTACGGGCCGTCTCTCGCACGTCCTCGGGCGTGAGCTTCGCCACCTTCCGGCGGTGCTCGGTGATATAGCGCCAGTCGCCGGCGATGGCCTCGTATTCCGTGAGCCGGTGGGCAACCCCGTCGTTGGAGTTCATGGCCTGGATTTCGTCCGTCTCCAGCCTGTTCAGGATCTGCTCCAGTTCCCGGGGAGCGACCGGTTCGCTCTTCAGCCGTTCCAGTTCGGCGTAGATCGCCTCCTCCACCTCCCGCACGGTATGGGGACTCCGCGGCGTGGCCTGGATGACGAACAGGTTCGGGTACCTGCTCCCCGGCGCGGAAAAGGCCGCGACATCCGTGGCCAGCTGCCGGTCCACCACCAGGGTGCGGTAGAGGCGTGAGGTCCTGCCGTCCGCCAGGAGCATGGTGATCACGTCGAAGACATAGTCTGCCTTCTCCGGGAGGGTCGGCTTGTGGAAGCCTATAACGAGCTGCGGTTCGGCGTCGTCCGCGATCTCGATGCGCCTCTCCCCCAATTGGCGGGGTTCGTTCACGGCAACGGGGGGGACCGGAACGCCGGGGGGAAGCGTGCCGAAGTACTTCTCCACCATGGCGATGGTCTTTTGCGGGTCAATATCGCCCACGATGGCCACGATGGCGTTGACCGGGGCATAGTAGCGGTGCAGGAACGATTCGGCCTTGGTCCGCGACAGGTTTTCGATGTCCGACATCCATCCGATGATGGGCTGGCCGAAGGGATGGGCCACATAGGCGGCTGCCAGGAACGACTCCCACAGCTTGCCGTCCGGGCTTGCGTCATAGCTGCGGCGCCGCTCCTCCATTACCACGCTGCGCTCGGTATAGAACTCACGCAGCACCGCGTTGCGCAGACGGTCCGACTCGATGGCGGCCCAGAGTTCCAGCTTGTTGGACGGGAGGCTGACCATGTAGGCGGTGGTGTCCTTGGCGGTAAAGGCGTTGTAGTTGACGCCGCCGTTTCTGGAGTAGATATCGGAAACCTCGTTCTTTACCGCGTATTTGGCGGCCTCGCTTTCCAGGGCGGCGAGCTTCCGGGACAGGTCTTCAATCTTCTTGGGATCGGCCTCGCGACGTTTCAGCTTTTCCGCCATGAGGGATTGACCCGTTTTTTCGATTTCGTCGAGGAGAGGCTTTTCCCTGGCGTAATCACGGGTCCCGAGCGTTGTCGTCCCCTTGAAGAGCATGTGCTCCAGGAGGTGGGCGATGCCCCGCTCATCGCTCCTTTCGTCCGCGCTCCCCACCTTGAAGCGGATCCAGGCCGAAACGGTCGGAGAGGCATGGCGCTCCACCAGGAGGAGCTTCATGCCGTTCTTCAGGGTGTGCTCCCTCACCTTCTCCTCCAGACCGGCGCCGGAGGCGGATGCGGCGGTGATGAGAAGGAAGAAGACGATGAGAAAAAAGCCGCGGGTTCTTTTCATGGAAGGCCTCGCATAGGTGATATGGAACTGGGGTTTACTATAAACAACCGCTCCCGGTACGTCAACATCGGCAGCCGACGGTAAGCCGCGGGCTGCCGGAGACT
>JARKOC010000112.1 GCA_029975915.1 Bryobacteraceae bacterium
GCCCAAAACCCCATGTCCACGACATGCCGGCTGTCGGCCCCCTTCAGGTGTGCCGCCGCGCTCGACCACTCATATTCTTCCGGCCTCGCCGCCAGGCCCGCCCTCACCGGATTCATCTCCACATACCGGATCGCCGTCCAATGATGCGGCTCGTCCATCGGACACGAGTAGAACCGGTTCTGCCAAAGGTGCCCCGACCTCAACTTTCGCGCATTGAAATACTGCGCATACCGCCCATGCGCCCGCCTCAGCGCCACCGCCAGCGAGTCCTCCTCGCCAGGCACGGCGATCAGGTGGATGTGGTTTGGCATCAAGCAGTAAGCCACAATCCGCAGCCCCGCACGCTCGCTGTTCTCCTTCAGCAATTGTAGGTACGACACCCGGTCGCCGCGGGTGTAGAACACCATCTGGCGACCCGTCCCGCGCTGCGTCACATGATGCGCGACGCCAGGTACAACCACTCTCGCTTGTCTCGGCATTCCTATCGCTCCCTTCACTTGAGTAGTGAAGGCTCCGCCCGAAAATTCTCCGAAAATCCCAGGTGGGACGGGTCAGGCTGTCCCGGATCGCGTCTTCCTCCGATGAGAACACGGTCATTCATCACGCCATTGCTTCCCCCACAAAGCACACGTAATCGGCGAGTGTGGAAAGGACGAGCAGTAAAGTGTCGGCTCGGTCGCGTCTTCCTTACGAGTGAGTGAAACCACATCGTTTACAAACGGGTTCACTTCAGGACTCTGGCCGTTCTCAGGAAAGAATGGAATGCGTCTAGCTGACAGGTAGAGTAACCTGATTTGCAGACCTGCCAGTGAAAGCTTCAGCGACTCGGCACAGCCGTTCACAATACTAGGCGGTGTTCCCTGAAAAAAGAGGTTGTGGCTATGCTCCTCGCGCTCTAATCTGACAGGAGTTATTGTGAAGTGGATCAACTTCATAGTGCTACCGCAAGCATTGATCGTGGCTACAGGCTCCTTGCCCGCTATGAGTTCTTCGCGCAGCTCAGCATTGGTTCGGAGCGACAAAACAGTGGAACCACGAAAGCCCAGCACCCGGGCCACAGGAAGTGCCGATGGTCTCGTTGAACGTTTTATGGCGGATTCCCAATAACCGTCCGGTGGCACCAGGTGAACACGCGCGGAGTGAACATTTTCTTCGGCCGGGCCCAGAACAACTTGCCACAACTCAAAGGAGCCGCTGTATTGATCGTGAAAGCGTTTTGCTAGCTTCCTCAGTCCGTTCAAATTAAACTCAGAAGTGACAATTACGGCTTCGTCATGGCAACATGCTGAACTATCCGACGTCAGCACCCGCAGGGATGTTTGTCCAGAGATGAGGGCGGTATATATGTTGACAAGAGCAATGATTCGTAGAGTACATATCATGGGTTATTACTCCTAGAAGCAAGTCATTGACAGCCATGCTGAGATCGACCGGCTAGCAAATGAAATCTGCGCGCGTTCATCCAAGCCAGGAGGTGGCAGCCCAAGCCCAAGCCACTTTGCCATGTTGAGGTCATTCAATTTTGTGTGGATGTGCAGAAGTTCGTGGACAAGCGTAACCCATTGAGTTGCTGTGACACCAAGACCATACATGGGACTAGCGTCGAGTTTGAACTTGGCGCCAATTACAACAAATGGGCTGGGGACGTTGTAGCTGTCAGGTAGTACGGCGGCCCTAGATCCGCCAAGCAACTGACTGAGCGTTGTTGATGTCCATTGTGAACCGTTAGCCTGCGCCACTGTTAGGTTACCATCCGCCGTCGTGGCATCATAGAACTTCGTTTGGTTTGCCGTTTTCGTCAAATCTGAAATGCTGATCCCTTTGTCTTTCAGTTGGCCCACACAATTGGTACTGATGTTGCCGATGGCGAGCCGAGCAGTCCCAGATAAGAAGACACCATAATCGATAATACTGACCCTGTAGCCAGCCGACGGATCGTCCCAAATATCAAACTCGGCATAGATCGGTAGCTCTCCAACCCCTCCGCCTCCCCCGCTGTAGCCCGTACAGCCGTAGCAGTATCCGGTTATCTCAAACGTTGGGATATCATCTTGCAAGCCAAGAGGATCATGCCGATTGATAGGATCACCCCTCGTGTAGCTATACCGATTCCAACTGCCCGGATCCGCCGGCCCGCCGCTCGCCCGGTACGGGTCCGGACTCGTAAACCGCCCCCACGTCGACTGATAGTAGCGGTTCATGGCGTAATCGAGTCCCGACCCCGAGTCCCGCGTATACGTACCGAACTTCGTCACGTCGTTCGCCGTCGCCGTCCCGACCTCCTGCCCGTACGGGTAATACCGCATTTTCAGTCCCGAGGTCGCCGTCGCGCCGTTCACTAGTTCGACATCATCCCACAGCAGCGCGCCCGTCGTGTCGTGCTTGGCCAGGTGGACCCGCGCCACGCCCTGCCCGGTCGCCGTGAACGTGACCGAGAGGAGTTGCCAGTCGGTGGTGGCCGTCCGCACGCCCGTCCAAACGAACCCGTTGTTCGAGGAGTCGCACACCGCCAGCGCCGCCAGGTTCGTTCCCGACTCGGCCCGCACCCACGCCTGGAACTGGTACGTCAGCCCCGGCACCAGGTTCTTCACTTCCTGATAAACGCCGCGATCCACAATCGGCGTCGTCACGCGCAAGCTCCGAGCGCCGGTCCGCGCCACGGTGGAGATGGTCGCCTGGCCTCCGCCGTAGGGGATCCACGGATCGATTACACCGGTTTCGAATCCGCCATTCTGCATCGCCAGGCCTTGGCTGAACTTGTAAACC
>JARKOC010000124.1 GCA_029975915.1 Bryobacteraceae bacterium
TTCGCGTTGAAATACTTTCAATCACCTGGCGGAAAAGAAGCAAGGAACTCACTCCCCTTGTGCCCGGTGCACCCTTTCCATCGCCTTCACCACCGCATCCACGATCTTAACGTACCCGGTACAGCGGCACAGGTTGCCGGACAGCCCCTCCCTGATCCGTTCCCGTGACAGCTCCGGCCCACTCAGGAGCAGCGCCAGGGCGGCCATCTCCATGCCGGGAGTGCAGAAGCCGCACTGCACCGCCCCCTCCTCGGCAAAGGCCCGACGGATCTCGATCCCCTCCCGGCTCAACTCCAGCCCTTCCACGGTGATGACACTCGTCCCTTCGAGCTGCGCCGCCACCATCAGGCAGGAGAGGCGGCTCTCGCCGTCCACCAGGATCGTGCAGGCGCCGCATTCACCGGTGCCGCACCCCTCCTTGGTCCCGGTCAGCCCCAGGTCCTCCCGCAGCAGGTCCACAACGCGCCGGTCGTCCGGGGTATCAATATCCATCATGTTTCCGTTGAGTTCGAAGGCGAGTTTCACGATGTTCCTTTCAGTAAAAAAGGAGAACTTCAGACTGAAGGCTGAAGGCTGAAGTACCCGCAAAATCCTGGAAACCGGATGAATCATGCAAGGTTCGTCATCCGGCGCAGGAATCTTGTTTGCGGCTGAATGCCGCGGAATTTCCTTCAGCCTTCAGCCTTCAGCCTTCAGCCTGTTTACCTGCCTCCAGCGCCTCCAGCACCCGCGAAGGAGTGAGGGGAGCATTGCGCAGACGGATGCCGCAGGCGTCGGCGACCGCGTTGGCCACCGCCGGAAGCGGGCCGTTCATGGCAACCTCGCCGATGCCCTTCAATCCGAACGGGCCGGTATACTCGTTGTTGTGATACGGAATCGAGACGATGTCAGGCACGTCCATTGCCCCTGGAACCAGGTAGGTGCTCAGATCCCTGCTCATCACCCTTCCCTCGTGGGTGACCAGGTCCTCGGTCAGCGCATAGCCCAGCCCCTGGCCGACCCCTCCGTGGACCTGCTGGTCGAACATGACGGGGTTGATCACCCTGCCGCCATCGGTGGCGGCCAGGTAGTCCAGGACCCGGATCACGCCGGTGGCCAGGTCCACCTGGACACGGGCCAGGTGCGCCCCGTAGGCGAAGATCACGTGGGGAAAGCCGATGAAGAAGCCGGTGGCGGTATCGGGAACTTCCTCGCAGACCGGGGCGACGTACTGGCTGATACAGACCCGGTCCTCATACGGCATGAAAGACGCCAGCCGATCGAGGGGGACCTCC
>JARKOC010000143.1 GCA_029975915.1 Bryobacteraceae bacterium
CGGCTCTTCGCCCTCGCGGATTTTGGCCAGTAGCGCGGCCTCGCCGTCTTCCGCGTTGGCGACGGTCGTTTCGGACACTCCGCGGCCGAGCTGCTTGATGATCACCTTCCGGCGCCGCTGGCGCTCGGTCCATTCCGCATCGCTCGGGAAGCGGACCCTGATGGTCTTCAGACCTTCAGGCGTGCGCAGGTTGATGGCGACCGGGCGCGTCGCGTCGAAAACAGGAGTTGTCGTTTCCATGAAGTCGTTCCTTACTGGCAGATCTGATCCACGTTGCACTTGGCCACGGCCGTGATGATGCCGTTGGTCGAGTCGTAGAGCGGCGTGCAATCGACGGCCACTGTGAGGATGCCGTCCGTTTCAGCGAGCTCAGTGGTGGCGTAGGCGATCTTCTGCCAGGTGATCTGCAGGGAGTTGTTCGTGTCGAACGAGAGGTTGATCACCGCCGTCCCCGTAGTCTGGGCCTTCAGCTTCGTGTACTCCGTCGAGCCGTTTTCGAAGCGGGCCACGAACTTGAGGTTGCCCTGGCGGTTGCCGAACTCAAGGCGGCCTCGGATCGCGCCAGAAGACCCGTCGCCAACGGCCTGAAACCCGGAGCCGGGGAAGAAGCCCGCATCCATCCGCAGGTTGTTCTTCCAGCCGGTTTCGAGCGAGACGATGTTCTTGTTGGTGACGTAGTCGACGCCGTTGATGGTCAGAGTAAGCGATGCCGACGGCAACAGCTTCTCCACCGTGGCCGCCGGCATGGTGATGCCGGTCGCCGAGTCAACGACTTTGCCGGAGCCGACGAACTCGACGTTGATCTTGGAATTGGCCCTGCCGGGGCCGGAGCCGACGGTGAGCTGCCATGACTCCACCGCGCAGCCGACTGCCATCCGGTCGAGCACTACACCCGCGCCCGGGCGGATCTGTTCGACGAAGGAGAAGTACGGCAACTCCGCGGCATCGCCATTCGCCGGAAACAGGGGCGCGCAGGTGTAGGTGAAGTTCGGTGTAGTGCCGGACTTCACCACCTTCCCCAGCCCGAACGCCATGGCCCATGCGGCGATCTCGGCGCTGAGGTACTTTTCCAGCGTCCCGCTGACGTCCCAGGACGTCTTGAAGGTCTGGGTCGGAAACTCGTGACCCTTGCCGTACTCCTCGGCATCGTTCTCGGTGTTGAGCTTCGGGTTGGCCAGCGCAGCGTTGAGCTTCCGCAACTGCCACATGTTGGCGGCGGTTTGGGCGGTCGCGATGTCGGTCTGCTTACCCTTACCGAAGCAGATCTGAATTTCTTGGAGTCTCGTCGTCGACATGGCTCTCCTTCTCCGGCGGCGGGCACTGGCTCCAGCCCGCGTTCATCAGGGGTCCGATCTTTTCGGGCGTCGCCTCCACCTGTTTCGGCTCGCCCGCGCCCCAGGGCGGCCGCATCCAGACGCATTGTTCAGTCATCTCCCATCTCCGTGAATGTGAGCGGGACCTCGAAGTAATCGAGGCCCTCGGCATCGGTTTGCCGCTGGATCAGCGGCAGGTCCATCGGGTAGCAGGATGGGTGCACGGTGGCGTTCACCATCGGCACCCCAACTGAGGCCGGCACTCCCTTGGTGATCAGTCGGAACAGCCGAGAGTAGGCGGTCGGCGGATCGCCGTCGAAAGTCTCCCGCGCGCGCAGGTACAGGGTCACCTGGTGTTTCCAGACATCGACGCCTCCAAAGGTGCCCGGCGTTGTCCCTTGCCAGGCCCCCATGAGCGAGGGCGAAGGCGCCGTGTGGATGGCGTTCGCGAGGCTCGATCGTTTCGGGAACTGATCGTGGTAGGCGAAGATGCGCTGCTCATCGCCGCCCATCTCTGCCACCAGTTCCGGGATGTCCCGCAGGAGCGCGACCAGGCCATCCACAAGATCCGCCGGGTTGATCACCGCTGCTTGCCTCCGAAGACTCTCTCCACCAGCAGGCGCGGCTTCATCGCGTCCAGCATCTTGCGCGCCGCCTCGACGACGGCGGCTTTGTTTTTCGGCGAGAACACCATCCACTCCTCCCGCCTCTGGTTGGCCCAGGCCTTGATCCGGTCCTTGCGCGTCGAGACGCTGGCCTTGGCCCGGTTCTCGCTCACCGTGCGCACCTGGAAGTTGCGGAGCAGGTCGCCGGTGAAAGTCAGGTTGCGGCGATTGCCCTTGCCCTTCCGCGTCTTGAAGATCGCGTAGCGCTTGGTGAGGGGCTTGGCTGCGCTGTCGCCGGGACCCTGCGCCGCGCCCAATCGCGCCTTCACCGCAGTCACACCCGTACCGCCCAGTTCATACATCTGCCGCTGGCGGAAGTTGAGCAGATCGAGCCGCAGTTGCTTCTTCTGGTAGACCCGGACGCTGGGCATCAATTCACCTGCCGCAGTTTCAGCACGGCAGCACCCTCGGCGTCCGCTTCAATGTCGAACACCTTGTACCGGGTACCGCCGATCTCGACTTCGTCGCCGCGGACGGGAGCCGCAGCCAAGTCCGCCAGCCGGACGAACAGCACCGCATACACGCCCGGTGAGGCATCTTCGGCTTCCCGCACCGCCTGGAATACCGCGCGGACGGTGGTCTGACCACCGGCCTCGGGCAGGTAGAGGACGTCGCGGCCGAACGCATTCACGACGGCCGCGTTCAGTCCACTAACCGCCGACTCCCAACTGCTCATGGTTAGGTCTTCGTTCCCTTCACGAGCACTTCCGGTCGCAGGCAGATCGGGAGCGGATTCTGCTGCGTGTGCAGGTCGGTGCCGCGCCCGAACTTCCGCGGCTCCTGCTTTGCGTAGAGCGGCAGGCCCAGCGTGTTCGCCGTCTCGTTGAAGTCGGCCGGCGCGAAAAACGTCCGGAAGGTGTTCGCCGTCCCAAGCGGGAAGAAGTGCGCCTCGTCGTCGGCGATGAACTTCCGCACGTTGCCCGAGGCGTCGGTCGCCTGGCCACGGTATTCCTCGAAAGTCACACCGCCGAAGGTGAAGCCGGTGCGGTAGTCGTTGCCGAGTTGCTGGTTGCGCTGGTAGTACTGGAAGGCCTCTTTCACCTTCGCGTGCGTGGTGAAGGCGTCGTAGAAGCCCTGCGAGCACAGGCACAGGATGCCCGTCATGAACTCGCCCTTGAGGTTGTCCTCAATGTGGCGTTTCACTTCGAGCACCTTCAGCAGCACTTCAGTGCCAGCGGTGCCCAGCGCGAAAGCGACCGTCTTGGCCGTGATGCCGAACTCGCTGTACAGGTCGTAGAGCGTCGAGCCGTCCGCGTCGAGGATCACGCCTTTGAGCGCCCCCATGCGCAGGTACTCGAGCGTGATGGCGTGCTTGTTGCGCATGTTCTGCAGCTTCAGCGCCAGCAGGTTCGCCAGGGCGTCGGTCTCCGTCTCGGAGCCGAACGCACGAATGCCCTGGACCTCTTCTGGCAGCACAGCATCATCGTGGGGGATGTGGGGGATCACGAACGAGCGCACCTTGCGTTTGCCGCCGGAACCGACGGTGCCGGGCGCGCCGACAGGCTGCGTGGGCAGCAGGTTCAGGACACCGCTCATCTCCTCGATGATGATGGTGCGGGTGCGCACGCCCTGCGGCGTCATCAGGTTCAACTGCTCCAGGCGCCCGTAGGTGTTCGGGATCTTGTTGATGGCGGCGGTCAGCGCCGTCATGTTGAAGGCGTCAGTCGAAAAGGGATTCAGCATCATGGGTTAGGCTCCTTCCCGGACGAGAATGCCCAGGGTCTTCAGTTGGCCGATGGCCGTGGTCTTCTGGGGCGTGGTGATGCCGCCCGGCCAGACGAGCTTCTTGTCCGAGCAGATCGCGTGGCGCGCAATGATCACGCCGCCCTTATCCGCAGAGGAGGCATCCACAGGCAGCAGCAACACGCCGGCGGCATTCTGCGAACCGTCGCTGGCGGCTGGCGCGAGTTGCGTCACCTTGCCGCTCGCGGTGATGATTCCGACCACGGTGCCCGTGGCCAGGTTCTGGCCGGAGACGACCACCACTTCGTCGCGACTGTAAAGGCTCTCGTCTTCGTACTTGAGCCAGTCGCCGAGATAGTTCTGCTCCGATTGAACGGGCATTTCAGTTCACTCCTTTCCCGGCGAGGCGTTCGACGGCCTTCAAGACCGGATTGTTCTCGGGATTCGCCTTGACGCTCGTGGCGGCGTCCGGCATGACGTGAGAGCGAATCTCGTCCTGGCCGGCTTCGGCGCGCAGGGCGAGCAGTTCCTTGCGGACGTCGGTCACAGCGAGGCGGCGTTCGATGAAGCCGGCGGCGAGCGCGGGCCGCCCGGCGATGGCGCACAGCACGACGATCTCAGCCGCTTCGGCGTAGCCCTGCTCGCGGGCATTGGCCTCGATGGCGGCAAGATCGGGAACGGGCGGACTGGTAGCCGCCTGGGTAGTTTCGGACACGGTGGTTTCTCCTTTGCTGAAGTTGGGTTTGGACAACGACTCGGTCATGGCGGCGAGGGCTTCGCGGAACGTACCGATGCGATCGGCGAAGCCGCGGCTGACGCTCTCCTCGCCGTATAGGATTCCCGCCTCCGTGCCGCGCACGGCCGCGGTGCTCACACTCCGTCGGCGGGCCACGGCATCGACAAACATGCCGTAGAGCCGGTCGACTTCGGTGACCAGCACATCGCGGGCGCCTTCTGAGAGCGGTTCGTGAGGGTTGAAATCGTTCTTGCGGTCACCGGCAAAGATGGTGGTGTACCGCAGGCCGTTCGCGGCGTCCCATCCGCTCTGGTCCAGGTGCATGGCGATGATGCCCACCGACCCGACGCCGCCGGTCCGGGTGACCCAGATACGGTCCGTCGCTGAAGCCAGCAGGTATCCAGCGCTGAGGGCCCAATCGTCTACCGAGGCCCACACCGGCTTGATGCGCGCAGCCTCTTCAATGAGGCTGGCCACGTCCCAGGCGCCATTGGCTTCGCCTCCGTAGCTGTCGAAGCGCAACAGGATGCCTTTGACGAGCGGGTCTGTGGCCGCGTCGAGGATCTCGCTGCCCAGTTGCTCATACGAGGTGAGGCCGGACTGCGCGTCCATGCCGGAGGCGCGATTCACCAGGCTGCCCGCGACCTCGATGATGGCGACACCGGCATCGGTGATGGCGTAAGGTTTCCGTGATCGCTGCTCTGCCAACAGAGCCGCTTCCACCGCTGGCGGATCGACGCCCAGGCGCGGGGCGAGCACGGCAAGGATCGCCGCCAGCTTCTTCGAGTCGATCATCAACGGCGTGTTGAACACGCGCGAGGCGATGTGGGTGAGATTGGTCATTGCGTTTCCGTTGTTGGGGCTTGCTCAGCTACCCGTTGCCCGTTGGCGGACGTCCGGCGTGGATCGGAGTCGTAGACGTTGCCGTAGGAATCGGCGCGTGCGTTATCGGCAGCAGTCCGCCGATCGACGTCTTCCTCGTCGTAGCCCATTCCGTTGATGACAGCGCTGCGAGCCTTGAAGCCTGCCCGAACGGCGGCGATCTCGGCGTTCATGTCCTTCAATGGATCCACCCAATCCCAGGACGGCGGCCGCCATTCGACATCGAGGTAAGCATCCCGATTGCGGACGTAGTCGCGGGCGTCGATCGCGCCTGCGACCGCCGCCGCCTCGATCCAGGCCTGCCACACCGGGCGGCAGAACTGAAACACCATCACCTGGTGCTGGAACTGTTCGCAGCGCCGCCGGAATTCGAGCAGGCCCGCGCGGATCGACGAGTAGTTCACGCGCTCCAGGTCCCCAGTGAGTTGCTCGTAGGTGATGCCGAGGCCTGCAGCCACCGCGCGAAGTTGGACCCGCATGAACTCCGTGTACATGCCGCCCACATCGCCCGGCTCGGTGAACTTCACGTCCTCGCCCGGCAGCAGCTTTACCATCGACCCGGGCTCGATGCCGGCCAGCGGCACGCCACTCGTATCTGTTTCGCCCTCGCCCGGCTTGCTCCCGATCACCGGATCCTCTGGGTTGTTCTCGGTGATGAACGCCGCGAACATCACCGCCAGCTTCTTGCGGACCAGTTCGGCGTCGTCGTACTGGTCGAGTTCGTGAAGCTTCACCAGCACCTGCGTGAGCCAAGGCTGCCCGCGATGCTGCCCGGGGCGAAGCGGCTTGTAGACGTGCAGGACCGAGTCCGCCGGCACGCGGATGGTCTCGCCCGCGTTGGCGAACATCAGCCGCTCACCTGGATGCTCGCGGTACAGGTGATAGGCGACGCGGCGGCCGATTTTGTCGAACTCGATCCCGGCACGGATGACATTCCCGTTGGGCAGGTTTTCGTTCTTCGTGCTCGGCAGATGCTCCGCCTCGAGCAACTGCAACTGGATCGGAACGCTCAAGCCGTCCTCTGGAAGCCTCGGACGGAGGCGCACCAGGCACTCGCCGCCCTCCATCGTGGACCGGCAGACGAGTGACTGGAGACCGTAGAAATCGGTCAGTCCTGCAGCGTCCGCCTCGTCCGTCCAGCGCAGCCAGAGTTCCTGAAGCGCCCGCTTTACTGCCGAGTCCGGGTGCTTCGCCTGGGGCTTGATACCGGTGCCGACGGCATTGCCGATGAAGCTCTCAACCGCATTGCATGCCCAGGCGTTGCGGCGCACCATATCGCGCGAACGGGAACGCAGCGCATCGCCGCCGCCGGTGATGAGCGCGTTGATGCCGTCCGTCGACGGATTCCACCCTTGCGTGCGGCGCGTAGCGGCAGCGGGTTCGTAACCTGCGACCGCGCCAAACACCGGTGCGAATGCGGCCCGCATCAGATTCCGCCAGTAGCCCATCGTCAGAAGCCCTTGCTGGTGTACGTCCGGATCACACGCTGCGGCGTAGGGGCCGCTGAATCTGCGGCCTTCATCTTTGCGATCTCCGCATCCACCTGTTGCAGCGCCGTGCGGATCTGTTCCGGACTGCGGTGGCGCATGGACCGGTCGCCGAAGGTAACCGAATCCGGCGCACTCAAGGCGGCCAGCAGTGCCTCCCGCTGCGCTTCGAGTTCCGCGAGTGTCATCGCTTCATCCAGTTCGAGCCGACAGTGACGCGGCGTGCCGGGCGTGTTGGAGGCGCAGCCGTCGTTTCCTGCGGAGCAGCCGTAGCGGGCAGCAGAGCCTCGAGCTCGCGCCAGTGCTTCTCAGCGAAGCGGTCGATTCCGTAGATCGACGACGCCGCCCGCGCATAGACCCGGCAGTCGAGAGCTTCATTGCGCTGGTTCGGCCCGGCGACCCAGTGACCTTTGACCAGGCTCTCCGCCGTCAACTGCCGGAAGTACTCTTCCTCGTAGCGTGGGAAGTGGCAGTAACCCGCCGGGAACGGATCGCCGCTCTCTTCGGTCGGCGGCGCGAGGCGCAGGCGGCTGTAGAGTTCGGACTTCGCCACCGGCGTGCCGAGCGTCCACAATCTCGTGCCGCGCCGCTTACTTGCGTCCACCGGCGAGGCGCCCAGAATCAGGCGATCCGTCCGCGCGGTTCCCTTCACCGCCACGGCCGTCTTCGGACTCGCTGCCCGCGCGCCTGCCGGTCCCCAGGAGGCCTGCGGATGGCCGCGCACCCAGTCGTAGGTGATGCGCGGGTTGAACCCGGAGTCGACGCACAGCACCCCGATCGGCAGCCGCATGCCGCTGGCGTGCGGAAACTCCTCGTCCAGAACAGCATCCAGTTGCCGCCAGACATCGGCCCGCGCCGTGTCCCCTACAAGCACGCGGTAGTCGACCGACCACGATTCCTTGCCACGCCCCCAGGCAACAACCTCGACTTCAATGCGGTCCCGCTGGACGTCCGCGCCGGCGGTGAGGAACAGGCCGCCGCGCGGGACAGTGCCGATCGGATAGTCCTCGCGCCGATCGTATAACGGCTGCCAGTCGGGCGCGTCGCCGCGCTCCTGCCACGACTCGCCCAGCACCAAGTTGACGAACGACTTGAGCCGCTCGACGTCCTTCTGCGCCTTCTCCCAGTCATCAGCGGCGCGCTCCCAGGAGTACCAACCCACCGGGCTGTAGAGGCTCGACAGGTGATACCCGCGAGTGCGACCGTCGCCTTCCGCCGCAGGCCGCCACTCGCCCCGTGCAAGCATCGCGTTCTTCTGGTGATTGAAGATCGCCTGCTCACAGGCGATGCAGTGGTAGGCAGCCCTCTGCGGCTCTCCCTTGGGCCAGCGCAGGCGGTCGAACCTCAGTACCTGGAACTCGCCGCAGTGCGGGCACGGCACCCAGTAACGCCGCTGGTCGCTTTCGGCGAATGCCGCCTCGATCCGGCTCAGCCCGGTGACGAGCGGCGTTGAAACCATGAAGACCTTGCGCCGGGAGAAGGTGCGCGTGCGCGCGAAGGCCAGGTTGATCGGGTCGCCCTCACCATCGACGTCGCCGGGATAGGCGTCGATCTCATCGAGGAACAGATACCGCACCGCCATCGACCGAAGGCCAACAGCACTGTTCGCCCCGGTCATGACCAGCACGCCACCGGGGAACTCCTTCGACAGGACCGTGTTGCCGGAGTCGCGCGAGCGCGGGCTCTTCACCAACTCGCGCAGCACATCGCTCTCTTCAATCAATGGATCGATGCGCTGCTTCGAGTTGCGCTTGGCGAGTTCGACGGTGGGCTGGACCACCATCATCGGCCCGGGCGATTTGTGAATCACATAGCCTACCCAGTTATTCCCGCACTCGGTGCCGCCGATCTGACTTCCCTTCATGAAGACCACGCGCTCGACGGGTGCCGATGGCGAGAGGGAGTCCATGATCTCGCGCAGGTAGGGCGTGCGCTCCGTGCGCCATGGGCCCGGCTCTGCCGCCGCCTTGCCGGAGAGCCGCCGATAGCGGTCAGCCCACTCCGAGATTGTCAGCGGCGGGTCCGGCCTCAGGCCCGCGCGAAACGCCTCGTCGTAGACCTCAGTTGCTGTTTGCGCCGGCAAGCTCATCGAGCGCCTTTCGAATCTCCCCGGTCAGCATCTGGTGGACCTTGTCCACGTCGGCCTCGGCCGCCATCGTTGCCGCCAGGCGGTCCGGAATGTTCAGCAGGTTGTCGCGCACGGTGTGCGCCTTGGTGAACGCCGCCACCTGCACCTCATCACGGCTGATCAGCTTCGCCGTCTTCTCCTCGAACTCGATCTTGGCCAGCCGCGCCAGGTAGTTCTCGCGGATGGCCCGCGCGCGGAAGTAATCAAGTCCGGCAGCGACGGGCGCCTCGGCGGGTTCCCTTGTTGCCGGAGCCGCGGGTTTCGCCCTGCGCTGCCCCGGCCGCGTCTTCGCATTCCATTCGGCATCGGCGCGATCACTGTCGATCAGGCCGTCTGCGTTGGTGGCGATCCGCCCGGAGCGGATCGCTTTTTGCACAGCCGCCAGGCTTACACCGCGATGTTTGGCGTACGCGCGCAGGCTCAGCAGAGGCATCGAACTTTCTCGCGATTCACTCGTCGATTCCGCTTGCTTCTAATCGCCACCGAAGTGATGAATGGGTTCGCGATGAGGAACACCAAAGCCAAGACCTCCAGACGGACCGCCACAGGCTGCTACGCCGAACGGCACGCCGAAGCCCAGGACCTGCTGAAGCGCATCGCCAGCCGCCTGGCCGACCACCAGAAGCGCCAGGCCGCCGAGCCCGCCGATTGGGGCTACGCCGGCGACCTCGGCCGCATCAACGAACAACTCGCCTACGTCCTGGCCGACTTGGGTGACCGGAGCGCGGTCGACGCCAAGCGACTGGAGTACTGAACCAGGAGAAATGACCATGCCCGCACAACCCTACATCGAATGCTCGCTTTGCGATGAGCCGAAACCGATCCACCGCAAGCTCACGCTCACCGACAACCAAGGCCTCTTGATCGACGAAGCTCGCTTCTGCCGCGCGTGCTGGAACGACATCCGCGGCTCGGTCGAGGACGCTTCTGGCCTCATCGACCGCCGCCGGGAGGACTGACCCTATGACACGCGAAGAACTGATCACCTGGGCCACGCGGAACGGCTGGACGCTCGACCGCTGGGGCCACCTCAAGAAGGAGTTCGACAACGGCACCCACCGGATCAAGTTGAGCCGCATCGCCGCGCGTCACGAACTGCATACACCGTTCGGCTGGTGCAGGCTGGCCAGCGGCTATCTCAAGAACCTCAACATCACCGCCGACGGCAGACTCGCCGGCATGAGCCGGTAACAAGCAGAATTCGCTTGATACTTCCTCGAATCGAAGGGATGAATGGTGACGATGATCAGCATCAATCAACTGGCGCAAGAAATGGGCGATACCTCGGCGAACGAGGCCAACCGGATTCGGGAGCGTGAGGCCCTGATCCGCAGAACCTGGCGAAGCATCGCTCACAACCTGAACAGAACGCCGACGGCGAAAGAGATCGCAGAGAGGACTGGCTACCCGGAGCACTACATCAGGCTCGTCTGCGAACGCAGTGGTCACAGTCTGCAGGAGGTTGGGACCACCGAGTGAAACCTGCCCTCTGAAACGCCCGAGCCCGCCCGGCAATAGGCGGGCTTAGCGGCGTGAAGGAGCCCAATCATGTACTTCACCATCGACACCGACAACAACATCACGGCGTTTGCCGCCCTGGAAGACGCGCTGAACCACCGCGTCGGAAACACCGAAGGCACGTTCACCACCGAAAAGGAACTCGCCAAGCTGACCAGCCAGTGGCCGATCGGCCGCTTCGTCGACGTTTGGAACACCTTTGCCGGCGTGGTCCCCTTTGACAAACTGAAGCCGGTTAAGAAGTTCGCGGACCGCAAGACGGCGGCCAGCCGGATCTGGCGTGCCATCCAGGCCCTGACGCCCGCCCCCGCGCAACACGCCGCCCCTGTCGCGCCGAAGCAGGCCAATCGGACCAAACAGGCCAGGCCCAAGAACGACGCCACGGGCGCCAAAGGGGCGCGCGAAGGCAGCAAGAAGGCCATCGTGTTGGAGATGCTGCGCCGCCCGGAAGGCGCCACGCTCGCCGACATCCAGTCCGCCACCGGCTGGATGGCGCATTCGGTGCGCGGCTTCATCTCGGGCAGCCTCGGCAGGAAGATGGGCCTCACCATCGAATCCCTCAAGACCCCCGAAGGCGCCCGTGCGTACCGCGTCACCCAGTAACAAGCCCCTGCCGCCCACCGCCGCCGGCCTCAATGGTCGGCGGCTTTCGTTTTCCAGGACTGCCCATGTGGTTCAGTCAGCATGGTTTAATTGGCTCGTGAATCATGAGGCCGTTGGTGCAGGAATTCGTGGGCTCTGCGATGAGCTATTTGCATGTCTTGAGGCAAGACTGGTGGATGCGGGCAAATCATCTGTCGGTGAAATATGCAAAATCACAGCGAAGAACGCCACTCTCTGCCAGATCTACCATCGCAAGTCGAAATTGGACATCTATCTCCGCTGGGACCCGGGGAAAATGGCCCAAATCGAGCAGTGGGCGGAAGACCTTGGACTGTCCTACAGGACGCGACCACAAATCAAGAAGGGATGGGCGGAGCGATGGCCCATTCATGTTCAAGTCGCCGATCGCTTCCAAATTGAACCTCTCAGTGAGATCATCCTGAGGACTGCAGAATGGGTTGACCCATCTTCTGTTCGTTCCGTGGAATCCCTCGGCGCGACCGAACTGGATCCCCTTCTCATTCAGAGCTTGCCTGAAGGATCCGTGAAGCGTATTCCAGTCATCACTTACGAACGAAGTTCGGCAGCCCGTGCGGCTTGTCTTGAGCACTACGGGTTGCGTTGCTGTGTTTGCGGATTCGACTTTGAAGGCCGCTACGGAGATGTCGGCCGAGGATTCATACATGTGCACCACATCGTGCCACTCGCTTCGATCGGGTCTTCATACCTTGTTGATCCGGTAAAGGATCTTCGGCCGGTATGCCCCAACTGTCACGAGATGCTGCATCGCCGTCAGCCACCCTATTCGGTCGATGAGCTAAAGGGTTTCATTCGGTGATCATTGCTCGGGCCACCAAGACGCTCCTGCATCAATTCTTCCCGGAGGCTACATTCAGAGCGGCGCACGTAGGTGCCATTGATCCGGGCGATGATCCGGTTCTCCAGCTCCGCCAGTTCCCGCCGCACGTCGGCCATGAGCGCGCGATTTTGGACGCTGACGTAGGCCCCGATCAAGCCGGACACCAATCCGACGGCCGCGATCAGGACTTGAAGTAGAACGTGGTTTTCCATGGAAGGTTTTTGAGGATGCGCAGCTCAGCGGACCAGTCCGATAGCGCCAGACAGAGTCCCTGGACGTCGGGATTGCCGGCCCGGAGTTCCGCTTCGATCTGCGCCAACTCCCGGTGGCAGCGTTCGATTCATGCCGCCACGCCCAAACGCTCTGCCGCGACTTCTGCAAACGTACGCCCATCGGACTCGAGCGTCGCCGGCTTGCCAGCAAATTCCTGGAAGCGGCGGACGATGACGTCGCAGTACTTCGGCTCCAGTTCAATCAGGCGCGCATGGCGGCCGGCCTTCTCGCAGGCGATCAGCGTGGAGCCCGAGCCACCGAAGGGATCGAGCACCGTATCCCGGCTCTTGCTGCTGTTCCGGATGGCGCGCTCTACGAGTTCTACTGGCTTCATGGTCGGATGGAGATCGTTCGCGACAGGCTTCTTCACCAGCCACACGTCGCCCTGGTCACGGGCGCCGCACCAGAAGTGGTCGGTGCCTTCTTTCCATCCGTAAAGGATCGGCTCGTACTGCCGCTGGTAGTCCGAACGCCCCATGGTGAACGTGTTCTTGGCCCAGATGACGAACGTGGACCAGTGGCCGCCGCTCTCCGTGAAGGCTCGATGTAGCGTGTGGAGTTCCGAAGAGGACATGCAGACGTAGATCGCGCCCTTCGTCACGGTCAACAAGTTGGCGCAGACGTCGCGGAGGAACTGCTCGAAGCCGTCACCGAGATTGTCGTTGGCGATCTTGCGGGACTTCTTTCGCAGCTTGTCCTTCATCGTCGCGCCATAGTTCACATTGTATGGAGGGTCCGTGAAGACCATGTCCGCCAGGCCGCCGGCCAACACCTTCTGCACAGCCTCGAGGTTTGTGGCGTCGCCGCACAGGAGGCGGTGGTCGCCGAGCAGCCACACGTCCCCGAGAAGCGTAACCGCGGTCTCCGGCGTCTCCGGAACGGCATCGTCATCTGTGTTGCCGGCAGCCCCGGTTTCAGGTTCTGCGAGCAGCGCTTCGAGTTCGTCGTCGCCGAAGCCCAGCAGGTCGAGGTTGAAGTCGTCCTCGCGCAGCGCATCGAGTTCAACGCGCAGCATCTCTTCATCCCACCCCGCGTTGAGGGCCAAGCGGTTGTCCGCGATCACCAGAGCACGGCGCTGCGACTCGCTCAGGTGGTCAAGGATGATGACGGGGACCTCTGTGATCCCCAGCTTGCGTGCGGCCAGCAGGCGGGCGTGGCCGGCGATGACGACCCCGTCGCCGCCGGCGAGGATCGGGTTGGTCCAACCGAACTCGGCGATCGACGCCGCGATCTGGGCCACCTGTTCGTCACTATGCGTGCGCGCATTCCGGGCGTAGGGGAGCAAACGCTCCACCGGCCAGCGCACCACCTGCAGATCCGTCATGCTTTGCTCGGTTGCGTCTTCTGGAACAGCCCGAGTTCGTTGTGCAGGTCCACGATCTTGGTGATCATCGGGACCACGATGGTGACCAACTTCTCCCAACTGAACTCGCGCGCAACATCCAGCCCGCCGTCATAGGCGGTCCGGAGGATGTCGAGCACCAGGTCCAGCTTCTTCTTGCCCTGACCAGGTAGGGGGATGGCCTCCTCGACGGCTTTCACCGCCGTCAACACGAGAGGCAGTAACTTGAGGATGGCGAACAGAGTGTTCATCGTTTGATCTCCTGAAAAGAGGGGCGGCCCGAAGACCGCCCCGGCCGGAGGAAGGACTACGCCGCCGATTTCGGCTGCGCCTGGTTGACCGTGTTGGCGATCGCCGTGGTCGCGGTGGTCAGCGCCTGGACGATCTGCTGCAGGGTGGCGAGCACCGGCGTCACCGTCGCGTCCACCTGCTTGGCGACAGCGGCGGCCACGGCCTGCGCATCGACGCCGACGCCAGCGGCGCTCACGTCGGTCGCGCGGTTGGCGGGAACGGCGCCCGCGGTCAGGTTCAT
>JARKOC010000148.1 GCA_029975915.1 Bryobacteraceae bacterium
ATGGCGAAAGAGAAATTTGATCGCAGCAAGCCGCACGTCAACATCGGGACGATCGGTCACATTGATCACGGCAAGACGACGCTGACGGCGGCCATCACGAAGGTGCTGGCCAAGAACAACCCGAAGGTGGCGTTCCGGAGCTTTGATTCGATCGACAATGCGCCGGAAGAGAAGGCGCGAGGTATCACGATCGCCGTGGCGCACGTCGAGTATGAGACCAAGAACCGGCACTATGCGCACGTGGACTGCCCTGGCCACGCCGACTACATCAAGAACATGATCACGGGCGCGGCGCAGATGGACGGGGCGATTCTGGTGGTGGCGGCGCCGGACGGGCCGATGCCGCAGACGCGGGAGCACATTCTGCTGGCGCGGCAGGTGGGAGTGCCCTACATTGTGGTGGCCTTGAACAAGGTCGACATGATGGACGATCCGGAGTTGCTGGAGCTGGTGGAGATGGAAGTGCGGGAGCTGCTGTCGAGCTACAAGTTCCCGGGCGACGAGCTGCCGGTGGTGCGGGTGAACGCGCTGGGAGCGCTGAACGGCGAGCCGGAGTGGGAGAAGACGGTAGAGGACCTGATGGAGGCGGTGGACAACTACATTCCGCTTCCGGAGCGGGCGGTGGACAAGCCGTTTCTGATGCCGGTGGAAGACATTTTCTCGATTCAGGGCCGGGGGACGGTGGTGACGGGCCGAGTGGAGAAGGGCGTCATCAAGGTGGGCGAGGAGATCGAGATCGTTGGATTCCGCGAGACGCGGAAGACGGTGGTGACGGGCGTGGAGATGTTCCGCAAGCTGCTGGATCAGGGGCAGGCGGGCGACAACGTAGGGTTGCTGCTGCGGGGCATCGACAAGGACGAAGTGGAGCGGGGCCAGGTGTTGGCCAAGCCGGGCTCGATCACGCCGCACGCGAAGTTCAAGGGCGAGGTTTATGTGTTGTCGAAGGAAGAAGGCGGTCGTCACACGCCGTTCTTCAAGGGCTACCGGCCGCAGTTCTATTTCCGGACGACGGACGTGACGGGCGTGGTGACGCTGCCCGAAGGCGTGGAGATGGTGATGCCGGGCGACAACGTGACGGTGAGCGTGGAGCTGATCACGCCGGTGGCCATGGACAAGGGCCTGCGGTTTGCGATCCGCGAAGGCGGCCGCACGGTGGGCGCGGGCACGGTGAGCGAGGTTATCGAGTAA
>JARKOC010000155.1 GCA_029975915.1 Bryobacteraceae bacterium
CCTGCACTCCATCGAGTGCGATCCGATGCCCATTGCCGTTGAGCTGAACCGCTCGATTCTGAAGAAGAGCGAATATCGAACCACCTTTCTCGCGGAAGGCGACCAGTTGGAGATCGTCTGGTTTGTCGGGGGAGGGTAAAAGGAGAGCGTGCATGTCGCAACACAGTGATACCTGGAAAATAGCTGGGCGCGAGTTCCGGTCGCGACTGATGGTCGGGACCGGGAAATACGCGGATTTCAAACAAATGGCCCAAGCAATCGAGGCATCGGGAGCGGAGATAGTGACCGTTGCCGTGAGAAGGGTGAATATTTCCGACAGGAACAAGGAATCGCTCCTCGACTATATCGATCTGAAGAAATATACCCTGCTCCCCAATACGGCGGGATGCTATTCGGCTGACGACGCGGTGCGCACCTGCCGCCTGGCCCGCGAGGCCGGACTCTCCGACTTCGTGAAACTGGAAGTGCTCGGTGACGAGAAGACGCTCTTTCCCGACAACGAGGAGTTGCTGAAGGCCGCGACCATCCTGGTGAAAGAGGGCTTCACCGTGCTTCCCTACACATCGGACGACCCCATCATGTGCAGGAAGCTGGAGGACCTGGGGTGCGCCGCTGTCATGCCCCTGGGCGCGCCCATCGGCAGCGGGCTGGGAATACGGAACCCCTACAATATCCGGATCATCATGGAAAACGTGAAGGTGCCGGTCATTGTCGACGCGGGGGTGGGCACGGCCTCGGACGCCGCCATTGCCATGGAACTGGGGTGCGACGGCGTTCTCATGAACACCGCCATTTCCGGGGCCACGGACCCGATCGCCATGGCCGAGGCCATGAACCTGGCGGTGCGCGCCGGGCGTCTCGCCTACCTGGCGGGCCGCATCCCCCGTAAACTCTATGCAACGGCATCGAGCCCCCTGGAAGGGGTGATCGGGTAGGCATGACCGTATCACCGGGGCGGTAAAGATGACGTCCATCTGTAAGGGCGATCCTTGTGATCGCCCTTACCGCGGGCGAACACGAGGTTCGCCCCTACATTATTGAGGATTTGCGAGAGCATCGATGACGTTTGACGGCTACATACACAGAGATCTTTCCATCAACTCCTACGGCTCCTGGCTGCGCCGCCGCTTCGGCTGCCGCGTCAGCAAGGTCAACGTGGACTGCGGGTTCACCTGCCCCAACCGCGACGGTACCAAGGGGACCGGCGGCTGCATTTACTGCGACAACGCCTCCTTCTCACCCGACGGGACTCAGGCGGTCATCCCCATGGAGCGGCAGATGGCCGAGGGAATGGCCTGGCATCGAAACCGGCTGGGAAGCGAAAAGTTCATCATCTACTTCCAGAAGTTCACCAATACCTATGCGCCGGTTCGGAAGCTGCGCGACCTGTACACCCGTGCGCTGGATCATCCCGACGTGGTCGGCATTTCCGTCGGCACGCGTCCGGACGCACTGGGAGACGACGTCCTGGCCCTGCTCACGGAACTCGCCCGCACACGCTACGTGTGCGTCGAGCTGGGACTTCAGTCC
>JARKOC010000156.1 GCA_029975915.1 Bryobacteraceae bacterium
GGCTATCAGCCAACAGGGTCGGCGGGTCGGCTTAGATGCAACACTGCCGGGTGAGCCTCATCACTCACGGTGCGATTGTAGCCAAAGCAGGGGTGGATGTCAAAATTGACTTGCCCCAGCCGCCGATCCGGGAACCCCACCGGATCGGCCAAGGAAGACAGGTCACGGCCGTGGAAAACGGGAGAAACCCGGCGGAGGCAACCTCACCCCGCCAGGGTTTTGATCGGGGTAGATCAGGCATGGTATAATTCTCATAGACTATGAATTTATGAAAAGGAGGCGTGTGATGGTCGCCAGGAAGAACTACACCATCCAGGAGAACGGGCAGGTCACCCTGCCCCTGGACTTCCGCAGGAAGTATGGCCTGAAAAAGGGCGATGTCGTGGTGTTCAAGGAAACGGACGCCGGGCTGCTGATCGATATCCGGGAGACGCTGGCCCTGAGTCTCATGGATCAACTGGGCGACGCCTTGCAAGCCAGGGGGATTACTTTGGAGGAGTTGATCGCATCGGGCCAGGAAATCCGGCAGGCCATCCGCGACAAGAAATATGCCCAGGACAAATGAGCCCCACAGCTTTGCCAGCAGGGATACACATAAAAATCCTGGTGGGTTGAGAGTAGCTCCGCCGAACTTTTGGTTTGGAGCTGCTCGCTTTCCCGATCAAGGGGGTGAGTCTAACATAACAAAAGAATCGCACGCCGGGGGTAGACCAATGCCAGGGCATCCTAACCGAATGGGTTCTTTGGCCTCTGTACCTACCGCAAAAAGGCGACAGAGAAAGAGTTTCCTGAGTTCAAGCGATCCTACGAAGAGTAGTATACTGGAACATAGTTCGTTTCCTTGCTATTAGAGAATAATAGGCTGTCAGATAATCCGGACCACCAAGATCGTCTAGTTCAACTGTGCTCCTGACCGTATCAAGGGAAGATCATATGCAAGTAGTCTTCATTGGTTACGCTAGAGAGAACAAACAACAGGCTCTTGAAATAGCCGAGATTCTTAGATATGGCAATTATCAGCCCTGGATCGACGAAGATTTGGTGCCTGGTAAGCAATGGAAACCCCAACTGCTTGAAGCCATAAAGAAGTGTGACCTTTTCCTATGTGTGATGTCCCCTGACTGGTTAAGATCTGAATGGTGCCAATGGGAATTCAAGCAGGCAATTCGTTTAGGGAAACCCATAATACCGGTTCATATAGCCGAAATGGACAACCTACCAGATGACCTGAATAACATACAGTGGGTGGACTATTCCCATGGGCCTGCTCAGGCCTTATCGAAGCTAAAAAGTGCATTGGAAAATGCAGTTCCTATCCATTCACCTTTGACTCGGAGCATATCAAACAGTCCTGCAGGCATTCCGTCGAGGGTGGATGACAAGCCCCTTCCAGCCACAAAAACAACTTTCGAGAATCTGGATGCGAAGTTAGAACCCGCTGCATCAGATATGCCCTCCTACCACCCCATCAATGACGCGCTGACCTCTGAGGGCTGGAATATCTTTATCGCCAACACAGTCAACCCGGCTAACTCCGATTTTTTCACGATCTGGAAAGCAATTCTTGAAGCTGATTTCTTCATTCTTGATATTACTTCTCCTCAGCCGGACCACTACATCGAATTGGGAATGGCAATAGCGGTAAGCAAACCTGTGATTTTGCTTGCAAGGACTGATACCGCTGTTCCCCAGATTCTTGACACGAAATTCATCTTACGATACGAGGATGAGGCTGAACTCCCGCTCCGAATTCTGGAGCTAACTCAGAGTCAAGATTTCCAATGGCGACCGGACGTGCGGGGAGGATACTGTCATTATTGTGATGAGATATCATGCAAGGCTCTTTTCCGTAGCGTTCAGCCGGACAAGTATCTGGTTATCGCAGATAGCAGATTGACACACCTCTCAACACTCGACCCAATTGAAGATCATATTGCCGGCAGAACCCAGGCAACTCCGCCTATTCTGACGAATCTCAGTGATGATATATGCAGTCTACGCGAGGCTGTATTCGCGCGTCAGTTTGCGATTTGTCTTGCGGACAATATTTCACGCCTAGACAGCCTCATTCTCATAGGACTAGCGATTGGACATGGGAAACCCAGGCTGTTTCTTTATGACAGGCTTGATACTATACCATTAATACTTCGAACATCTGATCGCACGTACATGGTCGATGCTGAGCCATTTCGCATTGGAGATTTCCGCCTGTTGGATTCTTTTCTTGAAGATGTATACCCGGCGCTCACTGTTAGGGAGTACCAGCAAACTAGACGCGAGACCTCCTGGGAGAAACAAACTAGAATTCGACAGAGCGTGCGTGGAATTCGAGGAACCACTGAGGCATCTATGCTCGGAGACATCAGGATCTTCAGAGTTGACAGCGGCGGGATTCGGACGGGAGATCCGATCACATTGCCAAGCCGCAAACAGGAGCTTGTTTTCGGTAGAAGTGGCTCATTAGGCGTCATTGAGCTTCGAGGAGAAGATGCATCAAGGTTTCATTTCCGTGTGTTCAGGGATCAAGACACGTATTATGTGGAAGATCTCGGCAGCGCAAATGGAACATTCATCAATGATTCCGATGATTCGCTTCCCAAGCAGTCGCCTCTAACCCTACATCCGGGGGATATCATTACAGCAGGCGACTCAAGGTTCTTTGTGTGGGATGAACACGATCTGGCCGAGGTGCAACCACCTCCCGCAAAGAATACTCATCGTCTTCTCCAAAGACCAATTATCATTGAGTTGAGGGATATCAGAGCTCCTAAGCAAGACGGCATCTCGGCTCTATTATCTGAATTTCGGTATCAAATCATATTACAGGTAACATATTCCTTGGCCTCTCCCATTCCTCAATCCCAGGAGCCTAAACGAGAGAATGTAACAGAGACTCGCATGATTCAGACCCAAGCCTATTATCCGCTGGGAGAAGTCCTTACTCGGCTGAAAGGAGTCTTGGGATTATATTCTAGAACGCTGTTCTATTTTCGACTAGGAACCAAACTTCTAGACCCAAAGCATACATTTCTTGATCTCGGTATCGGGGACGGTTCTTTGCTAGATATAGTCCCTGATGAGATTGGGTGGTGTATCGAAATTGCCCAGGCTTCTATTGACCACTGCCAAGAGAATCTGACGTATGAAGAAGACGGTCCCCGAAAAATCTATCACCAGCGTCCTAACTTTCGCTATGTGGAATTCACGGAACTGGTTAACGAAGAATATACTGCGCGCAACGGACACTCCCCTGCAAGTAAACTCCTAAAACCAACTATGACTGTGTATTGCCCAGCGTGTAAAAATATGATATCGATTTCAACAATAGTTGCAGTAAAACAAAAACTCAATGAGGCAGACATGGTATCCAGTTAGTTTGTCAGCAGTTCAGACTACAAAATAAGATCATGCATAAACACAGCCCGGCGGAGACGACCATCCCCCCGCCGGGCCTGCTTTTCCTGTCTACTGTGAACTGAAAACTGTCAACTGCCCCTAGTATTCCAGCTTGCTCCCCGTGCTCAAGCGCTTGCGGAACACCCAGTACGTCCAGCCCTGGTAGAGCAGCACGATCGGCACGAAGATCAGCGCCACCACGGTCATGATCGAGAGCGTGTACTCGCTCGCCGCCGCGTTGGTCACGGTCAGGCTGTAGGCCGCGTCGGTGGTGGAGATCATCACGCGCGGGAACAGGCCGCGGAAGACCGTGACGATCGTTAGCAGGATGTACAGCGAGGTCATGGCGAAGCTCCAGCCGTAGCGCTTCTCGCGCACGAACCAGCCGGTCGCCAGCAGCGCGCCGCCCGCCCCGAAGGCCGTGATCGGCGGCACGACGCCCTGGGTCGTCATGATGTCGGTCGCCAGGTAGGTGGCGACGATCAGGACGGCCACCAGCACGGTCGCCACCGGGCCGATCCGCCGGATGGCCGCTTCCGCCCGCTCGTGGACGGGGCCTTCGACCTTGAGCGCCAGGAAGATCGCGCCGTGAGTCAGGAAGATCGCCACCGCCGCCACGCCGCCCAGCAGCCCGTACGGGTTGAGCAGGGTCAGCAGGTCGCCGGTGAACATCATGTTGGCGTCGATCGGCACGCCGCGCACGAAGTTGGCCAGGGCCACGCCCCACAGCAGGGCCGGCAGGAAGCTGCCCAGGAAGATCGCCCGGTCCCACCAGCGCCGCCAGGTGATGCCCGGCTGCTTGCTGCGGAACTCGAAGGCCACGCCGCGCAGGATCAGGGCCAGGAGCATCAGCACCAGGGCCAGGTAGAAGCCGCTGAACAGGGTGGCATACCACTGCGGGAAGGCCGCGAACATCGCGCCGCCGGCCGTGATCATCCACACCTCATTGCCATCCCACACCGGGCCGATCGTGTTGATGATCACCCGGCGCTCGCGGTCGTTTTTGCCCAGGAAAGGCAGCAGCATCCCCACGCCGTAGTCGAAGCCTTCCAGGATGAAGAAACCCGTGAACAGCACCGCAATCAACAGGAACCACAGTTCATTGAGGGTCATCGTCGGTCTCTCCTAGAAGGCCATCTCAGGATTGGCGGCTTCGACATCTTCGGACGCGAAGACGTGTTGCGGCTGGCGGGCGAAGTAGCGCAGCAGGAAGATGTCGGCGGCCATCAGCACGGCGTAGATCGCGGTGAAGGCGATCAGCGAGAAGAGCACCATCCCGGTCGTGACGTTGGGAGAGGCGGCGTCCTCCACGCGCAGCAGCCCGAAGACGATCCAGGGCTGGCGGCCCAGCTCGGTCAGCAGCCAGCCGGTCGCGGTCGCCAGGTAGGGCAGCAGGATCGCGAAGGGCAGCAGCTTCAGCAGGCGGTTGGACGACTCGAAGTTGTTCTTATACACCTTCCACAGCGCGAAGGCCGCCAGCAGGAACATCAGGATGCCCGCGCCGACCATCGCCCGGAAGCTCCAGTAGTTGAGCACGATCGACGGGGTATAGTTCCTGCCCGCGCCGTAGGTCGCCTCGTATTCGGCCTGCAGATCGCGGATGCCCTTCACCTCGCCCTCCAGGCTGTTGTAGGAGAGCAGGCTGAGCAGGTACGGGATGCGGATCGAGAAGACCTCGCTCTGCTGGTCGAGGCTGCCGATGGTCAGCAGCGACAGGCCGGCCGGGTTTTCGCTCTCGAACAGGCCTTCGGCCGCGGCGACCTTCATCGGCTGGACGCGCACCATGTGCTGCATCTGGCTGTGGCCGACCAGCATCACGGCCAGGGTGCCGATCACGCCGTAGACGGCCGCCCAGCGGAACGAGCGCCGGAACAACTCCTGGTAATCGCCCTGCTTGCGCAGCAAGTGCCAGGCGCTGATGCCCAGCACGAACATCGCGGCGGTGGTCATGCCGGAGGTCAGGACGTGCGGGTACTGGACCCAGACGTTGGGGTTGGTCAGCAGCGCGCCGAAGTCGGTCATCAGGGCGCGGCCGTTTTCGATGGCGTAGCCGGCCGGCTGCTGCATGAACGAGTTGGCGACCAGAATCCACAGAGCCGAGAGGTTGGAGCCAATCGCCACGGCCCAGATCGAGCCGAGGTGGACGCGCTTGGGCAGGCGATCCCAGCCGAAGATCCACACCCCCAGGAAGACCGATTCCAGGAAGAAGGCCAGCAAGGCCTCCACCGCCAGCGGCGCGCCGAAGATGTCGCCCATGAAGCGGGCGTACTCCGACCAGTTCATGCCGAACTGGAACTCCTGGACGATGCCGGTCACCACGCCCATGGCGAAGTTGATGAGGAACAACTTGCCGTAGAACTTGGTGAGCCGGAGGAACTTCTCCTCACCGGTGCGGTACCACATGGTCTGCAGGACGGCCACCAGGAGCGACAGGGCGATGGTGACCGGAACGAAGAACCAGTGGTAGACCGTGGTGATGCCGAATTGCCAGCGGGCAAGGGTTTCCGGGCTCATGGGCACAATCTACTACGCAGCGTCGTAGCAGGTCGGGCTTTTCCCCTAGGGTGTTCCCCGTGGCGGTACTGGGCGACTTGGAGCAGCACGTCATGGCCGTGCTGTGGCGTGCCCGGCGCCCCCTGTCCGTGCGGGAGGTGCACGAACTGCTGCACTACTCGCGCTCCGTGGCCTACACGACGGTGATGACCGTGCTCGATCGGCTGGCCAAGAAGGGCACCGTCGATCGCCGCCTGGACGGCCGGGCGTGGCTGTACAGCTCCAGCAAGTCCTGCGTCGACCTGCACGTCGACGAGATCCTGGCGCTGCTGGCCGGCTGCGGCGAGGGGCATGGCCGGGCGATCCTCGCCGCGGTGGAGGCTCGGCTCGGCGAGGTGGCCCAACTCGGTCAGGAGTCGTGCCTGACGACCGGTGACCCGGCCTGGACGCCGCCCGTCCGGGGCTGCGCCTTCGCCGCCGCCTGTGCGGCCGCCGCCCTCGACTGCGGCGCCTGTCCCAGCCGCGCCGTCGCGTCCTGAGCCGGTCCCACCGCGGCTCGCCACGGCCGCCTGTCCGCTGAGCCTGACCTCAGCCGCCAGCCCTGCTCGACAGTGGAGTGGATCCGGGTTGGTGGACCAACCCGGAT
>JARKOC010000168.1 GCA_029975915.1 Bryobacteraceae bacterium
TCGCGCCTGAACACGGATCGTTTAACAAACGGCGAACGCTTCACCTCCCCGGAGCAGGTCTACCAGCATTACCACTACTCACTCCGCGACCGGCGCAAGGAATACTTCCTGGCGCTCCTGCTGGACGGAAAGAACCGGATCCTGAAGGAAGTGCGAATCTCCGAAGGCTCCCTGAATCAAAGCATCGTTCACCCCCGAGAGGTTTTCAGCCCGGCGGTGCGTGAGTCCGCGGCCGCCATCATCCTGGTGCACAACCACCCGTCAGGCGACCCGACACCGAGCCGGGAGGATCGGGAGATCACCCGCAGACTGAAGGACGCGGGCGAGCTGATGGGCGTCAAGGTCCTGGACCACATCATCATCGGCGACGGCGGATTCGTCAGCTTCACGGCCCAGGGGATGCTGTAACGCCCAGTTCTCCGGGAGTGAGCCCTTTTCTGAAAAAATTTGATGCACATCAATGTTCATCTCCTTTTTTACGATATAGTTTCCCCATCACGCGGAAAAATCATCATTCGGATACAAATCCCCGCGATCCAGGGAAGACGACAAAAAAAGGAGGAGAAAAGAATGTTCTGTCATCAGTGTGAGCAGACCGCGAAAGGTATCGGATGCGACGTAATGGGTGTGTGTGGAAAGAAGCCGGAAGTGGCGGCGTTGCAGGACAACCTGCTGTACGGCCTGAAAGGGCTCGCCTTCTTTGCCGACAAGGCGCGAACCCTGGGAGCAAAGGACCAGGCCGTCGACGTCTTCCTGCTGGAAGGGCTGTTCGCCACGGTCACCAACGTGGACTTCGACCCGGCCCGCCTCGAAGCGGCCATCAAAAAGTGCTTCGAAATGAAAGAGAAGGCCAAGGCCCTCTATGAAGACGCCTTTGCCAAGGCGAACGGCATCAAGGCCCGCCAGTTCACGGAAGGCCCCGCTGCCTGGGCGCCCGCGGCGGACCTGGTGCAGCAGGGCGCACAGTACGGCATTCTTGCCCTCCACGAGAACGAGGACATCCGCTCCGCCATCGAGATCCTCATCTACGGCCTGAAAGGCATGGCCGCCTACGCCGACCACTGCCAGATCCTGGGCAAACACGACGACGAAGTCTACGCCTTCTTCCACAAGGCCCTGGCCGCCACCGCCGATCCAGCCCTGGGGTTGATGGACTACGTGGGACTCTGCATGGAATGCGGCAAATACAATCTCACGGTCATGGGAATGCTCAACGAAGGCCATGTCGAGCGCTTCGGCCATCCGGTACCTACGCCTGTCCAACTGGGAACCAAAGCGGGCAAGGCGATTCTCGTTTCCGGCCATGACCTGCCCATGCTGGAAGAGCTCCTGAAGCAGACCGAAGGCAAGGGTATCAACGTCTACACCCACGGCGAAATGCTCCCGGCCCACGGTTATCCCGGCCTCAAGAAGTACGCCCACCTGGTCGGCAACTTCGGCAGCGCCTGGCAGAATCAGGCCAAGGAGTTCGACGGCTTCCCCGGCGCCATCATCTTCAACACCAACTGCATCCAGCGTCCGGCCGATTCCTACACCGATCGCCTGTTCACCTGGGGTCTTGTTGCATGGCCGGGCATACCCCACATCGACGGCTGG
>JARKOC010000178.1 GCA_029975915.1 Bryobacteraceae bacterium
TTGAACAGGCCGAAGCCCTGGCTGGCACCAATACCGACGCCCTCAAGGCTGCTGTCCAGGGACGCAGCCAACTGGAAAGGGGCTTGAAGAAGGTGTTTGCACCTGCACAGGAGGAACAGGACACATGAGCAAACCACAACCATTTGTGGAGTATCTGCAAAAGTTGAAGGGAGACGAACAGCGAGGGCGCACTGCTCTGGCTGCCCTACGGCGCGGCCTGGGGCAACCTCCGGGACAGGCGCCGGAGATGTTCCGCTACGTCACACCCTTCATCCCGACTGACGCCGGGGTATGGCAGGAGGAATGCTACTTCCTGATTGCCTCCCTGTTCGGCCTCCATCCCGAATCGACGGAGATCGGCAACATGGGCGATCACTATTCCCGGCTGAGGCAATCGGCGGATGATGCGGCGGTCGAGCGGCGTTTCATGGCGCTTTTGGCGGCGCACCCCGACGACCTGGATACATATCTTCGCCAGGCCGTGAGCCTGCTCAAGTCCAAGGACGTTCCGGTTAACTGGTCTCAACTCTTGTGGGATGTTCTGGCCTGGAACGACCCCGACCGCCGCCTGCGCGTGACGAAGGCCTGGGCCAGGGCCTTTTGGAAAGGCCCATCGGAAGAGGATGTCCCGCTGCCAGATGCGGCGGAAAGCCTCAGTGAAGAATAGCTGGTGCCGTTTATCTCTTGAGCATTTGCTTGACCTGTGTGTATCAACCTATCTATCCAAGGAGCAATCTCCATGTTTGTCGAACTACACATGATCCAGAACTTCGCCCCGTCCAACCTCAACCGCGATGACACGAACACGCCCAAGGACTGCGAGTTCGGTGGGGTGCGCCGGGCGCGTATCTCCTCGCAATGCATCAAGCGGGCCATTCGCACTTCGAAGGCGTTCGAGCAAGCAACCGCCGTGGATGGCAGCACGCGCACGCGCTGGCTGGCCCGGCTGCTGAAGGCCGAGCTGATCAAGGCTGGCAAAACGGATGATACGGCCGAGATCGTTGCCTCCGCGCTGGCGGCGGAATATTCCGGCAAGATGGACGGCGGCCGGACCAGCGTCCTGCTTTACCTGAGCAGCGAGGAAGTTCGTATGCTGGCCCAGATGTTGCTCGATCGCTGGGAGGCGATCCTCGCTGGCGTGGAAACCGACGCCAAGGGCAAGCCCAAGTCCAACACGGCCATCGCGGAGTTGGTGAAAGACCTGATCAAGGCGACGCGCGATCGCACGAGCGCCCCGGACATCGCCCTGTTTGGCCGGATGCTGGCCGACAAGCCCGAACTCAGCCTGGATGCGGCCTGCCAGGTGGCGCATGCCATCTCAACACACCGCGTCAACATGGAGATGGACTTTTTCACCGCGGTGGACGATCTCCAGCAGCGGGATGAGACGGGCGCAGCCATGATGGGGATCACCGGCTTCAACAGCGCCACGTTCTATCGGTACGCACGTATCGACTGGGAGCAGCTCGTGAAGAACCTGAGCGGCGACGTGATCCTGGCGCGGAAAGCCGTGGAGGGTTTCCTCCGGGCTTCGGTGGCAGCGGTGCCGACCGGCAAGCAAAACACCTTTGCGGCCCAGAATCCTCCCAGCTTTTTGCTCGGCGTGGTACGTGGAGACGGGATGAGCTGGTCGCTGGCGAACGCCTTCGAGAAACCGGTGCAGGCTCGCAACGCCGGGCTGGTGGAGCCATCCATCCGCGCCCTGGACGAGTACTGGGGGCGGCTGTCCCAGACCTACGGAAACGGCGACCAGGTTGCCGTGACAGCCCTGGCCCTGGAGCCATCGGATGGCGTGTCCAACCTGGCCGGGAACCTGGCCCCCAACCTGGATCGGTGGGTGGCCGCGATCCTGGCCGCGCTGCCGCAGGAGAACCCGGCATGAATACGCTGCTACTGCGCTTGAGTGGCCCCATGCAGTCCTGGGGCACGCAGAGCGATTTCGATGTCCGGGATA
>JARKOC010000179.1 GCA_029975915.1 Bryobacteraceae bacterium
GAAACGTCCAAAGCAGACGGGCCGGGTTGCTGTGTATCGAGGCTCTTGGGCGTGAGACAACCTTCGGCGTAGCGGCCCTTCTCTCCTTGATGGTATGCGCGGCAAACGGATTTCATCTTGGTAATGCATCGGGGTAGCCGTGGCGGCGTCCCGCCAAGTGGTGTAAGAACGTGAGGGTTTGAGGTGTTTGCCGTGGAGGCCCTGCAGGGCCTCCACGGCGGGCGCGATCGGTGGGTCATCGGAGAACTTCGGTAAGGTGGGAGTTACGACACTTCAACCTAACCATGAGGAAGTACCCGATGACCAAGAACAGCATGCAGCTTTCGGAGCTGCTTGAGAAGGCCGGCGCTGAAGATATCGTGCGCGAAATGGTGGGCTTTGTGGCCCAGCGACTGATGGAACTCGATGTCGAGAATCGCTGTGGCGCCAGCCACGGCGAGCGCACGGAGGCGCGAACCAATTCACGCAACGGCTACCGCGAACGCGACTGGGACACGCGCGCCGGCACGGTGGCGCTGCGTATCCCGAAGCTGCGTCAGGGCAGCTACTTTCCTCCCTTCCTGGAGCCCCGACGCACGGCCGAGAAGGCGCTGGCTGCAGTGATTCAGGAAGCCTACGTCCAGGGTATCTCCACCCGCTCGGTCGATGATCTGGTGCAAGCCATGGGCATGGGCGGCATCTCGAAGAGTCAGGTTTCGCGCCTGTGTGCCGAGATCGACGAACGAGTGCAGACCTTTCTCCAGCGGCCGATCGAAGGCGACTGGCCTTACCTTTGGATCGATGCGACCTACCTCAAGGTGCGCGAGGCCGGTCGTATCGTCTCGGTGGCGGCCATAATCGCCATCGGCGCCAACACCGACGGGCGGCGCGAGGTGTTGGGGATGCAGGTGGGCGCTTCCGAGGCCGAGCCGTTCTGGACCGACTTCCTGCGCACTTTGACGCGTCGCGGTCTGCGCGGTGTGAAGCTCGTGATCTCCGATGCGCATGAGGGGCTCAAGGCGGCGGTGCGCAAGGTGATCTCAGCGACATGGCAACGCTGTCGCGTGCATTTCATGCGCAACCTGCTCGTGCATGCGCCGGCCGGTCAGCGACGCGTCGTCTCAGCCTTGGTGGCCACGATCTTTGCACAAACCAGCGAGTCGGCCGCGCGCGACCAGTGGCGCATCGTCGCCGATCAGTTACGTGAGCGCTTCCCGAAGCTCGCCAGGCTGATGGACGAGGCCAAGGAAGATGTCCTCGCGCACATGACGTTTCCCAAGGAGCATCGGACCAAGATTCACTCGACCAATCCGCTTGAGCGTCTGAACGGGGAGATCAAGCGCCGCACCGACGTCGTGGGCATCTTCCCCAACGAGTCCGCCATCTATCGTCTCGTCGGGGCTCTGTTGCTCGAACAGAACGATGAGTGGGCATTGCAGCGTCGTTACATGACGCTGGAAACCCTTGCCGAAGTCGGCGACAATCCAAACGTCAGTCTGTCCGCCGTGGCTGCCTGACTCGTGCTCCTACCTTGCCGGAGCCCATGACCTACCGACCCCTTCTTACACCACCGCGCGGGACACGATCTTTCTACCAAAGATCTTCGTCTTCACTTGTTCCCCGAACCTCCATTCGTTTGAGGCGAGAAACAAGAAAATTTCTATCCGAAGACACTGCCGCCACAACTGTACAAATTGCTCTTTTGCTTTTTCTTCATTGCCACTATAAGATAGTAA
>JARKOC010000182.1 GCA_029975915.1 Bryobacteraceae bacterium
GAAGGAGGCTGCCGCCGCAACCGCCAGGGTCAGGGCCACGCTCAGGGAGATCTTCTTCAGCGCCCTCCTCCAGATGGTCTTGTTGCCGGTGGCGAAGGCGAAACCCGTGCTCAGGATCGGCCCCATCAACGGCGAGATCAGCATGGCGCCGATGATAACCGGGGCGCTGTTCACAATCAGTCCGGTAAGGGCTATCAGGTTGGCGAGGCTGAGGATGAAGAAGTAGCCCGTGGTAATCTCCACCTCCAGGAATACATCCTTGATGACCCCCTCGTGGTTGATGCGCGCGGCGGCGTCGGCCCGTCGCTGCTTCATGCGCCTGAAGGAGATGAAGAATAGTTCTTTCATGCTTGCCTCCACGGGATTCCATGGGCTTGCAGGCGCGCTTCCGGCGGCCGGATTGCCGTGTCGGAAGCGAACCGTTCCGTTTCGTAATGGTAACATGCCGTCAGGAGCCGTCAACGGCGACTTATGCGCGGCCACATTCGGAACTTTGAGGACGCTTTTTAATTCGGGTTCCGGCGATTGATTGCACCGGTGTGCATATCGAAGTAAACTGGAAACTCATTTGAAGTAACGCGGACCGGGACAGAGGCTGTAGTGTTCGTACACGCGCCATGTGTGGACGGGGTATTCCCGTGGAAGGATAAAACAGCAGTAAATGGATCTCTACGGTGAGATGGGACGCGCGGTTCCCGGTTCAGGAGTTGGTGAATGAATACACTTCCCATGGAAAGGATCTGGTTTTTCGACTTCGACGGCACACTCTCCGCTATCGTGCCGGATCGCGCCCGTGCGGAACTGCATCCCGCATGCCGCGCCATGCTCCTCGAACTGGTGGCGTTGCCGCTGCAGCATGTGGCAATTTTGTCCAGCAGGAGACTGTACGACCTCGCCGTCAGAATGCCGGTGGAGGGGGTCTTCCTGGGCGGTACCAGCGGGACGGAATGGCAGGTGCCGGGAGGCCACAGGATGAGCCTTTCCGGCAGGCCCGCAGAGACTCTGGAAGAGGCGCGTACGGAACTGACGCCGGAAATCATGTCGCTGGCCGATCTTCCCGGTGTCGTGGTCGAGGACAAGGTATGGTCCCTGGCGCTGCATACCCGCCATGCGCCGGACGGTTCTCGAACCCGGCTCGCGGAGCGGTTGTCGTGCTGGCGTCCCGGCCGCAAGGTCCGGGTCTTCCGCGGACCGGAGGTGTTCGAGATCCAACTGGTTCCCCGCGTCAACAAGTCGTTCGGGGTGCGCATGCTGTGCCGGTTCCTGAAATTCACTCCCGGGCCGGGTACGCTCTTCTATGCGGGGGACGATGAAAACGACGCCATTGCCATGCGACTCGTGACCAGGCTGGGCGGCATCGCGGTCACGGTCGGGAAGCGCGGGTTGATACCCGCATCCCTGCTGGCAGAGGATCCGCCTGCATTGGCGGACGAGGTTTGCCGTCTATTGAACAACGGCGCATTTCCCGAAAGGGAAGGTGCGCGGGAGGTGAAGACATGACACCATTCGTGGTTATGGACTGTGTGTTGCTGACCAGGATGAGCGGGCTCCCGGAAGCGGCCAGCCTGCGCGAACTGCGGGAGAGGGTCGCGGTATGCGGCGAGAATGTGCTCTACCACCACTTCTATGAGACCCTGCTTCGCCCTTCCTTCGATTATCCGGATTATCACAACGATTTCGCCGTGTGGGCAAAACTGCATCTCGCGGACCCGGTGCTTGCGGAACGCTTCGGCGTACTCGATCCGTACGCCTTTTCCTCCATGGAGGAGCTTCGCGGAGTGATGCTGGATATCATTGACGAGCGCCTCACCACCCTTGCCGTCGTGCCGGCAGTGTCGCGGGGATCGGAATTCTATTTCTTTGAGGCGGATACCGTGGTCTTCGATACGGGCGATCGCATCTGCTCTCCTGCTGATCTGGCGCCGGCCGTAGCGCGAATGACCACCGGCAGCGTCTTCTTTCATTTCATCGAGGCCCATCGCAGGGAACCGGTGGGCGTGGATGATTTTTCCGCATGGCTGCTGCATTTCGGCGAGGAGACGTCGGCCTGTCGTGAGGCGCTGCGGACCATTGATTTCGCTTTTCTGACGCTTGCGGAACTGAGAAGCGAAATATGTGAAAGGCTGGCGGCACAATGCCTCTGATTGGGAAAGGGGGAAAACGTGGAAAAGTCATTGCTGATGTATGAGGCATGCGCCGGTTCCGCGGCCATCAGGCAGCTGCGCATGCTGGGAG
>JARKOC010000224.1 GCA_029975915.1 Bryobacteraceae bacterium
GCCAGTTCAAGGCATCCAGTTCGGTTTCGATGTGGAGCTGTTTGTAACCGCGAGTGGGTGGTTTGGGCTCATCCTCTTCATCTCCCACCTCACCCTCCTCAGGCTCGTCTTTGCCACCGTCTTCACCTTCATCCCCCCCGTCTTCAGGCGGCGCGATTAGTTCCCGCGCGATCTTGGGATCGAGGAGCCAGGCGTGCGGGCTGATCGCGCACTGGGAGGGAGAAATGTTCTGATCAATCAGGATGGTATCGAGACTCTTCTCCGGATCGCCCAGGCAGTAGGCGAACAGGCCGCGCTCAACGCCCCAGGCGATGGTGCGTTCGAGCACCGCTCTATTGGCGAGCAGGGGCAGGTAGGTGTAGCGGACGAAGTAATCCCACAACTGGGCCACGTTGACAATGTTTTTGTCCTTGGGCCACAGGATTTCGAAGCGCCCGCCGCTGCGCATGAAGTCCGGGTCGAACTGCTCCAGCAGACGCTGCTCGTCGCACAGGATCCGCCAGGCGCGCCCACTGAGCGTGTCCCCCTGGTTGAGGCGCATGTCGTAATCGAACCCGCTCCACAGCCCTTTGTCGTTGGAGGGCGCGACCACGACACCGTATCCGCCCCAGATAGCGGCGGGGAGTGCATTGCGGGCCTGCTCGTACTTCTGTTTGAATTCGGCTTCCTGGCGATCGTTGAGCTGGCTGCGTGTGGTGCGGCCGATGTCGTCGAGGGCCAACAGGTTGACGGCCGCCCGGCGAATGTTACTCGCCCCCTCCGGGGTGACCATCAGGAACACGAGTGTATTGCGGTACTGGCGATGCGTGCTGCCGGCGTCGTTGAGAATGTCGTCAATGAAGATTTCGGCGGCAAGCTCCGTATCACGCTCAGCTTCCATCCAGGGTTTATCGAGCGGGCCGATCACCAGCTTGAGCTGGTCGTTGTCGCGCACCTGGCGGGGATCGGCCGGCCAGATCACGGCCTTACCGAACCGGCCGCCATCCATCCGCTCAATCATTTCGTGGATCAGGGCCAGTTGGGCTTTCTCATCCTGCCGGACGGCATCGATGCGCTGGGCCAGGATCATGTTGAGGTTGGGGGTGACGCCAGGGCTGTTGCAAAGTCGTGAAAAAGGTCTTTCTGCGGTAAGGTGTTTAGCGCCAACCAAACACACACCGAGAAAGACCTACCATGAACTCTACTACAGAATCGTCCAAAAAACTGCCCCAGAATACGCTGAGCCTGTATCAAGCCTTCAGTCAGGTCGAGGATCCGCGGGACAGGCGCGGGGTTCGCTATCCCTTGGCCGTGTTCTTGACAGTAATCACGCTGGCCAAGCTGTGTGGACAGACCGAAC
>JARKOC010000241.1 GCA_029975915.1 Bryobacteraceae bacterium
TCCGGACGGCATCTTTCTTTCCAACGGCCCCGGCGACCCGGAACCCATGGCGGTCGTCATCGAAAACATACGGCAGATGATCGGAAAAGTGCCCATCTTCGGCATCTGCCTCGGTCACCAGCTCCTTGGCCTGGCCTTGGGCGGCCGCACCGTGAAGCTCAAGTTCGGAAACCACGGCTCCAACCTGCCGGTGATGGACCTGGCGACCCGCAAGGTGGAGATCACATCGCAGAATCACGGCTTCTCCGTTGATATCGCCTCCCTTGCCGGCTCCTGCGACCTGGCACACGAAAACCTGAACGACCTGACCGTGGAAGGGATGCGCTGCCGGGAGCTCCCCATCTTCTCGGTTCAGCACCACCCGGAGGCGTCGCCCGGTCCCCACGATTCCCAGTATCTGTTCGGCCGCTTCACGGAGATGATGGAGAAATTCAAATCGTAGGGGCGCATTGCATGCACCCGAGGGCGAACGCCGTTCGCCCCTACAGTCAATCATGACGTATATCGATCTCTACCAATCAGGCGAGCTGCGCAAGCGGGTTCGAGAGGCATACGCCCGGCTCCGAAGCTGCGACCTCTGCCCCCGCGACTGCGGGGTGGACCGGGTCGCCGGTCAGACCGGTTTCTGCAAGGCAGGGCTGAAACCGAAGATCGCCTCGGCCAACGTCCATCGGGGCGAGGAGCCCCCGATCTCCGGCAGCCGGGGTTCCGGGACGATATTTCTCTCGTACTGCACGCTCCGCTGCCGTTTCTGCCAGAACTATCCCATCAGCCAATTCGGAAACGGGGAGGAGATGACCACCGGCGAACTGGCGTCCCGGATGCTCAGGATTCAAAGGCAGGGCGTGCACAACATCAACTTCGTCACCCCAGGCCACTACCTCCCCCAGATCCTGGCGGCGCTTCTGATCGCGGTGCCTCACGGGTTCCGGCTCCCCATCGTATGTAATACCAGCGGCTACGAGAAAGCGGAGGTGCTGCGGCTCCTGGACGGAATCGTTGACATCTATCTGCCGGACATGAAGTATGCGGACAATGAGCCGGCGGTCCGCCTCTCCTCCGCCGCCGGCTACCGGGATTGCAACCGGACCGCCGTGAAGGAGATGCTCCGACAGGTGGGGCACCTGAAGCTGGATGACGAAGGAATTGCCGTTCAGGGACTCATCATCCGCCAC
>JARKOC010000244.1 GCA_029975915.1 Bryobacteraceae bacterium
ACCGCCATCGTGGATACCGGCAGCAGCGATAAGAACCAGAAGTTCATCCTGAAGCCCACGGGCATCCGCATCGTCCAGACCTCCGAGAGCCTGACCACCTTCGGCTCCCTCTCGGGAACAGTGTCAGCCGCCCGGACATGGAGCAGCGCCACTGTTTCCGTCAAGCCGGCGGGGAGCGCAACCAGCATCGCCAGCGGTCTGGTGTATGCGGAACAGGTTGAGGGTCAGAATCTCTGGCAGGCTCCGTTTACCTCCTTCGTCCCGGCAGGGCAATACCGTGTCCACGTGCAGGCCACCGGCTTCGCCCCCTACTCCTCTGCCGTTACCCCCGTCATAACCGGAGCCGACTCACCGCTCGGCACCATTACCCTGACACCGCTACCGTAGCGGACTGACAAAAGGCGACAGGCTCCGCGCCACCTTCTCACAAGGTGACACGGAGCCTGTCGCGGACATCGTTCCCACCGCTGAGACCCCTTATCCCATGGTGCGGCCCACGCATCCCGGATGCTTTTCCCCCGTTTCCCCGTATACTGTGCATGGAACCGCAACAATCCACTGACAGGAAAGGAGCCTCCGCCATGCGTCATCTGATCATCTTGCTGGTAACAATCAGCGTAGCCTGCGGGTATACGCCGCGGGCTGAAGCCCAGGAGCGTTCCCTGTACTGGAAGGCCCTTGACGTGACCGCCCGCCTCGATGCCGACGGTCGGCTCCACGTGACTGAGCGCCCGAAAATGGTCTTTACCGGGGACTGGAACGGCGGCGAGCGTACCTTCCGCGTCACGGGAGGGCAGAAGCTCGACTTTCGTCGGCTCTCCCGCATCGACCCGGCAACCGGCATCGGGCGCGCGCTGACGCGGGGAAACCTTGATGAGGTAGACCACTACTGGAGCGGGAGGGGAGGCGTGCGCTGGCGCAGCCGCCTCCCCTCGGATCCTCCCTTTGAAAACACCACCATCACCTATGTCCTGGAATACACCCTGTCCAACATCCTGGCCCCGAAGGAGGGCAGTTTTCTGCTTGATCACGACTTCGCTTTCCCCGACCGGAGCTGGCCCATCCTCTCCTTCTCCCTCGATCTTCGCATCGACCCCGCATGGGAGGCCGAGACCCGCACACCGGTCCGCGTCACCCGTGGCAGACTGGAACCGGGCGAGAGCGTGGTGCTTACCATTCCCCTCCGCTACTCC
>JARKOC010000259.1 GCA_029975915.1 Bryobacteraceae bacterium
CAGCGCCTGCACCACCAGCACCGAAGCAATGGTAAGAAAGGCCGCATGGGGGCCCAGCAGTATCGCCAGCAGGAGCCCTCCCCCCAGGTGGCCGCTGGAGCCGGTGGCCGGTATGGTGAAGTTGATCATCTGGGCCGCGAAAAGGAACGCCCCCAGCACGCCCATGAGCGGAACCTTCTTTTCGTCCAGCTCGGAACGCACCTTTGCCGAGGAATAGGCGATAGTTGCGGCCGAAACCGCCCACATTGTTCCTCCTACCGCGGGTGAAAGAAGCGCGTCCGCCATATGCATGGTCATACCTCCCTGCCGATCTCCAAAGAAACCGGAACGCTACAGTATTACGATTAACAAAAACGTAGCACACCATTACTACGCGAGAAGGATACTATTGTCAACCTGAATTTTAGCCTCCCTAAAATATACTTACCCGATCCTGCCCGCCGGGCGGCTCTCCAGGGCCCGCAGCGCATCGATGCTTGCGGGGGAGAGGCGGGAGAGAAAACCGGGACTATCCTGCCGCAGCAGGTGGGACAGGTGCATGATGCCGTGGGCAACCACCTGCTCCACGGTGATGTTCTCGGGACGCGGCCGGGTGGGGCTCCCCCCCGGCGATGCCGTGGTATGTGTCAGGGAAAGTAGAACGCCCCCATCCTCCCTAAAAACGGCGCTGTCGGAATAGACCAGGTAGGTCAACACGATCCTGTTTCGGGATTCATACCGCCAACTGGTCGAATGGATGATGCTCGCATCAAGGGGAACCGCCGGTCTTCCCGGTTCCTTTTCCGCCAGGATCTCATGGACGAGATCGTCCGGATCCTCGGTACGGCGGGAGATGGATCGGCGGATAACGCAATAGCGTACCTCCGACCGGTCCGCCAGCGAGGCGATGATGACTTCCAGACATAGTTCCATGCCGCTGCCCGGTGCTTCACTCTTCATCTCTTTGCTCCTTTCACAATCCGTTGACGGGCACCACCAGCGCCTTCCCCCGCCAGGGAAGCGCCTCGGTGCGCACGCCGTATATCTCTTGAATAAAGAACGGATTCCATGGGGGCACACCATCAGGGGGCGCAACGACCTCCCCGTCACGCAGGAACACGATCTCGTCGGCGTACAGCATCGCCGCATTGGGGTCATGGAGAACAGCCAGCGCCGTCACGCCCCGCGCAACGATATTTTTGAGCATTCCCAGCAGATGCTGCTGGTTGGCAAGGTCCAGATGGGATACCGGTTCGTCCAGGAGGATCACCCGCGGATCCTGGGCCAGCACGCGGGCAACCATCACCAGCTGCCGCTCCCCCCCTGAAAGCTCGGTATAAGGGCGCGTCCGGAGGTGTTCGATGCCCGCAGCGGCAATGGCGGAGCGCGCTCTCTCCCGGTCCGCCCGAGACGGCGTGGAAAACACGTACGCGGCCCGGCCGGTCAGGACCACATCCTCGACGGTGAAGGGAAAGACGGTGCGATGGAACTGGGGAAGGTAGCCGATCAATTCCGCGCGCGAGCTTCCCGACAGCGCCGTGACTTCCCGACCGAACACCGTAATGGAGCCGGATTTCGGTCGCAGGATGCCGGCCATCACCTTGAGCAGTGTGGATTTGCCGCTGCCGTTCCTTCCCAGCAGCACGGTGAGCTTCCCCTCGGGCGCCGAAAAGGATACATTCTTCAGGACCGGCACAGCGTCGAAGTCAAAAGAGATATTCCGCACCTGGAGGGCCATGGGTTACTCCCCGAATCGCGCGCCGGCCCGTTTCAGGAGCCAGATGAAGAACGGACCGCCCAAGAGGGTGGTGAAGATGCCGGTTGGCACCTCGAAGGTGGTGACCGCCCGCGACAGGTCGTCCACCAGCACCAGGAAAGCCCCGCCAAAGGCGAAGGAGACGGGCAGCGTCCGGGTGTTGTCCGGTCCCACCAACATGCGTACCATATGGGGTACCACGAGCCCCACCATACCGATAATCCCGGCAACCGCCACGGAGGCCGATGCGACCAGGGTGGCCGGGAGCAGGATAAAAAGCTTTTCCCGCTCCGGGTTCAGCCCAACGGCCCTGGTCTCCTCGTCCCCAAGGGCCAGGACGTTCATGCGCCAGCGCATGAGGAACAGCGCCAGGACGCCCGCTGCTATGGGCGGCGCTGCCGAGCGCACCTTCTGCCAGCCGGCGTTGTGCAGGTTGCCCATGGTCCAGTGGACGATGGTCTGCAGCTTGAAGGGATCAGTACTGATCTGGACGATGGTGAGGAGGGCCGTGAACATCCCGCCGACGATGATCCCGGCGAGTATCAGGGACACGATGGAGAGACAGCGCCGGTTGAGGGCCAGCAGGTAGCTGAGAGACGCAGCCAGGAGTCCGAAGACAAAAGCGGTCGGCTGCAGGGGCAGAAAGGATACGGTCAGCGCCAGGGCCGCGCCGAAAGCAGCGCCCGACGAGAGCCCGAGGATATCGGGAGAGACGAGAGGATTCCTGACCATGGCCTGCAGGGCCGCGCCGGACGCGGTCAAGGCCCCGCCCGTGAGAAAGGCGAGACAGATGCGCGGCAGGCG
>JARKOC010000270.1 GCA_029975915.1 Bryobacteraceae bacterium
CCATGCAGACCGAAAAAATCGCGGTAAAGTCATCGGAAGAGGCGAACGAAGGCGGCAAGGCCGTGGCCCTGACCGTATCGGCCATGAAGGAGATCGCGGACAAGATTAACATCGTCGAGGAAATCGCCCGCCAGACCAACATGCTGGCGCTGAACGCGGCCATCGAGGCGGCCCGTGCGGGCGAGCACGGAAAGGGCTTCGCCGTGGTCGCGGCAGAAGTCAGGAAGCTGGCAGAACGGAGCCAGGCGGCAGCGGGCGAGATCAGCGAACTGTCGGCCAGCAGCGTCGAGATCGCTGAAAAAGCCGGGTCGCTCCTTGCCAACATCCTGCCGAGCATCGAAAAGACCGCTGATCTGGTGAAGGAGATCACGGCGGCCAGCCGCGAGCAGGACTCCGGCGCCGAGCAGATCAATCGCGCCATCCAGCAGCTCGACCAGGTCATCCAGAAGAACGCCAGCGCGGCGGAAGAAATGTCCTCCACCGCGGAAGAACTCTCCGCACAGGCCGAGCATCTCCAGGGCGCGGTGACCTTCTTCCGCACCGAAGCGACACGGGCGGATTTCTCAGCCAAGCCCGCCCTGCAGAAGAAAAACGAGGCCAGAAAGCCGGCGCCGAAATTCCTTCAGAATCCCGAGGTTTCCTCTCGGAAAAAGAACGGAAACGCCAACGTCGGATTCAATCTGAACATGGACAACGACTCCCTCGATTCGGAATTCGAGAGATTCTAGTCAAAACAGGCGAAACGCCATGCGGCACCCTTGCCGCATGGCGTCCTGCGTACAACGATCTGTAAATTATTAAAATCCGGCATGCAGCCGACATATAAAGGAACGGCGGACATATGATCCCAGTAACCAGAAAAAGCGCGACAATCACCAGCATACTGCTGCTTGCCGTCGCATCCACCGCTCTCATCCCCAACGCCGCGACACGAATCGTCTCCGCCTGTGTGCTTGTTGCCGTCATGGCCGTCGCGCTCCTCCTGCTGTCCGCGAGAAAAGAAAACTCTACAGAGGTAGACCCTATCGGGGAAACCACCCCCGACGCGGGGCCGGCACAGGATTTGGCGCCGGTCCGCGAAATGCTGAACAGGAGCGCGCTCCTTATCCCGGTGCTGACAAGCCAACTTGATGTGGTAATCAAGGAGACGGAAACGGCCGTGCTGGAGATCGGCGAAAGCTTCATGGAAATCGTCTCCAGGGCGCGAAACCAGGCGTCCAAGGCCGCGAACGCCTTCGGAGAACTGGCGGAGGGCGACGGCCGAGACGGCAACGCGCTCATCGAACTCAGCCGGGAGGCGCTG
>JARKOC010000284.1 GCA_029975915.1 Bryobacteraceae bacterium
ACCGCCCGGCCCAGGGACGGCAGGGCCTTGGAGTCCATGGCCAGCCTGGTCCCAAGGTCCGGGATGGCCTCGGCCAGCGAACGGACCACCACCTCGAACATCGCCAACAACTGCTCCCGGTGGGCGACCACCTTGGTCAGAAATCGCCCGAACGCGTCTTCGCTGGGGACACCGGACAGCCCCTTGATCGGGTCGAACCCGCACATGTCCGCCAATTCCCGATTGCGTCGCAACTCGCGGATCAGCGACGCCGCAGAAGGGTGCTGGAAGACCACCCCGGCCAGCAGGGCGTTCCACATCGCCCGGACCGGGTAGTCGTTGCGGCCCTTGCCCCGCAATCCCTCCAGGAACCGCATGAACGATTCGTCAGGAATTACGGACAGAACCAGCGACAGACGCTCCAGGTCGCTGGCCGCGTCAATTTCTTTCCACGAAAACAAATTGCCTTGTGGTAGGATTGCCATTGCGATTTCCTCTCTGTTTTCAATGGCTTCAGCAACCGTATGATACCAGAGACGGAAATCGCATACCCACCAAAACCTGGGGTGGTTTCTTGTGCCTGCCAGGAAGGCTGTCTCGGGAGATCAGGCGGTTACGCGACCAGATGCCCTGAATCCTGGGGTGAACTCCCTGGCCGACCACCCGCCCGAGCGCGTCAGGACTTCACCTGCCGACATCGCGGATTGCTCACGAAACGAAACGCAGATTGATATGGTAAATTGAAGGATTTTGGCTTGAATACTCTGGCCTCGGTCGGCCCAACGGTTTGCGCGTCACCGGCGGACGCGTGGCCGGCCGCCAGGCCGGGCCGGGGCGCGCCGGTTGCGGCCCGCGGCCAAAGGCCGCCATTCGATCGTGTTCCTGTCCGTCCGAGCCGCGGGCTCGATGCAACCGGCGTGTCCCGAGCGTCCGACCGCGTGAACGCGCTTGTTCGACGGCTCAACTTCTGAGGACGCAGGATGGATGGGGCTAGCAGCCGCAAAGGATGTAAGGACCGCCGGGGCCGCTGGTGCAGTAGCACCCTGAACTCCAACGAATCGTCGTTTCGCTGCAATAGCCGGGTTGGGTACATGCGTTGTCGTCCAGCTTCGTTTCTCCAGGGAAGATGCAATACCCCTGGCAGTTGTCTTCCCCGAAGAGGCAAGGACAACCCGCGTCAGTGGTGGGACACGAACACGCGCACTGGCGATATCCCTCGGGAAGGCTAGGGCAAGGGTCACAAGACCATGTGCCGTTGGCCGCCGCGCAGTCAGATTCAGACAGCGACCGAGTACAACTGCCAAGGGGAGGGGGTACATCACAGGTCGCGACATCTGCGTCTTCGCTAGGTGGGTCGTTGCAGACGGACTCCTTGCAGGGGTCGCCGTCGCAGTAGATATCCTCGAATGGTCTGTCCGACAGGGTGCAACATGCCTCGCAAGGAAATCCACTGATCTTGATGTGAATCACGCAGGGCGTCCGGTCGCGAAGGATTGCCTGTCCATCCAGTGAGCCGCCGGACCTTGACGAACACTCCTCGAAGCAACGCTGACGGAGGCTGCCACCGCCGGATCTAGACGCAAGAAGATCCGCAACGACCACCTCGCAAGGCGCAACTACCTCCCCCAACAGGCACTCCGGCGTGGCCGAGCTGCATGCGGCTGCGTCCTCGGTGTCATGGACATCTCTGGTGAGTTCCTCGCCAGGACATGCGGAAAGTAGCAACACCGAAGCCAGCGGAGTCACCCAGAGGCGCTTCATGAGTCCTCCAATCTGGGAGGGACATACAATGTTGCAGGTTTTCGCGTACGCAACTCAAGCACGAATACACGCGTTTGAGAGCCTGTTGCCCGTCGAACGGCTGGCGCATCAGCGGTAAACCGGGTCCCGCGGAGCGCAGCGGAGCGGGATGGCCCACGGGTTGCTGCGCGATCCGCCACTGTCGGTGCCTGTCTTCGTCCTCGGTCACCCGCCTGCCACGGAGTCGCAATAGCAACCCGTGGGACAACGGTTTATCCGTCTGCATGCGCTTGTTCGACGGCGTTCTCCAGACGAGGCGAGAATGGTGCCTGTTTCTTGGTGCTTGCGTCCTGTCCGAGGTTCGGGTTGTCCAGGTTGGAGTTCCGCGAGGGTCGCAGGCAAGCCGAGCCCGCCTTTCCGGATGTCGACCGGTTGTGTCGTTGTTCAGGTTTGCAGGGCGGTGCGACGATCGTGCGTGTCCGGGTTGAATGGGTCCACCCGAACAATGCCTTCCTGATCGAGGACCACGCGGATTTTCCTCTGGGCGGCATCGGCTACGGCGTCGCCGCGCCAGAACCGCAGGACCACGTTGAGGTGGTAGGTCCGGTGCGCAATGACTTGCGTGGGATGTCCGCTTTCGTCCAGCATCTGGACAGCAGGCCGCGGTTCGTCCAGGGAGTGCAGGAAGTGATGCACGTTCATCCGGAGCACGTCGGTCAGCGCCGTCACGCGTTCCCGACCCCCGAACACCTTGGTGGGCGACAACTTCAGGATCTTCGTGTACCTGAATACAGACTCGGTGAATTCGCGCTCGGCCAGGAACTCGGTCCGGCCGGTGTCCCGCAGTCTCCGGACCTCCGGAGGGACATCGGACAAGGGCATGAACCGAAACTTCTGACGGAAAAGACCGAGCCGTTCGCCTGTAGCCGGGTCCGTGATGACCACCTTGTGGTCAGCAACGCTTCGACCGAGAAGGCGCAGGAAGAACTGCCTCCCGACCTCCTTGATGCGGTCCTTGAGCATGTAGCTGACAACCAGCACGGAGAACAGGGTCCACGAGAGGGGGGCGAGGCTGGCCGCCAAGAAGGTCACCGAGGTTGCGAAGGCCATCGACAAGCCCGCGGCGACCGCGAAGACGGCGTGCTCGACCGAGGTGCGCGCGTCTTCGCGATGAATTTGGAGGTATTGAGCGCTGGCGACGAACTTCTTCAGGAGCGAGTTCCTGTAAACGAACTCCTCGTTGGCCGAGTCTTCGCGAGCGACCGAGCGATAGTTGCACGCTGCCCGGTAGGACTTCTCATCGGCGGCGACCGCCGCGACCCGGGTCCGAAGGTCTGACCCGAGGCCCGGGAGCGCATCCAGCAGGTGGAGCGCGTAGGACTCGGCGGTAAGGCTAAGGTACTCGTCCACGAGGCGGAGCGCCGACAGGACCTCCGCCGGAAAGCCGGGGATGAGCAACAGGTCCAGAGCGCGTCGGAACCGTGCGAGGATGGTGGCAAGCGGAGCGCCCGATTCGTCTGCGAGTCGTTCCGCATTTCCCCGGTCTGCGAGTCTGCCATGGCCGTGCGTTTCGACGACCAGTTGACCGAGGTCCCGCAGAGCCGCCCGGAGGATGCACCCCAGCATCTTCGCCTCGTACACCACGGTACGGAGGTCAGTTGCTCGGGTGGTCCCGGTACGGAACCGCTCGACGCACTCGTCCAGGCGCGCGAGCGGCGAACGTGCATCCGTGCCCGCGATCTGGGCGAGTGTCATCTGGGGAGTCTTGAGTCGAACGTAGTCTCGCACGTCGGAGTAGAACTCCCGGATTCCGTAGGTGAACTCGTTGACGTTGAGGCTCTGGGGGGCGAAGAAGTACGCCTCGACCGAGTAGCTCTGCGTCCGCTGGTCGGGGTCCAAAGGGTAGTCGAGCTTGATCTCGAACTGATAGCGGTCGTGCCGCTCGACCTTCTCCAGAAGCGCGTTCTCGCCAGTGAACAGCGACACGGGGCACCTCGGCGAACGATGGTGCCACGCGGCCTGGTGGCCGTCAAATTGCCGGCCGCGAACGGGCGCACGACTGAAAAGTGCCTTGGACGGCGCGAGCGCCGTCCAAGGCAGGCGGCCACGGACGTCCGAAGCAAGAGGGAAGCGGAAATTCGTGGACTTGACGTTACTGCGAGGAGGGGCAATAATCTGCAAGTCTCTATG
>JARKOC010000298.1 GCA_029975915.1 Bryobacteraceae bacterium
TGAAACCACAAGATGTAGGAGTTGCCGCGACGATGGGTGCTCAACTGCCGTGGTTGACGAGGAAACGGCACCTTTCGACAGTCCGCCGCTTGTGGCTGGCTCGTTTGGGAAAAAGGGGAATTGTGTTCCTGTCCCGGTTAAACGGCAATCTCCGCATGGAGAAACTGGCGCACACCGTCGGCACGCCGTTCAGCGTTGACCGTTCGTTTTCTTACGACACGGCCAACCGGCTCGGCAGTTTCTCCGAGCCGTCGAAGAGCCAGTCGTTCGGCTACGACGCCTTCGGCAACCTCTGGCAGACAGGCGCGTCGGGCGTCCCCGCTCTTCGGCCCAACGGCTCGTCGTGGTACTTGCTCGGTAGCGGCCAGGTCAGCAACCGGCTGGCGAACACGGCCTACGACGCGGCTGGCCACCAGACCCAACTCTCCCTCACGCCCGGCACCACGGCGAGCTACGACGCCGAGGGCCGAGTGTCAAAAATCGAGGCGGGCGGCAGCACGGTCGCCACGTACGAATACGATGCCGACGGCCGGCGCGTGAAGAAGACAGTCGGGGCCACTACGACTTACTACGTCTACAGCGCCGACGGCCAACTGATGGCCGAATACGGCGGCACGCCGGCTTCCGTTGGTACGCAGTACCTGGTCGCCGACCATCTGGGCTCTACGCGATTAATCCTCAACGCCCAAGGCAACTGCGCGGAACGCATCGACTACGCGCCGTTCGGAGCCCAACTCACCCGCAGCGGCCAGCCCTGCTACACAAGCTCGACCAGCGGTCTGCCGCTGTTCACGGGCCAGATCCGCGACGGCGAATCCACGGCTGGAACCGATACCGGCCTGGATTACTTCAACGCCCGCTACTTCTGGGCCACGCTGGGAAGATTCACGAGTCCGGACGAGCCGTTGATCGATCAGCATGCGATGGATCCGCAAAGCTGGAACTTGTATGGCTATGTTCGGAATAATCCCCTGACGTTCAGGGATCCCTCTGGGAAGGACTGCATTTACACTCACACTCTCGACGAAGAGGCAGGGACAGTGCTGGTCGAGCGCGGATCCTGTAGCCAGAAGGGTGGAACCTATATAGCCGGGAGCATTGACTACAATTCCGTTAGCTACGACTCAAACAGCCACTCGTTAGACTACGGGTACACGTCATACGAGGGTGGAACGCCTAGTGTCGGATCAACTAGACTTCCTGACCCTGGGATAGCAGCCCTGCAGCGAGGGACGCGGTTAGCCGAGCCTGGCGTGACCTTGGCGGCAACTGCAACCGCAATCGTAATGACTTTACCAGTGGCTTTGCAGGCAGCCCCAGCGATCGCCGCCGGAGGCAGATCCCTCCTTCCAATCGCTGCCACGCAAGTCCAGAATCCGCAGCTGCAAGATATAATCAGCCGTCTATATCAAGTGCAAGACAGGATCCCAGGAGGCACGGCGGGCGCGATTCGTGATCACTTGAGAAACGGTGTGTGGCTCAGCAACTCCGGGCACTTTACAAAAGCCAAAGAGCGCCTAGTGCAGCTAAAGCGGCTCATAGAATCGAAGAACCTATCCCCGTATGATAGTGCATTTGCGAAGGCTCTGATCAGAGACTTGAAGAGTTCGCTCGGGAAGAAGTAACACCATGGCTGCTCGTGAATTGAGATACAATGACTTGAATGCAGCGTTGTTTGAGGAGTTCCCTTCTCTGCGCGATGAGTGCCACAGAAAAATTGACAACTGCCGTGAGTGGGATCCTGGCCCGTATGTGGTGTTTGGCACAGTATTCAATGATTTTATAGAAGAATCTACAGGAAACTCTTCGACGTGCTCAGCCATCGCGAATTTTATCGAACGCATGTCCGTATCCAGTGATGAAAACATAGATCAGCTACTCAAGATTGAGGTAATCCCCACCCTACTAAAAAATACACGTACATTTGAAGTATATTGGCCTTTTTGTAGGCCCAGCACTCGGCGGCTTCTCTTGTTGTTGGCGCCTTTAGTGGCTCCAGATCTGCAGATGCCTAATAGTCACAGCCCGGACGCTTCGGTCAGCGGCAAGCTGCCTTCTTCTTGAACCGAATTCAACGATGCACTGCAATTCAAGCCAGGACATGTACGAGGAGACGGGCACGGACAACAACGGCAATCTCCGCATGGAGAAGCTGGCGCACACCGTCGGCACGCCGTTCAGCGTCGACCGTTCGTTTGGCTACGACACATCGAACCTGTCCTCCGCAAAAATCCGATCGGCGTTACGCAGCCTCCTTCTCCAGCCTGTATTCGTGGTGAAGCCCGCCGAGAACCGCGTATGGCCCGAAAACTCGAACGGGCCTCAATCGCTTGACCAGACGAGCGTTACATCCCGTCCCGATGCCCGTTGAATTCGCACTTTGGGCGGAAAACTGGGCCACCAAGCGCGCCGCGGACGTTGCTGATCACGCGGAAGACCATCCAATCGCAGATGCCGCGCACACCTCTGGCGCCTGAATTCCCATACGGACCGCGATGGCCATCCTCAACCCGCCCGATCAGGCCGCGTCGCGGTAGTAGTAGTTCAGCATGCCGCCCAGGCGCTGCCGCCGCCGGACAGTGCCTGACGCGCCGAGGTGGCCAGCTTCGGGGCAGATGATCCGGTTCGACAGGCCCTGATGATTCCGCTCGGCGTGATAGTGCTCCACGAAATTCTGAACGGCTGCGCGCAGGGACGCC
>JARKOC010000299.1 GCA_029975915.1 Bryobacteraceae bacterium
TGAAACCACAAGATGTAGGAGTTGCCGCGACGATGGGTGCTCAACTGCCGTGGTTGACGAGGAAACGGCACCTTTCGACAGTCCGCCGCTTGTGGCTGGCTCGTTTGGGAAAAAGGGGAATTGTGTTCCTGTCCCGGTTAAGAGACAGAAGTATACCGGCAAAGAGCGGGATAGCGAAACCAGGCTCGATTACTTCGGAGCAAGGTACATGTCGGCGGCGCAGGGGAGGTTTACGAGCCCGGACCAAATCAACGTCACGAAGGCGAGGCTTTTCAACCCCTCAAACACGCTCAACAAATACGCCTATGCTGCCAACAACCCCCTCAAGTTTGTAGATCCGGACGGAAATGATGTTACGATCTATTACCGCGCGTCGCGAGGTTTTTTTACGACGGACTTCGGGCACGTGTTCATTGGTGCATTGAACCAGAAAACCGGTCAAGTTCGGTTCCTTGATTACTGGGCTGGTTCCGGACCGCCCGGTCCTGGCGTGGTCAATCGAAACATGACCTTGGACCGGCTCCGAGAACACGGGAGCATCACGATTCAAACCACGCCGGAGGCTGCGCAGAAGGTCATCGATCAAATCGACAAGATCATGGCCAACCCACCCGACTACACGTTGCGCCTTTCACACACGGGGCCGCAAGGACTTGCGTGTACGATTCTCTGTCAGAACGTTCTTCGAGAGATCGGGATCGATCTCAGCGGAGCCTACCTTCCGTACGACGTCTGGGATGAGGCCTACCGGAAGTTCTCGCCGCTTTTCAGCAACTTCGGCCAGTGGAATCCTGGGACGCACACTTGGGGGCCGACGCCGGTGCGATATCAACCGGGGCGCGACTTCGGGAACCCACGATACTCCGGCATCGACTACAACTGGCTCATGTGGTCGCTCTACATTCACAACAACGCTGCTCCTCCAAAGGCCTGCGTGGAGGTCAGCGACAGTGCAACTGGCACGAAGAGCAAGCAGTGTGAGTGAGACAGGTGTGCCTATGAGCCGACCAACCCACGCGGCCCCGGAGGTATTCATCCTGCTCCTTTGCGCCATGGTCATGCTGTGCGCAGCCGTGGCTATCCCATATTGGTTTGGACAGGCCTTCGGATACTCGGGGGCAGTTGGCCGAACCGAGGTAGAAGCCAGAGCGGCTGCGACCTTGTTCCACTGTAGGGCTACGCTCGTGTTCCGAGCAACAGCCCTGTTGGTTCTCTGCTCTCTTTTCGCCAGAACGCTTCATCTACACTTGGCGAGGCAGCGCAGCTGGAAGTTCGGGCTCGGTCGCTCCTGCACCGAGCACCTTCTTCTCGGTTTAGCGTCCTGGGGACTGCTGGCGTTAACGGGGGTTCCGGCCTCTGTTGAGAGGAGTGTTGCGGCTCTTGCCAACCACTTCTGTCAATGAGGGTTCGCTCCGACCGGCATCTCGCTTCACCGGCAAAGAGCGGGATAGCGAGACGGGACTCGATTACTTCGGGGCGCGGTACTTCAGCGGGGCGCAGGGGAGGTTTGCCAGCCCGGACCCGGGCAACGCGAGCGGGTTCCTATATCCTGAGGATCCACAGAGTTGGAATGGATACTCTTACGGTCGCAACAATCCGCTGAAGTATGTTGATCCTGATGGGTTAGCGTATCGCGTCTGCCAAGTCGGCGAGGACGGGAAGGAGTTCAATTGCGGAACTGTCAAGGATGATGGCGCCTTTGAAGCCTACGCGAAGGCACAGGGCTGGACTCTGAAGAGGGGGAAACTGCTGGATCAAAGCGGGAACGTCGTAGGAGCGGCGCACTATTTCAATCCGGAAGCCATGGAAGCGCTGATCACCGGCACTCAGCGCGCTGACGTTATGATCAGGGATGCGGCGAAGACAATGGCCGTAAACGCCGCGATGACCGCAACCGGCGTAGTAGCCATCAGAGGGCTGGGTTACGTCGGCCAAGCTGCCCAACAACTCGGGGTTTTCAAGAACACGAAGGTAGTCGTCAACTTCGCGCATCAGCTCATGAAGGCACGACCGGGGCATCTGCCGCCGCCAGGTAGCGAGGCTCAACTTCAGCAGGCTGTAGAGGGCGCGATCCAGTCCGGCAACTACGTTCTAAAGGCAAATGGCCTCATCGAAGGAACAACGCAAATCAACGGGGTTGCAGTAGGATTCCGGGGGCGTTTTGTCGATGGCGTTGCCCGAATCGCAACGGTGTTCACAAAGCGATGAGCACAACGAGCAGACACAGCAGCTTTGTCGAGGTGCAGCGTCGGCCTGTAACTGCAGAAGAGCACTGCTGGATTCGCACCATCCTGTCTGCCAATCCGCACTGGGCCGACGTTTTGATTGGCGAATTGTTTGTGGTCGCGGAATGCTCTTGCGGCTGCCGATCCGTGGTGCTTGCGGAACCGGAGCACGTTCAAAATCCGAGGTTTATCGGTCATCAAGGGCTTGTCGGAGAGATGGACCTCAACGTCCGGTTTGATGGGCGCGATGATGTCGTGAGTATCCTGCTCCATTACGCTGAAGGGAACCTGAGCTTACTGGAGGTGATCTGGTACAATTTCCACGAGCCCGTTCCCGCCAAGTGGGTAGAGTTGGGCCGCGAGCTTCGGGTTGGGGACTGAGGTCATCGGTTCGCTTTACCGCACTCGATTTCTTGGACAGTTCTTTGAATGATCGTCATGGAGTAGTCTCGAGGGCGCAGGGCCTGATGAGTCGGTCGTTGAATTTGAACCCGGCAACCTGTATGTGCCCTCGTGGTCTACGGGCGCCGGCTGGGCGCCGGGCAGCTTCACGCCGGCCTCGCCGTCGTGGTTTGATGGAAACAACCGGTTGGTGAACGCAGTGCTGGGGATTCAGTACGATGCGGCGGGCAACCTGACGGCGATCGGGGGCTTCACTTTCGCCTACGACGCCGAGAACCGGCTGGTGTCGAGCACGCTGAACAGCGTGACGACGAATTACGTCTACGACGGCGAAGGGCGGCGGGTGAAGAAGGGGTCGGTGGTGACGGTCTATGACGCCTTCGGGCGGCTGGCGGCGGAGTACGGCGGCACGGCGGACCCGGTGGGCACGGAGTATTTGACGGCGGACCATCTGGGCTCGACGCGGCTGGTGACGAGTTCGACCGGCGCCGAGCGGCGGTGCCTGGATTACCTGCCCTTCGGCGAGCAGATGACGCAGGGCATAAGCGGGCGCGGGTCTTGCTACACGAGCGCCAACGAGCCGAGGGTGAAGTTTACCGGCAAAGAACGGGATGCCGAAACCGGCCTCGATTACTTTGGCGCTAGGTACTTCAGCGGGGCGCAGGGGAGGTTTACGAGCCCGGACGAGCCGCTGGTCGATCAGGATCCTCTCGATCCGCAGTCGTGGAACCTCTTTAGCTACGTTAGGAACAACCCGCTGATCTTCACCGATCCCACAGGCCGATGCAAGAAGGGTGCCGACGGCAAATACCACGATAGCGAGGATGGGCCGTGCGTGGCGCCCGACTCGACGAGCATCACCGTTGCGGAGAAGGCGCCGAGGGAGCGGGATCATGCCGCCCAAGCTCAGGCTGAGATGCTGCGCATGCAGTTGGAGGCATGGCGACGGAACCAGGGGAGGAACAAGCCCAAGGAAGACCAACTAATTTATGGTATTCAGGGCCAGGGTATGCAAGTATTGCGCGCCGCTGCCGAGAGAGCAACGCACGACATGGCCTGCGCGGGCATGGGTTTTGCTGTTGGCGATCTTGGAGCTGGGATGTTTGCTGCCGGACGTCCGAGGATTGACAAGCCCTTTTCGCAGGGTGGCATGCAACAGACCTCTGCGGCTTCCGAAACGTTCCGGAATTTGACAAAGGGTGCCCGAGGCGGAATCCGGCTTCCGACGCTCGTCGGCGGGCCGGGTACTGGCATGCCACTCAAGTTGCGCATGACCAACAGCGTCGGTGCCATTTGGGGGCGTTGGCTTCCCTATGCCGGAGCGGGCTTCATGGCCCTCGGCGCATACGAGATGTACGGGTGCTTGTCGCAATGAATGCTCTTCCCTACATCGCGATTGCCGCAGTTGCAGTCTGGTTTATCAGTGCCACTGTCGCCTACCAGGTGAAACTCCGCCGACGACGCGGCCCGACGCGAGATGCCTTTATTGAAGCATTCTCATCTGGCGGAGAAGCCCTCGAGAGGATCGCTGGGACAGTGTATGACTACTACAGCGCACTCGCGATTGGCAGGCGCTACGCGGTCTCACCCGACGATTCCTACGAGGAAGTGCTCCGTGCAGGCCGCGAGGAGATCGATGACGATGCAGCCGAGTTGTTGAGTCAACTGCGATTGCAGATGCCCACCCAACAGGTTCTGGATGACTGTCCAATTCGGATCGCAACGATTCGGGACATGGTTCACTGGTTGGACTGGGTGCGAACTCACCAGCCGGGCGATGTAGGCTTATGACGTTCGCCGCGACAAGGTTTACCGGCAAAGAACGGGATGCCGAAACCGGCCTCGATTACTTTGGCGCTAGGTACTTCAGCGGCGCACAAGGCCGTTTCACGACGCCAGACTGGGCAGAGAATCCGGAAGCCGTTCCGTACGCTGACTTCGACGACCCCCAGAGCCTCAACCTGTACGGCTACGTGCGCAACAATCCCATCAACAATAGGGATCTCGATGGGCATGTGTGCTTCTTTGGTTTTGGGAGTACGTGCGCCAAACCTCCAGAGCCGCCGCCGTCGCGGCAGTCGCAAATGACTTCTGGCGTCTTCAAGACAACTCTTGGAGTCGCACTGATCGCAACCGCACTGGGTGGGAACATTCCCGGCGGAGCCGTCGGGACCCTGCTGGTGGGGGGTGCCGTCTACAGCGGAACCGTGACGACGGTGAGCGGCGTAACCGACATGGATGCGGCGGCCAAGCGCAAGGACGTGACGCAAGCACAGAAAGAGCTTGATGCGATCGGCAATTTCGCCGGCCTCGCGACAACGGCGGCGACGGGAGACCTGGAGGCGGGCAAAGCAGCGGCTACGGTGATGGATGTCGCTACGCTCGCCGCTCGGCCCCGAGAGATCTACAGCAATCCTGCAACGTTTCTGGAATCCCTCCGTGTAGCCGGCAATGCCAGCGAATTGGCCATTCAGCTATGGGATCGCATCATGGGAGGCAGATCAGGACTCGCAACCGCACGCCCGATCCCACTACCAGGTTCTTCTTCGGGAAGGAGAAATAGATAATGGATATTTTTCGAAAATATTTCTCCAAGAGACAATGTGTTGTTGCGTTGAATCTTGGGGCTATATTTTATCTAGCAATAACTGATCGCCTTTCGCTTACGCCAAGATCGCTATTTGGCACATTGGTTGCTTTGGCCGCACTGAACATTGGAGGGCATTTTTCGCTGAAGCACTATCCAAAATGGAAATGACAACGAAAACAAAAATCATCATCGCGAACTGTGCGATCGTCGCCGGTCTGACGTACTCAGCCTTGACGGGTGCAGAACCGCGAATCATAGGGATCGTCGGCATACTGCTCCTCGTCGGCGCGAACCTACTGATTGTCATCAAGGCCAGACGAACTCGGCCGTAGAGCGCATCTGTGAGAGCCCTGTGCCGAGATTCGAGACCCAGACCTGGAACCACCGGCTCCAGGCCACCGGTATCTCGCGCGGATCGGCCTTCTCTCTCACCTACGCCTATTGCGCGTCCGGCGCGTCGTGCGCGACCAACAACGGCAACGTGGTTTCGCAGACCATCGGCCATGCCGCAGGCGCGGTGCAGAACTACACCTTCGACACGCTTGGGCGGCTGGCGGCGGCCTCGGAGAGCTCGGCATGGAGCCGCTCGTTTGACGCCGACCAGTGGCGTATGGCCCGAAAACTCGAACGGCCTCAAGTGCTTGACAAGGCGAGCTTTGCATCTCGTTTCGAGGCCCGCTGAATTCCTACTTTGGGCGGAAAACTACGCCCCCAAGCGCGCCGCGGACGTTGAGGATCACGCGGCAGACACGCCAAGACCCGATGCTGCGCACACCTCCGGCACCTGAATTCCCAAACTGGCCGCGATGGCCGACCGCCAGACTGCCGGGTCAAGCCGCGTCGCGGTAGTAGTAGTTCAGCATGCCGCCGAGGCGCTGCCGCCGCCGGACAGTGCCTGACGCGCCGAGGTGGCCAGCTTCGGGGCAGATGATCCGGTTCGACAGGCCCTGATGATTCCGCTCGGCGTGATAGTGCTCCACGAAATTCTGAACGGCTGCGCGCAGGGACGCC
>JARKOC010000311.1 GCA_029975915.1 Bryobacteraceae bacterium
GCCTTCAGGAATTCGAGGATGCCCTTTTCTGGTGAAAGACGCGCGGGCCACAGGAAGACTCTTTCTTCCCCCACCCCCCAGCAGGCTCGAAGCGAGGCCCGATTCTGACGCAGGGCAGCCACCCGATCCCTGTAGAGCGACTCGTCGACCGTATTGGCGAACGTCAGTATCGGCGATTTCGGGCGAGCATAGGCTGCTCTTGCATAGGCCGCTGCTCGTTCGCCCGGTACGATCCAGCCATGGTAGGGCCAGACCAACTGGCGGCGGACGGCGTTTCCAGTTCCGCGACTGAGTGTGTGCCGGTCCAGGTCAGTACTCTCGTTCCAGCCGAGCAACCATGCCCGCCGGCGTAGTCGGCCCAGCCAGCAGGCCGCCAGCGTGGTGGGGAGATACCACGAGCCGCCCAGCCACAACCAGGTGGGCGGCTTGCGCCATAGTTCCGCGACTACGCCAGGATTGAACAGGAACGGCTTACCGCGCCAGGTCACATTCCAGCCGGCGGCGATGCGGTGCGGAAAGGCGGCTTGCTCCGGGCCGTATCGCCAGTGGCGGCCTGCTTCCGTTGCCGCCAGGAAAATCGCCTCGAAGTCGATCCCGCGTTCCTGAAGCGCCTCATGCAGTACCCGGAATTCATGCAGCCGGTAAGGGCTGGGGATGTTGGTGACGACGATAAGAACGGGGTCTCTCATGTTTCAAAATCTCGTTGCCAACAATTCATCTGTTTCGGATAGGGGTAGCGAAGTAAGCGACTCGAGACGGTATCCCAGGCTTTCAAGAATTGAGATACAGCGGCGATTCTGTTCTTGCCCGTGGGTGGCAATAAAGAGTACCGGAGAATAGCGTTCTAGGATGTTTCGCGCTCCGTTCAGAACCCTGTCTTCAGCACCTTCGACATCTATTTTGAGTATGTCAGGGGGAGAGAAATCGGGTGCATCAAATAGACCATCTAGAGTACGCAACTGAACCTGGATGGGACCCTCGTCTGCCAGATGACCCATAGAAGGATTGGAACCTGGATCGAAGTACTGGGAGCCATCATAGTCTCCCACAGCCCAATCACAGACTTCTACATTTGAGAGATGATTTAGATTGATATGCTTGACGAGATAGTGGAGATTGCGCGGCAGGGGCTCAAAAGCAAATACTTTGCCTGTAGATCCTACAAGTTCTGAAGCTAGAAGAGTATAGAAGCCGACGTTGGCACCAATATCATATACGGTTTGACCCGGTTTGACCCTTTGGATGAATTCATGCTGTTTGTGGAATTCATAGCTTCCAAGCCAACAACCGTGAACGCTAGCTCCAATGATCCAGCGTTTCCCTCGCAGAGGCCCTTGAATGATTGGCACAATAGTATTTGGAGGAATTATTACTAAAAAATGTCGCAAAATGCGCCCAAGGCTGGTGGTTCGAGATATCCCTGAGAAGTTCATGTGGACACCTGTCTGTATATCATCATCGTGGCCTGCACATTGGCCGCCTGGCTGAAGCGCGCCAAGGCCTGGGCGTATCCAGCCTCGCCCATCTGACGGGCCAGCGCCGTGTCGGACAGGACGCGGATCACGGCGGCGGCCAGTTGCGCGGGATCGTTGGGCGGAACCAGCAGCCCGGTCACGCCATCCTGGACCAGCTCCTCCACCCCGCCAATTCGCGAGGCCACCACCGGCTTCGCCATTGCCCCGGCCTCGATCACCGGCCGCGCGAAGTGCGGCTCGGTCCAGGGAGCGACCAGCACGTCTCCTGCCGAGATCAGCGCGGGGAGGTCCTCGCGCCATGCCAGCATGTGGACGCACTCAGCCAGATTGTGGCGCGCGATCAGCTTGTCGACGCGCTGGGCAATGGTGCCGCTGCCCACCAACGGCAGCACCGTCCGGGCGATCCGCGAGACCATCCGCCCGGAAAAGTGGTAGGCCCCGCCTGTCACGAGCAGGTGGACTTCTGGTAAGGCTTGTTGGATGATGGGCATGGCTTCCAATAGCGGGAAGACGCCCTTGATCACCGAGCGTCCGCCGAGGAAAACGATCACTTTGGCTTCCGGGGAGATGCCCTCCGCTGTTTTCACATGATCTCCGAGGACTGCCCGATCGAAATAAGCGAAATCCACCGCGCAGGGGATCACCACACCAGTGCCATCCTGAAATAATTGCTGGCGGTTGTCTTCCGAGATGAAGATGACCTCATCTGCCAGCCGCCGTATCAACCGCCCCAGCCAGGCGCGACGCAACCCCAGATGCCCGTGGACCACGGATTCGAGCACGTGCCAGACCAGCTTGACATCGCATTTTTTCGCCGCAATGGCACATTGGGGCAGGACTACGGAATTCAGGTGGACGATGTCCGGCTGCACCTGACGGATTAACGCCTCCGCGGCATGTACAGAAGCCTGCCAGCCGGTCACACACCGGATCAGTTTCGGCCAGGCTAGCGGGTCGTAGAGGGGGTACCAGCCGCCGGTCGTATGCATGAAGGGACTGATACCGGGCCAGTAGAATGTTTCAGCCCCCGTGCTGCGATGATAGTCCAGTACGGCCGGTGTAGGATGGATGCAAGCGATGACGGGTTCGTAACGTGTGCGATCCAGCCCTTCCACGAGGAACTGGAGGCTCACGGTCGATCCGCCCATCGCGCCCGCATGCTGAATATACAGGATTCGTTGCTTGGTCATGCTTCTCCTACGCGATCAGCGGCGCGGCAGGATCGCGCCGCTGCCACTCCATCCAGACGACCAGCAATCCAAGAAACGACCAGATAATCAGATCGGCAAACAGCTCGATCAGGTTCGGCGTGGCCACACTGACCAGGATATTGGCGATGACGCAGGCGGCCATGCCTACCAGTAAGGCCTGTTCCACAGGACGCGCGCGTCGCTGGGCCAGACGATACATCGCCCAGGCGGCCCAGAACAGGGTTAGCAAGTAGGGCAGACTGAAAGCCAGCCCCCAGTTGGCGAGCATGGTCAAAATCGAATCGTGTCCCCCATACCAGTAGTTGCCTTGCTGGTAGCCTATCAAAGGGCTTTCCAGAAAGACGGCAAAGGCTTGATCGAGTAACTTAAGCCGCGCCGAACCACTGGCATCTGTCTGGAGTTCCAACACACGGTCGAAGGTGTGGGCGGCGATCGGCACATATGCGATGACCAGCAGCATCACTACCACAAATCCCCCAACGGTGATCGCCGTCCGCACGATCCGGCGATCGGGCCGTCCGTCCTTTTGCCTGGGGCGGAACCAGGCCGACAGGATCAGCAGGACGAATATCGCCTGAATCAACCCGACAATTCCTGAGGCAATGCTCGATGCCAGCACAATCAGCGTGATCATGAGCAGCGCGAGAAAGGATACGGGTCGCAGCCGGCGCCCCATGACTACGAATGCCAATGGAATCGCGGCCAGGGTGCCAAGTGGTACGATGAACAGATAGGTGCGCAGACTGTTGGTCAGGGTCAGATCGATCAGGAAGTTGCCGGTTCGCGGGGCGTTGGCGGCCCGGAGCAGCGTGAGGTCGTTGTTCACCGCTGCATACAGAAAACCCGGCAGCCAGAGCAAGGTTGCGGCCAGCATGGTCCCCAACAGGGCGATCAGGACGTTTCGGGCCTGGCGCGGCGTGTGCAGGCCCAGGATCAGCATTGGGAAGGGCCACATGCCACGAATCAGCTTAGTCAGGTGGCCGGTATGGACGGGAGACCCGGCATGCAATGCCAGTGCTTGCGCCAGCGCCACACCTGCGAACAGCATGATCGGCAGGTAGAGCCAGGTGCGCGGCACGTTGCGGCGAAACAGGGCCGTCTGGACGATCACGAACAGGACTCCGATCGAGACCAGGAGATCGGTTGGGGAGCTGAGCAGGGGAAACGGGATGCTGATGCCCAGGTTGCCGAGCAGGATCATCACCGGCATGGTCAGGTAGTAGGCCCACAGATTGTCCTGAAGCAGCAGCCAGACGAGCACCACGGCAAGGGCGATCATTGCGCCAAAGGAGGTATCCAGGCTGCCAACCAGGATCGCACTGAGGATGACCAACCCTGTGACCAGCGCCATCTGCCGGCGGTCACTCAAGATCTGCATCGATCAACTCCGCCAGGGCGCGATCCAGCGCGGCGGGCGAAAACCTGGCCTCGACTCGCCGCCGTCCCTCAAGCCCCATCTGCCGCGCCAGAACCGGATCGGAGAGCAGCCGCGCGCACGTCTCGACCAACGCCCGCTCGTCGCCCGGATTCACGCAGAAGCCGGTCACACCCTCCTCGACTGCATCGACCGCGCCCCCAACCGTGCTGCCGATCACGGGCAGGCCGCAGGCCGCCGCTTCCAGATAGACGATTCCAAACCCCTCGCATGCACTGGGCATCACGAAGACGTCGCAGGCCCGGTAAATCTCCGGCAGCCGGTCATCCGACACGCGGCCCAGGAAGCGAACCGCATCCGCCACGCCACATGCATTCACCAGCGCCTCCAGTCTGGCGCGGCCAGGGCCATCTCCGGCGATCCAGTATTCGACGGGCGTTCCGACCTGCTGCTGGATCGCCATCAGATTGCGAATGACGAGATCGTGCCCCTTGCCGAGCGTCTGATCGACCAGCCGTCCAACCGTCAGCAGGCGGAAGGGTGGGGCGGAGACGCGCGGCGGGTCGGCCGGGGTGAGGCGGACGACATCCACGATCGGTGGCAGCAGAGTGATTGGATGCCGGGGCAGGTGCGCGGCGACGGTCGCTTTGGTGTGGCTGCTGATGGCCACAATCCGTCTTGCACCGGCCATCCCTGCGGCCAGCTCTGGCGACCAGTCTCCCCAGACCTCATCCCCATACGTCCATACCCAGTAAGGCTCGATCCCCGCCTGTCGCGCGGTTTCGGCCGCGAAAGGATGCATGATCAGCGCGACGTCGTAGGCATGCTCCCCGCGCAGGTGACGGCGCAGCGCGTGCGATCGGACGCGAAAAAAGGCGCGATACAGCAGGGGATTCGCCGGCGCCAGTCCTTGTACCGGGAACCCTTCCCAGCCGGGGAATTCACCGGACGGTTCCAGGGCGCTGACGACGCGTACCTGATGCCCCAGGTGGCGCAAGGCCAGCGCCACGTCGCGGGTGTACCGTTCCAGCCCGCCGATCAGTTGGGCATGCAGGCCGATCATCAGGAAGCGCATGGGG
>JARKOC010000313.1 GCA_029975915.1 Bryobacteraceae bacterium
CGGCACTGCATTCTGCAGGCATCAAGTGGGTGGGCGGTTATCCGACCAACCAGGCCAAGGGGCTGCCCTACATCTCCGGGCTGCTCATCCTCAACGATGATGAGACGGGCATCCCGCTCGCGGTCATGGACTGCTCGTGGATCACGGCCATGCGAACGGGCGCGGCGAGCGCCCTGTCTGCACGCTATCTGGCGCGGCCCGAGTCTGAGACCGTAGGCATCCTGGGCTGCGGCGTTCAGGGCCGGACCAACCTCGAAGCGTTGAAATGTCTCTTCCCAGTGAAGCGCGTCTTCGCTTACGATCGGGTCCCAGAGGTCAGTGAACGGTACGCGGCGGAGATGGCTCGCCGCTTTGAAATCGAGGTGACCCCGGTCAAGAATCCGCGGGAGGCGGTGACCGGATGCGACATGGTGGTGACCGCGGGTCCGATTCTCCATACGCCGCATGCGACGATCAAGGCCGGGTGGCTGGACGCAGGTGCGTTCGCTTCCCTGGTGGATTACGATTCGTTCTGGGATGGGGCCGCGCTGCAGGAGGTGGACAAGTTCTGCACCGACGATGTGCCGCAGTTGGAGTACTATCGCAGCATCGGCTACTTCCAGTCGATCCCGCCGATCTATGCCAGCCTGGGAGAGCTGGTCACCGGCCAGAAACCGGGTCGCCAGTCGCCCGAGGAGCGCACCATCGGCTGTAATCTCGGCCTGGCGCTCGATGACATGGCCACTGCACCGATCGTGTATCGCCGCGCGGTGGAAAAGGGCATCGGGACCTGGTTGCCACTGTAGGCAATGAAGGAAAAAGGAAAAAGGAAGAAGGAAAACGGTGCCCGGCACCTGGGTTACCCACGCCTGATCCATGCCAGGTGCCCGGCACTTCGAAAGTGCCGGGCACCTGGATCACCCGCACCTGGATCACGAGCCTCTATCTCAAAAGAGGCAAAATCGCAGCCGATCTTCCTTTTTCCTTCCGTCTAATCTACCTCCCGCGGCTCCAGCAACAGCTTGATGCCATCCAGCACCTGTTGCATCCGCCTGGATGAGAGCGTTCCGATGTATTCGCCCAACTGCGACTTGTCCACCGTCAGCAGCTGTGAGACATTTGCGACGCTGGGCTTGGGAAGATTGCCTTCGCCTTGAGCGAGCAGAACGTTGCCGGGTGCGCTGGCTCGCTTGAGATTCGAGGTTAAGGTGCAAACCACGACGGTGCGGATTTGGCTGCGGTTGAACAGGTTGTTTTGTACGACCAGGTGGGGGTGCCGGTAGCCTGGCTCTGAGCCTGATGGTTCGCGAAGGTAGAGCCAGTACACATCACCCTGGTTGATCACCATTTGTCCTCCAGGCGCCGCGCATAGCGAAGCGCCCCCCGCCCGGTCAGGGCTTCGAGGCGCCGCACACCGGCGGCGATGCCCGATTCCGAGACGATCTTGAACAGGCCGATGTCGCCGGAGGCGCGCACATGGGTGCCGCCGCAGAGCTCGGCGCTGACATCGCCCACCTTCACCACCCGCACCGTGTCGCCGTATTTCTCGTCGAACAGGGCCGTTGCGCCGCTCTCCATGGCCTGCTCAATCCCCATTTCGAGCACCGCCACGTCGGCGTTGTCCATGATGTGGCGGTTGACCAGCTCTTCCACCCGCTCCAGTTCCTCGTGTGTCATGGCGGAGAAGTGGGTGAAATCGAAGCGGAGATGATCGTTGTTCACCAGGGAGCCCGATTGCTTCACGTGGTCGCCGAGCACCTCCCGAAGGGCAGCCTGGTGCAGGTGGGTTGCGGTATGGTTGCGCGCCGTGGCGCTCCGCGTATCTCCCGCGACCCTGAGGTCCGCCGTTTCGCCGACACGGACCGTGCCTTCCTTCACCCGCGCACGGTGGACGATCAGGTCCGGCAGGGGACGCAGGGTGTCCAACACCTCCAGATGCGCGGCGCCCGTCGAGATCTCGCCGCTGTCCCCGGCCTGTCCGCCGCTCTCTCCGTAGAAGGGTGTCGTCTCGGTGACTACATCCACCTCGTCGCCGGCATCCGCCGACCGGACCGGCTCGCCGTCCCTGAGCAGGGCGGTGACGGCCGAATAGGCGGTCCGTTCGTCGTATCCCGTGAATACGGTGCGCAGTCCCTGACCATGGAGCGTCTTGTACAC
>JARKOC010000330.1 GCA_029975915.1 Bryobacteraceae bacterium
AGGCGTCGCGTCGCTATGACACGGTGATCATCGACTCGCCTCCGCTGCTGCCGGTGACGGACGCGGCCGTCTTGTCGCGGTTCACCGACGGCACGCTCGTTGTGGTCGGGAGTTCGATCGCCCGGCGTCCGCAACTCGCGAGGGCTCTGGAAGCCCTCGAAAGGGTGGACACGCGCATCCTCGGGCTGCTGCTGACGCGGGCCCGTGGGCACGATGCAGGTCACTACCGCTACGACTACTCGTACCAGCCCACCACCCGCGAGCAGGGCCCGGTCATAGAGCAGATTTCAGATGCCCGCGAGGCTCCGGCCCGCGCCGCGAGGCGCAGCGATTCCTGGGCGGTTGTCGGATGATGACGACGGCAACAGCAGGTCTCAGGGTTGGGCAGGGGTTTGGCAACCCTCAAGGAGCGCTTCATGATCAACTCGCACGACCTGGGATGGACAAGTTAAGCTGCCAGCGGATCGCTTATCGGGGGAACGGCGAGACGAAAGCAGAAGCATCGCAAGACCGTCGCCCTCCACGAAGCGCCCACCAGCGAACGCTAACCCCAAAAGAGGTCTATGGTGTCAGCCCTAAGATCGGCCGAGAGTGAAATGCAGGCTCTCGAAGACCAGTTCCTGCGCGCTAACGAAGAGCAGTCGGCGATACCCGAAGGCATACCCTACCGTTCTGGGACTCCCAGCCAGAGGGTCTCGTCATGGCAGCGCGCATATGCCTTCAAGCTGTTCTTGACCGACGTGCTGATCGTGGTCCTGTGTGCCGTTGGGGCGCAGTTGACCCGCTTCGGAGATACCGCGATGTTCCTGGAAGCCTCGCTTACCGACGTTCTCGGCTTCCGTGTCGGCTACACATTCCTGTCGATCGGCCTGGTTGGTACCTGGCTTCTTGCCTTGAAGTTCGACGGCGCCTGGGACCGACGGGTGGTAGGAAACGGCTCGGCGGAATACAAGACGGTCATGCGGGCCACGCTCAGCACCTTTGGTGCGCTTGCGATAGCGGCTTTCCTCCTGCGGATGCCAGTCGCTCGTGGATACATGGTGATCGCGCTTCCGTGCGGCATCCTGCTGCTGCTTCTCGGGCGCTGGCTCTGGCGGCAATGGCTGCGTGGCCAGCGGAAAGTGGGACGCAGCCTCCACCGGGCGGTCGTTGTCGGTGACCGCGCGAAAACCGGTCATGTCATTCAGCAGATTGCGGACGCGCCGGATACCGGTTACCAGATCGTCGGAGAGGTGACGACATCGAATGGCGGCCCTGTCGGATTCCTACGGCCTGTCCCTGACTCCATCTACCGCGCCGTCGGGTATGATGAGATTCTTCCTCTTATTGACAGAACAGGAAGCGACACGCTGATACTGACCAGTTCGGACGTGTTGACCCCGGAGCGGACGCGACAGCTGGGGTGGCAACTTGACGAGCGCGATATCGAGTTGGTTGTCGCCCCTGCGCTGACGGACATCGCAGGCCCGCGCATACACACTCGCCCGGTTGCGGGGCTCCCCCTGCTCCACATTAGCTACCCGAGCATGAGCGGCACTAAGCAGGTCGTCAAGCGAGCGTTTGACGTCCTTGGGTCGCTGGCACTGATCGTCATCTTTTCGCCAGTGCTCGCGGTAGTGGCGCTGGCTGTGAAGCTCACCAGCCCTGGACCACTGTTGTTCAAGCATGAGCGGATCGGTTTGAATGGAGAGCCGTTCAAGATGCTCAAGTTCCGCTCAATGGTCGTGGACGCTGACCGCC
>JARKOC010000340.1 GCA_029975915.1 Bryobacteraceae bacterium
CGCCGCAGATTGCCGCTCCACACGGTATAGGCGAACCAGAAGATGGTCGAGAGAACCATGGCCAGGCCCATGCGCGTATGCCACATAAGAACGGGATCATGGGGACGGAGAGCCGCGATGCCGTGCATCCGCAGATAGATGCCGGTGCCGATCAGGAAGATAACGATCCCGGCCTGTATCCAGTGCCAGATTCGCAGGGGCAAGGGGTGGAGATAGGTACGTTTCATCGTTTCCTGACCTTTCGCAGGACGGCATGGAGCAGCACTCCTGCCGCCGCCAAGGGAACGAGGACCGCGCCGGCCATGTCAATCCAGGAGAAACCGATTCCTCCCGAAGAGGCGGACCTTCCCCCTCCGAACGCCTGTCGCATCATCGCGCTCGCCTGCCCGACATTCTTCGACTGACCGGGCATGTGGCATTCCCGGCAACTGAGCGCGCGCTGCGGGGGAAGCACGGCAGTGTTCGGATTGCGCGGAGGGGTTGTTCCGGTCAGGTCCAGCCACGATACATACCGCAGAGATCCTGCCGGGCATGCCTCCACGCATTTCGGCTTACCCCGGCAGAGATGGCACTTGGTCGCCTTCCGGCTGTCCGGGTCGTAGGAAATCATCTCCCAGGGGCACGCCCGAAGGCATATTCCGCATCCGGTGCACTTTTCCGGGTCAATGGCGCGCGCTTTGTGCACGGGCGACACGACAATCGCGTGTTCGGGGCAGATAGTGGCGCAGGGAACGGGATGGGGGCATTGCTTGCACAGGTCCGGCACGATAAGGCCGTCCCCCGGGTTGCCGTGTCCTTCCCGCCAAGCCATGGCGCCCCGGGGACCGAAATTCAGATTCCGATCGATCTTTATCCTTGCCAGTGAAGGCGCGGCCCTGCCGTCGTTGAATTCCGTGCACGCCAGTTCGCAGCGGCCGCACCCGACGCACACGACGGGGTCGGCGACCACCACCCCCTCGGCGTTCTCCATGATGACGAGGGGCCTGTCAGCCGCCAGCAAGAACGTCGGCGACAGTGCGGATAACCCGGCGATGGAAACTCCGCCCCAGATCAGGACCTGCCTGCGCGTACACAGGGGGTTGATAGGGGAGTTTCCATTTTCCGCTTGTACTGTCTCATTCGGAAGGTGGTCGGCGACCATGGCTTCTCATTACCCTCGTTCACAAATGGGAGAATTTCATCCTGGCGGCGCGGTTGCGACACAACCCTTTCAGGTTTCGGCCTGTGAAAACCGCAAAACCCATTGCGCCTTGTCCGTCAGCGGCGGCTGATATGCCTCGAATTTACGGAGCAGCCTCTCCGGGTCGTCATCCATCAGGATCATCGAACGATGTTCCCGTTCCACAAATTTCTCGGTAACGGTATGATCCAGAAAATCCATCAGCTTCCTGAAATACTGGTTGATGTTCAGCAGCCCGCACGGTTTCGAATGGATGCCGAGCTGCGCCCAGGTCACAATTTCAAAAAAATCTTCAATGGTGCCCAGTCCTCCGGGAAGGGCAATAAACCCGTCAGCCAGGTCCGCCATCAGTGCCTTCCGGTCGTGCATGGA
>JARKOC010000351.1 GCA_029975915.1 Bryobacteraceae bacterium
ACCGTCACCTTCAGCGAGCCGATGGTCAAGTCCGAGGTGCAGAACACGGCCAACTGGACCCTCAACCCGGCAGCATTCACCGGCAGCTCGGTTCCGACCGTTGCCTCGGTTGTCTACGACGAGTACTCCTTCACGGCAACCATTACCCTGTCCGGTCCTCTGGTCGACATCCAGTCCGGCTCCATCTCCACCGGCGCCAACGGTATCTGCGAAACCAGCGCAGTCGACACCGACGACCAGGTCATCCAGCTCGGATACGGCGCACCCAACACCGCATGCGTGACCTCCACCGCCGTTCACAACGTTGCCACCGTGGCATTAAGTGACGACAACCAGCGCATCCTTGTTGGTGAGCCTGCCCTCAGCGGCCAGGTAGTAATCGACACGGGCGGCAACGGTATCTGCGAGACCGTCGCCGGCGCCAGCGAAGAGCAGACCATCGAAGAAGGCGTGGTACTCAGCGCAGTACCGGGAGCAACACTCGGTAACGGCCTTGCCGACCAGATCGCCATCACAGCCGGCGTAGGATTCACCCTCCAGGCGACTCCTGCCGGTGACGACACCATCGCCAATGCACCGGTGTTCGTAACCGTAAGCGGTATCCACGATGTGGCAGGCAACGCTGTCAGAGCAACCGCCGACGCCATTCGTACGGACGGCACGATCGAGTAGTACGGCAACAACCACCCATGCACAGGGGTGAGCAATCACCCCTGTTGCACGGAAACCTGCCGTGACGACATGTACGGCAGCATGCAACAGATGGAACGAATGAGAAAGAGCGATGGATTGTCCATCGCTCTTTCTTGCATCCGGAGTACGAATGCACCGGCAATGCCGCTGGTAGCGGGACGTTGCGACACGAACCCGGGAACGGGTCGGGAAGCCCATGCGGACAATACCTTTCAATCGGGGCACTATTCATGAAAAATACCATTTTCAGACTTTCGACTCTTTTTTCGCTCCTGACGGTTCTTATCTTTACCGCATCCTGCGGTGGTGGAGGTTCCTCTTCGAAATCGAGCACTCCCGTAACAGGCAACAAATGGACCGTGATGGTCTACCTGGACGGGGACAACAATCTCACCAGCGCATCCATTCTTGATCTGGAGGAAATGGAGGCGGTAGGATCAACGGATAACGTCACTTTCATCGTCCAGCACGACACCCAGGGCGGCGCCACCAAGCGTTACAAGGTGGAAAAGGGCGGCCTGACCCTGATTGCGGACCCGGGAGAGCTGGACATGTCCGCCGGTTCCACGCTCCGCGACTTCGTCGTCGCGTCGGCCCGGGCATACCCCGCCGATCACTACGCACTGATCGTCTGGGATCACGGCCAGGGCTGGAAAGCGGCCTCCGCGGACACGATTACCAAGTCCATTTTCAACGATGTGGACAATGGAAACCGGTCCTCGTATCTCTCAAACTATTACGTAGCCGCGGCGCTTGCCGAAGCCGAATCCTCGGCAGGCATAAAACTAGATATCTTCGGTGTTGACGCCTGCGAGATGGCTGTTCTTGAGGCAGCCTTTGAATTCCGCAATGTGGCGAACATCTTTGTGGCATCCCAGGAACTGGTTTCCAGCTATGGATGGAACTATACCGACCTGTTCGGCCGGCTGGTGAAGGACCCCGGCATGACACCGAAAGAGTTTGCAACAGCCATGGTTTCCAGTTTCAAGAAATTTTACGAGGCGGCTGGTTACAAGGATCAGGCCATTACCGCCCTTGCCTTGAGCTCCCTCTACTCCTCGGACGGGACATCTACGATAGGTTCGGTTGCCGTGGCCGTGGACGACCTGGCTCAGCGCCTTCTTGCGCTCATGGCTTCACCCTCAACGCGCACGGCAACCCTTGCCAAGCTCACGAGTGCACGCGCACAGGTACAGGAACTGGACTATACCGCTCTTCCGGCTACATATGTAGACCTGGTGGACCTGAGCCGCATCCTTGACGGAAGCAATTCAGCAATCGAGAGTGCCGTCACCAAGCTGATCCTCGCCGAATACCACGGCTCCGAGAGGCCGAACGCCCACGGTCTGTCCATT
>JARKOC010000478.1 GCA_029975915.1 Bryobacteraceae bacterium
GACCGCTTTGCCGCCCTCAAGCACCAGGAGCATATACTGGTGCGCAACAAGGTGGACCAGGACCAGATGGACACCTGGCTCAAGGTGAGGGATCAGATCCGGCGCGGCGAGGCCGTTGAGCCGTTGCAACCCTTGAAGCACTACTCAGCAACGGATCCGATCAAATCACCTTTCGGGCCGTGGGATCCGGAGGAACAGTAGACGTAACGGGTAACGACCATGCCTGTTCACGGGCAGGAAAAGGTGGATGGAATGAAGGAGCCGGAACTGAAAACGAGACCGCCGCAGCCGGACAGGTGGAACCTGACCGCCGCGGAGATTGCCGAGATACTGCGACGGACGGGCGTGGAGCCGTGGCGCGGGTCGCCATTCCTGCGCCTGCATGGAGCAGGAACGGGGACCCCGGCAGGATTGGCGATAGAGGACACGCCGGATATCCGCGAGGCGACCCAGCGCATCGGCAGGCCGGATATCATTCTGGGCCTGCTCCATGTGCCGCCCGCTGAACCTGACGTCACCTGGTTGTACGGAGCAGCGGGTGATCAGCGCTTTGCCGTGCACCGCAGAGACGGTGGCATGTGGCACCGCATCGTGTGGCCGGTTCAGGGTACAACCCTGACGGATATCATGGAAACGGCGGTCTCCATCCATGAAGCGGCGGTAACGGACGCCTTCGCCCTCTCCCTCGACCGCCGGGGATTCGAAACTCTGGCTGTCATTGTGGATTTTTTCCAGGAGGAGGCCCTCCGTTCCGCCATGCAGCGAAGGGTGCCTGCCGTGCCCCGGTTCGACGTGGACGACCTTGTCTGCTGCTGCCAGCGGAACCTGCGGGGCATCGACCTTCGCTGGATGGTGCAGAGGTCGAAGCTCATCTCGCCCGTTCGTCTGAATCCGGACCCGGAGGGATTGAACGCTGGGCTCGGGTCGCTTGTCGACCAGGGGATGCTGGCGCAGCAAGGGACTCTCTTTGCGCCCTCTCCCCGGTTTCACACCGCCTGCACCCTGCTGGCGGGGTGCAGCGGGTTCTTTGCCCTGTCCACACGGCGCCGCACGGTTCGGCGTGACGGGACAGACGACTGGGACTTCCAGCACATGGCCTCCATGCGGGGAATCGGCAGCCTGTGGCTCCTGG
>JARKOC010000353.1 GCA_029975915.1 Bryobacteraceae bacterium
CATCGGCTCGCGCCTTTGCTCCGCGCTTCTTTCAGACCCCGCCTCGCGGCGACGCCCTTGCGCTTCGCTATGACTTCACCTCCATCAGGTTGTCAAAGGGACTTCCACCCTCAAGCTGTCGAACATGCTCGGCACACAAAGCTAGCGGCCCGCCGCCTTTTGGCAACGGGCCGCTGAACTGCCGGGGATTCAGGGCTATTTCGTCGGCGCGCCCTCGAGGGTCTTCTTTTCCTTGTAGAACTTGCCGACGTTGTTCAAGTCTTTCGACCCGGCCTTCACATGACAAGTCGTACAAGGCTTCTTTTCCTTCTTCGACATCTCCTTGGTGGCGTAAGCCGCGCCGCCGCCCAGCATGAGCACCGCCGCAAACGCGGCAGCCGGAAATACCAAACGAACTACTTTCTTCATACTTGCTTGACTCCCAGATTCGCCGCAAGATGCGGCTGCCCTTGAGTTTACCAGACAACAAGACAATAACGAACCGGCCTTCCCACGTGAGAAGGCCGGTCCGAATTACGCGATCCCAGTCTACTTCGCCTCAGGAGCGCCGTCGAGCGTCTTCTTTTCCTTGTAGTACTTGCCAACGTCGTTCAACTTCTTCATGTCGCCTTTGACGTGACAAGTTGTGCAAGGCTTCTTCTCCTTCTTCGACATCTCCTTGGTGGCGAAGGACGGCGAGCCCGTGACGAAAATCAGGCCGAGCAGCGCGGCCGCGGGCAATAGCAAACGAAAGAGCTTCATCGGACCTCCCTGATGTCCGCCCTATGGGCCAGACAGCAATCATTCTATCATCATCCAGATAGACTCAGGATAAGCAGGTCTGGTTACATCAATCCCGCGTGAAATCTACCGGTCCATGCGACGCAGCGTTTCGTGTACCACACGCCCGGCGGCCTCAAAGCTCTTCGGAGACAACTTGTCCATGGTGTCCTCAGGTGTATGCCACCAACTATGGCCTGGGCCATACTCGAAATCGATCAGATTGACTGCCCGCACGCCGTTCCGGAGGAAGGGCACGTGATCATCCTCGATTGCGTAAGGCCGGGTATCGAAATGGCCTCCATAGCCCAACTCCCTGGCAACCTGCCAGACGAGCCTCTGCAGAGGCTCCGAAGAGTACATCTCTTTTACGATTTTCAGGTCACGGTCGCCGATCATATCCACGTTGATCAGCGCTTTCAGCCGGGCAATGGTCCCGTCATTCCGCCATTTCGACGCAAGGTGACGGCTACCGTAGAGGGAATCACTCTCAGACCACTCGCCGAAAGCCTCCTCCCCGTCAAAGAAAATCAGATAGACGTCATGGCCGAAGGATTCGTCCTTGAGTGCGCGCGCCAATTCGAGCAGCAGCCCAGTGGATGAGCCGGCGTCATTTGCGCCAATGAAGCGGAACGGGAAACGTTTGGTGTCATAATGGCCCGACACTGCCAGGGCCGCTGGTCCACGCCCCTTTTTCAGGGCGATGACGTTCTTCATGCTGACCCGTCCGTCGGGAGTCTGCGCCGTGAACGGATCTTCAATCACCTGCCACCCGAATTCGCGCAACTTCTGGGCGATGAATGCCTGCAACCGCTTGCTCGCCGCCGAACCGGGGGGCCGCGGGCCAAACTCGACTACTTGGCGAGTGAGATCCAAAGCCGACGCGCCAGAGACCTGACCCGCCTGCAATGTTGCGGCAAAGAGGAGAGATGCTGTCAACGCCGTATGGCAATGCATGAGTATCCCAATGTGTAGGATCGTGTCGCGTCCAAGCCATCGAGACAGGGCAGGATCAAAGCCGGAACGCCAAAAAAGAGCAATCCCGCCGGCCTCAACCAGAGCGGCAGCAATGTTGTCGCGGCGAGCAGTCTTCTGGCGAGAAGACGAAACAGCCCCCCGGCCGGTTCCAGTTCGGAGATATTGAACCCGGTCTCGCCAAGGAGGAACTCAAGCCCGTGCCGGGTGAAACGGAAGTAGTCGTGCGGCGCCTGGTGCACCTCCCACTGGTGCGGCGCGACGATCAGGAAACGGGCGCCTGGCTTGAGGACCCTTGCGATCTCGGCCAGCGCGTCGCCGGGCCGCTTCAAGTGCTCAATGGTCACAATCATGAGAGCGGCGTCGAAGCACTGAGTGGCAAAGGGCAATCTCTCAAGGTTAGCCATGGCGTCAAGCCGGCGGTAGTCCCAACTCCCGTCGCCAATTGCCAGATCGACGCCGGTATATCTTTGCCGGACAAACGCAGCAGCGTGCCTGGACTCGCCGGCCCCCGCATCCAGCACCCGCGCTCCTACTGCCAGCCCGCCGGCAAATGAGGCGACCTTGTCTTCGATCATCGTCTCGAAATGGTAGATATGGCGGATCAACCATGTAGGCAGGATCCTGCGGGCGCGCTCGTAAGTCACGGCTCAGGCGCTTCCTTGACGCGGGCCTGTATCATGATGGTCGAACCAGCGTGAGCGAGCGCTTCGAGCAGCGTGAAAGGAAGCGAGATCAGGAACAGCAGAAAGTACAGCACGTCCTTCACCATTTTCTTCCGCGGCGTCTCCTTTACCCCTCGGACCCTTCGCGACATCGGATCGAGCCATGACGCCATGGACGTTGCCATACCCGCAGGGTTGTCGCGCAACGAGAAGTGCTTCACCCGTTCGACCTCGAATCCGCAGTATTCGAGCATATTACGCAGATCGGACTCCTTGAAGTCGATCAAGTGGCGCGGGATGTCGAGTCCGTTCCAATTCTCTCCAAACAGCAGAAATTGCCAGCACCCCGCGTTTGGGGTTTGGATGACGAGCCGTCCGCCCGGCGCAAGCAATTCACGCGCCGCCTCAACGTAGGCCACCGGATCGTAGAGGTGTTCAAGCACGTGAAACATCGTGACCACGGAGAAGGAAGCCGCGGCAAATGGGGCGCGAGTGAGCGCACCACAAACGGCTGGAACGCCGTTGGCGCCCCAGGCAACCGCCGCCGCGTCCACGGAATAATCGAGGCCAGCCAACCTCTCCTCCGGTAAGCCCAGTTCCCGCAGCAGGAGGCCGCCCCCGCATCCGACATCCAGCACACGTCCTTTGCCGCCAGCATCGGCAACCGCCCGCTCCACGAAACGGACGTGATCTCGCAGCACAAGACGGCGCCAAGCTTCCGCCAACCGGTCTGCCGTGTCAGTTCCGCCGTCGAACCAGTAGTTATCGGGGTAATAGGAGCGAAGCTGTTCCGGGGACGGCTTCGGATAAAGCCTGACCAGACGGCAGTCGGCGCATTCAACCACCAGGAAATGCTCGGTCGTGGTCGCGTACAGCTTGTCGGTTCCGTGACACAGCGTCTTCACCCGCGCACAACCGCAAGCGGGGCACGCATCGTCTTGGGCTACTGAAGAGGTCTCCCTCAGAACTGGCGGCCGCGCTGCTCCACCGCGCTCTCGCTCAACTCCGTCAGGCTGATTCGGTACTTCAGAAGCAGCTGCTTCACCTGCCCTGGAGTCAGTTTTCTGAGCCTCCTGAATGCCCGCCGCTTCGCCAGCGTCCGGGGCAGCATCGCTAGTGCCGAAACATCCCCCGCCATCATCGCCCCCAGCGCTTTCAATTTCGAACTCCAACCCGGGAAGCGGCTGATTTCCCCTTTGCCTCGCACGGCGGCTCTTGCGCCCGAGACCAGCCTTGCCAGGTAGTGAAGACCGTTTAGCCACAAAAGACTTCCAGGAAATAGTTTAGCCGCTAGAAGGACACGGTTGCGCTCAATCAGCCGTAACCGTTGAAAAGAAAGGAGCCCGAGTGTCGCCCCCCGGTGATGGCGCACCACCGCGCCGGGCATGTACAGGCATCGCCAGCCGGCGACGCGGGCGCGAAGCCCGAGTTCGGCATCGTCCCCATAAGCGAAGAGGTCCTCGTCGAAACCGCCTATCTCGTCAAGCATCGACTTGCGATACATGCAGGCCGCTCCGTCCGGCCAAAGGACTTCCTCTTCTGCATCGTACTGGCCCCTGTCGAGTTCGCCCGCCCCCCGGCCACGGTTTTGTCCATCGAGCCAGATCAAATGGCCCACTTTGTCGATCTGCTGGGGATCTTCCCAGACGAGGATCTTCGACGCCGCCATCCCGACATCCGGAGAGCGGGTGAATGCCCTCAGCAGATGTTCAATCCATCCAGGTTCAGCCTCGGCATCGTTGTTGAGTAAAGCGATGAATTCGCCTCGGGCCATGGCGATGCCCTGGTTGTTCGCTCCGCAGAAACCGCGGTTCTCACGATTGACGATGAGCGAAATTGGGTACGGAGCGGTGGCTGCGTATTCGTTCACCCATATCGGCGATCCGTCCGTGCTGGCGTTGTCGACAACGATGGTTTCAAAGCTGACGCCGGTCTGCAGTTCCAGCGATCGCAAACATGCTTCCAGATACGCCTGCCGGTTCAGGTTCACCACGATGACGCTGACCAGCGGCTGGAAGTCCTTTTGAATCAAGTGTTGTATGATACCAGTTCGGGGATGCCACAGCAAAAATGGTGACTCTCGGCCAGCGTTTGAAGGCCGAACGCGAAAAGCGCGGTCTGACCATCGAGAAGCTTGCCGCTGAAACGCGGATTCACGCCCGGTACTTCGAGGCGATCGAAGAAGACAGGACTGCGGATTTGCCGAGCGGCTTCTTCTATCGCAGCTTCCTGCGCCAATATGCCAGAATCCTGGGTCTGCCTGAATCCGACTACAGTGGTGCAATCCAGCGTTCGCTCGATGCCGAAGCTGAACAATTGGATGCCCAGGAGACGGCGCTCCCCCAGCGCAATATCGTTGTCCCCCCGATGCCGACTGGCCGTTTCAACGCGGGCGAGGAGGCAAAACGGTGGCTGACCCGCCTCGCTGTCTTGGTGCTCGTGAGCGCCGGAGCCTCGGGAGTCTACTACCTTTATCAGCACTGGAGAGCGCCCGCCTCCGGCCTCCCAATTGCGCAGGACAGCCGCGAACCCGAGCAGCGAGCGGCCGAATCTCAGGCGCAACCCATCGCGCCAGCCCCCAAGGCGCAGGGTGAGGCTCAACCTGAAGCTCCGGCCAATCCCCCAGTATCTGGAGCCGCCGATCTTTCCGTAGCCGCAACAGGCGGTGGCGCGGTGAACCCCGCAGGCGAGCCGGGTTCCGCGCTGAACCTGACTCTGGTCGCCAGCGCAGACAGCTGGATTCATCTCACTGCCGACGGGCGGACCATCTTCATGGACGTCCTGAAGGCAGGACAGGCGCGAGTTTTCCGCGGATCATCGTTTATGCGCCTGCGGACCGGCAATGCCGGTGGATTCTCGATGGAGTTTAACGGAGCAGCGGTTCCCCCTGCCGGTCCGATCGGCCAGGTCCGGACCATCGAATTCACCTCGGAGGGAGCCAGGGTCGTCACGCCGCCGCTAGTGAAGCCCGAAGTAACCCCGTTGCCCTTCCCGCAGAGGGAAAACCCGGACTAAGCCCGGATACTGAATCGCGTCAAAGGTCCTCTGGCGCTGGCCGCCTAGGATTTTTTCCTCTTTTGAGGCTCACCCGTTTCCTCCGCCCGGGCAACCCGCATGAGAGCGAAGGCCGGCTCAGGCGCGGCATGCGCCAGGTTCCGGCGCAGTTCAAGATTGAGCTGATGAACAAACTCCTCGATCTGAACCTGCATCGCAGCCATCTTTTCCCTCATGTTGAGGATGATCTCCACGCCGGCTAGGTTCACGCCGAGTTCGCGCGTCAGTTCCAGGATCACTTCCAGGCGCTGCAAATCCTCGTCCGTGTACAACCGCGTGTTGCCCTCGCTACGCGATGGCAGCAGCAGGCCTTCCCGTTCATACATCCGCAGCGTTTGCGGATGGATCTGGTATTTCTCGGCAACCGCCGAAATCATGTAGCCCGCTTTGGCCTTTGCCCTTGCCACGTGGATCTACCCCTTCGCCTGGACCTTTTCCCACAACTCAGCCCGCGGATCCCGCAAATCGACCTGCGCCAGTTTACGCAGCAGGTCGCGCGTCCGTTCGTCCCGCACGTCCGGAGATTGGATACCGATCTCGACGATCTGATCTCCCCGGGCTCCCTTCCGCGAATTGTATACGCCCTTCTCGCGCAAACGGAACTTCTGGCCGTTCTGTGTGCCCGGCGGGATCTTCAGCAATGCCTTGCCGTCCACCGTCGGCACCTCGATCCGCGCCCCCAACCCGGCTTCGCTCACCGAGACCGGGATGGCGATGTGGATATCGTCGGATTCCCGGCGGAACAATGGGTGCGGCTGCACTCGCACCGTGATGAACAAGTCCCCTGAGGGGGCTCCCATCGTCCCGGAGTTGCCTTTCCCGGCAACCCGCAGCCTCGATCCGTCGCTGGCGCCCGGAGGGATACGGACTTCGACGTTCTCCTCGCTCGCCACGCGCCCCTCGCCCCGGCATTCGGGACACGCGCTGCGCAGCCGTCCCGTCCCGCCACAATGCTGGCAGGTAAGGGAAAATCTCATCGCGCCGGCCATTTGGCTGACGTTACCGGAGCCTTTGCAGGAGGGACACACTTGCGAGCCTCCACCAGAGGAGCCAGTGCCGTGGCACCGCCCGCAAGTGTCCAGCCGGTGGATACGAATACGGACCTGAGCTCCCTGAATCGACTGCCAGAAATCAATCGACAGCGCGTATTCAAGATCTGTCCCCTTGGTGGCCGCAGCAGGAGCTTCGCTCTGGTGCCCCTGGCGGCCAAAAAATTGGCTAAACAGGTCGCTGAAAGAGCCCGCCCCTGTTCCCGCGCCGCCGAATCCGCCCTTGGCTCCGGCGGCCCCGGAAAACACATCGGAAAAGTCGAATCCGCCGAAATCGAAACCGCCGTGGGGACCGCCTCCGCCTGCGCCCGGGAAGCCCTGCTCGGTGTAGAAGCCAAACTGATCGTACATCTTGCGCTTCTTCGAGTCGCACAAAACGTCGTTGGCTTCCTGAATTTCCTTGAATCGTTCCTCGGCTGCCTTATCGCCGGGATTCAAGTCAGGATGATATTTGCGGGCGAGCCTGCGGTACGCCTTGCGGATGTCATCCGCGGAGGCGTCCCGCTTGACTCCAAGTGTTTTGTAGTAGTCCTTCGCCGAGGCCATGGCTCACCCGGTTCGTGATCGTGTCTACTTCTTGTTCTCGTCGACGTCGACAAATTCGGCGTCCACAACGTCGTCCTTCTTCTGTTCCTGCCCCCCGGCTCCCGGCTGGTGCTGGCCGGTTCCGTCCTGCGGCGGCGTTTGAGATGACGCCGCCTTGTACATCGCCTCTGCCAGCTTGTGCGAGGCTTGCATCAACTGTTCCTGAGCGGCTTTCATGCGGTCGATGTTGCCTTCGCCCATCGCCTTGCGCGCCTCTTCGACAGCCGCCTCGACAGCCTTCGCGTCGTCAGCCGAAACCTTGTCGCGGTGCTCCTTGAGCGTCTTCTCGGCGCTGTAAACCGCCGTGTCAAGATGATTGCGGACTTCGACTTCCTCCCGCTTCCGCTCATCCTCCGCCTTGTGCGCCTCGGCATCGCGCCCCATCTTCTCCACTTCTTCCTTCGACAAACCGGAAGACGAGGTAATGGTGATCTTCTGCTCGTTGCCCGTCGCACGGTCCTTGGCCGTTACATGGAGAATGCCGTTGGCGTCGATATCGAAGGTCACTTCAATCTGCGGCACGCCGCGCGGAGCCGGAGGAATGCCCACCAACTGGAAGACGCCCAGCAGCCGGTTGTCGCGCGCCATCGAGCGCTCGCCTTGGTAGACCTTGATCTCCACTGAAGTTTGGGAATCGGCGGCGGTCGAGAAGACTTCGCTCTTGCGCGTTGGAATCGTCGTGTTGCGCTCGATCAGCTTGGTGAACACGCCGCCCAGGGTCTCGATGCCCAACGACAAAGGTGTCACGTCGAGCAGCAATACATCGGTCACTTCGCCACCCAAAACGCCGCCCTGAACCGCGGCGCCAACCGCCACCACTTCGTCCGGGTTCACCGTCTTGTTCGGTTCCTTGCCGAACAGTTCCTTCACGATCGCCTGAACCCGCGGAATGCGAGTGGATCCGCCGACCAGCACCACTTCGTCGATCTGAGACGGGGTCAAGCCGGCATCCGCTAGAGCCTGCTTGCACGGCGAAACCGAGCGCTGGATGATGTCCTCCACCATCTGCTCGAACCGGGCGCGGGTGAGTGACTTCACCAGGTGCTTCGGGCCCGTTTGCGGGTCGCCATAAATGAACGGCAGGTTGACCTCGGTCTCCATCGCCGAGCTGAGTTCAATCTTGGCTTTCTCAGCAGCTTCACGCAGACGCTGCAACGCCATCCGGTCGCGGGAAAGATCGACGCCTTCATCCTTCTTAAACTCGCTGATCAGCCAGTCCACCAGACGCTGGTCGATGTTGTCGCCGCCCAGATGGGTGTCGCCGTTGGTCGACTTCACTTGCACCACGCCGTCGCCCACTTCCAGAATCGAGATGTCGAACGTGCCGCCGCCGAAATCGTAAACGGCGATCCGCTCTTCTTTCTTCTTGTCCAATCCGTAAGCAAGCGCTGCGGCGGTGGGCTCATTGATAATGCGCAGCACTTCCAGGCCGGCGATCTGGCCGGCATCCTTGGTTGCTTGGCGCTGGGCATCGTTGAAGTAAGCCGGGACGGTGATCACGGCCTTTGTCACCGTCGAGCCAAGATAGGCCTCGGCAGCTTCTTTTAGCTTCCCGAGGATCATGGCCGAGACCTCAGGCGGCGCCATCTTCTTGTCCAGGGCCTTCACGCGAGCGTCACCCGAGTCGCCGCTGACGATGTGATAAGGCACCAACTTGGTCTCCTCGGTCACTTCGTCATACCTGCGGCCCATGAACCGCTTGATCGAGTAGATCGTATTCTCGGGGTTGGTCACTGCCTGGCGTTTGGCTACCTGCCCGACCAAACGATCTCCCGATTTCGCAAAACCGACCACAGAGGGGGTCGTCCGGCCACCCTCCTGGTTCGGAATAACGACAGGTTGGCCGCCCTCCATGACGGCCACAACGGAATTGGTGGTTCCCAGGTCGATGCCGATGATCTTGCTCATTGTGGATTGCGTCCTTTTCGTTCCAGAAGTTTCGGCGCGCGGCATTTCAAGCTCCAAGTATGCGCCTGTTGTTAGTATTAAATATTAGTGTCTCGATGTCAAGTATCGCTTGGTGAAAGTTTCGCCCCTTGCTCACTCCGCTCTTCTCTCCTGCGCTGGCATGGGATTTTATAGTCACCATCGCAACCGATCTTGCGCCGACGGAGCAGCGGCAATGCTCAGGCCAATTTCTATCTCATTGTAAATAAGTTGCTTAGGAGTATTTGCGATCTCCCTCTTGCCTCGATCTTGCCCCCATCAGCACTGGCGCCGCCAACGGGTCCATTCGCTCCGCGCCGAATCGAACTGGAGGCCCACGTTCTACCTCTGAGAGTTGAGACGCCAGACGGCTTTAACAGGCTGAGAGTTCGTTTGGTCAACTCCGGTCGAGGCCCATCCTGGCGATGACTGTCCGCCAAGTCATTGAATCTGCTTGGGCAGGATGTGCCGTAGCATTCATTCCTCGCTGGTCCGCGGTCGCGAGAACGGCGGCAACCCACTGTTTGGGGCAGCCCACAAGCCCATCCGCCAGACTGGGGGCCGAATGAAACCAGCGCAGCGCGCCACTGCCAAACGAATCCGGCCATTCATGGCGGGCGAACAAAGCCCTGCGAGCTTTCCAGCCGCCGGATCTTCGCGCCGTGCTGCCCAATTCGACGATTCCTATCGCGCCCTGACAGCATCGATTTACGCAGATATGTCTGAACTCCATGTTGGCTCGAAAGCGCCTGACTTCACGGCGCTCACCGATGCGGGCGAGAAGCTGAAGTTGTCGTCGCTCAAGGGTAGGAAGGTGGTCCTGTACTTCTACCCGAAGGCTGACACTCCGGGCTGCACGAAAGAGGCCTGCGGGTTCCGTGACGAGATGCCGCGGATCGAGGCGGCGAACACGGTCGTGCTCGGCGCCAGCCCCGACCCGGTGAAAGCTGTCGCCAAGTTCAAGCAGAAGTATATCTTGCCGTTCACACTGCTGGCCGACGAGGACCACGCCGTGGCGGAAAAGTATGGCGTCTGGGTGGAAAAGTCGATGTACGGCAAGACCTACATGGGCGTCGAACGTACCACGTTTGTCATTGGCACGGATGGCAAGATCTCGGCGATCTTCCGTAAGGTGAAGGTGGACGGCCACACCGAAGAGGTGATGGCGGCCGTCCAGGCGGCCGGTTAGTTCACGTTCTTGCGCAGGAACGCCAGTCCCTCGGTGGCCAGCGCTTCGGCCGAGGCGGCCACATCGCGCCAGATGCAGGCCGCGGCGGCGATCTCCGGGATGTTCGAACCAAAGCTCTCGATCACCATCCAGCCGTCATAGCCGATCGCTTTCGCAGCCGAAAACACGTCCGCCCATCCGACGTTGCCCGTGCCCGGCGCGCCGCGGTCGTTCTCGCAGGTGTGGATATGCTTCACCCGCGAGCCCAGCAAGCGCAGGGCTTCGCCGCCGTTCTTTTCTTCGATGTTGGCGTGGAAAGTGTCGAACAGCACCCCGTGCCACGGGCTGCCGACTTCGTCGCACAGCCTTACCGCTTCGGCGGCGGTGTTTAGGAAGTAAGTCTCGAATCGGTTCAGAGGCTCATTTGCCAAGGCGACCTTGCAGGCCTCAAAGTGCGGCGCCAGGGCGCGCAGTTCGTCCACGGCCCGCTTCCATTCCTCTTGGTTCTTTCGGCGGCCGACCAGCAGGCCGACCGGCGCGCAGTAGGGTCCGACAAAGACCGGCGAACCGATCTCGGCGGCGGTCTCGACGCCCTGACGGATGAAATCCGACGCCCGGCGCCGGACCGAAGCGTCTTCGCTGATCAGGCTCAGGTCGCCGGTCAGCGCCGAACAGAAGGTGCATTCGAGGCCGGCGTCGCGGACCTTCTGGCCGATCGAACGCGCCGGGAAGCCGTCGAAGGAGAAGCGCGCGATCTCGATGCCGTCAAAGCCCCATTGCTTGACCTTGTCGAGCAGCGGGAGGTGGGATTCGTCGAATCCGGCCGTGAACAGGAGTGTGTTGAGTCCGAGTTTCATTGCTGGTGTGCCATTTCCGGACCGGGCCGGCCGCGCCGCCGCGGCCAAATCCGCTCCGTTCAAACCATGCGATTGTTCTACTTCATATGAACGCCCGGCGCAACTGAGGCGAACTCGTCGGCGCTCAGTTCATGCCGGAACACCGGTCTGGCAAGGGGGTGGCTCCGGAGAATAGCAGTACGGCTTCGGTCCGATAGTTTGTGAGGTCGGTGCTTGGGAGAGTTACCTTCTGCTTTGTCCGGTCGATGTAGACGAGCGAGCCGGCGCCGGCGGCGAGCATGACCTTGTCCAGCGTCTCGCCGCTCTCGAGGCGGCCTTCGTCCGGCGTCCACAGCATACCCTGAGACCGGCCGCGCCACGCCCAGCGCCCGGTGAGCGGGAAGGTCATCAGCGAGAAGACCTTCAGCCCGGCCTGCTCGAGGCGGAGGGCCATGGGTGCGAACGGGCGGTCGCGGTTCGGGCCGCCGTCGCGGCGCATCGACTTTGAAATGTGATCGGAACCGTAGAACGCGAGCACGCCGCGGAAGCCGGGCAGGGCCACGATGTCGCGGATATTGTCGGCGATCGACTGCTCGCGGTCGTCAAGATAAGGGCTGCCCTTGGGCTGGCCCGTGGTGGCTTCGAGGCCCTGGCGGTTGGCGAGGATGGATCGGCGGACGGTTCGCAACTCGCCGAGCAGCCCCGGATCGGTAGTCATTCGCTCGAACGACTCAACCGTCTCCAAGCCGTCTCGCGCGACCGAATCCACGCCAGGTATGGCGATTCTGGCGGCGGCGGGAATCCGCGCGCGGATGGACTCCAGGTGCAGCCGGATGGCTTCGGCGGGCGTGTCGATATCGACCAGATGGATGCGGACAGTCTCGCCGGGCGCGCGGCCCTGATTGATCCGGCGCACCGCTTCGAGGATCCCGGCCCGAAGGCAGAGAGGGGAAAGGACGGTCTCGCGCCGGCCTTCGACAAAGTCGCGGGCGTCGGGCGCATAGACGGAGTCTTCCTCGATGGCCACGTCCCGCAGGCCGGATTCCTGGTTCAACTTGACCAGGTACTGCTCGAACAACTGCTCGTTCTGAACGATGCCGTGCATCTCGCCAAGCAGGTAGACCTGGTAGCCGGACACGGGCACAGGGAGTTCGTCGATAGTCTTGCCTGTGGAGAGACCTTGACGCGGCCCGTCCCTGCTGCCTGCCGCGGCGGCGATGAGGAGGAAGCCGGCGACGGCAACAAACGCCTGCGTCCTGTGAGATCGGCCGTGGCGGGAAATGGTCCCGAACATTCTCTGAGTCTACCCCGCGCGGTTTGCGTTCAGGCCTTCCGCGGTCGGAACAGGAGGCCGGACCAGGTTTCGTCAATGGAGCAGATCTTGTAGTCGACCCAGCCGAGGTCGATGGCGGATTGGCGGATCATGTTCTGGGTGAGGCCCGTGAACTGGGAGGAGGCTTGTTTGGGCCAGGCGATCCAGACCGGCGACGGCACGGCCATGCGGAGGACGGAGGCCACCGAGTTCTGGAATTCGGCCGGGTCCCGGGCGAACCAAACGAACAGGTCGCCCTTGGCGGGCGGGGCGAGGATTTCGGCGCCCTTGGGCATGGGTTCGAGCAGGGATTCGGCGTGGCGGGGGGCGTCGATGAGGACCACTGCCATGCCGGGCTTGACGCCCAGTTTGTCCACAGTCGCCCGGCCGGGCTTTGACAGGGGCATCTCCGGCGGCACGACCGGATGCGCGGGCGCGCTGCGGATGGCCTGCGCGATGGCGCGGGCGGCCGAGTCCCAATCGCAGTAGACGGCGTCGGGCAGCATGGCGCGGACCTTTTCGACCTTCTCCGGCAGGCCGCCGGCGAAGACGAGCGGGATCAAACGGGTGGTCTTGCGGCGGCGCAGGGCGGCTCCGTAGTGAAGCCCGTGCGAGGGCAGGCGGTCGAGGTCGATGACGATGGCCGAGGGCGGCGCGGCATCGATGGAGCGGAACAGCGGAGTGGAGGCGAGCGGTTCGTATTGGACGCGGAAGCCGAGCGACGCGAGCAGATCGACGCGGCCCGCGGCATCGGCAAGGTGCTGGTGGATCAGCCGGACAAGCGGCAGCGGCTTCTTCAACGGTTTTCTTTCCATGCCGGCAGCGAGACAGTGGTGCGGTAGTTCGATTCGTTGTAGTCGGGGTTGCGGCGCGGGGCGTAGATTTTGTTGCCCTTGAACGGAGTGTCCTGGGTGTAGATCCAGATGCGCTGCTGGTCCCAGAGGATGACTTCGTCGCGGGCGTCGCCGGTGAGGTCGGCGACCATCGAGGCGAGGTCGGGGTGGCCGTCGTCGGGGAACATGACGACGCGGCGGAAATCGCCGTCGATCATGCCGCCTTCCTTCGAGTTGCCCGAGAGAAGCGAGAATTCGATGCCGTCGCCGCGCCAGTTCACCGGGAGCAGCGGGCTGCCGGAGTGGATGGGCTCGGCCTGTTTGAGTATGTTGCCCTGGGCGTCGATGAGGGTGAGGATGCCGGGGTTGCGCCAGTAGTTGATGGTGAGCAACTGGAGACCGGGGATGTCGGCGCGGTACTTGGCAATGGACGGGCTTTGGGCGTGGCCGATGCGGAGATGTTTCAGAATGCGGCCTTCGCGGTCGAACAGGAGAAATCCTTCGTCGCTGCCGCAGGCGAAGGCCATGGGCGCGGCGTTGGAGTCGCCCGAGAAGTTGCCGATGGCGATGCCGTCGGCGTGGTCGCGGAGTTCCTGGTCGCGGGACCAGAGCTTGCGGCCGTCATGGGACCAGAGCGTGTAGCCCATGACGAACTCCTCCTTGCCGTCGCCGTCCATGTCGTAGGCGTAGGGGAAGTGGCCGGTCTGTCCTTCGCCTTTCCAGAGGAGTTTCAGGTTGCGGTCATAGACCCAGAAGTATCGATAGCGATCCTTGACGAGGATTTCGGTGGCGGTTTTCGAGCCAGAGAGATTCAGCAGGGCGATGGAGTCGCCCGAGTTGAGTTCGTAGGGGCGCTCCTTGAGGTCAGCGGCCATGGGCGGCATGAGTGTGGAGTTTTTGACCTTGCCGGTCTTGCCGTCGAGGATTTGGAGCTTGAAGTCGCGGACTAGGATGACTTCGGCGGCGCCGTCGCCATCCATGTCCTGAATCTGGAACGGAGTGTCGTTAGTGAGCAGTCCGTTGCGGGGATCGGGTTTGCCGAGTTGCCAGAGGATTTTGCCGTCGAGGTTGATCGCAGTCAGGCAACTAATGTGGGAGAAGGCGTCGCCGCGAACGCGGGGGATGTTTTGGGCGATGAGGATGTCGAGGCTGCCGTCTCCGTCGAGGTCGCCGAGACGGATGTTGCGGCCGGCTCCGAATCCGGGCGTATTGATTGTCTTCCAAACGACAGGCTTGGGGTTCGCAGCGCGGAGGCGGGCCTCCTCGGAGGCGCGGGCGGCGATGCGGGATTTGATTGACGTGATCTCGGAGTTGGCGGCGGTGACGGCGAAATCCTGGAAGCGCGCCGGGAAGGTGGCCGAAACGCCAGCCTTGCCCTTGAGGATTTCGTTGTCCGAGGCTTCGAGGATGAGCTTGCCGTCGATGTAGGCGCGGATACGCGGTCCGTCGTTGACCACTTTGAGGTGGTAGTAGCGGGTGGTGCTGTAAGCGAATTCGGCGGAAGCCAGTTCGCGCCAGGCCATTCGGCGGAATTCGGTTTCCAGAGGTAGCCGGAGGCGCAGGACGGCGCGTTTTCCATCTGCGAGGGCGAATTGATAGAAATGGCGGTTGGTGTGGTAACGGAAGACGATGCCCGCGGGATAACGGAACGACAACGGCTTCATCCGGACTTCGGCGGTGTAGTTGGACCACTCCTCGTCGCCGGTGATCATGAGGGCGGTGAACCATTCGGGCCAGTCGGACATGAGGTGCTGCTCGAGGTAGGGCTTGCCGTCCTCGTCGCTGACGATCCAGGCATCCTGGTGGTTGATGGGGTTGGCCCAGGGGCCGAGCGGGACGCCGCGGTGGGAGAGGTAGTGATACTCCTGGATGGCGGCATTCAATTGTCCAACGGGTGCGGAGAGCCATCCGGCGGGGTAGCGCGAGAAGTCGTCACGGATGAGATCGCCGGCGTTGCTGGCCAGCGGGAGTAGAAGAAGGGCACAGATGAATCTCATGGGCTTACCGAGAAGCCCAGTATTTCATTTCGCCGGATGGTTGAAAAGCCTACTCCCCGTGCCTATTCGACAACGGACGCGGCTGCTAGCGCCGGGATCGGCACAAAGTGGACCGTCATGGTGGACGGATCGATCACCTGCGCGGGCCGTTGTCCAGCCTCGCCGTCGGCGAGAAGAAAGATCTTACCGCTGGCTTGGAGTTTCGTGGGGGTGAAGTCCAGTTCGGAGACCGCCTCAACCGCGGACGTTTTGGTGTTGATGGCAAGCACCTGGCGCGCTTCGCCGTTGGCGATCAGGAGGCGTGATCCATCGGTTGTTACAGCGATGCCGACGGGACTAGCGACCCCATGCGCGGCGGTGGCAACGGTCGAGATGGACACGTTCGAGTCCCAGTTCTGTATGCGGATGACTTCGTTACGCCCGCGATCGGAGGCGTAAACCGACGTTCCGCCGGCGGCCAGCGATGCGTCAGCGCTGATGGACTGAAGCAGACGAGGCGTTTGGCCCACCCTCAGCATATAGAGCGCGCCGGACTCGCCGTTGCGGAGGACTGCGAAAGCGGTGCGTCCGTCCTGAGCGACTGCAATGGCGGCGACGCGGCCCTCAAGCAGCGACAGATCTATCTCGCCAGACGGTTCGGGCTTATCTTGAATTCCGGTCCACATGCGCAGCCGCGAGGCTGATGGGAAGTAGACCGCCAGCGACTGAGCGTCGGCGCTCCAGGCGGCGGATTCAATCGGAGCCTTACTTTCGCCTAGGTTGCGCCAGGCGGGTTGATCGGCATCGAGGCCGCCAACCGCGAACAGAGTAGCCCGCCTGACCACCAGCGCGGTCCGGCCGTCAGGTGCGCCGAGCGCAAATTCCGCCTCCGTGACGGCGTTGCCACCGGCGTACGCGGATCCCGCGATGCCGATAATGGGGCGGATCGAATGCGTTTGGCGATCGACGAGCAGGCCCGAGACCGGACCTTTCATCTGGTCCGCCGCGTACAGAGTGGCCGAAGCCGCCAACAGCATTGAAACGAGTAGTGTCCTGCTCACGCTGCCCTCCATGTTGCCGAATTAGCCTTGTTTATAGCATGAAACGGCGGCGGCGGCGAGGGGGGTGGCGATGCGCGACTGCCTGAACTGTGTCCTGCGAGTCGGGCATAATCTGCATATTGCCCTCCTCGACTCCAACTCATGCGGCCGGTGCGCGAATCTGGCTTCCCTGTCTCCTGATGATGTTGTGCTCGCTCATCAGTTATATCGACCGCCAGACACTGGCTGTCCTGGCTCCGACGATCATGCTCGATACCCGGCTGACAACGCAGGATTACGGCATTGCCATCAGCGCGTTTTCCATCGTCTATATGCTCGCCAATCCTGTCTGGGGTGGGATTCTCGACCGGATTGGGCTTCGCGCGGGCATGCTCATCGCAGTTGGCATCTGGAGCATGGCCAGTGCCTCCCATGCCCTCATGACAGGTCTGATCGGGTTTGCAGCGGCGCGTGCGATCCTCGGTTTCGGCGAGGGAGCTACCTTCCCGGGCGGCTTGCGGACAGCGTTTGATTCTCTGCCGCCCCAAAAACGTTCACGCGGCATGGCCCTGGCCTATAGCGGAGGGTCGTTGGGAGCTGTCATCACCCCATGGATCGTTGTCCCCATTACCCTCCATTTCGGATGGCAGATGGCATTTGTCTTTACCGGCCTCGCTGGCATGGCCTGGATGATCCTCTGGCGAATGCTTGCCCGTCCTCCGTACCTGCCGCGGCCTGAGCGCATGCCGGAGCGATTGCATTTACCAAATCCCGCCGAGCGCCGATTCTGGGCGCTGTTTTTTAGTTATGCGCTTGGCGCGTTTCCGCTGGCGCCTGTTCTCTATATCGCGCCGCTTGTGCTGAACCGGTTGCATGGACTCAGCCAGGCGGACCTTGGAAAGCTTCTTTGGATTCCGCCGCTCGGCTGGGAGATCGGCTACTTTTTCTGGGGTTGGGTGGCCGATCGACGACCAGCAACCGCGGCGAAGCCAACCGGACTCATGCTGCTGCTGGCGATGATGGGTTTGCCGATTGCAGCCATCCCGGCCATTGCCTCGGCTGGGCTTGCGTTGGCCATCTTCTGCTGGTCCATGTTTACGGCGTCGGGTTTCATTGTCATTTCGCTGCGCTCAGCGGCCCAGGCTTATCCATCCGATCAGACTGCGCTGGTCGCAGGAATCGGGGCCGGGTCGTGGTCGGCCGTCGTTGCCGTCTTCCTGCCGCTAATTGGCCGGCTGGTCGACCAAGGGCAGTTCAGCCTGATGTTCGGTATCATTGCCGGTTTGCCTCTGGTGGGCACTGCCGCTTGGACCGCGCTCACGCCACGCCCACCCGGCGATGGGGGGCAGGAGTAGCCCTCCGGAGAACCATTCAAACAGAACCTGCGCGGTTGCAACAGCCCGCGGCGCCGATCGAGCCACCCCGGCTTCCCTTTCCTTTAGTTTGTGGGGAAGATCCTGCTCACCGCCTTTAACCGTCCATGCCCCGATGCCAGGGGGCCACGGTGAGGCGGAAAAGACAGATGTCACTTTTTTCATTTGGTGTAGAACTTTCTGCCGGGTCGCGCGTCTAGAGATTATGAGAGGCGGCTGAACAGCACATCAAGTGCCGGACAGCAGGCCAGCATTCCTGAACTCCGGTTCGTTCCCACCCGGCAGGCATCCCTGCCCCCGGTGTGCGCGGGCGAGGGGATTGGGGGACTCATGCGGCAACGAGCAGACGACAACAGGCAACTTCGACTCCTCCCGCTTGGTGGCATCCGCCCCGAGGAAGAGGACCTGGTCCGCATTGTCCTCGGCCTCAAGCCGCAGGCGATTCGCCGGGAACGTGAGCCTGGGCAGCAGGCGGCGCAACTGCATCTGGTCACTTCGCCACGCTACCTTGCTGGTAGAATCGGCACGAAGTGACAAACTCAATCTCGCGCCGTAACTTCATCGCCGGCGCCTCCTCGCCGCTTTTCGCGAAGAAGGCGCCCCGGCGAAACGTGTTGTTCATCGCAGCCGACGACCTGAACCACCACTTCAGCACTTATGGCTACGGCATCGTACACACCCCCAGCATCAGCCGCATTGCGCAGGCCGGTGTGCGCTTCGACCGCGCCTATTGCCAGTTCCCGCTGTGCAGCCCGTCACGAACCTCGCTGATGACCGGTCTGGCGCCGGACACCACCAAGGTCTATGAACTCAAGACCCACTTCCGCAGCGTGATCCCAAACGTAGTCACACTGCCCCAGCATTTCCAGAACAACGGTTATTTCGCGGCTCGCGTGGGCAAGATGTACCACTACGGCAACCCCGGCCAGATCGGCACGGACGGTCTCGATGACCCGCCCTCGTGGAATCACAAGGTCAATCCGGCTGGAGTTGATAAGACGAAAGAGGAACCGCTTCTCACCAACTTCACGCCAGACCGAGGCATCGGCTCGGCCGTCGCCTATTACTCTTCTCCGGCAAGGGACGAGGAACATACCGATGGCATGGTTGCGGCCGAAATCATCCGCCTGATGGAGCAAGAGCGAAACGAGCCGTTCTTCCTCGGCGCCGGTTTCTACAAGCCGCACGTGCCTTGGATCGCGCCGTCGAGGTACTTTGACATGGTCCCGCTCGACCGGCTGAAGTTGATCCCGTTCGAGGAATGGGAGATGCATATTGCGCCGAAGTGGGCCTATTTTACAAGGCCCGCACACTGGGGCATGACCGAGCGCCAGCGCCTGGAAGCAATGCGGGGCTACTACGCAACGATTCTCTTCCTCGATGCGCAGATTGGGAGGCTCCTCGACGCCTTGAACAGGCTGAAACTGGCTGCGGGCACTTCCATCGTTTTCTGGAGTGATCACGGCTACCAGCTCGGTGAACATGGACAATGGATGAAGCAGACCGTTTTTGAGCCGTCGGCGCGGAGTCCGCTGATTATTGCCGGCGCCGGGGTAAAGGCACGCGGCAAAGTGTGCCGCCGGACCGTCGAGTTCCTGGACATCTACCCGACTCTCTCGAAACTGTGCGGGCTTTCCGGGGCGCCGGACAATCTGCACGGAGCGAGCCTGATGCCGCTTCTCGACAATCCGAATGCACCGTGGGACCGGCCTGCCATCTCGCAAGTGCGGCGGGCGGCGAAGGACAAGATCGTTGACGGGCACTCACTGCGTACGGAGCGGTATCGATATTCAATGTGGGATGCGGGACGTGAAGGAGAGGAGTTGTACGACTATTCCGCCGATCCCAGGGAACTGAAAAATCTGGCAGCAGATGGCGCTTTTGCGGAAACAAAGGCGCGGCTCAAAACTAGTCTCGAGACCATTCTTCGAAGCCGCGGGTGGACCGGCTAAGGCCGTTTTTTCTCAGGGCTTGGCGTGCTGAGGGGGATTTGGACCGCGCCCGGCGTTCCATGATAAACTTCAATTAGCGGAATTCGCCAAGCAGCGCACGCACTTTGCACTGCGCGCGTTTCCTACCGCAAGGCGGGCCACCCTAGCTCAGTTGGTAGAGCGGCTGATTCGTAATCAGCAGGTCGCCGGTTCAATCCCGGCGGGTGGCTCCAGACTTCCCCAATAAAATCAATCAGATCCCGCAGCGTCACCGCGCGGGATCTTCGTTTTTGGGCCCCAACTGTGCCAAAACTGTGCCAAAACCCCTTCATGCCGCCTCGCCTGTGCCAGAACTCGATTTATCATTGGCTTTCCGGTTCAGCTTGAGCAGAGCCTCGCGCTTCATCTGCAGTTTCATCTGCGAGTACTTCTTGAACACCTTCGCGTCGCCCTGGCGCAGGAGCTGTGTCACCCATTCGTCGGCTACGCCGCCCGCACTGAGCCGGGTCGCGTAGGTCGACCGGAGGTCGTAGATCCGGAAGTAGGGGACGCCCGCCTTGCGAAGGGTCGTGCCCCAGACCTTCTTGAAACTGGCCTGGAAGCCGGTGCCGTCGGCGTTCGGGAAGAGATACTCGCCCGAGCCGGCCTCCGCCATCTGGTTGCGGAAAGCCTCGACCGCCAAGTCCGTCAACGGCACCTCGGCCACTCCGCTTGCCGTCTTCGAATCGGGGATCCAGACGACCGCATTCCCCAGATCGACATCCGATCTCTTCATCGGGGCGAGCTCCTTGTACACACGCAGCCCGGTCTCCGTGATGATTCGAATCACGTTGCGAAGGTACGCAGGAGCTGCTTGCTCGATGCGCTGTTGCTCCGACCAGGTCACGTAGTGTGGACGGAACAGTCCCTTGACGCGCACAGGGAACTCGACACCTGAGCATGGGTTGGCCACCAAGAGCTTCTTTCGAAGTGCGACATTCAGCATCCGTCGCAGCACCCGAAACTCCTGATGGACAGTGCTGGCTTTGACGAGGCCCTTCGATACCTTGCCGGATTTCCGCCGAACCTCCACCGGTTGCTCCAACCGGTGCCGAAGGTATGACTCGATCCGATCTGCCGTCAGGTCGACCAGCAGCACCTCTCCGAAAATGCCGTTGAGGTGCTTCACCACGCGAGAGTAAGAAAGATGCGTCTTCTCTGCACGGATTGGGGGTTTGGAGAAGCCCTCCAGGAAATGCTCCGCCCACTGTGCGAGGGTGATTTGCTCTCCTTTCCGAAGCATCGGCAACGTATTGGCGTCCCGCGCCTGCAATCGTTCGCGGAGCACCCGATGTGCTTCTTCTTTGTCCTCGGCATTGGTTGATTCCCGTTGCCGGTTTCCGTCGCGGTCGCGATACTCCATCCACCAGAATCGTGATTCCTCCTTTCTGAAAACTCTTCCTTCCAATCTTCTAGGTCGTGCCATTTCCCACCTCCTGTTTGAACTGGGCGCGGAAGGGCTCAAGATCCGTTCTCAGGAACCGGATGTTGCGGCCCATCACGCGGAGATGGGGAATCTGCTTTCGCTCGACCCAAAGATACACGGTTTGAACGCTGACGCCGAGATATGCGGCAGCGTCCCGGACAGTGAGGGGGAGTTCCTGGCTCGGAAGACGAACGTCGAGGGAACGACCAGCCCCAGAGCCGTTATGACTGACGTTGTGCTGCGAACTCATGCCCCTTTGTAGGGCATGCTTTGAATTCCACCAAATGAGTAGCGCAGTTGCCTCTGCTGTGGGGACCCCAAACCAGCGACAGCCAGCTACGGAAGTCGCTGGATCAACGGGCGGCGGAGAAGTGGATCTTCGTCAGACCGTCTCCGACGACAGTGAATGGTCCCCAGAAGTACTGCGTTGCGTTGGGGCCGAGCCTGCGGCGCATTTCCAGTTTGGCGAGCCGGAGGGACTCGCTGACGTCACGACCGGCGCCCAGGTTGGCATAGAAGCGTTTCATCAGCGCCGCGGTGAAGGTGTCGTCGACCTCCCACAGAGTAGAAACGATGGAGCGCGCGCCGGCGTATAGGAACGCCCGGACGACGTTGGCGACGCCTTCTTGCCCCTGAAGTCTGCCGGCGCCTGTGTCGCAGGCCGACAACGTCACGAGATCGGCGTTCAATTGCAGCGAATCGATCTCGCGGACTTGCAGCAGTCCGTCTTCGTCGGAGACAGGATCCGAGCCGAACACCAGCGCCGATCTGTCCGGGAACTTCGAGTCCGCGACTCCATGTACGGCAAGATGGAGAACCGAGAACGAATGGAGGGGCTGGGACTTAAACGCAGTTTCTGTCGCCGACTTCCCGTCCAGGACGACAGCCCTCGGCCCCGCTTGCGCGGCGACAGCTGCAACCTCGTCCGCAGTGGATGGAAGCCGGGCGATGCGGCTCCCGGTTGGATCGAACATCCCGCGAGTTTCTCGGGCGGCAGCGGTTGTGCCACTACCCACGGGATACGCCGCATTCCCCACTGCCAAAAGACGGGCAGATTGAGCGTGTGATGGCCTGTTGGTTCGAATGAGTTGGAGGACCGTCGCCGAAGGCGCCACGGAGATTGTCCGCCGGTCCCCCAGGTAGGCGCTCCGTCCGAACGGGAGAGCGTCGAAGGGCGTGAGATGGAGCATGCCGTCCGGAACGAAGATCACACGGTTGCTCTTCAAGATCTCTGGGATGGGACGGATCACCTCAGCGGACAGGCTCGCGCCAGCCTCGGCCGACGCCGCATGCTTCGTCTTGACCTCGTGGTGAAAGCGTTGCGCCAAATCAGAGATCGCCTTTCTACTCGAGAGCTTTTGGACGCGAAGTGTTGTCTTCGAAATGACCAGCGCGAAAGACGCCGGTTCGGCAAGCAGGTACTCAACGATCAACTCGTCAGCTCGTAGCTCCTTGCGAAGCTGCTCAAGCGAAA
>JARKOC010000390.1 GCA_029975915.1 Bryobacteraceae bacterium
CCTCCCCCGGAACGGCAGCCAACTGGACAATCGCTCGCCACGCTGGTTCTGCGCTTTGGGTTGGTCGCGCACGGCATCCTGTGCTGGAACGCCTCTCTCCAGCTCTGGGAGAACGGGGACGTCGTCCGCCAGCCCATTTCCATTTTTCTGCTGCTGGGACTGAACGTGCTGGGCTTCGTGCTGATGTTCCTGGCGGCATCCTCCCGCCCACCGCGCTACGCGATCTGGATTCTTGGCCTGGTAATCCCGCTTGTTTTTGGCGCATCCCTGGTCATCAAGACCGTCGAACGCAGCAATGCCGCCGTGAACGCCGGGACAACCGACGTGCTCCTGTTCAGCGATCAGGCCGCTCGCTTCCTGCGCTTTGGAGAAAACCCATACCAGCAGGACCTATCCATCAGCAATCATATCCAGCGCACGCGGATGGTATTTTCGACCCCACTCCTCGACGGCGATTTCACAGGAAACTTGCCCTATCCGTCGCTGAGCTTTCTGATCTACGTCCCTGTTCAGTGGTTAAACGTCTCGCCACATTTCGTCTACCCGCTGTTTTTGCTCCTGACCCTGATCGCGCTGTTCCTAGGGTGCCCTGCCAGTCTCCGGCCGCTCATCGCCCTGCCTTTTCTGTTCGACCCGCACTACCTCGCCTATTCGTTCGGCGGCGTGAGCGACATCGTCTGGGCGTTCCTGCTGATCATGATGGTGATCCAGTGGCGAAGCCTGCCCTTGCGCGCCATCTGGTTCGGCCTGGCCTGCGCCTTCAAGCAGCAGCCGTGGTTTCTACTCCCATTCCTGGCGATTCGCATCTGGCACGAGACTCGCGATCGGCCGGTTGCCATTCGAATCGCCCAGATCGCGCTCTTCGCTGCGCTAACCAGCATCGTGGCCGCGTTGCCCAACATTCCGTTCATGCTGTGGAATTTCCAGGCGTGGTTCAACGGAATCATGGAGCCGCTGCGGGCCAACATGGTCATCTTCGGGCAAGGCCCCTCGATTCTGATGGCCCAGGACTACCTGAACCTCCCCCGCGAGGTGTTTTCGCTGCTCTCGTATGGGACTTATCTGCTCATGCTCGTCCTCTACGCCAGCCTTGGCCGCCATCTGCCGGGCATCCTCTGGATCATGCCCGCCTTTGCGCTTTGGCTGGGTCATCGCAGCCTGTCATCCTACTGGTATTACTTTGCCCTGCCTTTCGTGCTGGATATCCTGCGCACACCCCAGGCAGTTTCCGCGCTGGCCCGCAGCGCGGCCGCGAGCAGAAGCCCCAGGCGCATCCTCCTGGTCGCGGCGGCCCTCCAACCGGTCGTTGTCGTCGGACTGCTGATTGGCGGCGCGATCGGCACGTCCCCGCTGTCCATCGAAGTCCACCGCCCCATCGACACGGTCAACGGCGCCGTCGCCTCCCTTAACGTCACCGTGCGCAACCACACCGCACAGGTCGTCACACCGCGCTTCGTTGTGCAGAGCTGGACGAGCACACCATACTACTGGCAGATTGTCGACGGCCCCCAAACACTTGCACCCTATGAGGTCGGGGATTTCCGTATCTCGACCACGATCTCCTCAGTGGCATTTGGCATTCGGCAGGGCGCGCAGATCACCGTTTCGGACGCCTCGGACTACGATATCCGCGCCGCCGCCCTCATATCGGGGGACTACACCTCTGGCTTCTTCGACCCAATCGCCAACGATCATTACGAATTCTGGTGGACAATCAACGGCCGCTCGGCGCCTTATGGCTGGGGCTTGATGGGCAGCCCGGCTGACAACATCGAATACGTCCAGCCGGTCGAGGATCGGCCCGGCGTGCGCCTCAATCTGGCTTCAGGAGAAACCCCGCAGTGGGTCCAGGTCATGCTGGATATCTGGATACCGCTACCGGAAGACGATCTCCTGGCCTGGATTAACGTCCCCCTCAATGCCAACCGGCTACCCGAACTTGACGTGCTCTACGGATTCGAGGTCGTGATCACCCGCAGCGATCAGCGCATCTGGATTCTGTATGGGGACGAGGCCTCCCAGGGACAGTTGCAGGACAACCTGTGGTACTGGATGCGGCCCGCGCCGCGTGGC
>JARKOC010000394.1 GCA_029975915.1 Bryobacteraceae bacterium
CATTGGCGCATGAAGCGGTTATTGTCCCCAGTTCGAAGGCCGACAAGAGGCGCGCTGATTTCGCCCAGTGGCGTGCCCGAACTGAACGCGGCTCGCATCTTTTCACTAAGCCAGTAGACGATCGGCCAGCCCGGGATCGCCATGAAGTCTGAAGCGGCTGCGCGGTAGAAGTGAGCGGCCATGCCGGGCAGCAGTACTCTTTCGCCACGCTCCTTGGCCACGCCTGCCTGAATGATCTCGAGCGCCCTATCCGCCTGTTGGGAGGCCCCCACAAAGTCACTCAAGCGGACATAAGCCGCCCGGAGCTCCTTGTGGCCACGCTGAAGGGTAAAGGTGCAGATGGGAACTGTCGCGCCGTCAAAGCCTGAGTACTCAAGCTGAATCAGCGAGGTAATCGTCTCACCCTGTGTGAACCGTTCCCGCAGTTTCTGGTACGACGAGATGAACATCCACACGAAAGGGCTCATGAACCCTAATTGGCCGCCGCGCGCGACGAAGTGCAGCGTTCGATAGAAAAAGGCCGCGAAGAGATCCGACTTGCCGTCGGGGTACTCGTGCTTCATGAACTGTGAAAGCAGGGCGTTCATCTGCTTGCTGCCCATGTAGGGCGGGTTCGCAATCACGACCGCATAGGCACCCGTCAGGTACGTGGCTTGGTCGATGACGCGCTGGGCCCAGTCAAGTGCGTCGGCGCGGAGGATGTCGCCATCATCGTCGAGGGTCGTGAGGTGGTCAGCGAGCTGGACGGTCAGCCCGGGGTCGGGCTGGATGAGCGATCCGAAGGTGTCGGCGTGCTCAAACTGGTTCCAGAACGCCGCCTCGGCGTGTTTGTCACCACCACGGGTCAGCAGGAAGTCGATCTCGTCCGGCGTGAAGCTGATTGGGTCGAGGACACAGACGTTGGGCTCCACCTGCCTGTTGAAAAACGTGCGCTGCTTCGCACGGGCCTTCATGGTCAGGGCGAACGCTGCCAATGCCCCAGCGCGGGGGTCGATCTCGATGCCGTAGAGGTTTTTGGTCAGGATCAGGCTGGGGATCTCGGCTGGGGCGTAGCCCTCTTCCTCGTAGATCGCGTATAACAGATCGAAGGCGTAGGTCAGCATGTGGCCCGACCCGCAGGCCGGATCGACCACTTTCAGCTCCTCCGGCCGGGCGATCTTGAGGAAGTCCGTCTCCTCCTCGACCGGGGCGATGTAGTACTGCATCTGGTCGACCAGTCGCGAGGTCGGATGGTTGAGCATCCAGAGCCGACCGAGGGAGTTCTCGACGAGGTAGCGGACGATCCAGTGTGGCGTGAAGAGCTGGGTGGCTGCGGGGATCTCGTCGGCGCCAGCCTTCTTGTTCTTCTTGAAGCCGGCGAAG
>JARKOC010000400.1 GCA_029975915.1 Bryobacteraceae bacterium
TGAGGGGCTGTTCTTCGCCCGCCTGGCAGGGCCCGGCAGGGTCTGGCTCCAGTCCCTCCCCTTCTCGCGCCTGGCAGGCCGCATGCTCCAGGCGTCTCCCCAGCGGGGCGGCGGCAAGGACGAAGGATCGATCCTCGGCTCTCTGGGCACACTAATCGGCGGAGATCGGTAAGGTTCATCCGTTCAGGGCCTCGCGCAGCTTTACGGCCAGGTCCTGAACGGAGAACGGTTTCTGCAGGAAGTGGACCCCCTCGTGGAGGACGCCGTGGTGTGCAATGACCTCGGCGGTATAGCCCGACATGAACAGACTTTTCAGGTTCTGCCGCGATGCGGCGAGCCGCTCCCTGAGGTCGCGTCCGCTCATCTCCGGCATAATCACATCGGTGAGGAGCAGGTGGATCTCTCCCCGGAATTCCTCGGCAAGCCGCAACGCCCGGTTCGGGCATGACGCGGCCAGCACCGTGTATCCGAGATCTTCCAGGAGCAACGTCCCGAGATCAAGGAGTGACGCCTCGTCCTCAACCAGCAGCACGGTTTCCGTGCCGGTCGGCGCCTCGACCGCCGGGATTCTTTCTTCCGCGACCGACTGCTCCGACTCATGCCGGGGCAGGTAGATCCTGAAGGTCGTGCCCGTGCCGGGTTCGCTGTACACGTTGATGAACCCGGAATTCTGCTTCACGATGCCGTACACCGTTGCCAGGCCGAGGCCGGTTCCCTTCCCGACCTCCTTGGTGGTGAAGAAGGGCTCGAAAAGCCTCGCCAGAGTCTCCTTGCCCATGCCGCACCCATTGTCACTCACCGCCAGCAGCACATATCTCCCGGGAATGAATCCTTCGTGTCGATCGCTGTAGGCCTGATCAAACTCCGCCGTGCCCGTTTCTATGGTGATCCTGCCGACGCCGGCGATGGCGTCGCGGGCATTGACCACCAGGTTGGCCAGTATCTGGTCGATCTGGGCCGGATCCAGATTCACCGGCCACAGATTGGCCGCGGGTTTCCAGAGCAGATCGATGTCCTCGCCGATGAGCCGCATGAGCATTTTGAGCATGCCCGCGACGGTGTCGTTGAGGTCCAGCACCTTTGGCGCGATGGTCTGCTTGCGGGCAAAGGCGAGCAGTTGCCGGGTAAGGTCCGCTGAGCGCAGGCCCGCCTTGGAGATTTCCCGGAGATATGCCTGGATGGGGCTCGCGGGTTCCAGCTTCAGGAGCGCCATCTCC
>JARKOC010000401.1 GCA_029975915.1 Bryobacteraceae bacterium
CAGCACCAGGTGGATGGCCGCCGTGCCGCTGGCCAGCCCGACCGCGTAGCGCGTGCCCTGGTAGGCGGCGAAGGCTTCCTCGAAGGCGCGGACTTCCTGCCCGCCGATGAAGCCGGTATGCCCCAGCACGCGGGCGATGGCCGCGTCGATGTCCGGCTGGATGGCCGCGTACTGAGCCTTGAGATCAACCAGAGGAATGTTCATGGGTCGTCCTTTGCGTGAATCCGAAGGCATCCATTATAGCAAGGAGCGGCGCGAATGGCTGTTGGCTATTAGCTATTGGCTGTTAGCCAGAAGCCTGGAGCGATGAAGCGTTTCCCACCAATATCCTCACCCTGCCCGCGTGTAGACGAAGAGCGCGCCGCCATCCAGCACGGCGAAGCGCTGGCTGTCCGCCCCCCAGATGACCTGGGGATTGCCGCTGATCCGGTCGCGCATGTCGTGGAAATGCCGGGCCAACGCCTGCACGACTTCGCCCGTCGCCGGGTCTAGCAGCCGGATCACTCCGTCCGTGCCGTACACGACGAGCAGACTCCCATCCGGGGCCCAGGCCGCGTCGTCCACCCCGTCCAGGCTAAATTGCACGGCCTGAGTCGCCGTGTCCCACAGCAGGCCACGGCCGGAAATGTCCCAGCCTAGGAGCAGCGTTCCGTCCGGATTCAGGGCGCCGCCCGCGACCTGTTCTTTCAAGCCGGAAAGCCGCAGGGGCGCTTGCGGATCGTACGGGATGCCCTCGCCGCCAAAGGTGATGTCTCGAATGATTGGCGGTGCGCCCCCGCAGCCGTAACCGTGATTCCAGGTGCCCCAGATGAATCGGTTGTCCGGCGTCCAGGCAAACGTGCTGTCATAGCTCGCCGGGCCCCGAACCGTGAGCATGGGTTCTCCGGCTACATCGATCAGCTGTGTGGCGGTTCCCCCAGTCCGATGCGAATATAAGACTAGAAGTTGGCGACTGTCTCGGTCCCATCTTATGGCGTCGAGGGGGGTGATCATCATGATGTTGGGGTCCAGCTTATCTGTCCAAAGATCGATGATCTGGATGAGGTCAGGGGTATCTGGCTGCCAAAGGTGCAAGTACTGGCGGCGCTCGGCGCTGGCGAGGGTTCTGCCATCGGGACTCCAAGCGAGTTCCGTGATGAGTTCCAGGTGGGCAAAGGCACGGACGCGATCGCGCCAGGAGGGGGCCTCCGAGTCGGGTTCCCAGATCGTGACGTTGTTGTTCAGGCTGTCCCAGCCGTCTCCCCCGGCGGTCGCCAACAGCGTGCCGCCCGGCTGCCAGGCGATCTGGCTGGCTGGTTGGCCCTGCTCCAGGCGCGAGCCGAGTCGCTGGCCTGTCGCGGCATCCCACAGGAACGCGCCGGTCAGGGTATCGGCAGCGGCGATGAGCCGGCCGTCGTCGCGCCAGACGGCGGTTTCTCCAATGGTGGTGTGTGCCTCGCTCCTCGGCTGAGACGCGGGTGAGGGGAACTGGAGGACTTCGAGCTGGGACTCCGTATCGACCACGAGGAGCTGCGTCCCATCCGAACTCCAGTGGAGGCTTTCGATGGTGTGTTCGAAGGGGAACGTGTACAGCGTCTCCCCCGTGCTTTCCACCACGATTCTGACCTCGGTGGAGGAGTCCACCACGTAGGTCCAGGTGCCAAAGGCGATGTAACGTCCGTTAGGGCTCCAACTGATCGCGCTTGGGCTCAGATCACTGACCCTGAATAGTTGTTTGCCGGAATCCACTTCGATAGCCCTGGAGCCGGTGATCAGCGTCGAGCCATCCGGGCTAAATCCCTGAGCATAGCCAAGGTAATCAAACGGCGTGATCGTGTGAGTAACGCTGTCCCAGAGTTCTCCTTCGGTGACTTCCCCATTGGTGATCCACATGAGCTGGCTATCGTCGCGCCATAACATTTCGTAACCATAGCTGCTCACGTAGTCTGGCCTGCCCCAGCTCGTTACCGGGGTGCCGTTGATCGTCCACACCTCTAGGTGGCCGGTGGCTTCGTCCAGGGCGGCGAGGTAGCTGCCCGCCTTGCTCCACGCGAGCGTGTCCGCGCCTTCCAGGGCCAGCCCCAGCGGATCGCCCGCTGCCGCCACATCCCACACGCGGATCGCCCCGGTCCGATCGAGACTTGCCAGATGGCATCCGTCCGGGCTCCACTCCAACGCGCGAACGTAGGCCGCATGGCCGAGGAGCGTGCCCGTCTTGGTGAGCGTGTTGGCATCCCACAAGATGATCCGGTTGTCTGGGTCCACGCCCGCCAGCAACGCTCCGTCCGGGCTGAAGCGGGCCAGCCGCGCGTCGGGGAGGAATCCGGCGTCGGCGAGCGAGGAAGTGTACAGCCACGCGCCGCGCGCCGTGTCCACCAGGATCAGCGAGCCATTGGTCTGCCATTCCGCCCGCTGGACCGCACCCCGACCCATTTCCTGAGTCAGCGCGAACGGCTCCGGCCCCTGGGCGCGGGCGATGCCGGGCACCCCGGGCAGGAGCAGGACCACGAGCACGATCAGCCGCACGAAGTTGCGCATGGGAGGTCTCCTTTGTGGATGCTCCCGATCTTTCCACGGAATCGCCTCTCCGACCGGACGCCCCCCCTGCGCCTGCCCTATGGCTGATCGACTCTCAGCGTCTTGCACAAAAAACGAAGTCCGGCGCGCTCAAGCTGCCGGACCTTGGATGAACCAGGCCTCCTACCAGCGGCTATGCGCCGCTTTTCCTCCACTCGTGGCGCAGTTTGCCGTTCTGGATAAATGCTGTTGGCTTCTGGCTGTCGGCTAAAAGCGAAGAGCCAAGAGCTAAGAGCCGCCTTTTTCCCATTCATCGCGCAGCATGCCGTAGCAGAGCAGGTCGTAGCGCTGCCCGGCGCGCTGGACGACCTGCCGCCGCGCGCCTTCCCGCACGAACCCGACCCGTTCGTAGGCCCGGATCGCGGCCGTGTTGTAGTCCATCACGGTCAGGCCGACGTGGTGCAGACTCAGTTCCTCGAAGGCGAAGGCCAGCAGCACACGCAGGGCGTCGCTG
>JARKOC010000404.1 GCA_029975915.1 Bryobacteraceae bacterium
GGGCGTGATCGGGCGGAATGGGGCAGGCAAAAGCACCCTGCTCAAGGTGCTGTCGCGCATCACCCAACCCACCACCGGCGCGGTCTATCTCAACGGCCGGGTCGGCTCGCTGCTGGAGGTCGGAACGGGCTTTCACGCGGAGCTGACCGGGCGCGAGAACATCTACCTGAACGGGGCGATCCTGGGCATGACCCGCGCCGAGATCGTGCGCAAGTTCGATGAGATCGTGGCTTTCGCCGAGGTCGAGAAGTTCATCGACACCCCGGTCAAGCGCTATTCCAGCGGGATGTACATGCGGCTGGCCTTCGCGGTGGCGGCCCACCTGGAAGCGGAGATTCTGCTGGTGGACGAGGTGCTGGCCGTCGGCGACGCGGCCTTTCAGAAGAAGTGCCTGGGCAAGATGAGCGACGTCGCCCACGGCGGCCGCACGGTGCTGTTCGTGAGTCATAATATGGCGGCGGTGAGCAATCTCTGTTCGCGAGCGTTCCGGCTCGAACAGGGACAAATCGTGCAAGTCGGACCAACCGAGGACGTGATCGCGGGATACATGGCGATCTCAACCGAGATTATGCAGACCTCGCTGGACTCTCGGCCAGATCGCCAGGGCAGCGGGGATTTTCGCTTCACAAGTCTGGCGCTTGCCGATGGATCGGGGTTGCCTGTGGCCTCATTGAAAGCTGGGGAAGATGCGATTTTTCGAGTCGCTTACCGGGCCGATCAACCGGTCAATCTGGCCAATGTCTCTGTAGCCATCGTAGTCGCCAACATGCACGATCAACGCCTCTGCACATTCTACAGCCTGTTTTCCGGCGATCAATTCACCGGCCATCACCGCGAAGGGATGTTTTGCTGCCGAGTTCCCCATTTGCCGCTTGCGCCAGGAACCTATAAAGTCAACCTATGGTCGGCTTCTGGGCAAGCGGAAATAGACTGGCTCAAAGACGCCGCCATGTTCGATGTCATCGAAGGCGACTATTACGGGACGGGAAAGCTCCCCAGTGTCCCGGTACACGGCCCGTTACTGGTTGATCATTCCTGGCAGCACCAAACATCGGAAGAGAAAGTCGCGAGCGAACCATGATTTGGGCACTACGTACTTTCGTCAGTAAGGTCTTCTGGAAGCTGGCCTTTACGATCCAGCCAGACACCATCAAAACACCCCACATTGCGGACTATGACTGGTTTATCATCCCGACAGGCCCCCTTAACGGCGCTCGAATGTTCCTGGATCGGAACAATTCCGGGCAACGCTCAATGTCCACGGGTACGTTTGATGGATTCATGTTTGAAGCGCTTGCTTCAGTTGGAATCGCTCTGGAAAAGAAAACAGTCTGGGATGTGGGCGCTTACATCGGGTATCACACCCTCGCTTTTGCAGCGCTCGTCGGAGAATCGGGCTGTGTAGTCGCGTTTGAACCCAGCCCGCACAATCTCACACGGCTGACCCAACAACTGGAGGCGAATCCTGAACTGGCACGCCGGGTGCGAGTTGAACCATACGCCCTTGCCGATCAAGCGGGTCAACAGACGTTTCGCACCAGTTCCATCGAATTGGATGCGGATATCGGGCATCTGGAGTCCAGTGGACTGACCTCGGAGCGCATTGCACCGGCCGTGTATGCAAAACTGGACACGATCACTGTGACCGTCAAGACGATCGACCAGCTCCTTGAGGAAGGCTATGCAATCCCTGACCTGATCAAGATTGACGTGGAAGGCGCGGAACGACTGGTGCTGGAAGGTGCACGAAAAGTGCTGCAAACCGCGCATCCCTCACTCTTTATCGAAGTCCACAACATTTCGGCGATGTTCGACGTCCAGAACATCCTTCTGCACCACGGCTACGAAACAACCCTGGTCGAAGACCCTGCCCATAAGTCCTCATCGCGCATCCACCTATGGGCGAGTAACAGCATGGGCCATGACAGATAAACTCGACCTCTCGATCATCATCCCCACCTACAACCGCCTGGCGCTGCTTCAGGAAGCGCTGGCGTCGTTCGTGGGAAAGCTGGCGTGTTCCTACGAGGTTATCATCGTCGATGATGGCAGCACCGACGGCACACGAGAATTTCTGCAAGGGTTAGGAGAGCCATACCGTGTGTTCCTGGCAGAACATCGCGGCGGCAGTGCTGCACGAAATACGGGCATGAAAGCGGCACGAGGCGGATTTATCAAATTTCTGGATGATGACGATTTATTGAACGCAAATGTTGTTGATGCTCAAGTCAACTACCTGAGGCAGTATCCGAATATTGACCTTGTTTACTCCGAGTTCACCGAATGGATTGCTGATGGAGTACGTCAAGAAACGCCTTCTCAGCGTGGACGAGTTGATGATTTGCTGGATGCACATTTGACCCATTGGTGGTGTGCGAATTTCAGCTATCTATTCAGGGCAAAATCATTAACTGGTATAGTCTGGGACGAGAATTTGCGCACATTGCAGGATGCAGATTTTATTCTACGAGTTGCAGTCACCGAACCTAATATCGCCTATCTACACGACTCCATTGGGCGCTACCGGAGACACTCACAGACCACCGTCTCTCATATGGATCCTTTGCTGCGCAAGAATATCTGGGTTCGTCTCTGGAAAAATACACTGACCGCACTGCAGACCAAGGGAACCCTGACTACTCAGCGGCGCCATCTGCTTGCAGAACGATTCTACGAATTGGCGGAACAGCTTTTGCCATTTGATCGAAAGCTGGCACAGAAAAATCTCGTGTGCGCGCTGGACCTTGATCCTGCCTATGTTCCAGAGCGCCCCCGTTACCGCCAGCTTGTTCGAGTTTTCGGCCATTGGCGTGCGATGCAGGTCAAACACATCATCCTGCACAAAGTGCTAGGCAAGCCTGTATGACGCCGATTCCCATCGTCAGCATCATCATCCCCACCTACAACATGCGGCGGTGGATTGGCGAGGCGATCGACAGCGCCCTGGCTCAGACTTACCCCGCCTGTGAGGTGATCGTGGTCGATGACGGCTCGACCGATGGCACCGCCGACTTCCTCCGCGAGCGCTACGGGGATCGCATCCGGCTGCACGTCCAGCCCAACGCCGGGCGGGCGGCCGCCCGCAATAAAGGGTTCGCTCTTTCACAGGGGGACTACATCCAGTTCTTTGATGCCGACGATCTCATGGAGCCGGATGCGCTGCGTCTGCGGGTGGATTACCTCCAACAACATCCCGAAGTGGCTGTCGCCTACGGGCGTCCGCTGGTCTTCTGGGAGGACGATCCCGCGCACCCGTTTCCATCGGATAAGGAACGCTACTTTGACCAGGGGATCGATCTGAAAACCGAATTGCATGCTCCTCTCCTATGGACGCTGATGGCCCTGGTGCGGCGGAAATGGGTCGCGCGCGTGAGCGGCATGGACGAGGACTTGACCAGCAACGAAGACTGGCACTTCTGGCTGAAGATCGCGGCCGCAGGGGGACAATTCGCCTTCGTGGATGGGCCTCCGGTGGCCCGCTACCGGCAGCGTCGAGCCAATTCACCCGATGCGGCCCTGGCCCATCAATGGAGCGGTATTCAGACGCTGGAAAAGATCAAAAGCCTGGTACGGGATCGGGCCGATTATCCCGATCTGGCCGTCGATCGGGCCATCGGTCGCCAACAATACGGGTATGGCTACTGGCAGCTGAAGGCTGGCAGCCGCAAAGAAGGATTGCGCTGGCTGCTCACCTCGCTGCGCCACAACCGCGAGTCGCTGCCCGCCAAACTGGTCCAGATTGGGCTGGCACTCGTGTTTCCCCCGCACAAAGTGGAGTCGACTTATCTACGGCTACGCAGCAAGTCAATCGATCCGAAATGAACATCCTCACCTTGAGTCATGCCTACGTAGAACCGGCCAACCGGCGAGTGTGGGAGCGGTTAGTCGAACTGTATCGTGACGTTCGCGTGACCGTCGTTACCCCGGCTCAATGGCAGACTAACCGGTATGGGCCGGTCGTGACCTACTCCATCCAGCCAGAGCGTCGCGAGCGCTACGAAATACGGCCATTGCCCCTCGCGAACAGTCACTTCCGGCATTACGCCGGGCTGGGCGCAGTGCTGCGCGCCTGTGAGCCGGACATCGTGTGCATTGCCCAGGAACGCTACGATTGGTCCACCCTGTTTGCCCTCCTGGCCGTACTCAGGCTGGCCCCTCGTGCCCAGCGTCTCACCTTCACCCTGACCAACATCGACTATCACTTGAACCGCCCTCAACACATCCTAAAAGAGCTGCTCTTTTTTGCGCTCTCGGACGCCATCCTTGCCTCCGACAGTGAATCGGAACGCCTGCTGCACACTCACGGTTATCGAGGCCGGACCAGCGTGCAATATACGCTGGGAGCCGTCGAGCCACCGGTCGAAGTGTCTACGCGGGCCGAATCACCATTGGTGGTCGGTTACCTGGGAACACTGGCCACCGAAAAAGGGGTAGCGGATCTACTGGCAGCAGTCGCCCAATTGCATGGCTCCTGGCGGTTGTGTCTCATGGGCGACGGTCCACAGCGGCAAGCCTTGGAAGCCCAGGCTTCTGCCCTCGGCATCGCCGGTCAGGTTGTATTCCAGGGATATGTGGCCCGCGACACTGTCATGGAGCAACTCGCCAACCTGCACGTATTGGTGCTCCCATCTCACACCACCCCGACCTGGAAGGAGCAATTCGGAGTGGTTCTGGTGGAGGCTATGGCGGCGGGCGCGGTCGTGGTTGGCTCAAATTCGGGTGCAATCCCGGAAGTCATCGGCGATGCCGGGCTGCTATTTCCAGAAGAGGATGTTCCGGCCCTAGCAGCCAACCTGCAACGCCTTCACGACGATCCGGCCTTCCGCGCCGATCTGGCCGCACGCGGCCGGCAGCGCGCCCTGGAGCACTATTCCGCGACGGCCCTGGCCCGCCAGTTTTATGCATTCGCCTGCAGCCTGCTGGGAGAAACCCCATGCGCTTCCTGATGATCGGCCTGCATGCCCAACTGATCGGCGGGCTGGAACGGTACACCCGCGACGTGGCGCTGGCCTTGCGCCACCTGGGGCATCAGGTACGCGTCGTCAGCGCCCTGGAACCGTCCGGTGAATT
>JARKOC010000429.1 GCA_029975915.1 Bryobacteraceae bacterium
CATTCAAAAAAATTCCAAAAGAAATCCCCGCGTCTAATCTTGACTCTGGAAATCGGAAATGTTAATATGCTAACCCGCATAAGACGGCTACAACCTCCACGTTGAGGCAATGTGAACGCCGAACTGAGCGCATGGTGGCGAAAGCGTCCCGCTGTCCGGGGTAGCTCGCCTTCGACCGAAGACGGATACGGGCGTTCTGTTGTTAAGTACGCCCGTTTGCGTGTCCAAAAAAAGTTCATCAATTTCGGAGACTACTATGCCAACAATCAACCAGTTGGTGCGGAAGGGCCGCCAGGATAAGAAAAGTAAATCCAAAGCCCCGGCGCTGCAATACACGCTGAACGCTTACACGCAAAAGCGTACCCGGCGGCGTAAAGGCGCTCCGCAGAAGCGCGGCGTGTGTATGGTCGTCAAGACGATGACCCCGAAGAAACCGAACTCGGCTTTGCGGAAGGTGGCACGTGTTCGCCTGAGCAACCTGATCGAGGTTACGGCTTACATTCCCGGTGAAGGGCACAGCCTCCAGGAGCACAGCATCGTGCTGGTGCGTGGTGGCCGTGTGAAAGACCTGCCCGGCGTGCGTTATCACATTGTGCGCGGCACGCTGGATACGGATGGCGTCAAGAACCGTGAACAGGCGCGCAGCAAGTACGGCACCAAACGTCCGAAGGCTGGCGCGGCTGCGGCGGCGAAGAAGAAATAGAAAGGTAGTCGGTTATGCCGAGAAGAAATCGTCCCACCCGGCGGCCTGTTGTGCCGGATCGTAAGTACAACAACGTCCAACTGACGATGGTCATCAACCGCATGATGTACGGTGGCAAGAAAAGCACCGCCCAGCGGCTGATGTACACGGCGCTGGACATCATCGAAGAACGCCAGAAACGGGACCCGATTGAGGTATTCGAGCAGGCGCTCCGCAACGTGACACCGGCGGTGGAAGTCAAGCCCATGCGTGTGGGTGGTTCGACCTATCAGGTGCCGGTGGAAGTGGCGCACTATCGCGGCACGACGCTGGCGATGCGCTGGATTCTGGAAAACGCCCGCAATCGGGGTGGCCGCAACATGGCGGAAAAACTGGCCGCCGAACTGATGGACGCTGCCGCCGGTCAGGGCGCTTCGATTAAGAAGAAGGATGACACGCACCGGATGGCCGAGGCGAACCGCGCCTTCGCCCATTTCCGGTAAGCGGGCAGCAGCGATTAGCGTTAGCATTTTGGCTCTGGACGGAACGCGGTTGACATCGGAAGCAGACGGAACTCACAGGATAGCTAAGTCGCTAACAGCTAACAGCTAAGAGCTAAGAGAGACGCATGGCGAAAAAAGCTGAAACGGTACTTGATCTGAATAAGGTTCGTAATATCGGCATCATCGCGCACATTGACGCCGGTAAAACCACGACGACGGAGCGCGTGCTGTATTACACCGGCATGATCCACAAAGTCGGGGAAGTTCACGAAGGCGCGGCCACGACCGACTACATGGAGCAGGAACGCGAACGCGGGATCACGATCACCGCCGCCGCTGTGACCGCTTCGTGGAAGGGGCATCAGGTCAACGTCATTGACACTCCCGGCCACGTGGATTTCACTGCCGAAGTGCAGCGCAGCCTGCGCGTGCTGGATGGCGGCGTGGTGGTATTCGACGCGGTAGCCGGCGTTGAGCCGCAGTCGGAGACAGTCTGGCGGCAGGCCAACACCTACGGTGTGCCGCGCATCTGCTTTGTCAATAAGATGGATCGCACCGGCGCGAACTTCTGGCGCTGCGTGGAGATGATCGTTGACCGCGTGAGCGGCAACCCGGTTCCGATCCAGATGCCCTACGGCGAAGGCCCGGAATTCGGCGGCATCATTGATCTGATTGACATGAAGCTGGTCGTGTATGGCAACGACGAAGGCACGGACATTCAGGTTCGTGACATTCCCGAAAGCTACCGCGAACAGGCCGAAACCCACCGTCAGGAAATGGTCGAGAAGATTGTCGAAAACGACGACTACCTGACCGAAAAGTACCTGATGGAAGAAGAAGTCACCAACGAAGAACTGCTGGGCGCGATGCGCGCGGCGACCATCGCCGGGAAAATCCATCCCGTGCTGTGTGGTTCAGCCCTGAAGAACAAGGGCGTGCAGTTGATGCTGGATAAAGTCGTGGAGCTGCTGCCGTCGCCGCTGGATGTTCCGCCGGTGCATGGCACGCACCCTAAGACCGATGAGCCGGTGGCGCGCGAAGCGTCCGACTCGCAGCCGGCCTCGGCGCTGGTGTTCAAAATCCTGACCGACCCCTACGTGGGCCGGCTGGCCTTCTTCCGGGTGTATTCCGGTGTGGTGCGGACTGGCACCACGCTGCTGAACACCACGAAGGGCGAGCGTGAGCGGATTGGCCGGATCGTGCGGATGTTCGCTGACCGCCGCGAGGATGTGGAAGAAGTTCACGCCGGCGACATCGCGGCCATCCTCGGTCTGAAGGAAACCTTCACCGGCGATACGCTGAGTGACCCGAACAACCCGATTGTGCTGGAAAAGATCAGCTTCCCCGAACCGGTCATCGAACTTTCGATTGAGCCGAACAGCAAGGCCGATCAGGATAAGATGGGCATCGCCCTGCGCCGTCTGGCGGAGGAAGACCCGACCTTCAAGATCGAGGTGGACGACAAACTCGGCCAGACCAAGATCAAGGGTATGGGCGAACTGCACCTGGAAGTGCTGGTTGACCGTATGTTCCGCGAGTTCAATGTGCAGGCGACGGTTGGCCGCCCGCGCGTGGCCTACCGCGAAACGATCACCCGCAACGTGCGGATTGATACGACCTTCAAACGGCAGACCGGCGGCAGCGGCCAGTACGCCCGCGTGGTGTTCGAGTTTGAACCCCTGAGCGATGAAGACCGCGCCGCGCTGCCCCCCGGCGAGGAATTCCTGTTCGTGGACGCCATCAAGGGTGGTTCGATCCCGAAGGAATATGTTCCGGCGGCGCGCAACGGCGTGCGGGACGCGACCCAGGGCGGCGTGTTGGCGGGTTATCCGGTGGTTGGCCTGAAGGCCACGCTGGTAGACGGCGCGTTCCATGAAGTGGACTCGTCGGAAATGGCGTTCAAGGTCGCCGGTTCGATGTGTCTGAAGGAAGGCGTGCAGAAGGCCGGTCCGGTGCTGCTGGAGCCGAGCATGAAGGTTGAAGTGGTGGTGCCCGAAGAATTCACCGGCACGATTGTCGGTGACCTGTCATCACGGCGCGGCATCATTCTGGGCATGGAACCCCGCGGCGCGGGCACAACGTCGGTGCGCGCTTCGGTGCCGCTGGGGGAAATGTTTGGTTACGCCACCCAACTGCGCAACATGACGCAGGGACGCGGCAGTTTCACGATGGAATTCGAGAAGTACACCATCGCGCCCCAGAGCATCGCTGATGAAGTGATCAAGGGTGGCCGGTAAACAACGGTAATTCCGGTGTCCGGCTATGACCGGACATAACAAGCAAAAAAACGTCTGAGTGTCAAATCAGAGGAAAAGGATAGAGTCACAATGAGCAAGTTTGAGCGTAGCAAGCCCCATGTGAACATCGGCACGATTGGTCATGTCGATCACGGCAAGACCACCCTCACGGCAGCGATCACCAAGGTGTTGGCGCTGAAGGGTAAAGCCGCACGGATGAAATACGATGATATTGACAACGCGCCCGAAGAGAAGGCGCGCGGTATCACGATCAACATCCGTCACGTGGAGTACGAAACCGACGCGCGCCACTACGCGCACGTGGACTGCCCCGGACACCGCGACTACATCAAGAACATGATCACCGGCGCGGCGCAGATGGACGGCGCGATCCTCGTCGTGAGCGCCCCCGACGGCCCAATGCCGCAGACGCGCGAACACGTGCTGCTGGCCCGCCAGGTGGAAGTGCCCGCGATGGTGGTGTATCTGAACAAGATTGACCAGATGGACGACCCGGAACTGCTGGAACTGGTCGAACTGGAACTGACCGAACTGCTGGAAAGCTACGGCTTCTTCAATACGCCCATTGTGCGCGGTTCGGCCCTCCAGGCCAACGAATCCACCAGCGATGACCCGAACGCGCCGGAATACGAGAGCATCCTGAAGCTGATGGACGCGGTGGATGAATTTATCCCCACGCCGGTCCGCGAAGTGGACAAGCCCTTCCTGATGCCGGTCGAAGACGTGTTCTCGATCAAGGGTCGTGGTACGGTGGTGACGGGCCGTGTTGAACGCGGCAAGATGACCAAGGGTGAAGAAATCGAAATCATCGGCCTGCGCGATGAAACGATGAAGACCATCGTCACCGGTATCGAAATGTTCCACAAGGAACTGGACGCCGCCGAAGCTGGCGACAACGCCGGTATCCTGCTGCGTGGTATCACCCGCGACGACGTGGAGCGTGGTATGGTGCTGGCGAAGCCCAAGAGCATCACCCCGCACCGCAAGTTCATGAGCGAAGTGTACGTGCTGCGTAAGGACGAGGGTGGCCGCCACAAGGCGTTCTTCCCCGGCTACCGTCCGCAGTTCTACATCCGCACGATGGACGTGACGGGCACCATCCAGCTGCCGAAGGGCGTGGAAATGGTCATGCCGGGCGACAGCGTGAACCTGGAAGTCGAACTGATTATGCCGGTCGCGCTGGAAAAGGGTTCGAAGTTCGCTATCCGTGAAGGCGGTCTGACCGTCGGTGCGGGTGTCATCACCGAAATCCTGGAATAAACGCCAGAGTAGCCGAACAAGCGTAGGGGCGGGTTTCGAAACCCGCCCCTACCTGCGTCGGACAGGCGATAGAGGCAAAACAATGGTTCGCAATAAAATTCGTATCTGGCTCAAGGCGTATGACCACCGGGTGCTCGACCAGTCGGTGCAGCGTATCGTGGAAACCGCCGAACGCACCGGTGCGCGGGTGGTTGGCCCGGTGCCGCTGCCCACGCGGATTGAACGCTTCACCGTGCGGCGCAGCCCGTTCATTGATAAGGACTCGCAGGAGCATTTCGAAATTCGGACGCACAAGCGCCTGGTGGATGTGCTCGACCCGGACAGCAAGACGATTGACGCCCTGATGCGCCTGAACCTGCCAGCAGGCGTGGATATTGTGGTGAAGTAAGAGGGCGTAAGCGGGCGCTGGCAGCGTCCGCCGCTGCGCAATGAGAAGCTGATGAAGGCGTCGGTTGGGCGCGCCGCGCCGCGCCGCCTTCGGGAAAGGCAACAGACATGAAGGGTATTATTGGCAAGAAAGTGGGTATGACCCAGATTTTTGACGCGAAGGGGGATGTTATTCCCGTGACCGTCATTCAGGCTGGTCCCTGCTTCGTGACGCAGGTGCGTACGGCGGATAAAGATGGTTACAAGGCCATTCAGCTTGGCTTTAGCGAAACCAAACCGCAGCGCCTCACGAAAGGCCAGTTGGGACATCTCCAGCGTAACAATCTGCCCGCCCTGCGCCACCTGCGCGAATTCCGCGTGAAGGATGGTGAAGTGGACGTGGCCGAAGGACAGGTAATTAAGGCTGACGTGTTTGCCACCGGCGAGCGCGTGGACGTGATCGGCACCAGCAAAGGCCGGGGGTTCCAGGGTGGTATCAAGCGCCACAACTTCAACCGCCAGCCGAAAACGCACGGCGCTTCCGACCGCACCCGCGCCCCTGGTTCGGCAGGCAGCAACACGTACCCCGGCAAGACGCTGAAGGGGAAACGTTTCCCCGGTCACATGGGGTCGGCGCGCGTGACGACTGAGAATCTGGAAGTCGTCGTGGTAGACCCGGATAAAAATCTTCTCGCCGTGCGGGGGTCTGTTCCCGGCGCGAACGGCGGCATCGTCATGATTAAACCGGCGCGCGTGCGTCGCGGTTAGGCGAGAAGGAGACGTTAATCATGCAAGTTCCAGTCGTGAATCTCAGCGGCCAACAGGTCAAGACGATTGATCTGCCCGCCGATATTTTTGAAGTTGAAGTGAATGTGGGGCTGATGCACCAGGCTTATGTTCGCCAGATGGCGCACGCCCGCCTGGGTACGGCCAGCACGCAGCGGCGCGGTGAAGTCAACCGCACGTCGGCTAAGTGGTACCGCCAGAAGGGTACAGGCCGCGCGCGGCACGGCTCACGCGATGCGACGCAGTTTGTAGGTGGTGGCCGCCCGAAAGGGCCGAAGCCCCGCAAATACACCAAGGACATGCCGCGTAAGATGCGCCAGCAGGCCATTCGGTGCGCTCTGAGCGCCCTGGCCCGTGACAATCAACTGGTGTTCGTGGATCAGGTTTCGCTGGATGCGCCCAAGACGAAGGCTATGCGGCAGGCATTGGATGCCGTTGTGGGCAAGGATACCTCGGCGCTGGTGCTGCTGGCGGAGCGCAACGAAAATGTTGAACGCAGCGTGATGAATCTGCCCGACGCGCACTACCTGCGGGTCAATTATCTGAATATGCGTGACCTGCTGAAGTACGACAAGGTTATTGTCCCGCTGGACGCGCTGGACGTAATCAAGTCGCTGTGGGGACGGGAG
>JARKOC010000441.1 GCA_029975915.1 Bryobacteraceae bacterium
ACTCACATTCCGAGGAGGACTGGTCAGCGAAGTGTAGCGCGTCATGCTGTGGACAGCCAGGAGGGGATGCTAATGGATAAGCCAATCGAAAAACACGCAGAAAAGTTTGTACTCAAACTGGCTACTGATTTCGCCCCAACAATAGAACATAAGTGCTAATCTTGTGGCAAACGTCCAATGAGCAGGAACTCCCTCCGCATGCCTGCCGAACGAACTGCCACGCTTGAAGTGACCCTGGATCAGCTCCGGCTGCGCTGGGGCCAGCAGATCATCACCCGCGCCTGCGAGCGAGCACCAACGCCGATCATCCCTAGCGGCTTCCCGGCCCTGGACGAACTGCTGGGCGGCGGCTTGCCCGTGGGCCAGATCAGCCTGCTGGCTGGGATGGGGACCTGTGGCGCAGGCACACTGGCTGGACACCTGGCCGCCCATGCCCAGGCGGAGCGCCGCCCGGTGGTCTGGCTGGACGGCGACGGCACTTTCGACGCGGCTCACGCGGTTCACGCCGGGGTGAAGCTGGCCGACCTGTTCCTCATCCAGCCGGTGGATCTGGCTCAGGCACTGGCCCTGGCGCGGGACCTGGCCGAACTGCTGCCGGGCGGTCTGGTGGTGTTTAGCCTCCCTGTGCTCTCTTCCAGAAGTATCTCGCAAACGGCCCAGGAACTGCGCCGGATGGCCGGGCCGCTGGCCGGAGCGGGCGGCACGCTGCTCCTGGTCGAGGCGCAGCCCGGTCTGAGCGAGGCGGCCGGGCTGGCGCTTCACTTGGCTCGGAGACGCTGGCTATCCAGGAATGGTCTCGTCTGCGGCTGCGAGACGGCCGTCACGCTGCGCAAAGGCCGGGGGATCCCCTCCGGCCGTTCTGTCATCCTTGAAATCATCTACCAGGAGGCCCTGTGATCGGCTGCCTGCTCATCCCCTTCTTCGCGGCGGCAGTGACTCGCCAGACCCAGCCGGACCTGGCCCGGACGCCGCTGCTCCTCGCCCGTGAGAATCGGCCCGGTGCGCAGGTGCGAGCTATCTCCAGGGAAGCCTACCAGGCCGGGGTGAGACCGGGTCAGACCCTCAAAGCGGCGCGGGGCATCTGCCCGACGGCGAGCGTGCAGCCGCTGGCGACCTCGCGCTGGAAAGCGGCCCATGCATGCCTGCTGGACATCCTGTGGCGTTTCAGCGACCGGGTCGAACCCGATCCCGATCCGGCAGGTGCGATCAGGGCGGTCTACTATCTGGATTTCGGCACGCTGAGGCAGGCGGACACTGAACGGCTTGCGAAGCAGCTTCAGGCCGAGGTGCGGCGGGAACTGGGGTTGACCGGGCGGGTCGGCCTGGCTTCGAGCAAGTTCACGGCTCAGGTCGTAGCAGCGACCGGCAAGGCAGGCGTGCAGGCCATTCTGTACAGAACCGAGGCGGAGTATCTCAGCCCGCTGCCGGTGCGACTGCTGCCCTTGGAGGCCGAGCAATCCCATCGACTATTCCTGTTGGGTATCCACACTCTGGGGCAACTGGCGGCCCTGCCACGCAGCGCGATGCTGGCCCAGTTGGGACCCAATGGCCCGCTGCTGCACGACCTGGCGCATGGGCTGGACCCACGTCCCCTGGTGCCTCAAACACTGCCACGCCAGAGGGTGCTCTCCCATGAGTTCGAGCCACCCGTGGAAGATCGGACGATCTTGAGTGCCACGCTGGATCACCTGGCCGATCAGTTGGGAGAGTGCCTGACGGCCAGCCACGAATCCGCCCGGTCGGTGCGTCTGAGCCTGAGCCTGGCCGGCGGCCGTGTGCTGGCGGACCTGCGCCGGCCGCGCCAGCCAGTACTCGCTGCGAGTGACTTGCGCAAGCTGCTGGCCGCGCTGCTCAAGAAGCTGCCTGTGGATGTGCGAGTAAGTGCCATCGAAGTCTGCCTGGGCGACCTGGAGCCCGTTCTGGCCCGCCAGCTCAGCCTGTTTGGCGAGGAAGCGGTTCAGGACCAGACGGCTCAGGCCATCCAGGCCCTGCTGGCCCGCCACGCGGGACTGGTGGTCTACCATGTGCAGGCGGCGGAAGACATCGTGCTCTTGCCGGAACGGCGCTTCCGGCTGGAGAAGGTGGGCGCGGCATGACTCGCCTGTGGATCCCCGGCCAGTCTATCAGTGTTCATTTCAGCTCTGACGGCATGCCTCAGGGATTTGTCTGGCTGGGACAAACCCATCCGGTCGCCGGGATTGCCGGAGCCTGGCGGGTGGACACGGCCTGGTGGGAAGGCCGGGTATGGCGCGATTACCTCCGGCTGTATACCCGGTCCGGGCTGTTGGTTCTGCTTTACCACGACCTGCTGGATGATACCTGGCACCTGCAGCGGCTCTATGACTGACTACGTCGAGCTTCACGCTCATTCCTACTACAGCCTGCTGGACGGCGCTTCTTCCCCGGAAGCCCTGGTCGCACAGGCGGCCACGCTGGGCATGCCCGCCCTGGCCCTCACCGATCACGACGCCGTTTACGGGGCGGTGTCGTTCGTCGAGGCGGCAAGGCAGGCGGGCATCAAGCCCATTCTGGGCGCAGAATTGACCCTAGTCGGCGGTAGTCACCTGACTCTGCTCGCCGCAGATGAGGCTGGCTGGGGGCACCTGTGCCGTCTGATCAGCCTGGGCCGGGGGAATGTACCGAAGGGCGAAGCGGCGCTGCCTGTGGAGGCCCTGGAAGGGCATACAGCGGGCCTGATTGCTCTGTCGGGCTGCGGCCAGGGCGTGATCGCCTCGTCATTGCTGCGGGACGATCGTGAGACTGCCCTGGCCGCAGCCCGCCACTACCAACGCCTGTTTGGCCGGGAAGGGTTCTGGATCGAGCTTCAGAACCACCTGAATCCCCAGGATGATCGGCTCAACGCGGGCCTGGTCGAACTGGCGGGCCGCCTGGGGATCGGCTGCGTTGCCACCAACAACATCCACTACGCAACCCGCGATGGCCACTGCCTGCAGGACGTGCTGGTCAGCATCCGCCACCTGAGACCACTTCACCAGGCTGGGGCTGTGCTGCGGCTCAACTCCGAGTACTTCCTCAAGCCCGCGGCGGAGATGGCGGCGCTGTTTGCCCGTTACCCAGAGGCCATCAGGAATACCTCATGCATTGCAGGCCAGTGCACCTTCGAGCTGCGCCACGGCTTGCAAGACCTGCCGGCATTCCCCGTTCCGTACAGAATGGAATCGCCAGTTTATCTGCGCCACCTGTGTGAGGCCGCGTTGCCTCGCAAGTATCCGGGCGGGGGTGAGACGGTTGAGGTCCATCTGACTCACGAACTGGACATCATCACCCGGGCCGGGCTGGCCAACTACTTCCTGATCGTGTGGGACATCGTGCGCTTCGCCCGGTCGCAGGGCATCCTCTGCCAGGGGCGCGGCTCAGCCGCCAACTCCCTGGTGGCCTACCTGCTCGACATCTCGCCAATCGACCCGCTGGCCCACGCCCTGGTCTTCGAGCGCTTTCTATCTGCCGAGCGGCAGAGCACTCCGGACATCGACATCGACTTCCAGGCCGACCGGCGCGAGGAAGTGATCCAGTACCTCTACCACCGCTACGGGCATGCCCACGCGGCCATGGCCTGCACCTTCGTGACCTTCCGGGCCAGGAGCGCGGTGCGGGATGTGGGCAAGGCTCTGGGCCTGCCAGACACCGTGATCGACCAGGCGGCCAAGGCACTGGATGTGCGCAGTTCCCATCATCTGGCGGACAGTCCCGGCCTCAAGGATGTGCTGGGCAAGCGGAAGGAGGAAGAACCCTGGGCGCTGCTGCTGGAACTGTGCGGGCAGATCGACGGTCTGCCGCGCCACCTGGGCATCCACAACGGCGGGATGGTCATCACCAGGCCGCCGCTGGCCGAGCGTATCCCGACCGAGCCTGCGACCATGTCTGATCGGTCGGTGGTCCAATGGGACAAGGTCGGGCTGGAGACAGCCGGGCTGGTCAAGATCGACATCCTGGGCCTGCGCATGCTGTCCGCCATCGCCGAGGCGGTGGCGATTGTGGCTCAGATGACTGGGCAGCGCCCCGACCTGGACAGCCTGACTTTCGACGACCCGGCCATCTATGACCTGATCTGCGCCGGGGATACGGTCGGCTGCTTCCAGGTCGAGTCGCGGGCCCAGGCCCAGATGCTGCCCCGCATGCAGCCGCGCAACTTTGCCGACCTGGTGGTGGCCATCTCCCTGATCCGGCCCGGTCCGGTCCAGGGCGACATGGTCCATCCCTACCTGCGCAGGCGGTTGAGAGAAGAGGAAGTGGTCTATCCCCATCCCCGGCTGGAAGGCATCCTGGCCGAGACGCTGGGGGTGATCCTGTTCCAGGAGCAGGTGCTCAAGGTGGCCGAGGCCCTGGCCGGGTTCACACCGGGCCAGGGAGAACTGCTGCGCCGGGCCCTGGGTCGCAAGGATGGCACCCAGGCGGTGGAGGCCTTCCGCCAGGCATTCATGGCCGGCAGCGCCCGTCTGAACGTGCCGGCGGCGGTCGCTGCGGACGTCTTCGAGCGGCTCAAGGCCTTCGGGTTGTACTCCTTCCCCAAGAGCCATGCCGCGGCCTTCGCGGTGCTGGTCTACCGTTCGACCTGGCTCAAGGTCTACCATCCGGCGGCGTTCTACACAGCCTTACTCAACCACCAGCCGATGGGCTTCTGGGGGCCGGCAGTGGTGGTCAATGATGCCCGGCGGCATGGGGTGCGCGTCCTGCCAGTGGACGTGAACCGTAGCGCGGCCCGCTGCACGGTGGAGGACGGCGCGCTCCGGCTGGGGCTGGGTTACGTCAAGGGGCTGGGCGAGCAGGGCGCGGATCGGGTGGTCTCCGCCAGAGAGGTCGGGCCATTCCGGGACCTGGCCCACTTCTGCAGGCGGACCCGGCTGCCCCGCACCCTGGTCGAGCATCTGATCCAGGCCGGGGCGCTGGACGAGCTGGGGCCATCTCGCCGCGAGTTGATCTGGCGGCTGGGCGAGCTGGACTACCGCGAGGCGGCCCTGGACCTGGTGTTCCCGCAGCAGGAAGCCGACCTGCCGGAGCTAACCGCCGCCGAGGCGCTGGGCATGGAGTATGGCATGCTGGGCCTGTCCACGGGTGAGCATCCGATGGTCTTCTACCGGGCGCGGCTGACCCGCAAGGGCATCCTGGACAGCGCCGGGGTGCGGGCCTGCGCCAATGGTCACAAGGTGCGGGCGGCGGGCATGGCGGTCGTCCACCAGTCGCCGCCGACGGCCAAGGGCATGCACTTCCTGACCCTGGAGGACGAGGCCGGGTTCATCAACGTCGTGATCCGACCGCAGGTCTACCGCCGCTTCCGGCGGGTCATCCGCAACGCGCCGTTCCTGGTGGTGCAGGGGATTGTGGAGGCCAAGGGCAACGTGACCAACCTGGTCGCTCGGCGGATGTGGGAGTTGGAGGGTGGGAGATAGCCTGGGTTTCCAATATGCTCGCAGAGTCCCTCTTCACCCGCGACAACATCAACGCCTACATAGGCTACGAGTTGATCGAGAAAGAGGACGAGGCCATCGCCATTGAACGGGCCGATGTCGTCCCGCCCAGCGAAGAATTTTGGGCCGAGATGATGGAGAAAATCGAGGCTGGCCAAGGAGAAGTTTCTTCGGTGGATGGTCGAGATTCGAACCGGCGGCAGTCCGATTCTTCGGACCACAGTAGTCCGGCTGACCGGACCACAGTAGTCCGGCAGACCGGAACGATACTAGAGTCTTTACCAGAGCCTATTCAAGATACTCTTTCCCGGCCCCCGGAAAAAGCACCGGAGGCCGGCACAGGTGGGCTTCGCCCACTGAAGGCAACTGAAGACTCCCAACCCAAGACCCCTCCCCCACTGCCGGAGAGCAATCCAGCTGTCGAGTTCGGAGGGAAGGAAGAGCTTGGCCAGGAAGACTCGGAGATCCCCAAGGGCAGCCTTCCTCGCCCCGGTTCCATGGCTCACCAGAGGATGGTGCTGGCACCCTGCCTGGGTCTCGCTCTGCATGGTGGGTGAGAGTCTGATGCGGGTGGGGTTGACCCTACCCTCTTTCCCATTCTGTACAGAATGGATGGGCACATGCTGTCCAAGAGAATGGGACCATTTCTCAGTCGGCTGCCATTTCGGACTGTTCCGTTTCCCCAGTTCCTTCGTCAGTGGCTATCTCCGAGTTCCCGTCAATAATCATGCCTTCGGGAACATCCTCATTGGATCCAGATGTGAGAACCGAAAGGGTCTGTCCCTGTATCTCTGGCATACTGCTGTTCCTGTGATCCCGGATGATGGCCCTTGCAAGTTCGGTAGGGCCGAGCAGTTCGCCTGTGTGTTTGTCAAGCGCAGCATCCCCTCGGCTCTCGTAGGTCTCAGGTGGCAGATCAGCCAGCAACTGCTCGACAAGATGCCTCTTGGCAAAGCTCTTGTAGACCTGTGTAACTGGAGCCAGCCGAGATTTCTTCTTGGATCCTTGGCTAAGGATAGATGCGATTCGGGCACGTTTTTGGTGAGTGCTGATGGCGAACCTATCTGAGTCTGTTAGATCACAGATTCGCTTTTCAACGCCTCGTTCCTGGATCTCGATAAAGAGATCACATTTGATGACATATTGTCTCGTCAGCCAGTCCAGAATATCCCCACGTTTCAAGGGGTTCACTCGGCGTTCTTCGCCGCTGGATGAGACGAAATACACGCCCCATCGACGCTTAGTCCCGCCTGGACACGCCTCTTCGACCTGATCGAATGGATCTTTGAACACACTTTGTAAAGGAACCATCTTGTATCGTGGAACAATGACTGTGTTGTTCTTCTTCCGGATTTCCCGCAAGGCTCCGTTGCTCCGGCCAACCTCATAGCCCCGGACCGGCTTACCTTCTCGCTCAGTTTCGAACTTCATGCGATGAAGCAGGCTGGCAAAGGCAGCCCCATTCTCTATCGGTCCCGGAGGTAAGCTCAGGACCGGAGCGTGAAACAGGCAGGTTGGATCGAGAAGCCAGGGGTAACGCTTTCGTATTTCCTGAAGTCTCTCCTTTGCTTTCTCGCGAGCTTTTTCTTCAGCCTGGAAACGGTCTGCTCGGGCTTCATTGAGGAGAACGAGTTCCTCATCGGAGAGGCCGAGTTCGTGGGCCGGGCTGAACAGGGTGGGGACACCCACGGTGACCGCCTCAAAGGCGCGGACCGTTACGAATTTGGCGAACTCAGCCATGGCCTCTTTGAGAATACGAGGCCGGTATACTGCCGGAGGCCTTCCTCTGCGAATTTTACGAGTTTCTATCCGATCTTCTTGTACTTCTATGTAGGACTGAAACTCATATAATTCCCACAAGCCTAACTCTGTAAGGAGGTCAAGTCCTTTTTTCAGGAATGCGATATGCATGTTCCGCCCTAACTGGAAGGTGATATCCTGGAATTCCTTCGCAGTCACTGCGAGATCTTTCGGGAGCAGGTCGGCAGTAAGTGCTTCGTACCAGACCGCCAGGACGGCATCTGCGGCTTCTAGTTTGGGCGAATTGGCAAAACCTGAGTCTTTCAGGTGCATCTGGCGGAGGAGATTTCCCAAGGGCTGTGGATACCCTCGCGGGAAGAACCGGATTCTGTACAGAACGTCGGATTCGAGCTCGGCTTTGTGGTGCGAGCCGATACTTACCACCTTCGCAGGTTTTGCGAGCTTGTTCGGCCTTCGCGACGAGGGCGAGCGTGCAGGTTCGCGGGCAGGCATGTGGTAAGCACTGCATACGGTGCTAATCGCTTCTCGTTCCGTGAAATCCCCCCCGGTCACACGTTGCGCATATTCTCTTGCGAGCGCTTCGGCTCTGGCCTGGTCTACACAATCATCTCGCCACTGGCAGGCTGCCCAGAATAGTGTGGCGTTGCGGGTACCAGGCACAGCTCTGGCAAGAGCCTCTTCGAGGAAGTGCCGACCATCGGAACGGTACTGGTTAGCAATATAAGATGGGCTGAGGGGCGCGGGTAGCTTCGGAATATCTTCCAAGAGTGCCAGGAGCGACTTGGGGGGAAGCGCGAATGGGAACTCGTCGGGTGTGTGCTTCCATGTGTACCGCGTGCCGGAAGGATGGATAGATGGGGGTAGAACGCATATCCCACCATCCGCTTTGCAGTCAACCCCTTCAAGCAGCGGGACAGGGCGACTCTTTATCCGGGTTCCTGGATGCTTGAAGTAGAAGTGATAACCACGGCTGGTCTGGACAGTGGGCGTCTGTGGCCAACGGTCATCGAAATAGCCCAGCACTTCCTCAAGTGCGGGAGGCGTATCTGTGTCGATGACGAACATACCGCTTGCTTCACCAAGCACGGCCGCGACATTCAGATTGTTCCATGTACGCAGCCATTTTTCCCACTCCTCTGAAGTTGGGCAGCGAGACTGGAATTCCTTCCAAGAGAAACCCTTTGGCGGGAGTTTTCCTCGGTTTTTGTCCTCTCCTACGTTGCGGTCCAGCGGTATTGGGTAGAGTCCCCACCGAAATAAGTCAGGCAGGGCTGTGCGCACGAGTGCTGAGTTGCCCATGGAGATCGATGTTCTTCTGTGTAGTTGGGAGTGAAGTCGAATGCGAGTGGGTCGGACAGTGTGGCCATGGCGCGAGCCACCATGAGAGATCGGGTGACATGTTGCAGCCAGGACAACCGGACAAGTCGATGCCAAGTGCCGAACCGAGCGCGAGTCTATCTTGTTGGCCTGGCTCGTCCAGAGGTGATGCAGAAAATTCACGAATCTTTTAGATAGAACCTCGTGCCCGGAATAGGCCACTCCTGTAGATGTGGTGAGATGGGGCACGGGGGTCCTGACATCCCTCCCCAAAAGCGCCGATCGCCCTATAAAAAATCATTCTGTGCAGAATGCCCCGCTCCCACTCACCGTATCTGCCCCCCGAAACGGTCTCACAGTCCCCAGCCATGCAGAATGCCGCGAGTTGCCCACACGGCTCACTTGCCCGGTTCTGTACCTCGTGGTTCTACCACCAGGACAGCCTCCCCCACTCTATCCATGGCCAGCCTGCTGTGGCTGCCCTCCCCGGAACCTGGATGCCAGTCACCGGGTAGCCTCCATTCCGTACAGAACCCCCAGGACATCCTCATCACTGAGGGGGATGCCATGCTCATCAGCGACGTGGAAGTGCCGGAACACGACACGACCACCCTGCGCCTGATGCTGGCCTCGGCTGCCCAACGCAACATCAAGCGCCTGTGCATCCTGGGGGACTTCCTGGCCAGCGACGCCTTCTCCGCCTGG
>JARKOC010000453.1 GCA_029975915.1 Bryobacteraceae bacterium
CAGCAGGCAGGCCAGCAGCGGCAGGCCAACGCGAAGCAGATTCTTGAAGTGGGGCATGAGGTTAGCCATCCTCACACGGGTCAGGCGGTGGATTGGATCACATGCTACCATGATAGGCGGCAAGGCGCTGAGGTGCAACCCGACACTGCCTCCAACTCAAATGCGCTCCTTGCTTTTCTCCCTGTTTTTCATGGCGTTCTTGGCGTTTTGGCGGTTCATCCTGCTTTTGCCCCCTTGACCCTCGCGCGGCGTCATGGTTTATGATGGCGGGACGTGAATCAACCGAGGAATCCCATCATGACCCACGACGCCCCCCTCTACGACGAGGAAAAACAGAAGGACTACGAGCGCGTGGCCCGGCTCCAGTACGGCCCGCAGATCGTCAACGAGTCGATCCGGCGCTGGAACGGCTACGGCCCGGCGCGCCAAGCGCAGATTTTGGCCGAGGCCGGACAGGTTTACGCCGACCTGGCCGCCGCCCTGGAAGCCGATCTGCCCGTCCACAGCCCGGAAGTCGAAGCCCTCCTCGACCGCTGGCAGGCCAACCTGCGCCACTTCTACGAGCCGACGCTGGACATCCTGCGCGGGCTGGGCGAGGCCTACGGCACCGACCCTGCCTTCCGGGCGACGTTCGTCCAGTTCCACCCCCAACTGCCGGAGTACCTGTACGAGGCCATCGCGGGCTACGTCGACCGGCTCGAAACCGCCGCGCTGGAGCAGATGATCGCCGAGGACGAGGCCGACGCCGCTTCCGAGTAGAACATCTCACCACAGAGGGCACAGAGAACACAGAGGAGAAGCGATTTCCTTCGCCTTTCTCTGTGTCCTCCGTGCCCTCTGTGGTGAACGCTTTTTGCCTGTCCGGTCAGGGACCGCCCGCTAGAACCCCGTGAAGGTCACGATCGCCACGTTGAGCCGGCAGTCGCCGGAGAAGGTCACGTTCTGGTCCGGCGAGAGCGGGTTGCCGAAGCCGTCCTCGATCCGGATCGTGTAGGTGTTGGAGGGCGCGGCGTCAGGCGGCAATTGC
>JARKOC010000468.1 GCA_029975915.1 Bryobacteraceae bacterium
ATCCGATGTGGAAATCGGTCCGGCTTGGGCCGCTGATGGAAAGATACCGGGGAGGAGAAACAACAGACCGGTGAGAATCACTTTTGCTGCCGTGGAAACAAATGTCATTGCGCGATCATTTCTCTCTTTGCTGAAAGGATAGATGCTCCTGATACCGCGGAGCCTCAGTCCAGTCGGTACAGTTCGGGCCTGCGGTCGCCGAGCACCCGCATGCGGGAACGGACCTCTTCGGCCTGCTGAAGGTTGATTGATGCCGTGAGGAGAGTTTCTTCCGTTTCCCCGGCTTCGACGACTGTCCGTCCCCATGGGTCGATGATCACGGAATTTCCGAAAAAGGTTACCGTTCCGTCCGGCCCGAAATCCTCGCTCCCCACCCGGTTGACACCCACGAGAAACATCTGGTTCTCGATGGCGCGGGCACGGACCAGGATCCTCCAGTGATCGAGGCGCGGATGGGGAAAAGCGCTGGGGGAGAGCACCATGCGCGCGCCCTGCAGGGCATAGGTGCGGAAAAGCTCCGGAAAACGGATGTCGTAGCAGATGGAGAGACCGACGAGACCCCAGGGGGTATCGACCATTGTCAGGGAGTCTCCCGGCGCCAGGTGCTCATCCTCATGGAGCAGGCTGAACAGGTGGGTCTTGCGGTAGACCCCGGCCTGCTCTCCGGAGGAATTGAACAGTATGGAGGTATTGGCGATCCTTCCCCCGTCCGCGAGAGTCGGCAGAGAACCGTTGATCCAGATGCCGTAGCGACGCGCCAGGGCTCCGACTCGATCGACGTATTTTTCATGCTCTTCCGCCGCCTCCCGGAGATACCGCCAATCGAAACCGGTGGTCCACATTTCCGGGAAACAGACGAGATCGCTCCCCCGCCGCGCGGCCTCGGCGATCAGGCCTTCCGTCTTCGCCAGGTTCTCCTCCGGCCTCGACACGGCAACCTTCATCTGGGCAATGGAGACGGTCAGGGTCATGGAGCCTCCTCCGGGCACTCCAGGGGCGGAAGGGGTTCGCGCCTCTCCAGCCACGATGGCGGCAGGTCGGCGGACAGGGACACGATGCCGCCGACGATGGCGCACGTGGTGTCGCAGTCGCCGCGCCCCTTCGCCGTCAGCCACAGGGCGTCCTCGTACGAGTCGAGATGGTGGGCCGCGACCCAGACGCAGAAGGGGACCGTATCCTGGGCCGTTACCTCGTATCCGGTCCCGAGGGTCATTGCGGCCCGCACGTGTTCCTCCACGGGGATATCGCGGGCCAGGAGCAGCCGGTGCCGGGTGAGGCCGGCCGGCACGTACCGAGCGACCTCTTCAATGAAGTCAGGGCCTGTGGGCCGTGGAACACGGGCGGCCAGCGAGGCGGCCAGCGAGGCGGCCACCGCTGCCGCCACCGCTCCGGCCTGCCCTTCCGGATGGGCATGGGTGATCACGGCGGAGAGCCGCGCCTCTTCCGCCGCGCGTTCGGGATCTCCGGCGAAAAAGGCGCCGACAGGGGCGACGCGCATGGCCGAGCCGTTGCCGAAGGAGCCGCCCCCGAACAGCTTCGGCGATGCGTCCCGCCAGTCGGACCCGGTTGCGATCTGCACCAGGAGCCGCCTCG
>JARKOC010000473.1 GCA_029975915.1 Bryobacteraceae bacterium
GCTCATTTCGCTACAGCCGATGAACTCACCCTGCGGGTTCGGACACCATCGGCTGTTGACGCTTCATTTCGCCGAGAGCAGCAACGAATCAGGCCGAAGTCGTTCTCTTCTGACAACTCCAACTGCCGTTTTCAGGATGAGACCTTTCATCTTCGCTCTGTTGCTTTTTGCGGTAGTGAACGCCTCCGCGGAAGCGTCCGTCAACGTCACCGATTTTCGCGGCAGGAAGATTACCCTGACCAAACCTGCCACACGCATCGTCTGCCTCATCGAAAGCGCCTTGAGCGGCTTGTACATGCTCGGCGCCGGGAACAGCGTCGTCGGGGTCCCGGCCAATGTCTACCAGCCCCCGGTCTTTTCCTGGTATGCGGCCCTTGATGAGCGCATCAGGAGGAAAAAACTGTCCGCGCCCGGCAACTGGGATTTCGTCAACATCGAGAGCGTCATCGCCCTCAAGCCGGACTTGGTAATCATCTGGTCGCAACAGGCCGAGTCCATCGCGGCCTTGGAAGAGCGGGGCATCCCCGTGTTCGGGGTGTTTCTCTCCGGCAGGGGGGATGTCTATCGCGAAATGGCGGCACTGGGCGCCCTGACCGGGACGGAGAAGCGGGCCGCGGAGCTGGTTGCCTACACCAGGAAAGAGGTCGCGCGCTTCGCACGGCGCACGGAAGCGATCCCGCCACTCCGCCGTCCGTCCGTCTACTACATGTGGGCGCAGGGGAACCTGGAGACGTCGTGCGGCGGAAGCACCGTCAATGAACTGATCCAACTCGCCGGCGCGCGGAATGTCTGCGGAGCGGTCCGGAGCGAGCACCTGGTGGTGAACCTGGAAAAGGTGCTGGCGTGGAATCCCGACCTGATTGTCATGTGGTACAACGAGCGGAAAGGGCCCCGGGACATCATGGCGGACCCCCAGTGGAGGCCGGTGAAGGCGGTAGCGAACCGGCGCGTCTACGAGTTCCCCGAGATGTTCCTCTGCGATCTCTGGACCCTCAAATTTCAGCATGCCGTCAAGATGGTCGCCGCATGGTCCCATCCGGATCTGTTCCGGAACATCGACCTGGAGAGGGAGCAGCGGGTGATGCTGGAAAAGCTGTACGGACGCACATTCGGAAAGGCGAACAGTCGATGAGGCGTCCTGGGCCCGTCTTCTACTATCTCCTGCCGCTGCCGGTGCTGCTGCTGTCATTACTGGTGGGGCCGGCCGGGAGTATTACCTGCTCCGAGGCGGCCGGCTGGCTGGCGCATTCCCTTTTTTCGGCGCCCTCCCTATCCGACGACGCTTCTTACATGGCCCGGGAGGTACTGATGAACGTACGCCTGCCGCGCATCTGTCTCGCCTTTCTCACGGGCGGGGCCTTGACCGCGTCCGGCGCGGCCCTGCAGGCCATGGTCAGGAATCCTCTCGTCTCTCCCGATATCCTCGGGCTCTCGTCGGGCGCTGCTTTCGGCGCGGCC
>JARKOC010000501.1 GCA_029975915.1 Bryobacteraceae bacterium
CCCAGCAAATAGCGGATCTGCCCGGCCTCCGCACGGGTTTCCCAGATGAGCGGGCCACGCTCGATATCGCTGGCCAGCCGAACCAGGAATCCTGTTATTGCGGCCGAGTTCAGCGGGCGAGGCCAGTGGACTTCGCGCCAGCAGATCATCAGGCATCCTCCTCCTGAGTTACGGCACGCTCCGAAGCGGCATCCCCAGCTGGCGGTTTCTCGGCATGCTTGAGACGAGACGATTGGTCGTCCATCGCGGCCTGTTCAAGAACGGCGCGGGCCAAGGCAGCGAAATCTATCGGGGTGCGGCGCTCAGTGCGGACGCGGATCAGCTGCTGCTTTCGTGGTCTGCCCCGTCGAGATCCGTTTCGTCTAGACATCGGCGTCTCCTCCGCGATGGTGCGCATCGCTCGGAACGGGGAAGCCCGGAACGATGATGTCCGCCTCAACCTCGTTGCCCCAGGCGAACCAGCCAGGCTGGCGGCGGCGTGCGAACAGCTCCAAGAACGGGCCGTCCGACAGACGCTCAATGACGGCATACTGCTCCTCCGGCTTGTGTGAGTGCTCTTGCAGCGGCGCGTACATCCAGGTGCCCTGACCACGGAACTTCACAGGCGCGTTGCCGCGTGTGCCGAGCAGCAGATGCTCGGTCTGGTTGCGCAAGTAGTGCCCAAGTCCGAGCCGAGGCTTAATCCACGTCAAAGGGGAACGGTAGGTGAAGCCCCACGCCTCGAGGACATCGATCCCCTCCTTGATGGCGCCATTGATGACCCACAAATACAGGTGGGCGTCTTCCTCGGCCAGATCAGCGACCGGCAGTTGCTTGATGCGCCAGAGCGGCAGGAGACCGTAGTGCGTTCCGGCACCCAACCGACCCGTCTGACCGATCGCCCATGGCGGATCAGCCAAGATGGTCCGGAACCGCGACGGCGCGCTATCCGGACGACTTGCGGGAGTCCTTTTCTGATTGTTCATGAGATCCTCCTTCCCGCAGCCGCGCACGTTAAGGCACGCGTCTGCGATCACATCGCAAGACTTGGGATGCCTGGGTGCGGGGGTCTGCACCCTGAGTTATGCCTGAATTGGTCGTTGAGGACAACCATCCGGTCGGTCAGAGACTCACTCGACCGGACGGTCACACCTCAGTGGCCACCTCCCGATTAAGGGAGACGAATGCAAGATGTTGTGAAATACACATCATCTAGAACCGCCGCCAGCGCAGGACCAACCAGCCAACGAGGATGACCGCCCCCGCAACCGCCAGCCCGATGACCAGCCATGGCCAGATGCAGCGGATCAGGAGAACTGCGCCGTAAAGCGCCATAGCCGCAACCAGGATCGTGAAGCACCAGCCGACGAGTTTGTCGAGCAACGACGACGGGGTGTCAGCCATTGCAGCTTCCTCCCCACGGCGCATCTGCCCAGTAGGTTGACCCGCTGGCAGGCCAGCTCTGCTCTCTTGCTTGGCGCATCAGCTCTTCCTGCGCCACCGCGAGCATCTGGCTCGCCGCCTGATCGGTCATGCGCTGGATACGAGCCTCCGACACGCTCCGCTGAATCTGGATACGCTGGCGACGGCGTTCAGTCTGGTAAGCCTCGACAAAGGCCACCACCGTCAAGACGGCGAACGCCGCCACCAACACCAATCCGATGATCAAGAGCGTGGTTCCTAACGCACTCATCACCGAATACCTCGCGTGAAGGAGTGGATCTCGCTGACCATAGTGAGCGTGTGGGCCTGGCCGATCTGGCCCAAACGGAACGCTGCCGCCGGCACTGCCTCGGCCAGCTGTCCTTCCATTTGGGCCAGCATCGCGGTCCCCTGCATGGCCCGCTGTGTCACCATATCGAGCGCATCAAGCTTCGCGTTCTCCACATGAACCGCAGCAGCCACGTTCGCTACCTGCAACTCGGCGCGAGAAACGATGCCCTTCAAGGCACGCCCCTGTGCGGTCCATGGCGAGGGAACCGACGGAACAGAACCCCCAATATTGGCCGGGGAGTAAGGCTGGATATTTGACATGAGACGGGCTCCTTCAGCTTCGATTTGACGCCTAATACGTTCTTGACAACCAGTGAAGCCTTCGAGCCCTGCCCTGGTCGTGACACAAAAGTGACAGCTTCCGAGGCACCATTGATGGCAGAATCTCCCCATGGATGAGCCCACTCCCGATGAACCTCTTGTTCCGAATGTCGATCCTGCCGTCGTTGAAACGATCCATGCAGAACTACAGGCTCTCCGCGCGCGTCATGGACGGCTCACGATGCCGGTGCTCAGCGCCTATCCCCAGCTCGTACAGATTTGCGGCGAGGGAGACCTACTCGAGGCGCACATGGCGTTCCAGCGGGAGATGGCCCGATACATCAATGGCTCGAAGTATGAAGCCGCCGCAGCACTCAGCATCATGTCGGAGGCCGACACTGTCCTAGATCGGCTCACACTGGCTGCTGAACGCTTTGACTACCAAGATCAGCGGACGATGCGCCGGTGGTCCGACCGCGGGCTGCGGACAATTGCCGGAGACCTCGTCGCCATAGCTGCCGCTCGTGGAAGACTCGGTCGCGAGCTACTCACCTTGACACTGAGCAGTGGCACCAGGAGCCAACTACTTCTGCGTATTGAGCAGATGGACTTCGCTCAACTTCATGGTGATCCTCCCAAAGTGACGGTGTGGACATGGCTCGATGACGACAATGCGGAGGAAGCAATCCTCGACCTGAGGGACTACGCATCCCGGAGTGCGTCCGATGGCATCTACCGCGATACCGTTCACTTTCTTGCGCTTCCAGAACTCGGCAGACTGCTCGCAGATTCCGATCGTCGACGACGAACCGCCAAGATCCTCACGGTCGCGATACAGGGACGTAGCGCCCCAGCAAGGACCGTCACGTGGCGTGATGAAGCGAGATTGCCCGACGGCATCGTGGCCGAGGTAATGACGCACAGGACGATGGTCCTGCTAACACTGGAGAAGAAACCGGAACTATAGCGGTCACTCGCTCCGGAGCCCCTTCATCAGCACCGAAGGATCGACCTCCAGCGCTTCAGCCACCTTCAGGATGTTGTGCAAGGACAGATTTCGCTGACCTCGTTCGACCTGCCCAATGAATGTCCAGTGCAAGCCGCTACGTTCCGCCAGCGCCTCTTGACTGAGGCCAAGCTCCTGTCGGCACCTCCGCACGCGCACACCGAACTCGCCAGCGGCGGCGGAGATCGGCGGCTTGGGCGTGGCATTCGGCACGTAGCAATCAGATACGTCCCATGACTTCCAATCCAGAGACGTTATATCCCATGAGTATGTATCCTGTTCCCAAGCGCTTCGGCCTGTGGGCCAACACCCTCGGAAGAGCGAGTTGGGCCCCCACGCCGAAGACGCCAGCCGGGGGTCGCGCACGAGCCAAAGGGGCAGAAACCATGCAAAAGTATTTACAATATCAAGCAAATGTGATATATTTGGAGAGAAACTTGGCACTCACGGTTGATTGCCCAAAGCGTGCCGTTTCCAAGGCCATATTATTAACTGCCGCCTCGAGCGGCAAGGAACCCACCCACATGAGACAACATGTCGAAAGTGTTCAACAATCAGCACAAGAAGTACAAGATAAGCAAAAGCCTCTGTGGTATCGAAAGCTCGTCGCTGGAACAGCGGCTGCAGCGTTCGCGCTGACGGGCTGTTCGGCCGCAGGCGCGTCATCTGAACGACCGGCCCCCGTCGTCACAACGACGTCCGCACCGGAGGGCGTTAACCCGCGTACAGGTTGTCTCATCGACCCGCCATCTGAGGTGCCCCGGAGCCACGAGGAGCTTGTTGCGGAACTCGAAATACCGGCCGGGCTTGAGCCCGAGGAGTACGCACAGGAATATCTGAACCGGCTTGAGCAATGGTACATGTCGGGCGCGACTGAAGAAGCATGCAACAACTTCTATGATTTCTCCAAGACCACCGAGGTGAGGCGAGGTGAACTCCTCGCCGCTGCCAGAGAAGACAGTAAGATCTTCGCCGATGCACTCTACGTTCCCGACTGGGAGCAACGCGGCGATCTGCAATACGCCTACAAGTCAAGACCGGAGACTAGTGCGGTGATGGCAGAATGGTGGATAAAGAACCATCGCGATGGCACCGAAGACTTTCAGTTCAAGATCAACTACGGATCGACTGACGTTCTTATCGATGACGGCGACGGAAACTTCATTATTTCGATCAACGGCACGCAGGACACCAACTGGGAGGCAATGGAACACGATGTGACGAACATCAAAGCACTCGACGAGGTTTCGTTTGACATCAAGTTGAGCGTGCAAACCCAAGAGGACGGCACAATGAAGATTGCCAACCTTGGGGCTGGGGTACCCGCAACCCAGCAATAGGCACTCCCTGAGCATTTCTCGCGCGTTGGTATTCCTCATTATTCATGCTTGTGGTAAAATCTAATG
>JARKOC010000502.1 GCA_029975915.1 Bryobacteraceae bacterium
GTACCGACGACAAGAAGGTCATCTATACGATGATGGGAGTGAGCAAGTTTTACGACAAGCGGCAGGTCCTGAAGGACATTTCCCTGTCCTATTTCTACGGCGCCAAGATCGGCGTGCTGGGCCTCATCGGTTCAGGCAAGAGTTCCCTGCTCCGCATCCTGGCCGGGGTGGACAAGGACTTCTTCGGCAAGACCATCCTGTCTTCCGGCATGACGGTCGGCTTCCTGGAGCAGGAACCGCGGCTGGACCCGGAAAAGACGGTGCGGGAGGTCGTGGAAGAGGGTGTGCAGGGCACGGTCGACCTGATGAATGAGTTCAACCGCATCAACGAGCGTTTCGCCGAACCCATGTCCGACGACGAGATGGCGTCGTTGTGCGAGCGGCAGGCCGAGGTGCAGGAAAAGCTTGACGCCGTGGATGCCTGGGACCTGGATTCGCGCCTGGAGATGGCCATGGACGCCCTGCGCTGCCCTCCGCCCGAGACGAACACCGCGACCCTTTCCGGCGGAGAGAAGCGGCGGGTTGCCCTCTGTCGCCTACTGCTCCAGCAGCCCGACATCCTCCTCCTGGATGAGCCCACCAACCATCTGGACGCCGAGTCGGTGGCCTGGCTGGAGCACCACCTGCAGCGCTATCCCGGCACCATCATCGCCGTGACCCACGACCGCTACTTCCTGGACAACGTGGCCGGCTGGATCCTCGAACTGGACCGGGGAGAGGGGATTCCCTGGAAGGGGAACTACTCCTCCTGGCTGGAGCAGAAGGAAGAGCGCCTGCGGCGGGAAGAGAAATCAGAGAGCGAGCGCCGCAAGACCCTGCAGCGGGAACTGGAGTGGATCCGCATGTCGCCCAAGGGGCGCCACGCAAAGGGCAAGGCACGCATCACCTCCTACGAGGAACTGCTGGGGCAGGAGGGTGAAAAGAGGGCAAAGGACCTGGAGATCTACCTGCCTCCCGGACCTCGGCTGGGCAAGGTCGTGGTGGAGGCGGAAGGGGTGAGCAAGGGGTACGGAGACCGGCTTCTCGTGGAGGATATGTCCTTCACCCTTCCGCCAGGCGGCATCGTGGGCGTCATCGGTCCCAACGGCGCGGGCAAGACAACCCTGTTCCGCATGATCACCGGGCAGGAAGCGCCCGACAGCGGCGTCATCCGGGTCGGTGACACCGTGAAACTGGCCTACGTGGATCAGAGTCGTGACGCGCTCGATCCGGAAAAGAGCATATGGGAGGTGATCTCCGACGGCCAGGACACCCTGCAGCTCGGCAAGCAGCAGGTCAATTCCCGGGCGTACACGGCCCGCTTCAACTTTTCCGGCGCCGACCAGCAGAAAAAGGTCGGCATGCTTTCCGGTGGAGAGCGCAACCGGGTCCACCTGGCCCGCATGCTCAAGGAAGGGGCGAACGTGCTGCTCTTGGACGAACCCACCAACGACCTGGACGTGAACACCATGCGCGCACTGGAAGAGGCCCTGGAGAATTTCGGTGGCTGCGCC
>JARKOC010000503.1 GCA_029975915.1 Bryobacteraceae bacterium
AGAGGCCGGTAAGGGACAGAACCAGGATGGAGAGGGCGTTCACCCAGTGGGTGATCCTCACCGGCCACTCCCACACGTATCTGGTTACCAGTTTTTCCACTTTGTTCTCCAATGCATGAATGCATGGGGACAGGCCCTCTAAAGTCTCTAAAGGGCCTGTCCCCTTCCTACAGCGCTTTCACCGTCACCGCCCCGCCGCCGTCGTCCGGGTCGAACAGGTGCACCGCGCAGGCGAGGCAGGGGTCGAAGGAGTGGACGGTGCGCAGGATCTCCAGGGGGCGCTTCGGGTCGGCCAGCGGCGTGCCGACCAGGGCCGCTTCGTAGGGTCCCCGCCGGCCCCTGGCGTCGCGGGGCGAGGCAAGCCAAGTGGAGGGCACAACCGCCTGGTAGTTCAGGATCTTTCCGTCCCTGATGCGGATCCAGTGGCCCAAAGCCCCCCGCGGCGCCTCGTGCCAGCCGTACCCCTTGGCATCCTTTGGCCAGGTGTCCGGGTCCCACTTTTCTCCGTTGTGGATCGCGTAGTCCCCCCCCTTGATGTTGGCCGTGAGGGCATCAAGCCATTCGGGAAGCTTGCGGCTGAGCACCAGGGTCTCGATGCCGCGGGCCGCGGTCCTGCCCAGAGTGGAGAACAGGGCGTCGGGACCGAGCTGGAGCTTGGCGAGAACCATGTCCACCGCCGCTTTCACCTCCCGGTGCCCGGCTGCGTAGGCCGTGAGGCAGCGCGCCAGCGGTCCCACCTCCACGGGCATGCCGTCGTAGCGGGGCGCCTTGACCCAGGAATACTTTTCGTTGGTGTTCAGGTATTCATAGGGGGGCTTCGGGCCGGTGTACGTGTGGTCGGTGGCTCCGTCCCACGGATGGAGTCCTTTTCCCGGACCGCCCGCATATTCATACCAGGAGTGATCCACGTACTCGGCGATCTTCCCCTGCTCCACGGGATAGACGCGGGACAGGTCCCGGTTGCGTATCATGCCGCGGGGCATCCAGAGCACCTCGGCCTTTCCGCTGTTGTCCGAGGGGAAATCGCCGTAGCAGAGGAAGTCGCCGACCCCACCGCCGATGGTTGCCCATTCCTTATAATATGAAGCGATGGCCAGCAGGTCGGGGATGTAGACCTTTTCCACGAAGTCCCTGGTTCGCGCGAGCAGGCCGCGGATCTCCGCCAGCCTGCCGGCGTTGAGGGCATTCTGGGAATCGGGATCGATGGGGATGGCCATGCCGCCCACCAGAAAGGTCTGGGGATGGGGGTTCTTGCTCCCCAGGATGGCGTGGATACGGATGATGTCTTTCTGCCATTCCAGGGCCTCCAGGTAGTGGGCGGTCGCCATCAGGTTCGCCTCGGGCGGGAGCTTGTACGCCGGGTGTCCCCACCATGCGTTGGCGAACGGACCGAGCCGCCCGGTCTTCACGAAGGCGGCCAGCCTGTCCCGGACCCCCTTGAAATATGTCGCCGAGTTGAGCGGCCAGTCGGATAAGGATGCCGCCAGGACGGAGGTCTTGGCCGGGTCGGCCTTCAGGGCCGATGTGATATCCACCCAGTCCAGGGCATGGAGATGG
>JARKOC010000504.1 GCA_029975915.1 Bryobacteraceae bacterium
CTTCCTGCGACGGATGTCTTCCGGATAATAATCGAGCAGGTGGCGGCGCCAGGAGGAAAAGGCATCCGCGGGATCGTAAAACACCATGCCGTTGGTGCAGACTCCCAGGGACTGCTCGGGCAACGGCAACCATTCGCGCACGTCCAGCGGTGGATGGTCAAGCCCGGTATAGCGGATATAGAATCCGTCCACGGACATGACTCCCGTTCGTCCTTCCTCACCGGGAGTGACCCGGCGGGGTCCGAAACCGGCAAAGACCTGCGGCAGGCTTCGGCAGGCTTCGGCCAGCTCAGCACCACGAACCGCATAATCCTCCCTGTTCAGCCACAGGCAGAAGCCCGGCCCCCAGTCATGGTCGCGGGATAGGTCGTCATCGAACCCGTAGCACTCCGAACCCGGCCCGACCAAGCCGGCGGCAATCCGATCCGCCATATCGCCGAAGGATTCCCGTATCATGGGCATCCCATGCGTGAGGAAATAGTCACTGGCCAGTTTTAGTCCCTGCATCGCGCTCTCCGCGATCACTCTCCGAGAAGATCGATATTCTGAACGGTGATGCGGGCCTTTGCGGCATTGCCCGTCTTTTCGTACAGCGTCCTCGCCTTTTCAAAGCAGTCAAGACCCGCGCTACTGTCACCGCGCATGACGTGAATATAGGCCAGGTTGGCGAATTGATCGGCAACGCTCTCGGTGCAGCCGAGTTCTTCGAACCGGTGCAGGGCCTGGCGATAGTAGTCAAGAGCCGGTCCATATTCCTGCCGGTCCCTGCAGACCGAACCCAGGTTTCCCAACTGTTCGGCCACCCTGTCGGGCTTGCCGCATGCTTCGAACGCCCGCAGGGCACGTCTGAATGCCTCCTCGGCTTCTTCGAAACGCTGAAGCCGCGCCTGAAGCAGACCGATGTTGTTCAGTACGGCTGCGATTGCCGCTGTATCTTCACGTGCCTCAAGGATTGAAAGGATTGAATGATAGGTACCCAGTGCCTTGTCGGGCTGATTCAGGGCACACCGGATGTCGGCGACGAGCATGAGCTGGGCTGCCTCACCGGCGCTGTCGCCTCCTTCCGCGAAAAGCCTCGCCGATGCCGCAAAGGCATCCAGAGCCGCCTCATAGGAGGAGGATTTCAGATGCCGCATTCCGTCAAGGGCAAGGGATTTTGCCATGTCCAAAGGCGTCTTGCTTTCCATGGAGTCCCCCTGTCGGGACTGAAGTATTCCAGACGGATTCCCGTTCACCCGCCGACGGTTACTTCGATGCCGTACGACCGTGCGATGTCTG
>JARKOC010000517.1 GCA_029975915.1 Bryobacteraceae bacterium
GACGTACTTGCAGCCCAGGCGGTCGGTGGCCTCCAGGACTTCCTGGAGGCTCACCTTGAAACCGCGAACGTTCAGGCCGGCAGGGCTGTAGGAGATGGCGCTCACGAGGCCTCCAGCGCTGACTTGATCCCGTACAGCAGCATCCAGATGAGACCATAGCTCCAGGAAGCTCAGGATGAAGATGACGGCCATGAGCAAGAGCCGCTCCAGGAATTCCCGCGGCGAGAAAACACGAGGTACGGGCTTCTCTGGGAACTGTCCTCGAGGCAGCTCTGCTCACTGGGGGAGAGAGCCTGAAAGAGCCAGCAGGCCGTCCTGGGGAACGGGGGCTTGCCTGGCTGAGAACTATCCTCGAGGTGTTCCCTCATGGTTGGCGCTGTGGGACGGGAGAGCCTGCGGCGTTGCGGGAGAGTGGCATGGCAGGGCCAGAGAGGTTTTATACCCCCTTGGAGGTGCGCGCGCGGGGAGGGTTATGACCCCCGTGGCCCCGCCCGCCACCCTGGCCTCCATCCGCCCCTGACCCCGCCTGCCCCCGTGGCCCTGGCTGCCACCGTGGCCCATATCCGCCCCTGGCCGCACATGCCACCCTGGCCCCGCTGCCACCGCCTGCACCCACACAGCCCCGCACCCTCCGCCGCGAAACAACCCACCCGTCCTGTCACGGCTGCCATATCAGCAACAGATCGCCCCATCCCCCGGATGCGTCTCACACTGCTGCCCGCTTCCCCGGTGAGCCGATCATTCCTCGAAGCAGTACCCCACAACACAGCAGGAGAAACCGTACCCGGTCCTCATAGACTTCCCATGCAGCACCGGGAGCCTGAAAAGGAGTTGTGGCCGATCATCAGACAACCGCACAGGCCTACACAGGCTCATCTCATCACAGTTCCACGGCTTGCAGACAGTTGGTTAGGCAGCCGCCTCTGGTGGGGGAGGCCACGCAGAGATGCTGACCGCACAAGGCCGTGAGTACTGTCGGGGAAGGCATCCAGTGCCGAGGCTTATCCACACGAGGGAAAGGGCTGATGGAGTTGGGGTGATCCACTGGCCTCATCTCTGGCGGAAACAGGGCAGGGCTGCCTCAGGGATATGGGGAGTTACGAAGCCGATTCCCGCAGCGGGGAATCCAGGCCATTTTCCCGGGGCGACAAGGTCCCGCTTCTTATGTGCTTCTTGTAGACTCACAGGCTGTGCTTCGGTAGAATAGTCCGTAACAAGACAACTCTTTCCGCGACCTCCTAGAGCGAAAACATCAGGGTCTTGTGCAGCAGTGAGTGGGCCTGGCGTGTGGGGACGTAGGCCCACTTTTTGTTTTCGTACCAGCAGCAGCCGTCACGGAATCTATCCTCTGGCATCACCAAACGGGGTACATGAACATATAGCGGTACACAATCTGGTCATCCCGATCCAAACAGGTATAGCCGCCATATATGGTGCATCCGGCTCAGAACCAATCCATATATTGGCACATCCTTTCATACAGTACCCTTGTACTGTTTGCGTTGCATCCCCTAGACGTCGCCAGCACATTTGTGCTACATTGGACAGGTCGCTTTGATGTTTTGACTTCCGGGCATATAGCCGAGATAACAAAACCCATCTTTTCATCACGGGTCCTCCGCTCTTTCCTGGCATTCAACTCAGGTGACAGACGTCCTTCTGGCGAGGGCCGGAAGGCTCTTATCTACTGCATCGCAGACAAGGAGATGCCCATGAATCTTTCTTCCCATCCGCAGCGGATACACTGGAATTCGACCATTCCCGTGAAGCCCGTCCTCTACATGGACGCTCCACCCCGCCACACCGAACTGCCCATGCAGCAGTTCTCTGCTTCGTTTTCCCTGTTCGGGTCCCACTAATCCGGACCCTGCTTCTACTCGCCTAGAACCATAGCTTCTTCCATCGGTCGCCTCGCGGCCCGCCGCAGCATTGAGCTGCGCGAGATTCAGCCTGGCGACCCGTGGGCATGACAGTCTGTCACATCCTTCGGACAGGCACGCCGACAGTGCTCGGTTCCTGCTCGCCGTCGCTGATGGCGTGCCCACAGCAGTCGCTTGTCACCCAGGTACGGAATCCTGTGACAGGCACTACATAGGAAGTACACCGCCAGTTTTCCCGCAGCGAGAATCTGCCCTCCCAAGGCAAACTGGCGGATTGACCATCGGAATGCGCTCGTTGACACGAGTCCATGTACCCCACATACAAGGAAGGAAGTGTTTCGTGAATACCAATGAGCCCTTTGGAAAACAGCGCGAACTCAAACCGGTGAATGTACAGATCCGGAAATGGAACCATGGGAAACAGAGTGACGGGAAAACTGCTGCAGAGCACGGTAGCCGACGTCCTTCTGGAGAATTCTCAAAGGCTGAAGCGACACAAACCTGGTCGACCCAAGGACGGACAACTCACTCGCTCCCAGGCACACAGCCGCAGCAGTTGCCCATGACCCAGATAGCGAAATCCCGCACACGCCTGATTCCTGCGATGTCCCTGATCGACAAGAAGTGGCGTGCGGAGCATGGGGACCTCGACTACATCACGGAGTACCTTCGCAGGCTGTTGAACTCTGGCGATATCGAGCCGCCAGATCGGTCGCGATGCAATGGACACGGTGAGCTCGTTCAGGACCTGTACGATACCCGCTGCAAATGGGGCGTCGAAGCAGCCGCCGAAAGCTGGAAAACGACCAAGCACAATTTCCCTGAGCTAGATGCAAAGATGCGCGGAAGGCGTCGCCGCCTATTCACTGCCGAGGAGATGATCAACATGCCGCAACCCACGTTCCTGATCCCTGACATCCTGCCTGCCAACAGTCTGGCCGTGCTGTATGGACCGCCCGGCTGTGGAAAGACATTCGTGATGCTGGACTTCGCCCTCCAAATCGCCCAGACTTCACTGGTTGTCTACGTGGCTGCTGAAGGGAAACGTGGCTTTCGGAAGAGGCTACAAGCCTGGAGACAGTTGAACAAGAAGGACCCGGAGCTGGTGTACTTTCTGCCAGAGGCCGTCGATTTCACGGACAGGTCCGCGATAGACGAATTGCTTATCGATCTGCATGCCTTGGAAGGTCCTCCGGTGCTGGTTGTGGTTGACACCCTGGCTCGTTGTATGGGTAGCGGAGATGAAAACAGCGCGACCGACATGGGTATTGTCATCAGTCACTGCAGCTTGATCCAGGAGTCTCTGAACACCTCCGTACTCCTTGTGCATCACACAGGCAAGGATGGCAAGACCGAACGAGGTAGTACAGCCCTTCGAGGAGCTGCGGATACTATGATCTCCATCTCAAAGGCCAAGAAGACCATTACCGTGGCCTGCGCCAAGGCCAAGGATGCCAGCGAGTTCCTGACCTACAGACTCAAGCTCACAGAGGTCAAGCTGGAGGATGGCGGCAAGAGCTGTGCCGTGGAACCCACAGAGATGGATGATCTCAAATCGAAGCTGGATGAGAAGTCCCGCAGTATTTTGGAAGTGCTCAACGCCGCCGATCAAGACACCGGCACAAGCTACGGCGACCTTCAGAAGCAATCTGGCGTTAAGGGTGGGACGTTCAAGCGCAAACTCGATGACATGAAACTCAAGAAGTACGTCAACAAGTTTGAAGATGGGCTGTACTTCATCACTGACGAGGGTCGAAAGGCCCTTGGAGCCTGATTACTTCCACTACCTCCAACTGCTTCCAGGTGTGGATGTCGGTCCAGCAGTGCAGTGCTCCATTCTACTTCCACCACTTCCACCCCCCCTATAAGGGGGTGGAGTGGAAGTAGGGAGTGGTAGTTCAAATGAAAGGAAGAACCCAAATCATGGTCGACACATCCCAGATCAACCTCGTCGAGCTAATCAGTCACGATACCAGACTGAAGAAAGCGGGCCAGTCTCATGTCGGCCCCTGTCCCTTCGGCTGCCCTGGAGACCGCGCCGATCACGACGGCTTCATCGTCTGGCCTGACGGCTTCAAATGCCGGAAGTGTGGTAAGCAGGGGGATGCCATCACTTACGTCCAGATGCGTGACAACCTCTCCTTCCCGGAGGCGCTAGATGTCCTGGGCCTGAAGAATGACTCACCCTCCTCGAACAGGAACCGTCCGCCGTCGCCTGCCCGAACACGGGAAAAGCCGCCTGTGACGCTGGCCAGCAGCAAAGACTGGACGGCCCTCAACAGCGAGAAATGGCAGTCTGCCGCAGACACATTCGTCCAGCAATCCAGGGAAACGCTCTGGAGCCCTGAGGGAGAGAAAGCCCTCGCCTGGCTTCACGAACGTGGCCTCACGGATCCGGTCATCGAGTCAGCGGGGCTAGGCTTCAATCCCTATGACAGGCGTGAGCCGAGAGAGCTCTGGGGCCTGCCGTCTGACACAGGCGATCGGTCGAGCGTGTGGCTTCCGAAGGGGATCGTCATCCCCTGGCACCTCGACGGCCAGTACTGGCGGGTCAACATCCGCCGGCCGGTAGGGGATCCGAAGTACATCGGGCCGTCTGGCATTGCCAATGGCCTCTATCGTGGGGACCGCATTACCTACGGATGCACCGTGGTCATGGTGGAAGGGGAGTTCGACGCCCTGAGTGTCCTCGTTGGAGGCGGGCCGTCGGCTGACATCGTGCCGGTCGCGACGGGTAGTGCCCAGGGCTCACATCTCATCAAGTGGGTTGTCCAGGTGGCAGTAGCCTCACGGGTACTGCTGGCTTTCGACACGGATCAGGCAGGTGAACAGGCGGCAGAGTGGTGGGGCATGGCGCTGAACAGCAAGACCAGACGGCTCGTCCCGACGAGGCACGACGTCAACGAGATGCTGCAGGCGGGCGAGGATATCGGCAGTTGGATTGCCGGGGCACTCGCGTAGAATGACCAGTTCGGGCTCCGGCCGAACGCCGCAGCCCGGGCCGTCGCGGCCAGCATGGGAGGGGGCAAGGAAGTCGCCCCCTCCCACATCCACCTCGCCGGAGACCAGCGCCCGGTGACACGGGAGATGACCTGCTCGCCGCCCCTGGGAGCTGAGCCAGTCGACAGGGAGATTCCCGCAGCGAGAATGGCGGGGCCGCACCCAGTTGGGAGTTCACCCCCCAGCCGGGTGTGTTCATATCCCGGCCAGCCCCCAGCCCAACACCAGGCAGTGCAGACCTCAGGTATCCGCGCATAAGCCAAGCTGAGCGCGGTGCCACGCTTCGTGGGAGGGGGGTGCCCCCTCCCACACCCACCCCGCCAGAGGCCAGAGGATCAGGTAGGGGCAGACGCGCACACCCGGATCCCCTTGTAGCCGTACCTGAGGTCGGGAACGTTCCTGCTCCGGTTGGCACCGCGGGCACTCCTGCGATTGCCGTTCCAGGAGCCGCCCCGCAGCACGCGACCATCCGTTCCATCCAGATCATTGAAGGGGATCATTGCTTCGAGGCCGTCTTTGTACTTCCAGCCCCACTTCGTCGCGCACCATTCCCACACGTTGCCGCTCATGTCGCGCAGGCCGTAGGGGGCATTTTCGATGACATAAATCCCGACCGCGCTTGTCCGACCAATTCGAGGCTCCTCCGACGTGTTGGCCTTAGTTGGGTCGAACTCATCCCCCCACGGATAGCCCCGTCCGTCCGTGCCCCGCGCCGCCTTCTCCCATTCGGCCTCGTTCGGCAGCCGGACTTCACACCCCACCTTCTCCGTCAGCCACTTACAGAACGCCACCGCCTCGTACCATGTCACCCCCACCACCGGATGGTTGGAGATGTGCCAGCGTGGGTCGTTCCAGTAGGCTTCCGGCTGGCGCTTCTCGCCGCGCCAGTTGAGTCCGTCTGCCGTCCAGTACCGATCCACGGCGTAACCGCCTCCAGGATCGTCCACGAAGGCCGCATACTGGGCAACCGTCACCGGGTAGCGGGCGATCCAGTAGGTAGGCAGTGTGAATTCTCGCTGCGGGAGTTCGTCGTCATACGCCTGCGAGTCCTTTTCCTTGTCGCTGCCCATCAGGAACGGCCCGGCCGGGATTTCCACCCAGTAGGCGCGGTCCTCGCCCGGCCCGCCGCGAGGCAACCCAATCCCTGGGCGCTCGTCCGCTCCAAGCCGTCCCAACACCCTATAGGCCGCCGCCCGGCCGCGCGGGTCTGGCTCGGTGGCCCGGCTGTTGGCCCCGGCAATCAGGGCCGCCCGCGTCTCTTCCTCCACGTCATCCAGGGTCAGCCCGGCTCCGTTGCGCTCGATGACATCCCATGCTACGTCTGGACTGTATGCCGCCAGCCAGCGGGCCGCCTGGTTGGCTCCCCGCGCCCCGCCCAGGAACTCGCCCAGGATGACCAGCGTCTCGCGCCACTGACCGGCATCCCACCAGACCTCCGGGAAGAACCCGGCCGCCCGCCGGTGATTTGGCCGGTCGGGATTGCCCATCGCCGCGCTGAGGATACGGACGGCGTAGTATTCCTGGAACAACTGGTGCGCGAACCTGAAGCCTTCCCCAAGCGACATGAGGATGCCCGCCCCCGTGGCCGCGCCGAGCAGCGCCTGGGCATCCGGCGTGTCGATGGCGACCAGGGCGTCGGCGTTGCCGATCACCGTCACGCCGCGCTCCTGCAGTGCGCTGGCCACAGCCACGAGTGCCTGCTCGATCGCCTCATACGCCGGGAACACGCCTCCGACGCCCAGGACACGCTCCCGCTCACTGCGCAGCATGTCGGCCGTCACGTGCTCGAACAGGGTATGCCGGCTGCCCTGCAGCGCCTTCGCCCCACGCGAGGCATAGGTCCGGCACAGCAGGTCGGCTGTGAACGGATTGCAGCACAGCGCCATTAGCCGCCGCCGGTCCGCCTGCATGGTGGCCCAGGCCCGTCTCTCTTTCACCCACAGTTCGATGGGCCAATCAGTCTTCGGCTCCCAGAAACGGTCTTCGAGACTGCGCTCGCAGACCATGTTCCAGAACGTCAGCAGTTCCTCCGAGCCGCGCATCTCCTTCCACAGCTTCTCCCCGGCTTCAACCCCGAGCCGCTTGGTCACCAACTCGCAGATAGCGGGCGGCTCCAGGTCGCGCAGGATCACCTGCTCCAGCCCCCGGCCGTCCTCGCCCAGATCGTTCAGGTGGCTGCCGTAGTCACGCAGCCGGCAGGAAACGATGAAACGCCCTGTCGTGCTCAGGTAGGTTTTGACCTCTGGCAGCAGGCTGCGCGGCGCTTGATCCTTGTTCAGTTTCAGGGCTGGCCCGGTCTGCGGCATCTCGTTCAGGGCGTCGCACAGCACCACCAGCCGGTCCTCGCGACGGAGCTGTTCCGCGTAAGGCCCAAGCAGGATCGTCCGCTCCCAGGTTTCCGGATCGAGATCGTCCATGCAGTCCCGCACGAACTCCGGGAACTGCCGGGGCGCTTTGGCCCGCCCCATGCCATTGAATTCGTTCAGGTAGACCAGTACCGGAACGGGCAGCGTCTTGCGGGCTTCCTCACTGGCATCCAGCCATCGCTCGGCATAGTCCAGGGTCAGCCGCCACAGCATCCAGGTCTTGCCGCTGCCCGGCTCGCCGACCAGCACCGCACGCTTCAGTTCAAGCAGACGCTCCCGGACGTCCTTGACGAGTTCCTTCCGGTCAGGCCCTTCGGCCAGTTCTTCGGGCCTGTCGGAGCCAGCGCTCACCGGCCGGACATGATCGGCGTGAACGGTCGTGGTGGCCTGATCCCACCATGCATCTTGCGCCCGCCCACGATGGCGGCGGTGGCGGCGTTCCGGCTGCAATAGCTGAGCGTGCCCGCCAATGGTGACGAACTTGTCCGCCATGCGGCGATAGATGTCGTCGGTCAGCCAGTCCAGGTACTCAGGCACCCGCTTCGACAGGTTCTCCGGATCGATCTTCCAGTTGCGCAGCGCCTCCAGGAACGCGCCGGCTGTTGCATAGCGGTTCTCCGGAAGCTTGGCGGTAGCCCTGGCCAGGATATGCAGGACTTCGGATGGAATCCGCGAATCCTCAGGAAGCGCATCCGAACAGTGGGCGACTTTGAGATCATCGTCATTGCCCTCCGCATACTGGAACGGCCGGTGGCCGGTCAGCAGCTCGTAGGCCAGGATGCCCAGGGCGTAGATGTCCACCCGATGATCGAGCTTCTCTCTATTCCACTGCTCGGGGGCCATGTAACGCCCGGTCCCGGCTGGCGGCTCGCTGGGGCCAGTCCAACCGTCCCCGCGCTCCGGGCTGATCGCCAGCCCGAAATCGCCCAGGTACAGCCGCTCATCGTCATCCATCCGGCCGAGCAGCATGTTCTCGGGTTTCACGTCGCGGTGAGCCGAAATGCCGTGGCTGTGGGCATGGTCGAGCGCCCCCGCCACCTGCTCCAGCCAGACCAGGGCCTCGTCGAGCGAGTAGACCTTGCCGGGAATGCCCTCCTTGGGGAGGTTCCCGATCCGGTCGCGCAGGCTTCCACCGGGGACATACTGCATCACCACGTAGAGCTGCCCGGCATAGCGTCCCCAGGTATGCACCTTGACGATATGGTCGTGCTCCAGGCGGGCTGTGGTGCCGATCTCCTTCTCGAACCGGGAGCGCTTTTCGGATTCATCCTTCGCTTCCAGCTTCAGCGCTTTGATGGCCACCTGGCGCGGTGGGCCGTCCGGGAAGGCCTGTTCCGCCAGCCAGACCGTGCCGTTGCCGCCTTCGCCCAGCGCTTTCACCAGGGTGTAGCGCTCGCCGCCCTTGTCGATCACCGCGCCGACTTCCCAGGCCTCCGCGGCGGATGGGACTGATTCCCGCAGCGGGAGGGGACGCTCAAACGGTGTGTGCTTGTACTCAGCCTCCTGCCATGTCGGGACCGGCCGTCGAGCTTGGGACATCAGGGGATCGGCCCAGGCGGTGAAAGGTCGGTTCCAGTACGCTGCTGGGAAAGTCACCTTGAAGCGCAGCACGATGTGTTGAGCATCGGTCGGCACGCGAAGCGCAGCCAGGTTCAGCTGGAACGGGTATTCAGTCCGCCCTCCGCTAACGATCTCGGGTAGGACTTCGAAGGCAGGCCGGCTCCATTCCTCCGTAGCTCCCAGGTTGGCCAGAAAATCGATGCCCAGGCTGACGTTCCTGGTCTGGACATCACCCCATGAAGCAAGAAGCGGTTCAATACGAGGGGGTTCTGGGGGAGTGGGATCAAACCGCAGACGTACCTCCAGCATGGCCGTAGCACGCTTGCGAGCCAGCACAATCTGACCTTTGTCTGCCACAAGCTCAAGCATCAGCTGAAGACCGGAATGGTCTTCCAGTTCCTTCCAGGCCAGTTGGATGAGACTATCGCCCACGGATCCCCCTCCGTGCTGCAGCATGGCACACCTGAGATGAGTATAAGACAGGTCGCGCTAAGCACAAAACAAGCCCGAAAGATTCCAATTCGGTTACTAAATCGGAAGTCTGCTCAGCACGTCTGTGCTATACTCAGAGTAGGCAAAACGGAGAGGCGGAGTGAGGCCGCCTCTCTCGATTCCAGGCCGAGATTGAGTGTGTGGTTGGGGGTGTGCAGTGTCCGATTCAGATGTCGTTCTGTACAGAACCGTGTCCGCTGCCGAGGTGGCCATCGCGGCCGACACCGCCGCCTCCCGCCGCGTCTTCACCGACTACGCCGCCCGGCGTGCCCCCCACACCCGCCGTCGCCAGCATGCCGACCTGGCTGCCTTTGCCACCTTCCTTGAGACCGTCGGCATCCAGATCTCGGCCAGCGCCCTCCAGTCCAACCCCGAGGCCTGGCGTTCCCTCACCTGGGGCCTGGTCGAAGGCTTCACCCGCTGGTCGCTCCTGCAGGGTTATGCCGTCTCCACGGTCAATGTCCGCCTGAGCACCATCAAACGCTACGCCTCCCTGGCCTTCAAGGCCGGCGTGCTCGACGAGACCGCCACCGCCCTGATCCGCCAGGTCCAGTCCTACTCCCACCGTGAGAGCCTGCGCATCGACGAGCAGCGCGAAGCGGAAGAGCTGCCGACGCGAGTCGGCGAGAAGAAGGCCGTCCCGGTGCGCATCACCCCGGAGCTGGCCCAGTCCCTGAAGCAGCAGCCGGACACACCCCAGGGCCGGCGGGATGCGCTGCTCATGGCCCTGCTGCTCGATCATGGGCTGCGGGTCGGAGAGGTGGCGCGGCTCCAGGTGGAGGATGTCGACCTGGAGAACGGCCTGCTGCGCTTCTACCGCCCCAAGGTCGACCGCGTCCAGACGCATGTCTTGAGTCCGGATGCGCTGGTCGCTGTGCAGGTCTGGTTCGCAGGCGATGCGCCGGAGTCAGGGCCGCTGCTGCGGGCCAGCCTGCGGACGGGGGAGCTGACCACGCCGGGCATCAGCGAGCGGGCCATCACCGGGCGTGTACGAGTGCTGGGCGAGGTGCTTGGCATCGAAGGGCTGAGCGCCCACGACTGCCGGCACTACTGGGCCACGGCCGCGGCCCGGCAGGGGGTGGATGCCTTCCGGCTGCAGGAGGCTGGCGGCTGGAAGTCACTGGCCATGCCACGCCGCTACATCGAGGCGGCTGAGGTGGCCAATCAGGGGTGGCGGTGGTAGAGCAGTCCCGCGGCGGGACTCCATTCCAGGTGCCAGGCAATTCTGATGCAGGGCGTCGATGCCCCTGTCGCCGTGCGTTCTGATCCATTCATCATGGTGTGAAATCCAAAGGAGGGAAAGTCAATGCCAGAAGATATCTGGGATGACGACATGTTTCTGTTAGCCGGGGCTGAGGGAGAGGTTGATGGTGAGGAGGAGGCAGAGGAGGATGTCTACTACGCCCGGCCCCGGCTCACTGCGGAAGAGGCCGCCGCCGATATGCGGAAGTGGAACATGATCTTCAGCCTCATTGGACTTTCCATCGTCGGCTGCCTGATCGTGGCATTCTGTGCCTGGGTCGTGGCGATGTGTGGGGGATGCTTGGGCTAACGCGTGTCGGCTAGGCTACGTTGGTCGGGTATGGGAGTCCAGCCTAATGGCTAGTCGAGGCGAGGACTCCCGCCCTGGCTTTCATTCGTGAATGCCCACTGGGTGTAAAGTCATTTTACAGATTGACCCGCTCCCACGCAGAAGTATTCAATATAAAGGAAGGAGGGGTGAGGAAGTCCCGCGGCGAGACTACTTGTCGCCTTGCAGACCGTGGATGACTGGCACGTACCCGGCTGCCAGGGCGTTCACGATGGACCTCGGCGTCAGGACGACCACCAATCCACTGGTTAGCCTGCGGATCGGGTTGACGTACCCACCTGGTGACCACTCGCACAGCTCGT
>JARKOC010000522.1 GCA_029975915.1 Bryobacteraceae bacterium
TCCAGTGCCGGGAGGCGCGGTTCGCTTCCCGAGACCCGGCGTATCTGCTTCAGCACGATGTCGCGTGAATAACCCGATACGGCGCTTTCCGCGTAGCCGAGGGCGAAGGTGGCCGTGTTGGGGTCGCTGCCGTCCAGGATGACCTGCACGGAGGTCTTGCGTCCCGCCTCGACGCTCTTCCCGAAATCCCGCGGCACCACCAGGGCGATGACGGCCTGCCGGGTATCGATGGCCCGCTCGATGTCGCGGTAGGTTTCCGTATGACGCCGAAGGGAGAAGTAGCGGGACCCGGTGAAGCGGCTCACCAGTTCCCGGCTGGCTGACGTTCCGCTCTGGTCCCAGACGATTAGCGGCACACGGTCCACGTCAAGGGTGAGGGCGTAGCCGAACAGGAACAGCATGAGCATGGGGATGCCGATGCCCATGCCCAGGCTGCGCGGGTCGCGGATGACGTGGAGGAACTCTTTTTTTGCGACCGCGATGACGCGATGATGTTTCATGGTCCGCCCCGGTTCAAGGTGAAAACGGCAGGCGGAGTCGTCCTTCGTTCACTCCGGCCGGCCTGCTTCTGCTGCTCCAGGCTCATTTCGCTACAGCCGTTGAACTCGCCGTTCCGGCTCGGACAGCATCGGGTGTTGACGCTCCATTTCGCCAAGAGCAGCAACGTAGCTGGCCGAAGTCGTTCTCTCTGGACGACTCCGCCTGCCGTTTTCACGTTCATTGCCTGAATTCCCGCTGCCCGGCCTCCAAACGGTCCCGCGCCTCTATGAGGGAAACGAAAACGTCTTCCAGGGACGGCAGGATGGTTTCCATGCCCCGTACCGTGATGTCCAGTCCTGCCAGCGCAGCCGCTATGGCGAGCGTGGCAGTCGCGGCGTTTTCCGCCACCACGTGCAGACCCGCGCCGAACAGGGCCGCGTGCCTGACGCCCTCTATCTTCTCGATGCTCTCCATGGCGTCCTGGGGCCGATCGCAGAGGATCTCGACGACCTCTTCCTTCATGAAGCGAGTCTTCAACTCCTCCGGAGAGCCGCTCGCTATCAGTTCGCCCCGGTGGATGAGCCCCAGGCGGTCGCAGTATTCGGCCTCGTCCATGTAGTGGGTGGTGACGAACACGGTGGCGCCCCGGTCCGCCAGGCGGTAGATGAGATCCCAGAAGTTTCTTCGGCTGATGGGGTCCACGCCCGACGTGGGTTCATCCAGGAA
>JARKOC010000490.1 GCA_029975915.1 Bryobacteraceae bacterium
AACGACGCACGATCAGCATCCGTCAACTCAACGACATGATCCTTCGGTCTGGGCATCACGCGGCTCCTCCTGATCGATTATCGGTCAGGAAACAGTCAAGCCTCAACATACACAAATCATTAGCAGCGACACACTACTAGAACCTTAGACAAGCTCTATTTTCCCTGATCCGAGGGGCATTTCCCCGTTACGGCACCCACTCAACCCCAGGCTCATCGGTGGATCGAGGCTTAGCTCGCCGCTCAGCAATCATCGGATCGACGCAGCCAACGATCGGATCCCATACCATCGCAGGAGCCCCTGGGGCCAGTCCAAACGGGTCAAGGACTGCCACCGGCCCCTTCTCGCTGCGCTTGGTGACACTCAACAGCAGATCATCGGTCTTCGTCAGGGTGACCAACGCCGCGCCTGGAGCGCTCAATAGAGCAGGTGTGAGCAAGTCCAGTGTCTTTCCGGAGCCCTGTGGGCCGATCACGCCAGCGGTACGATCCCAGGGACACCACAATTCACCTGCATTCGGATGCTTCGCCTTGCCGATGCGCCATCCCACGTCCGTCGGATCGAACCATCGAACCTGGTTCATTAATCTTGTGGGCCACCGAAACCCGGCGCCCTCTGCGCGGTTGCTCCTGGCGAGCAGCTCAATCGCCGAGCGGAGCTGGGTTGTTGGTCTCCGCTCTTTGATGGCGCGATGCGTCTGATTGGGCCGCGCAGCACACAGGTCGCGCCTGATGATCCTCCGATCCTTGCGAAGACGTCGTACGCCGAGCAGGCGACCGACCTCTCTGGGGGCAGCCAAGCCCTTCAGTGTCAACGGTCCCCATCGACGCGACACCCAGATCAACCCGACTGTGCAGCCAGCGATCAGAGCCAACTCGATGAACACGATTGAGATCGCCAGTGCCGAGACGGGGACGTTCACCGATCCGGCCAGGCCGGCTGAAGCATCCCCCGTCAGGATTGGCCAAGCTGAGCTGAACAGAGCGTCACGCTCAGTGATCCGGAGCCCTTGCCCACTGACAAGGCAAGCCAACGATCGACCGAGGTGAATCCCCAGCAGCACGATCACGCCGAAGCCGAACGCGCCTGCGGCCGCCGGTTCCCAGGTCCATGGATAAGGATCACGACGATTCTGTTGCACGGCGGCCTCCATTGGTGGTTCTACAACAACAGGGCGAGCAGTGAAGTCTTCCCGCTAGGTCGTGTTACGTAAGTCGTTTGAGCCAGTCGTTGATTACTCCGATGTGGAGGGTGGCGGTGTAGCGGACAGCGAGTTTGTCGTAGCGGGTGGCGAAGGCTCGTTGGTGTTTGAGCTTGTTGATGCCACATTCGAC
>JARKOC010000001.1 GCA_029975915.1 Bryobacteraceae bacterium
TGGCGAGGGCCGAAAACGGGAGGCAGCGCATAGGGCAACAGCCCGCGGATGGCCGAGCCGATAGGAGACCACCAACGGCCTGAGTTGTCACAGATACAACCTGTTCTTGCGGCCAAAGGCCGGGGAGTCCGGCCACAGATCGACATCATCAGCAGTGGGCGGCAGATTGCCCCTGACTTTGCAGAAGAGCATCCCAGCAGCTTGCAGCGGATGGGCGCAGTCACCAATGGTTCTTTCGCTGACTGCTGGTTCGGTGGCGTGGCAAGCTGGGGCCGTGGACAACATCACTCAGCAATGCCGAATGGCCATTTGTTTATGGAGCGTGCACAGAACACGCAAGGTTATGTTTCTTTCTTAGAAATGAACACGGGCATCGGAGCGAGGTCGTTCTGTATGTCTTGCTCTGAGGATAAAACCGTCAGCAGAGAAGTCTTGAATCCGATGGGGTCAAGTAAATTAGGGAGATCCCGGCCGAAATCCGTATAGACCAAGCTATCCTCCTTGCGATAAGGATCTTGGTGGTAAATCTTCGGCAGAATGTATTTATCGACTTCTCCAGAGGTATCAACACGCGACGTAGTGATTCTATCATCACGGTAGGGGATTGTAAAAACGTGCACACCGCCTGGTTTCAGCACGCGATGTATCTCTCGAAAGCCTTGCCATGGAGTACGGACGTGTTCCATCGTCTCTGAGCTGATCACAACGTCGAAACTTGCGTCTGAGAAAGAGAGATTATGGGCGTCTTGATTCCATACTCCTGGTCGCAGCTCTTTCCCAAAAGGCTTATCGTAGAAGTAGCCGCTGGCAAAATATTTCGGGTGTCCGTGTAAGACGCGAAAGAAAGGGCTCGCTGTAGTAAATTCATACACCGAGCCGCCGTGTTGGAGAAGTTGCCCAAGGTTCTTGCCCAGATGTTGTTTGAGGACAAATGCCAGTGCTCTGTACTTTGGTGTTGAATGACACCACAGGTATTGCCTGGTCCATCGCTCTTTTGGGGTTGTGCAGAGAAATAGAGTATTTCGATCACACACGGAACAGCGGTTACGGAAATAGTTTAATAAATGGTAGTGGGGATAAAGTGCAACTGATGCGATTCTCCAGCTGTAGGCAAGCCGTGTGTGGATGTATTGGGTGAGAGAAGAAGGCATTTTTTGTTCCCTACTGAGCGCCGCCGGTGACGATCAGTTTCATTTGTGCTGCAACTCCCAGTCGTAGTTGATTCCGGCGTCGTTGTAGGCGATGCGGCCTTCGTCCTCGGGGTTGTAGATGCGGTCGGTGAGATAGACCAGCATGGCCGGTTCGGTTCCGATCACCTTGTAGCCATGCCCGACGCCCGGCGGAATCGACACCGCCCACGGCCTCAGTTGTCCCAGATACAGCGTATTCTTGCGGCCAAAGGTCGACGAATCCGGCCGCAGGTCCACCAGCGCCACCTGCAACATCCCCCGCACCACGTTCCAGAAGTCGGTCTGGTGGCGGTGGAAGTGAAACGCCTTGATGGCGCCTGGATAGTTTAGCGCGCAACTCACTTGCGTCGATGCGCCGGGGAAATCGGTCACCAGGCCCTGGCCCAGCCGCGCCACCTCCATGAAGTAGCCGCGGTCGTCGGCCCAGATCGATTGCGGCCGCACACGCACGCCGTCGATCAGGTGCGCCGAGTCCGGCGTCATGATCACGTTACCGATGCCCGGCGCGCAGGACGGGATCTCGATCCTCGGAACTGGGTTTGGCGATGACATGGCTTATTCGGCGGGCCGCGATTCGGCCACCAGGCGGCTGGCGCGCAGCAGCGAATCGAACGTGCCGGCGTCGGTCCACCAGCCGTCGATGTAGCTGAACTCCCTCGCGCCCTCGGCGATAGAGGCGTTGTTGACGTCGGTGATCTCGAGCTCGCCGCGGCCCGACGGCTTCAGCGTCGTGATCTTGTCCCAGACGGTTTCGTCGTAGAGATAGATGCCGGTGACGGCGAAGTTCGACTTCGGCTTCGCGGGCTTCTCCTCG
>JARKOC010000005.1 GCA_029975915.1 Bryobacteraceae bacterium
CGGGGATGCGGACGGAACCTATTCCAGTTGGTTTCCCGCATCCGATAGCGGTATCTGCGGCGGGAAGACGCTCACGCGGATCCACTCTCTCGACCCACACCTCGGCGCCGTTCGGACCATCCTTCCGTCACCGCGCGGCAAGACCCTCTATGCCCTGGACGAAAAGGGAACGGTCTCAATCGACCACATGACCTCGGAGCGGCATCTTCTCTCCCTGAACGGCTTGAGTCCCATTGCGCGATTCGCCGTTTCCGGCAAGGAAAAGGGGGTGCTCGCCCTGGACCGGGACAACCGCGTCACGGTGTGGCGGGTCTCCATCCCCCATCCCGAGGTGAGTCTCACGACCCTGTTCGGCAAAGTCTGGTACGAGGGCTATGACAGACCGGCCCACGTGTGGCAGTCATCCTCGGCCAATGACGATTTCGAACCCAAGCTGAGCCTGACCCCGTTAATCTTCGGCACCCTCAAGGGAACGCTGTACGCCATGATCTTCGCCATACCGCTCGCCCTGCTGGCCGCCCTCTATACGAGCCAGTTCATGGGCGCCGGGCTGAAGAAGTTCGTGAAGCCGGCTATCGAGATCATGGCTGCCATCCCGTCGGTGGTGATAGGCTTTCTTGCCGGGCTCTGGCTGGCGCCGTTCCTGGATCGGGCGATTGTCCCGCTCCTGGTCTCCCTGGTTGCGGTACCGGCGGCCGTCCTGCTCTCCATCCTGCTGTGGAAGAGGATCGGGACCGCGCCCTACCTGAAACGCATATCCCTGGGGTACGAGTTCCTGTTCCTGATCCCGGCCCTTGTGCTCGGGGTTTACGTCTCATCCCTGCTCGGCGGGGTGCTGGAGGCGTCCCTGTTCGGCGGCGACTTCAAACTGTGGCTGTTCGATGCCCTCGGCGTCCGTTTCGACCAGCGCAACTCCATCATCATCGCCTTCGCTCTCGGCTTGGCAGTGGTTCCCATCATCTTCACCATTGCCGAAGATGCCCTGTCCAATGTGCCGAAAAACCTGGCCGCGGCCTCCCTGGCCATCGGCGCCAGTCGCTGGCAGACCGCGTGGCGCGTGGTGCTGCCCTCTGCCCTGCCTGGAATCTTCTCCGCAGTGATGATCGGTTTCGGCCGTGCCGTGGGCGAAACGATGATTATTCTCCTGGCAACCGGCAATACGCCGATCATGGACTGGAGCATCTTCAACGGCTTCCGCTCCCTGTCGGCCAACATCGCCGTTGAGATTCCCGAGGCGCCCGTTTTCGGCACCCTCTACCGCGTGCTGTTCTTATCCGCGGTTCTCCTGTTTCTCTTTACCTTT
>JARKOC010000018.1 GCA_029975915.1 Bryobacteraceae bacterium
CCCGACCCGGTGATCACCGTCCGCACATACGCCACACTGATAGCTTCACAACCCCCCAATTAGTGCGCAACCCCAAACACGACACACCTAGCCAATCCCATGATCAACATCGAAACCGGGAATCGTGGCCCAAGTCAGGTCATAGATGAGGTAGCCACTGGTCGCCCCGCGCCTGCGGGGATGATCCTCCGGTCGTGCTCGAGAAGGACTCACCTGCCGTCACCCAATGAGAGAACCGCCGTCAAGAGGCGGCGCCAACGTTCATTACTGCGCCCTCGGCGCACAGATAAGCCTCGATATTGTCCAGTACCTTGGCACTCAGCCGATCAAAAGCCTGCGCGGTTCGTCCTACAGAGACGTTCATGCAGTTGACATGCGGATGGGAGAGCAAATTGCCACTGGGATCCCCGAGCGCCGCGGCGGTATCGCAGAAGAACTCATTGTCACCGTGATCTAGCCACTGTTCCAAGGCCGTCACGTCATGGGCGGGCCCGATCGAAGTGTTCATGATGATCTTGCCGTTGCCGAACGCGGAGAACTGTTCCTCATGCAGCAAGATCGCGTTCTTGCTCAGGCAAGTACATACGACATCCACGGTCGACAGCAGCTCGTCCAGCGCCAGGTATCCGATGCCCTTCGCTTCCTCATCAGGCTTGCGAGTCCGGCTGTAGTAAGAGAGATCGGCACCGAAGGCACGCAATCCGGCCGCAATCATCGTGCCTGTCGTACCCAGGCCGATGATTCCTACCTTCAGCCCAGTGATCTCGAGCGGCTGTACCCTCCACTGCTTGTCGCCAAAACCGTGCAGATAGCGCACGAGTTCGCTCACCACATACTCCACCACGCCTTGATCGCCGTAATCCCTGATCCCGGTGACGATGATTCCTTGCTCTTTAGCTGCTCGGATGTCAACGTTCGCGCTTTCAGGTGAATACAAGCTGCAGCACATCCCGATATAGCGAATACTAGGACAAGCAGCGATCACCTGCTCATCAATGCTGCTTGTATAGCTCAGCAGTACCGCGTCCGCATCCGAGATCCGTCGAATTATCTCGTCATTGTCATCGGGCAGATCCTCATACAGGACCACCTCCTCGGCGTAATCGCGGAGCTTCTGCTCAGCTGAGCTGATCAGGCCGACGGGCTCTATTGCCACCAACTTCTTGAACATGATTCCTCGTTATCAGAAAACGATCGGGCTTACGGCATTCTGCAGGGTCGCCACGACGCTCCACCCCGCGATGGCGCTGGTACGCGAATAGACCTTCAGTTCAACACGCACCTCATCGCCATGGGCTTCGATCGTGTGTTCGTCCCCTTCAAATCCGGGCACCGCGGTGATCGTGACCTGGGTCTGATCGGTCCCGACGCTCGCCAAGGCGGCGGCCACCGCAACGTTCACGTGCGTGGGGAGGACCGCAATTGCCTGCGTCGCGGTGCCCGTGAACAACGTTCTGGACTCGGTGAGCGCCGCAAGATCAGGAGATGCAAGCCCCGTATTCAACACAGCGTCTGGAGATTTCTTCGAAGCAAATGATGCGTTCAGCGGTCCCATCAAGGCAGCTGTCCGTAGGACATCGAATCCGCCCACGGCACCGCTGGCGATGTAGACGCGGCGGTTGGCTTCACGAGCGGTCTGCTGCACCGCTTCGTAAAACTCCTGGTCAGCAAACGCACCGACGGAAAGGATCACAATATTCGAACCACCGGAAAGCAACGCTTCTGCATAGTCACGGACACCTTGGACGGACGACCCGCCAGCCGTAAAATCAGGCTCACGGGCCAACAATTCGTCGATCGATCCGCAGGTTGTGCAGCCGTAGCGAGCGGCGAATTTCTTGGTTTTCTCAAGGTCGCGCCCCAAGACTGCGGTAAGTTCATATTCGGGCAGAAGCCCACGTTCACAGGCATTCGCCACAATACTGCTCAGTTTTCCGCACCCGATCAAGGCCAGCCTGTATTTGCTCATCGGCGCAGCATACCCGTCGGTAAGCAAAACTGGCAAGGAGGTCCTCAACTTCGTCGAACTACACACTGAACACAGCATGTCGGGGACGGGTCGGAGACCACCCGCAATCTCTCGCGGACGTCGAGGCCGGATCCCCCTGTCAGGTCTGACCTCCTGTTCTGCTGCTGCAAAGGGCTAGGCCAAGGTCACGTCCGAGAAGACCCGGAAGACGTGTCCGGTCTCCAAGCGCTCGACAGACCTGACATATGCCTGCGCGACGAGGGCGGCAGGAACACCTCGATCACCGGGAAACAGGTAACCTGCTGTTTCAGCCGACTCCGCGATCAAAGTGGGGCTCACAGCGTTCACTCTGATCGGCGCCAACTCCAGCGCGGCAGCTCGCACAAATGCCTCGACGGCGTCGTTGACCGATGTCGCTGCAGCGCTCGTGAATACCGGCTGCTGCGCCAGAATGCCCGAAATCAACGTGAAGGAACCGGCCGGCGTGATGCTCGAAATCCCACGACGAACAATCTCGATCTGTCCCAAAGCCTTGTCCGCCAGGCTTTGCCGGAAATCGTCATAGGTAAGTTCTTTCAACGGTGCGTAGGATGCGTGTCCTGCAGCGACTGCGACCGCATCCACCATCTTCACGCGATCGAACAATGCGTCGATGGACTCCGCATCTGTGAGGTCCACCGGAAGGTCCGCGCTCTTCCGTGTGGCCACGAGCACCTCGTGATCCCGCGCGAGCAGCGCCTCGACCACCGCACCACCGATCGTGCCGGTTCCTCCAACAACAAGAACTCGCATCATTCACCTTTCGTATGAGTGAACACGGATCTGCCTCAGATCCCCATGGGACGACCGCGCCGCCCCATGGGGACTATCACTACTAGCCTATTGGAGCCGTCGGTTGAGCCTCGAACCGCTTCGCAGCCCCGCAGCAACTTGCAGAATCACTGTTCCGAAAGAACCGCCGGTCATCTTGCCGTCCGGAGCCGGACCATACAGGAGATAGACCACTGGTGATCGCGTCTGAAATCCCAGAGCCGAGCGGACTGTCAACGCCGGACGACTCCGGGACCTGCCCCTCAACTGGTTGACGCGTACAACCCAGTCAGCAAGTCCGCCAGAGCCTCGACCAACACCGGCCGATCTTGGCGGTACCACGCCAGGCGAACCGTGATAAGTGGCGCGTCCGAAATACGCCGGAAGGCAATTCCGGCGCGCCGTGAATAGGTGGCCGTCGCCTCCGAAGTAATCCCCACACCACGCCCGCCCGAGATGGCATCCAGCCAGCCGTCGGTATCGCCGACCTCAACCACCGGATCGGGGCGGCGATCCGGTGGCCACAGGTCGGGATGTGTGGTCCCGCTACGGGGATTGACCAAGATCGGGCGCTCGGCGACCTCGTCCATCGAAAGAGTTCGTCTCCGGCCCCATTCGGCGTCGTCGGAACCGAACACCACCAGGCGTCGTTCCTGCCCCACCGCGACCGACTCGATGCGCAACGGGTCCACCTCGGCACGCACGATCGACGCATCGCAGACACCCTCCTCCAGCCCCGCGGTGGGCGAGTTGTACTTCACCAAGCGAAGTTCCACATCCGGATGCATCTCAGCCCACTGGCGCAGTAGCGGCGTCGTGTGTACTCCCACCGCAGCCCAGGCATATCCCAACCTCAAAACCCCTCGGTGAGAGGTCACCGCCTCGCCGAGGGCATCTGCCTCAGCGAGCACCCGCCTGATCTGAGGCAACAGTTCCAATCCCCTGGCACTTGGTTCCGCCCCGTGCGGAGTGCGCCGCAACAAGCGCCCGCCCACACGGCGTTCGAGCCCGGCGATCGTGCGTGACACGGCGGCCTGCGACACTCCCAGATCCAAGGCAGCATCGGTGAACGTCCCGGCCCTGATCACGGCATCGAAGAAGCGCAGCTCACGAATCGACATCTCCATAACGCAAGCGTATGGCCTGACCGACGAACGTATTTCAGCCTGGGCATCAGGCTCTCGTAGGTTGCTCGCATGCGGCACAACGAGACAGAGCAGAAATACCACGGCGTCGCGGAAATCCTCACCAGCGACACCGGCATGACGTCGCGCATTGACCCCCTGACGACAGCCCCACGCGACCTAGCGATCGCTTCGGCGACCCGACCACGAGGGTTTGTGGGAGCGATCCTGATCCTGGCGTCGGCGATGCTCTTCG
>JARKOC010000030.1 GCA_029975915.1 Bryobacteraceae bacterium
TGATAACGATCCCGGCCTGTATCCAGTGCCAGATTCGCAGGGGCAAGGGGTGCAGATAGGTACGTTTCATCGTTTCCTGACCTTTCGCAGCACGGCATGGAGCAGCGCGCCTGCCGCCGCCAAGGGAACGAGGACCGCGCCTGCCATGTCGATCCAGGAGAAACCGATACCTCCCGAAGAGGCGGACCTCCCCCCTCCGAACGCCTGTCGCATCATCGCGCTCGCCTGCCCGAGATTCGCCCACTGGCCGGGCAGGTGGCATTCCACGCAGTTGAGCGCGCGCTGCGGGGGAAGCACGGCAGTAGTCGGATTGCGGGGAGGGGTTGTCCCGGTCAGGTCCCGCCACGATACATACCGCAGGGATCCGGCCGGGCATGCCTCAACGCATTTCGGCTTTCCCCGGCAGAGGTCGCACTTGGTCGCCTTCCGGCTGTCCGGGTCGTAGGAAATCATCTCCCAGGGGCATGCCCGCAGACATATTCCGCATCCGGTGCACTTTTCCGGGTCAATGGCGCGCGCTTTGTGCACGGGCGACACGACAATCGCGTGTTCGGGGCACATGTTTGCGCAGGGTACGGGATGGGGGCATTGCTTGCACAGGTCCTGCACGATAAGGCCGTCCCCCAGGTTGCCGTGCCCTTCCCGCCACGCCATGGCGCCCCGGGAACCGAAATTCAGATTCCGGTCGACCTTTATCCTTGCCAGTGAAGGAGCGGCCCTGCCGTCGTTGAATTCCGTGCACGCCAGTTCACAGCGGCCGCACCCGACGCACACCACGGGATCGGCGACCACCACACCTTCGGCGTTCTCCATGATGACAAGCGGCCTGACAGCCGCCTGCACGAGCGCCGGCGACAGGGCGGACAACCCGGCGATGGAAACACCGCCCCAGATCAGGACCTGCCTGCGCGTACACAGGGGGTTGAAAGGGGAGTCTGCATTTTCCGCTCGTACTGTCTCATTCGGGACGTGGTCGGCGCCCATGGTTTCTCATTCACCTCGCACACAAATGGGAGAATTTCATCCTGGCGGCGCGGTTGCGACACAACCCTTTCAGGTTTCGGCCTGGGAAAACCGCAAAACCCATTGCGCCTTGTCCGTCAGCGGCGGCTGATATGCCTCGAATTTACGGAGCAGCCTCTCCGGGTCGTCATCCATCAGAA
>JARKOC010000055.1 GCA_029975915.1 Bryobacteraceae bacterium
GGAGGAAGAGCGCTACCTGCGGGCCGAGTTCCGTACCCGGCTCGGCTTCGTGGACGACGGAGAATTCCTGCTGGACCCTGACGGGGGATGTATCCACGTCCGCTCCGCCTCCCGCCTCGGCTATTCGGACCTGGGCAAGAACCGCTCGCGGATCGAGGAGATCCGCGGCCGGTTTGCCGGATCGGAACGGACCAAATGAACAATGCCGGAGGATGGAGGATGATGACCATCATTGCTGTCGCATTCGGAACCCTGCTGCTTATCTGGGTGCTGAGCGGCTACCTTTCGACGAGGAATATCGCCATGCCTGCCTATACCGTTGTTGCAGTGAAGCAGGACTACGAGATCCGCAGGTACGAACCTTTCATCGTGGCGGAGACGCTGCGGGAGGGTGACCCGGCCGCGGCCCTGTCCGAAGGCTTCAACGAGCTGTTCCGCTACATAACGGGCAGCAATGCGGGGAGTTCGAAGATAAAGATGACGGCGCCGGTTCTCCGGACACCCGGACCGCAGGGTACGAAGATTCCCATGACCGCTCCGGTCCTCCGCCAGGGTGCTGGCACGGGGACCATCGTCGCCTTCGTCATGCCGCCCGGCTCCACGATGGAGAGCCTGCCCCGGCCGATCAGCCCGGCCGTGGCCCTCCGGCAGGTGCCGTCCCGAACGGTGGCGGTCGTCACCTTCTCGGGATATGCCACCGAAGGGGCCATCGAGGAGAAGACGGAGAGCCTGCTCCAGGCCCTGATGCGGGACGGAGTGGCTCCCCAATCCGTGCCGGCCGTTGCCCTGTACGACCCGCCATGGACCCCCCCGTTCATGCGCAGGAAGGAGGTCATGGTGGAGACAGGTGAAAGCGGAACGGGAGAGTGACGGTGATCAGGCGGATTGGGCTCCGGTGCGCTCATCGTCAAGGGCACGCCGGAGCGCCTCGTCGAAGGGTGTCAGCGGGAAGGGGAGCAGGTCCCGCAGGCGGTTGTCGCGACAGACGACCTCGTTGCGCAGCCCCTCGATCAGCGGCATGGAGATGGAGGGCTTGACCGGCGTCACCAGCCCAACCCAGTAGGAGGAGAGTTTCGGCGTCAGCAGGGGGACCGGCACGATCCACAGCCGTCTGCCCCGCAGCCGGGCGAAGCGCTCCATCATGTCCCGGTAGCTGAGGATCTCGGGCCCGCCGATATCGAAGACCCCCCCGGCGGTCCGCTCCTCCACCAGGCACCCCACCAGGTAGCGAATCACGTCCCCGACGGCAATGGGCTGGCACCGGGTGGAGACCCAACGGGGGGTGATCATCACCGGCAGCCGGTCCACCAGCGCCTTGATGATCTCGTAGGAGGCTCCCCCCGCGCCGATGATGATGGCCGCCCGCAGGACCGTAGTGGAGAGCCGGCCGCTCCGGAGGATGTCCGCCACCTCGCGCCTGCTGGCCAGGTGTTCGGAGAGGCCGCTGCCCGTCTCGCCCAGCCCGCCAAGGTAGATGGCCCGGCGCACCCCTGCCCGGTCGGCGGCCGCCGTAAAGTTCAGGGCCGCCCGGCGGTCGCGGCGCTCGAAGCCGGCCCGGCCGGCGGCCAGGGAGTGGACCAGGTAGAAAGCTGTGTCGACCCCGGCAAGGGCCGCGTCCAGGGAGGGCGGCTCCAGGAGATCCGCCACAGCCGTCTCTACCCCTTCGGGAACGGAGGCTTCCGGACGACGCACCATGGCGCGCACCCGGAACCCCTCATCCGCGAGCGCGGAGACCAGCCTCCTGCCGATGAATCCGCTCGACCCGGTTACCAGGACCGTCCCTCTGCTCGGCTCCATGGTTTTCCTCCTCTCAAGCTGTTTGGTACCAAGTGTACACCAAGTTTCCGAAATTGGCGGGTACGTGATCAAGGGGACAGGAGAAGAATGAGGATGACGACAGGCGCCCGCCCGCGTGCCGATTCGGGGACGGAGGTTCCCATGGGGGGAAAGAACACAACGTACAACCGGATTGCCAGTGAAGACATCATCCTGGGGGATGCCTCGGTCGTTTCCCGGCAATGGGTCCTTCTTCCCGCCGGCGGCTGTCTCCCGACGCCGGAGCAGATGCTGGAGAGATATCTGGTGTTCCTGCGCCGCTGCACCCTCTCCCTCGTCCGTCCTGACGCGGCCGCCGACGGGATAGCCTTCCGGCTGGCGGGCCTGCGCCGGCCGCTCCTGCTGTTCGCGCCCCCGGAAAGCTCCCGGAGCGGCGCCGGCCGTTCCGTGGCGCTCCGCATTCAGGGCGGCCTGCTGGCACAGCAGCGCGAATGCGGCCGGGGCCTGCTCACCTTTACCGTTGCCTCACTTCCGGACGGGATGGAACTGGCCATCCAGGTGGCCGACTACTGCCCCCTGCTGCTCGGCGGACCGGGACCGTCCCGGCTCCGGAGCCGGCTGTACCGCTCCACCCAGGCCATTGTCCACCGGCTGATTACCGTCCGGTTTCTCGCCCATTTCTGCCGGACCATGAATCGTGGCTCTGCCCGGCGCCCCCCTCCCCGTCCACCGGCTGGGCGACTGTCTTTTGCGGGAAAACCCGGCACACTCGAAACAGCAGCTCCGCTACACATCGAGGAGGATCTCACATGTTCAGAATCTCGTCTGCCATCCCGCTCCTGCTGCTTCTGGCGTCAGGGTGCGCGCCGTCTCTCCCGCCGCTGAAGACCGTGGACCGGGTGGACCTGCAACGCTTCATGGGCGACTGGTACGTCATCGCCAACATCCCGACCTTCATCGAGAAGGGCGCCCACAACGCCGTGGAGTCCTACCGGCTCGAAGATGACGGCACAATCGCCACCACCTTCACCTTCCGGCAGGGCGGATTCGACGGCCCGGTCAAGACCTACACCCCCCGCGGCTTCGTGCGGGATACGGCATCCAACGCCGTCTGGGGCATGCGGTTCATCTGGCCGTTCAAGGCCGAGTACCTCATCATCTACCTGAACGAAGACTATACGCAGACTGTCATCGGCCGCAGCAAACGCGACTACCTGTGGATCATGGCCCGCACGCCGGAAATGCCCGAAGAGGACTATGCCGGGCTGGTCGCGGACCTCGCCGCCCGGGGCTACGACGTTTCGAAAATCGAGAAAGTTCCCCAATCCTGGCCGGAGAGGAAGGCGCCATGAACAGGGAATTGTTCAAAAAAATCCTCAACCTCCTGCTGTTCCAGGTCGCCTGGTTCGCCGCGGTGCTGGGGGCCGCCGGAGGGATGGCCTGGCTCGGACCGATGGTTCTCCTGCCGGTCCTGGGCGTCCACCTGGCTCTGCAGGAAGACCGGCGCGGGGAGGTACGGCTGCTCCTGGCGGCCGCGGCAATCGGCTTCCTGTTCGACACCCTGATGGTTGCGACAGGGGCGTTCACGCCGGTGCGAAACCTCCTCCCCCGCCCCTTCAGCCCCCCCTGGATGGTCGGCCTCTGGATGAACTTCGCGGCCACGCTCAACGTCTCACTTGCCTGGCTGCGAGGAAGGTTCAGGCTGGCCGCCGTTTCCGGGGCAATCGGCGGGCCCCTGGCGTATTACAGCGGTGCGAAGCTCGGGGCTACCGATTCCCTTCCGGGCCTGACCGGCATGGTCATGCTGGCTGTGGGGTGGGCCGTCATGACGCCGCTGCTGACTTGGCTGGCAACGCGTTTGAGAAATAGCGGCCTGGAGAAGGGAGGGCGAGCATGAGCAGAATCATCGATTTAATGGAGCGGCGACTGCTGCCCGATGCGGTGATCCGCCGCGGCATCCGCTTTCTGCTCAGGGCACGGCTGTCCGCAGAGAATCATGGCGGCATCGAGGCCGACCGCGCGGCGGAGCGCGATTTTATCGAAGCCCTGTGCAGGAGCCCCATAGCGGTTTCCACCGCCGAGGCGAACCTCCAACACTATGAGCTGCCGCCCGAGTTCTTCCGCCTGGTGCTGGGCGCGCATCTCAAGTACAGCTGCTGCCTGTTTGCGGAGGGAGTCGACTCCCTGGATGCCGCGGAAGAGGCGATGCTGGAGCTGAGCTGCCGGCGGGCGGAAATCGAAGACGGCATGGACATCCTGGAACTGGGCTGCGGCTGGGGGTCTCTGACTCTCTGGATGGCGGAGCGCTACCCCCGCTGCTCCATTACCGCGGTTTCCAACTCCCGCCTGCAGCAGGAGCATATCAGGAGCGAGTGCGAAAAGCGCGGCCTTGCAAATGTCCGGCTCATCAAGGCCGACATGAACGATTTCCTCGCCGATGGGTGCTACGACAGGGTGGTGTCCCTGGAGATGTTCGAGCATATGCGGAATTACCAGGCCCTGCTGGCACGGATTTCCACCTGGCTGAAGAGCGGCGGGAAACTTTTCGTGCATATCTTCTGCCACGCCCGCCATGCCTACTTCTTCGAGACCGAGGGTTCGGGCAACTGGATGGGGAAGTATTTCTTTACCGGCGGCATCATGCCGTCTGACCATCTGCTGCTCTATTTCCAGGACGACATGGTGCTGGAAGACCACTGGCGTGTTTCCGGCATCCACTACCACAAGACCGCGGAAGCATGGCTCGGCAATCTCGATACAAATGAAAAGGTACTGGTACCTGTCCTGCAGGCAGCCTACGGCGCCGTGGAAGCCCCGAGATGGCTGCAGCGCTGGCGGATATTCTTCATGGCATGCGGGGAACTGTGGGGATTCCGCGGTGGCGGGGAGTGGTGGGTATCGCACTACCTGTTCCGCCGGAGGGAAGTATGAGCGGCAGGAAAGAATACCGGCTATCGGGAGGAACCGCAGGGTCGACAAAAAAGTGGGACTTTTCGCAAGGGAAAGTCCCACTTCCTTAGCTTGGCTCCCCTGGGTGGGCGAACGTCGAACTCGTTTCTTTGTCATTCACAATCAGCAGCCGGAACCCATTTCTTTCCCAAATCGGCGGATATCCGGTCAGTTCCGGTCAAGGACGCAGAAAAGCCCCTCTCCCTTCAGCAGTGGGCCGAAGCAGGCGTTTTCAGAGAGGCATGAAGCCCTGCGACGGTCTCCGGACCGCCATCGCGCAACCAGTGCCGGCTCCCGGATAAGAGGGCGGCAGAGGGAAATGTAGTCGGCAACACCTGCTTCGACCAGTTCATCGGCAACCTCGAATG
>JARKOC010000103.1 GCA_029975915.1 Bryobacteraceae bacterium
GGAGTGGAGTCGGAGTTCATCGTCCGTACCGGCCATTCCTGCCAGGGGCACCCTTTTACCATCGAGGAGGTGCGGAGGATTCTCATGGAACACCTGGGCGTCCGGGTAGCCGGGCCCGGCCAGGCGGCGCCGACCCGGGAATACGTAACCGTGCCGCCCGCCAGGACAACGGAACGGGCTCCCTAGTACGTTGATTTTTATCCGCGGCGTCTGGTGCCGTTCATCCATGCGCAGCGCCGGGTACGAGTCAACGAAAGCGATCCGGATGACACCATAAGCATGCCGCATGAGGATGCCATGACGATCACAGACACCAAAACAACCGGGCTTTTGCACCGCATCCACTGGAAACCCATCCGGTTCGTCCAGCTCCTGATCTTCCTCGTCCTGGTGATGCTTCTGTCGCCCTTCCTGCGCAGCACACCTTTTCTGTCCGCGCTTCTGTCCGTTTTCTTTCTCAACATACTGATGGTCACCCTTTCCTTCGCCGGCTTCGATGTCCGGTGGCGCTGGCTCCTGATCCTGCTGTGGTTTGCGGGAACTCTGTGCCACACGGCGGCGCCGAGGGTCCCCGACATCACCCAGGGAAAGGCGCTGGCAGTAGCATCGGAGATTCTCGGCGCCGTGCTTATCGTCTTCTGCGTCACCATGATCCTCCGCTACGTGCTGACGAGCCGTGAAGTGACCACAGACACCATCTTCGGCGCGGTTGTCGCGTACTTTCTGATCGCCTTCATGTTTTCCTCCCTCTACCAGGTGGTGGCCATCGTCGAGCCGGCCAGCTTCAGCATGCCCACCGGTCCGGACATAACGGAAAAGAACACGCGGAATATCGAGTTCGGTTACTTCAGCTTCGTGACCATCGCCACGCTCGGCTACGGAGACATCGTACCGAGGCTGCCGGCTGCCCGGATTCTCTCCATCCTTGAGGCGGCCACCGGACAGTTTTACATGGCAGTGGTGGTTGCCTGGCTGGTGAGCGCACATGCCGGCGGCAAGAGAAGCATCGGAGGGGGTGGCGGCAATGAGAAAGGGTTACCTTGACGCACGATTTCGAGCCCGGGCTCCATGCCGCGGACTCTTCCGGCGGCTTGCACAGGCGTCCGGCAGCACCCGGAACAGTGTGACTTGAATAGTTACTTCACCTGAGGAGGATCGTTATGGATTATATCAGAAGCACCAACTTCAATTCGCTGTACCGCCTTGCATCGGCCATCGTGCTCCCCCTGCTCTTCTGTTCCGTAACCGGCTGCGGAAAAAAGAAAGCCGAGGCCCCACCCTCTCCGGCGGTGGAAGTCGTGGATGTCGTCCAGAAGGATGTCCCGGTCTACATGGAGTGGGTCGCCTCCACGGACGGTTCCGTCAACGCGAATATCAGACCCCAGGTAAATGGCTATCTGATCAGCCAGAACTACAAGGAAGGTGATGTGGTCAAAAAAGGCCAGCTCCTTTTCCGGATAGATCCGCGGGTTTTCCAGTCGGACCTTGACCAGGCAAATGGACAGCTGGCCCAGCAGGTGGCGCGCTGGACCACGGCCAAGGCCAATCTCAAGCGCATCAAGCCACTGGCGGCCCAGAATGCCGTCAGCCAGAAGGATCTGGACGACGCAACCGGCATGGAACAGTCCACTCACGCATCGGTGATCGCGGCCAGGGCGGCGGTGGAAAAGGCCCGGCTCGACCTGGAATTCACCAGGGTAACCTCACTCATCACCGGTGTGGCGGGCATCGCCAAGGCCCAGATTGGCGACCTGGTCGGGCCGGGGCACGGGGGTGAGCTGACCACGGTATCCACGGTGGATCCCATCAGGGTGTATGTACCGATAAGCGAGCAGCAGTACCTCAGGAGTACCGGCAATGCGGATACGTTCTCGCTGGAGCTGATTCTCTCCGACGGCAGCACCTTTCCCCACAAGGGGAAATTATCCTTTGCCGACCGCCAGATTGATCCCAAGACCGGAACCATCAAGGTGGCCACCCTGTTTCCCAATCCCGGGAACCGGCTGCGGCCGGGACAATTCGCCAAGGTAAAGGCCATGATTGGTACCGAGCGCAACGCGCTGCTGGTCCCCCAGCGGGCAGTAGCGGAAATGCAGGGAAAGCTCCTGGTGGCCGTGGTCGGCCGCGACAACAAGGTCGCCATCCGGCCGGTGGAAACGGGGCAGCGCTTCGGTTCCCTGCAGGTGGTGAGCAAGGGGCTGCAGCCCGGGGAGAAAGTTGTCGCGGAAGGTATCCAGAAGGTTAAGGACGGCATGACCGTTGCCCCCAAACCTTTCTCTCCCCTGAACAAGGCCGAAGGAGATACGCCAGGCAAAGCATCGGCCGGACAGCCGGCACCGGCGCCGGCCGGGAAGAGGTAGGCCGCCATGTCAAAATTCTTCATTAATCGTCCCATCGTAGCCATGGTGATCTCGATCCTCATGGTCATTGGCGGCCTGGTCGCCATGTCGCGGCTTCCGGTTGCCCAGTTCCCCAACATCGTGCCCCCGGCGATCCAGGTAAACGCCACCTACACCGGCGCCGACGCCCTCACCCTGGAGCAGTCGGTGGCCACTCCCATCGAACAGCAGATGTCCGGCGTGGACAACCTGGACTACATGTACTCCATCAACGCCAACAACGGCATGATGACCCTCTATAACTACTTCGACCTGAAGACCGATGCCAGCACCGACCAGCTGCTGGCCCAGATGCGGGAGGGGCAGGCCGAGTCGCAGCTGCCGTCCGATGTGCGCAACTTCGGGGTCACGGTGGCGAAATCCACCTCGTCGCCCCTGATCATGTTCGCTCTCTTCTCCCCCAAAGGGACCTACGATAATATCTTCCTGGCCAACTACGCGTACATCAACATCAATGAACAGATGACCCGCATCAAGGGGATTGCCAGCGTCACGGTGTTCGGCGCGGGCCAGTACGCCATGCGCATCTGGTTCAAGCCGGACCAGCTCGCTTCGCTGAACATCACCATTCCCGAGATCATGAACGCCGTCAACGCCCAGAACACCGTGAACCCGGCGGGTCAGGTGGGAGGGCCGCCGGTCCCCAAGGGGCAGGAGTTCACCTACACCGTGCGCGCCCAGGGCCGCCTGCAGACCGAGCAGGAGTTCGGCAATATCGTGCTCCGCGCCGACCCGGACGGCTCCATCGTTCGGGTGAAGGACGTGGCCCGCATCGAACTGGGCGCCCAGAACTACAACGTCGAAGGACGGCTGAACGGCAAGCCGTGCGCCCTCGTCGCCCTCTACCAGATGCCGGGTACCAACGCCCTTGATGCAGCCAGCGGCGCCAAGAAGCTGATGGAGGAGCTGAAGCAAAGGTTTCCGCCTGACCTGGACTATGCGGTGTCCCTGGACACCACGCTCGCGGTCACCGAAGGGATGAAAGAGATCCAGCAGACCTTCTTCGAGGCGCTGTTCCTGGTCGTGCTCGTGGTCTTCATCTTCCTGCAGGGGTGGCGGGCCACCCTGATCCCGCTGCTGGCGGTTCCGGTGTCGCTGATCGGGACATTCATCGTCTTCCCGATGCTGGGCTTCTCCATCAACACCCTCTCCCTGTTCGGCCTGGTGCTCGCCATCGGCCTGGTCGTGGACGATGCAATCGTCGTTGTCGAGGCGGTGGAGCACCATATCGAGAAGGGCATGTCTCCCAAAGACGCGGCCCTGAAGGCCATGGAAGAGGTTTCAGGGCCTGTCATCGCCATTGCCATCATCCTGTCGGCCGTGTTCGTCCCGACCGCCTTCATACCGGGGATAACCGGCCAACTCTACCAGCAGTTCGCCGTGACCATCGCCATATCGGTAATTTTCTCGGCCTTCAACGCCCTGTCCCTGTCCCCGGCCCTGTGCGCGCTGCTGCTGAAACCCAAGGTCAGAGGGTCCGGCCCGCTGCAGAAGTTTTACGACTGGTTCAACCGGGTCTTCGGCAGGGCCACCGACGGGTACATCAGCGGCTGCGGCATGGCAATCCGGAAGAGCCTGATCAGCCTCGTCCTCCTTGCCGGAATCGCGGTCCTGGCAGGAATCTCCGGCAACAGCATCCCCACCGGCTTCCTCCCCGATGAGGACCAGGGGTTCATCTTTGCCGGCATCCAGCTCCCCGATGCCGCCTCTCTCCAGCGGACCGGGGAGGTTGCCCGCCAGGCCGAGGATATCATCACCAAAACTCCCGGGGTGAAATACTGCTCCTCGGTCATCGGCTACAACATGCTCAGCCAGGTGCAGAATACCTACAGCGCCTTCTTCTTCATCACCCTGGAGGAGTGGGCCAAGCGGAAAAAGCCGGAAGAAAAGTACGAGGCCATCAAGGCGTCGATCTCGAAGCAGATGGCCGGTATTCCCGGCGCCATGGGTTTCGCCTTCCCACCTCCGGCAATCATGGGGGTCGGCACCGCGGGTGGGGTCACTTTCATCCTCCAGGACCGGGCCGGAAAAGACATCCCGTTTCTTGCCGCGAACACGCAGAAGTTCCTCGAAGCGGCCAGGAAACGCCCGGAACTGGGGCGGGTCACCACTACCTTCCTCCCCACCGTGCCCCAACTCTTTGTGGATGTTGACCGGGACAAGGTGCTCAAGCAGGGAGTCAACATCTCGGATGTCTACAAGGTCATGCAAAGCTTCATGGGGAGCGGTTTCATAAACTACTTCAACCGATTCGGCCGCCAATGGCAGGTATTCCTGCAGGCAGAGGGGGATTACCGGACCAATATCGAAAATATCGGCCAGTTCTACGTGCGCAACAACGAGGGACAGACCGTGCCGCTGTCGACACTCACCTCGGTGCGGAAGGTGGTCGGGCCCGAGTTCACCCTGCGCTTCAATCTTTTTCGTTCGGCCCAGATCAATGCCACGGCCGCGCCCGGCTTCAGCTCGGCCCAGGCCATGAAAGCGCTGGAGGAGGTGTTCGCCCAGACCATGCCCAGTGAGATGGGGTACGACTACAGCGGCATGTCGTTCCAGGAGAAAAAGGCCATGGAGGGGGTATCGCCGGTCGCGATCTTCGCCTTCTCGTTCCTCTGCGTCTTTCTTATCCTGGCGGCCCAGTACGAGAGCTGGTCGCTGCCGTTCTCGGTCCTGCTCGGCACGCCCGTCGCGGTGGCCGGGGCCTTCGCCGGCCTGCTGTTCCGGAGCTTCGAAAACAACATCTACGCCCAGATAGGCCTGGTCATGCTCATCGGACTGGCAGCCAAGAACGCCATCCTGATAGTCGAGTTCGCCAAGATGGAGTACGACAAGGGAGAGTCGATCATGGATGCGGCCCTCAAGGGGGCGCGACTGCGGCTCCGGCCGATCCTCATGACCTCGTTCGCCTTCATCCTCGGCTGCGTGCCGCTGGCCATCGCCAGCGGGGCCGGGGCCATCTCCCGCCAGGTCATGGGAACCACGGTCATCTTCGGCATGACAGCCGCTTCCTTCATCGCCATCTTTCTGATCCCGGTGACCTTCTACGTGGTGGAGAAGCTCGGGCATAGAGGTAGTAAAGGCTCGCATTCTCCACCCGGCGGGCATGGCGCGGACAGCGATTCGACACCGGCTTCAACCGCCCCCGGAAAGGAGGGAGAGCCCCATGCGTGAACTTATCATTATCTCAGCGCTCGTACTCTTCGTCCAGGGATGCATGATCGGTCCCGACTATCGGCGCCCCACCGTCGATGCCCCCCAGGATTGGCGTTTGCAGGAGCAGGAGGCACGGAACCTGGCGGATACCCAATGGTGGGAACAGTTTAACGACCCTGTCCTCAATGACCTCATCCGGATCGGGCTGGCGGAAAACAAGGACGTTAAAATTGCCGCGGCGAGAATCGAGCAGTTCGCCGGGCAATACATCACGACCCGGGCCGCACTCTTCCCGCAGATCGGCGCCGGTGCAAGCTTCGGCAGGGAACGTGCCAGTGAAAGGGGGGCTGCCCCCCTGTCCCCGTCCGTCGAGAACCCTGCCGACTCCTACCTGGTCCAGTTTACGGCGAGCTGGGAGATCGACCTGTGGGGCAAACTGCGCCGTGCCAAGGAGTCGGCCCGCGCCGATATCCTGAGTTCAGAGGAAGCCAGGAGAGGGGTAATTCTCTCTCTTGTCTCCTCCATCGCCACGGGTTACATCAATCTCCGCGACCTGGATCGACAGCTGGAAATCGCACAGGCGACCGTCATGAGCCGCGAAGAGTCCTATACCATCTTCAAGCTCCGCTTCACCGGCGGTATCGTCTCAGAGCTGGAGCTGAGCCAGGTCAAGTCGCAGTACGAAGAAGCCCTTGCCACGATACCGGTCCTGCGGAAGTCCATAGCCCAGCAGGAAAATGCGTTGAGTGTCCTCCTCGGCCGCAACCCCGGGCCCATCCCCCGAGGCAGGACCATCGAGGAACTCGCTCTTCCCCTGGTCCCGGCCGGGCTTCCGTCCGACCTCATCGAACGGCGGCCGGACATC
>JARKOC010000117.1 GCA_029975915.1 Bryobacteraceae bacterium
AATCACGTGTCCGCCGGACCACACCAGCCCCAGGATCGCGATATTGAGAGCTTCCGTTGCGTTGCAGGTGAACGCGATGCGGGATGAGTCCCGGATCCCGAACAGACCGGCAAGGGTCTCACGGGTCTCGAAGAGAATATGTGTTGCCTCAAGCCCGCGTCGATAGCCTCCACGGCCCGGACTGGCGCCGATCTCACGGATGGCGTACTCCATGGCCCGGTACACCGATTCCGGCTTGGGATGGGTGGTGGCGGCGTTATCGAGATAGATGGACATTGATTCTTCCTTCTTGCTGTCATTTGCCCTTTCAGGGCAACCACAGGGGGCTGACCCTACATGGGGCTGCATCCGGAATGCAGAGCCGTATCAGAACAGGCTGCGCAGGGCGAAATGGAAAACCACGTCGGGCGAGGCGTCCACAACCACGTCTTCCGAGATGCCGATATCCAGGAAGGTGGATTTGGTGAAGCCGATGGTCCCGCCGCTGGTGAGCTGCACCGAGCCGCCATTCACCTGCACCAGCTCGCTCCCGCTGTAGAAGGAGGTATGGCCGTCGGCCTGCACTTTGATGGCGAGCCACTCCAGCGGGCTCCAGCCAATGCCCAGGGAGCCGAACCCCACAAGGGTGCGCTGCTGGTCCCGCAGCACGTCGCCGTCGGTCATGACAAGTCCGCCGCCCGCTGCATAGATACTCAGGTGGCCGAGGGGAAGCCGGTAATCGTCGCTTGCGACGACCCACAGTGCGAAGTCGGTGCTGCCGCTGCCGAACAGCCGGTGACTGTTGCCGGTGGGGAACTTGACGCTTCCGTGAAGCGCTAGCCGGCGCGGGTTCTCACGTCCGTCGTCGTATATCTTCCAGGCGGCGGAGAGACGGATGTCGCCGATGCCGGTGGACCCGTCATCCACCAGCACCGTGTCGGAGCCCGAACGGGTATATTCGTACAGGAGGCGGTCCTTGGGATAGGATTTGCGATCCCCCTGGGAGAAACCGAAAAAGTCATGGAACCCCTCGATGAAGCCGTCCAGGAACCCTCCGCTGTTTGTCAGCAGGGGGATGGAGAGCCCGATCTCGAATCCGGGCGCTATCCCGTAACGCGCCGCCAGTGCGAAGCGGTAGGTCTCGCCGTCCAGCATGACGCTTTCCCCGGTGGCGAAGCCCGGCGCGAAGTTGTTGGACGCGTCCAGGGAGAGTGTACCTTCGAACCTCCCGGCCGGCAGGACGGAGGCGGAGCCGATGACGGGAAGCCCGAAGATTCGCACCAGAGGACTCTGGTTGGAGGTCTGGAAGGGGAGGATCTCCATGGCGAAAACGGATGATGAAAGGGCCGCAAGCAGGGCCGCGGTCGAGCAGACGATTCCGAGGAGTCTCATGTATTCGGTGTCTCCTGATAGAAAAACGGTTTCGGCTTCCGGGAGCGGGGTCCACCCGCATCCCGCGAGAAGCACCAGAAAATCCATAAAACAATTGACGGCCAATTGCAAGTCGTTAGTTACCCGCTACACTTGTGGTGCGGCGGCCAGACCCTCCCGGAGCGGCCGCCGGCACGCTCTTTCCGGGTTCCGTACTCTTCCGGAGGGGATCGGGATGACGCAACAATCCGCCACATCCGTTCGGTCGTCTT
>JARKOC010000120.1 GCA_029975915.1 Bryobacteraceae bacterium
GAGATGGTCACGCCAACCACGGTCGAGGACCTTGCCTATTTCGTTCAAGACCTGGGGAACCGGCTGGCCGAAGGGGTGAGCGTCCAGATCGACGAGCGCCGCCGGATGGTGGAGACCGAGTCGCGCCTGCTGGCGACTCACACCCCGCGCCGCCGGATCGACCAGACTCGCCAGCGATTGGACGACCTCGCCGCGCGCGGCAGCCGCGCCCTGACCGCCCGGATTGCGCTCCAACGCGAGCGGCTGGACGCCCGCCAGCGCGCCCTGATCAGCGCCGACCCGCGCGCCATCCTGCGGCGCGGCTACGCCATCGTCGAGTCTGAGGGCCAACGTCTGACCGCCGCCCAACAGACCGCCGCCGGAGCCAGCCTGGACATTTACCTCGCGCAGGGCCGCCTGCGCGCCACTGTGAGCGAAATCGAGGACTGAGAGAGATGAGCGACCAACCGCTGCCCGCCGACCTGACCTTCGAGGCCGCCCTGGCCCAGCTTGAGGAGATCGTCAACCGCCTGGAAGCCGGCGACCTGACCCTGGAAGACTCCGTGGCCCTCTACGAGCAGGGCCAGCGCCTGACCGCTTTCTGCCAGGGCCAGCTCGACAGCGCCGAACTGCGCGTCCGCCAGGTCGGGGAAGAATAGGCAAAAGCAGATGGGGCACGGATAACACGGATGCGACACGGATTTTCACGGATATATATCAAGATGAAAAAACAAACCCTAAGTTGGGTCGTATTTGGGCTGATCCTGCTCATCTTGGCGCTGCCAGCGACCGCCCAGTCGGGCGAACCCGCCCGCAGTCCGATCGCCGTCCTGGGGCGCGGCACGGCCAACGCCCTGAGCTGGCATCCTGATGGCGAGGTGCTGGCTGTCGGCAGCGCCACGGGCGTATGGCTGCTGGACGAGGCCCTGCACATCACCGGCCACCACACGCCGCTCGAATACGTCAGCGACCTGGATTGGAGCCCCACCGGCGACCGGATCGCCCTCGCCGGGCACAGTGGCGAAACCTGCCACGTCCAGATCTGGTCTGCCGATTTCACATCGTCGCTGGCCGACGTCGACTTCTGCGGCATTCGGGTCCTGTGGAGTCCCGATGGTACACGCCTAGCCGCCTTCGACGGCTTCGACGGCCAAGTCGCGCTGATCGATGCCCGCTTCGGTGAAGAGATCGCCCTTCTGCTCGCCGACTCCGCCACCTGGTCGATCGATGGCTCGATGTTCATCACCGAAGAGTGGGACTATGACAACGAGCAGGCCAACCTGTTCACTTGGGATGCTGCAACCGGGGCACAGCTTGTTCACCTTCAGTCAGACACCAACCTCCCCTCCCCAACATTGCTGTGGGCCATCGACGCGCAGACCGCAATGGGCCTGTGCCGCCGCATCGTGGACCCGACAGATGTCGAGGTTGTGGTCGAAACCTGCGTGCTCGATCTGGCCTCAGGAACTTGGGTCTCCGATCTGGAGATCAGGCGTTCAATCGGTGGTCAGGACTACTGGCTCGTTGGGTTGGAATTGAATGCAAACCAGAGCCGTTTGGTGATGGTGAATAAGAACCCCACACGAGGTTTTTTGAGTTTGGTAGGCAGTCTGAATTCCGAGAATCAAACATACACCCAACTTGGCAAAGGCGAGGCTTTCGCGTGGCGGCCCGGAGCCGAGATCGTCACCAAAATCGTGGGAAACGGATTGATCCAGAATGTGGATGTCACAACAGGTGATGTACTCGATGAAACCATGCTCTTTACCGCGCCGATCAGCGGAATCGCCTGGCGGCCAGACAGCCCTCAGATCGCCAGCACGGGCTTCGGATTTGATCAGTTCGTGCGCGTCTGGGATGCCGATGCGCCGGACGATCCGATCCTGACTTTCTGGGCCGAGCCTGCTGAATCCGTCGTCTACACGCCAGATGGCACCGAGCTGATTTCGTCCAGGACGATTGGCACGGACATCATCATCTACAGCAGTATCGATGCCTTCGACCCGGATAGTGGCGATCGTGGGCGTGGCATCTGGGGCTTCTACAGCCAGTTCGACCCGTTCCCGCTGGTCGCCTGGAACTCGACATTCACCCGCTCGGTACGCAGTGAGCGGGACAATCGGGTCATCTTCTCAGAGGATATCTCCATCGAGACAGCCTATCCGGAAACGACGCTCATCGCCTGGAGTCCTGACGACACGATGATCGCCACTGCAAGCCAGAATGGCGATCTCTTCCTGACCGAAATCTGGGATTTTGCGACCGGGAACCGAATCAACGCCATCTATATAGATATGCAGGCAACTGCCGATCAGCTTGTCTGGAGTCCAGACAGCACCATGCTGGCGATAGTGAGTTCCCGTGGTGCTGGAGGCGGCGTCGATCGCGCGGTTAGCGTCTTCCGGATCACTCCTGGCACCACCAATCTGGCACCCTCCCACCTTGATCTTCAAGTCAGGGATTGGGTCGACGATTATCCCTTTTCTCCCATCCAACTCGCCTGGCACTCCGACAGCACCATTCTGGCTGCCGCGCTGCGGGATGAAATCGCGATCTACGACGTCAACTCAGGGGAAAAGCGGCTCGCCATCCCCATCCGCGATGTCGCCGGGCTGGCCTGGGCCTCGGATGGGCATGCCCTAGCCGCCGGAAGCAACGACGGCCTGATCCGCGTCTGGGATGTTTCTGACCTGGACTAAAGCCTGATCCGTGAAAATCCGTGTTCCATCCGTGTCATCCGTGCCCCATCGTCTTTGCTTTTCCCCTACCCCTCGATCACGGGATTCCCCGGCCCCAGCACATCCGCCGCGACGATCGTCCCCCCGGCGTACCCGGCCAGCAGCGCCCGCAGGTCGTCCAGCCCGGCCCGTACCTCGGCCTCCGCCCCGGCGTGGTGCCCCTCCAGCGTGATTAGCACGTCGGTCGTGGCCTCGGTGGAGGCGCTCTGCGCGCTCTGCCGCCAGCACCAGCGCCGCGCGAAGATCAGCCCGCTGTCGTCCACGAAGATCACCTCGCCCGGCTCCGGATGTTTGACCTCGTCCGATCCCAGCTCC
>JARKOC010000128.1 GCA_029975915.1 Bryobacteraceae bacterium
ATCCGCAACGACATCACCAGGGAGACCCCGGCCTGCTTCGAACCGACCATCGACTACGTGGTCACCAAGGTGCCGCGCTTCACCTTCGAGAAGTTCCCGGCCGCCGACGCCACCCTCACCACCCAGATGAAGTCCGTGGGAGAGGTCATGGCCATCGGCCGCACCTTCAAGGAGTCCCTGCAGAAGGCGCTCCGCTCCCTGGAGATCGGTTCCTGCGGTTTCGAATCCCGGCTGTTCGACCTTACCGATGAAACCCGGCGCGCCCTGACGTACAAGGAGCAGTCGCTCCTCCGGGAAAGGCTCCGCATCCCGGGATGGGAGCGGCTCTGGTACCTGGGAGACGCCTTCCGCTACGGAATGCGGGAGCAGGAGCTGTACGAAATCACCGCCATCGACCCCTGGTTCCTGACCAACATCCGGCAGATCATCGAGATGGAGGACGAGCTGAAGTCGGCCCGCCACGTGTTCGAAAAAAGACTGCCGGAACTGCGGGAGGTGGTGAAGGAGGCCAAGGAATACGGCTTCTCCGACCGGATGATCGCCCGTTTCTGGGGGACCACGGAGGACGACATCCGCACCGTCCGCGTATCCCTGAACATCGTACCGGTGTTCAAGCGGGTGGACACCTGCGCCGCCGAGTTCGTGGCCTACACCCCCTACCTCTACTCAACCTACGAGGAGGAGTGCGAGGCCGAACCCACGGACAGGAAGAAGATCATGATCCTGGGCGGCGGGCCCAACCGCATCGGCCAGGGGATCGAATTCGATTACTGCTGCGTGCACGGCGTCTTCGCCCTGGCCGTGGACGGCTTTGAGACCATCATGGTCAACTGCAACCCGGAGACGGTCTCAACCGATTACGACACCTCGGACCGCCTCTACTTCGAACCCCTCACCTACGAGGACGTGCTCAACATCGTGGAGAAGGAAAAGCCGAACGGCGTCATCGTGCAGTTCGGCGGCCAGACCCCCCTCAAGCTGGCCGTGGCCCTGGAAAAGGCGGGAGTCCCCATCATCGGCACATCACCCGACTCCATCGACAAGGCCGAGGACCGGGAGCGCTTCCAGGTGATGCTCCACAAGCTCCACCTGCGCCAACCCGAGAACGGCACGGCCCGTTCCTTCGAAGAGGCTGAAAAGATCGCCGACCGCATCGGCTATCCGGTGGTGGTGAGGCCGTCGTACGTCCTGGGCGGACGGGCCATGGAGATAGTCTACGATGTGGATGAACTGCGGCGCTACATGCACACGGCGGTCCAGGCTTCCCC
>JARKOC010000133.1 GCA_029975915.1 Bryobacteraceae bacterium
ATACAGCAGGAACGGCTCCTCCGCGAAACTGACGCCCAAGCCGCCCTCCCCGCCCACATCCCGCCCGCCGTCAAGCTGAAACCCCTCTTCGCCCACCTGAAATCGCTCGCTCACAGGCCGAAAGTATTAGCCGCGACAGGATCCTGTACCCCCATCGTCGGGCTAGGCACGAAAAGCACATCCCGTCCGGTGTCGAAATCATTGCTACGGCGTCTGCGATGACCCATCCAACAGCGAGAATGAGCGCGCGTCACGAAGAATCCATTTCGATTCATCTCTCGGCAATTCGATTGGCCACGAGATCTGCCCCCTGGTCTAGCCGCCCTTCACGACGATCACAGTATCGCCACGTTCCCTTACCCGCCCGACGACGCGTCCCGTCGCCTTCTCCGGAGCTTGCGAGAGCAGCAACCCGCCCGAAGTCTGGGGGTCGTACAGCAGCGCCTCCAGGGCCTCATCCAGGTCGCCTTCAATCCTTACCGCGCAGGACGCGAACTCGCGGTTGTTTTTCTGCCCGCCCGGCCGCGCCCCGGCGGCGGAATACTCGAGCGCGCCCGGCAGCAGTTCGATCGCCGCCGCGTCAAACTCCAGTGTGACCCCAGAGGCCAGCGCCATCTCTCTGGCATGGCCGAGCAACCCGAAGCCGGTGATGTCGGTACAACCGTGAGCCTCGGCCTCGACCCGGTTCAGCCTTGCCATGGATTCAATCGCCGCTTGAACGTGATCCTCCCTGGCGATACCCCGCTTCAAGGCTGTTGTAATGGCGCCCGTTCCAATCGGCTTGGTAAGAACCAGGACGTCGCCTGGCCTCGCGCCAGCGTTTGTCCAAACGCGATCCGGATGGACCAACCCGGTGACGGCATAGCCAAACTTGATCTCATCGTCGTCCACGCTGTGACCGCCCACGACCGCGCACCCGGCCTCGATCATCTTCTCCGCCCCACCGTGCAGGATCTCCTTCAGATCGTCCAGGTCGCCGTTCTTAGGGAAACACACAATGGACAGCGCCGACAGCGGCTTGCCGCCCATGGCGTAGATGTCGCTCAGCGCGTTGGCCGCCGCGATCTGGCCATAAGTCCTTGGATCGTCGACAATTGGCGTGAAGAAATCGACCGTCTGCACCAGTGCGCACTCCGGGTTCAGCCGGTAGACGCCCGCATCGTCGGCGGTATCGAACCCCACCAAAACGTTCGGATCTGCCAGCCTCGGCACGCCGGGCAGCACTTGGTCCAAAACCTTTGGACCGAGTTTGGACGCTCAACCGGCCGCTTTAACGTGTGCTGTGAGCTTCTTCAAAGCCACTCTGAGTTACAGTCTAACAGCCTGCTAGAATGGTTCCTCGTCTGGAGGTTTTTTGAGTCCGGCGAAGCCCACAAATGAGTCCTTCCGCTTCTCGCACACGCATTCGCTGCTGCTCGTGTTTTTCTGCACTGTGTTCGGCGTCGCCGCTCAGTTTCTGATTAAGACCAGCGCGAATCAAATGCAGGCCATCACATTGGGGGCCTTGCTGGCGAACTGGGCTCTTTGGGGCGGATTGGCCCTCTACGGGATCAGCACGGGACTTCTGATCCTTGCCCTCCGGGATGGCGAGCTGTCGCTGCTCTATCCAGTCATCTCGCTCACCTACGTCTGGGTGACAATCCTCTCAGTGACGGTTTTCGACGAGCGGCTGACGCTGCCCAAGGGCGCTGGTGTCACAATCATCGTGATTGGCGTCGCGCTTCTAGGAAAGGCTAAGAAGTGACAACGCCGCTGAGTTCCATCCTTCTGGTCTTCTTCGCCTCGTTCATCGGCAGTTTCGGCGCTGTGTTTCTGAAAATGGGCGCCGGCCTCTTGCACCGTGACATGATGACCCTGCTGTTGAATTGGAGACTGGCCGTTGGGGTCGCTGTCTACCTGCTTTCGTTCATCTTCTATTACCTGGGAGTCCGGGAAGGCGAACTCTCCGTCCTCTATCCGATGGTCTCGCTGGGCTATATCTGGACGCTGGCGTGGTCGAGGCTATTCTTCAAGGAACCAGTCTCTCGACGTAAGGTGATCGGCATCGGGCTGATCATGGCAGGCATCGTGGTCCTGAATCTGGGCAATAGGTGATCCGGGAGGCCGTCCATTTGCATCGCCGCGCGGAGATTGAACACCGCCGGCTTGACACACTGTTGCTTGACGAGAGGCTGGCCGCTGGAATGCCGGCGGGGAGATCTAGTCTGCTCGCGCCGACCCTCTGATCAGGCTGAGCAGAGAGCCGCGCATCGCCCCCCCGGCGAATTCCGCCACGCTGCGGCCCTTCACCCGCAACTCCACCGCCAGACCGATGGCCGCCAGCGATTCGCTGAGTTTCGCCGCTACGTCCGCGCGCTTGGCGGCGTTGGGCCACGGAACCAGCAGGCGCATGGCTTCTTCAAGTGATTCGAAATCCAGAATGATCCGGTTCCCAGTCGCTTCAACCGTCGGCGCGCTCATCCCTGCTCTCCTCGTCACATCGTTGGCCCTATGCTCGGTGGCCCCTGCATTACTATCGGCATTCATTGGACGCCGCATGAGTACCATTCGTTGCAGAACTTGACACGCCTCCCGCTCAAAACGGGTCCAGTCTCACCCAACCCGCAGGCATCCACCTCATCGCCCCCGGCTCCAGTCTCCGGCCGTCCGTCCTCACCCACACCAGGCCATCCCGGTCGGTTCTCAACACAATCGCCTTCCGCTCCCTCAGCGCCGTTACTACCTTCTCGCTCGGCAACCGCATCCAGTCGTTGCCCGCAGCGCTGATCAATGCCACCGCTGGCCGCGCCGCGTCCAGGAACTCATTCAGGTTGCTCCGCGAGCTGCCGTGGTGCGCCACCTTGAGGACGTCCGAGCGCTTCACGGCGCCCTTGTCCAGCAGTTCCCTTTCCACCACCTTTTCGATGTCGCCCGTCAACAGAAAGCCGTTCCGGCCGTAGTCCGCCCTCAGCACCAACGAATCGTTGTTCTTTGCCGCCCCGTCACCGCCCTGGTCTGCGCCCGTCAATGCCTCGAACTCCACCCCGCCCAGCCTGGCCCGCTCGCCTCGCTTCCATTGCCTGATCTTCGTTCCTGCCTCTCTCGCCCATCCCTCGACCTCGGCGCGCATCTGCTCTGGAATCACCCCGGCCCAGAGTTCCTTCGGCCGGAAGTTCATCATCACCGCCCTCAGCCCGCCGCAGTGATCGGAATGGAAATGGCTGATCACCACCACCTCCAGCCGCTTTATCCCCCGTTGCCACAAATAAGGCGATACGACGTCCTCGCCAGGGTCCAGCCGCGTCCGTTGCTGACCCGCCGGACCCGCGAAACCTCCTGTGTCCACCAGCATCGAACGCCCGTCCGGCAATGCCAGATGCAAGCTCTCCGCCTGCCCCACGTCGATCGCCGCGAGTTCGAAGTACCCACGCTCCACCCTCGGCGAAAACGGATGCGCGACCACCGCCGTGAGCAGCGCAAGATTCAGTCCAAAGGCCGCCAGCCTCCACCTCCTCGCCACCAGAGCCACGCCCAGAGCCGCCGTACTCGCGGCCAGCGCGAAGGAGAGCCAGATGGGCGGATCCGGCATCCGCCAGTACGGTTCCCACTCGCCATGCCAGGATACGATCCAGGTTCCGGCATCCAGTAGCCAAGCGGCCACTCCTGCCGCCCATCCCCACCCGGTCATAATCGCCAGGAAGCCCGCCGGAATCGCCAGCGTGATCACGGGCGTTGCCAGGACGTTCGCCGACAACCCTGTCAACGATAACCGGTGGAAGTACAGCACCATCGGCAACGCCAGCGCCAGTTGAATCGCGGCCGAAACGACGAACAACTCCAGCGCCAGCACGCCGGCGCCAAGGAACCAGCCCATCCACTTGCGGCATCGCTGCGCAGACCAACCCGTCGCCAGCGAAACAGTCTCGGCCGCCAGTTTCAATTCGACCAGCCAGATTTCGGCTGCCCGGCCGTTCACAGTCCTTGATTCCTTTTCCTTCAGCGCCCGCGCCGCCTTCGATGCCGGGGATACAAAGTCTTCCAACCACGGCATCGCAACCGCCCCGATCGCCGCCACCGCCATGAACGACAGTTGAAAACCCGCTTCGGCCACCTGCCACGGCTCCAACACCAAAAAGACCACCGCCACCACCGCCAGGATGTGCAGCAGCGAGACCCGCCGCGAATGCCACCTCGCCACCATCGCCAGCGTGAACCCGGCCGCCGTCCGCGTCACCGGCGGCTCTCCGCCCGCAACCAGCGCGTATGTCCACGCCGTCAGGCAAGCCGCCAACAGCACCGTGGTCTCGCCGTATCTGAACCTCCTCAGATACACCAGAAACACGCCAGCCACGAATGCCACATGGCTGCCCGAAATCACCAGCGCATGGTACGTGCCTGTCTGCCTGAATCCCTCCACCCATGCCCGCCGGATCTCGCTCGCCTCTCCCAGCAGCAGGCCCTTCATCATCGCCTTGCGGTAGCCGTCGCCTGCGTAGAGCGCATCGATCCGCCGCAGCGCCCCCGCCCGCATCCGCTCCACCATTCCTTTGAACCGCCCGCCGCAGCGCCCCTCCAGACGCTCGATCCCCGTCCTTGGCTCCAGCCGCGCCTGCCAGTAGATTCCGCGCGCGGCCAGCCACGCTCCGTAATCGAAACTCCCTGGATTCTGAAAACTCCTAGGCGCCCTCGGCGCCGCACGGAACCGAATCCTCTCGCCATACTCGAACCGTTCCGCCACGCGCCCCTGCGACAGGTTCATTCGCAGGCCCTCGCCCACCTCCACCGTCACCCGCAACGCCCCCGCCATGCCTGTCGTCGGCCCAACCACGCATCCTTCAAACAATGAAACTTCGTTTACATTGAACGGCGCCAGTTCAGGCGCGGCCGGCCTTCTCCAGGCGGCATAACTCGCCCCCGCGACTCCGATCGCCACCGAGAAACAGGCCAGCGCCCAAGACTTTTTCCGCTTCCATCCCGCCACGGCGCCCAGGCCTGTCAAGACGCTTGCCCCCAGGGCCGCTTCGCGCATGCCTACGTCCACACCTTGCCCAATCGCAACGCCCAGAACGAAGGCGCACGACGGCCCAAGCAGCGCATATCTCATGGCTTACGCTACTTCAGTGCGTCCTGATGGACTTTTGTCTCGGCTGGGATTCGCCGCTGTTCACTCTTCTTCGGCATCCACCGGTTTTTTGTGCTTCACCGGCTTCATCCGCTTGGGGGTCAGCGTCTGCGCAGGTGGCGGCGTGCCGAGGATGATCCGCGCATGGCGCTTGGCTTTCAGCGCTTTCTCTTGGCTCGCCTGGGCGTCTTCGGCCGCCTTGTCCCCCCGCATGTGCCCTTTGCCTCGCTTGACGGCCATTTTCCCTGGTTCCTACAATGGAGATGTTATCTAAAAGGAGGCCCTGTGCGGTCTATCGGCATCCCCGAGTTATTGATTATCCTGGCGGTCGCAGTGCTGCTGTTCGGCGGCAAGAAGATCCCGGAAGTGGCCAAGGGCCTCGGCGAAGGCATCAAGAACTTCAAGAACGCCCTGAAGGAAGAGAAGAAGGAAAAGGAAAACAAAGGCGAGGAGAAAAAGGACGCCTGATCCGCCACGGTTGCTTCCAGCGCCGTTGAAAAGTCCGCTTTAAACGAATTCGCCCCGCCGGCCACCCGGCGGGGCAAGTCTTTTTGGAAGCTGTCCGGTCCGGCTTACTTCTTCTTCGGCGGAACGATTGCGTCCTTCAACGCCTTGGCCAGCGTCAACTTCACGACCTTCTTGGCCGGGATCTTGATGGTTGCGCCAGTGGCCGGGTTGCGGCCCTGCCGCGCCTTCCGCTCCACCTTCTTCAGCCGGCCCACGCCGGGAATCACGAACAGCCCGTTCTTCTTCGTTTCGCGGATCGCCAGCTCGACCAGCTTGTCGAGCACAGCCTTCGCCTGCTTGTTGCTCAGTTCGCAGGACGCCGCCAGTTCTTTCACGATTTGCGTTTGCGTCAGCTTCTTCGCTTCTGCCATTTCATCCCTCCTGGTGAGTTGCGACTGCGATTGTCTCGCCCTCTCGCCGGTGCGCACGCACCAGACAGACTGGACTGGGAACCTTCGCCATCGAAACAAAACCCTTCTGAATTGTTCAGACGGTCCCGTTCGCTCAAATCATAAGGGAATCTGATCCCCGGTGTAAAGGGGTTTCACGCGAAAAAGCCCCAAAATTCGCCATTTCTGGACTCTTGAAGCCCTCGAAGCCTGTCCTGAAGGGCTTTTCAGAGGCTCGTTAGCAGTCCAGCCAGGGCTTCGGCGTCCACATTGCCGCCCGAAAGCACCACGCCCACCCTCCCCGCGGGGCCTTTAAGCCTGCCTTGGAGCAAGGCCGCCGCAGCCACCGCGCCGCTGGGTTCCACAACCATCTTTGTCCTGCTCATGAGATACCAGACAGCTTCTCTGATCTCGGCCTCGCTCACCAGCAGGACCTCTTCGACCAGCCGCTGGATGATGGGGAAATTGTGCACTCCGGGCTTAGTGGTCCGCAGCCCGTCGGCGATGGTTTCGGGCGGCGCGATGCCGATCCGCTCTCCTGCCTTAATCGACAGCCAGTAGTCGTTCCCCAATTCGGGTTCGACGCCGAAGACCCGGATCGCCGGTTTCAGCGATTTGGCCGCCACGGCGCACCCGGCGAGCAGGCCGCCGCCGCCCAGCGGGGTCATGAGAACGTCCAGGTCCGGGACTTCCTCGAGCAATTCCAGAGCCGCGGTCCCCTGCCCGGCAATGATCCTTGGGTGGTCGAACGGCGGAGCCAGCACGGCCCCAGTCTCCTCGGAGATCCGCCGCCCGATCACCTCGCGGTCTTCCTTCATGCGGTCGTATTGAACGATGGCCGCGCCGTGCGACCGAGTCGCCTCGAGCTTCGACTTCGGCGCGTCGTCCGGCATCACGAGCGTGGCTTTCACGCCCATCGACTTCGCAGCGATCGCCACCGCTTGCGCATGGTTGCCCGACGAGAACGCCACCACGCCGCGCGCCCGCTCCTCCTCGGTCATCGAGTAGACGAAATTCGCCGCTCCACGGATCTTGAAAGCCCCGCCGCGCTGCATGTTCTCGCACTTGAAGAACACCTGCCTGCCCACGCGCCGGTTCAGGCTGCCCGATTCAACCACTGGCGTCCGGCGCGCAATGCCCCGGATCCGCTCCGCCGCCGCCCGTATGTCTCCCAACGTCACTTCTTTCATTGACTAATACCCCGCTATTTTGTCCGCCAGCGCCATCAGCGGCCGGCCCGCCATCCAGCGCTCGAAATTGGCGATGAAAAAGTCCATTGCGTCGTCCAGCCATGTCGCCGTGTGGTCGGCCGAATGCGGCGACAGGAGCACGTTGTCCATCCCATAGAACTGATGGCCCTCCGGCAGGGGTTCCTGGTCGAAGACATCCAGCACCGCGCCTTTGATCCGCCGCTCCCGCAACGCCTCGATCAGCGCCGGCTCGTCCACCACCGGGCCGCGGCCCAGATTGATGAACACCGCCGACGGTTTCATTTGCGCGAGAGCTTGGCGCCCAATCAAGCCGCGCGTCTCCGGCGTGAGCGGAGCCGCGGCCAGCAGATAATCCGATTCGGAGATGAGCGCATCCAGGCCGTCCGGCCCGTAGCTCTTGTCGGCCAACGCGTCGCCAGCCGACTTCGCGGGATTCCGGCGCAATGCATGAATCTTCATCCCGAAGGCCTTGGCCCGCGCAGCCGCCGCGTGACCAATCTCGCCAAAGCCCACGATGCCCAAAACTTTCCCGTGCAGTTCCTCGTTGTCGAACTGCTCCCACCGCCCTTCGGCCTGCTGCCTGACCATCCGCCTCAGATCCTTGGCAAAGTGCAACATCCCGGCTATAGCGAATTCCCCCAGAGACCTGGCAAAGACGCCCCGCGAACAGGTGAGCGGGACATCGCTTCGGACCAGTTCAGGAAACAGCAACCCGTCGAGCCCGGCCGCCAATGCGTGAATCCACTTCACTCGGCTGAGCGCGGGCCAAAGCTCCTGCATCACAGCCCGCGACGTCCCTCCGCAGACCACGACATCGGCTTCAGGCGCTGCTTCGCGATGGGCCTCGGCCGTCAACCCAACCGTGATCCGCGCCTCGTCCGGCAGCCGTTCCAAATGGGCCAGGCTCCGGTCGATCGGGTTCGCGATGACAAGTACTGTTGGCGCATTCATCCCCACCAGAATACCCTTAGCAGGAGGGAAACCCCGGCCTGCCGGAGCCGCGCTTCAGCCAGGAGACAGCAAACTAGAATAGAAACTATGAGCGACAAAGATTTCCCCCTGCCTCCGCCCAGCTTCGAGTTTCTCGTTCTCTCGCTCCGCATGCAGGTGGAGACTCACCTTGGGCTGAATCCATTCGTCGAGGAGAAGGCGCCGCCCGACTTCCGGCTGGCCCGCCACGGCATCGACCTGCTCGCGATGCTGAAGGACAAGACGGCCAATAATTTGTCCATAGAGGAGCAACGCATCCTCGAAAACACGATCACCGAACTTCGCTTCCGATACGTCCAGGCAATGGAAGACGCCAAGAAACAGAGTGAGACCCAAGCTCCAGCGCCGGAAGCCAATGCCTGACACCGCGCCGCGACTGTCGATCCGCGTCCTCGGCTCCGGCACCAGCGTCGGAATCCCAACGATCGGTTGCCATTGCAAAGTCTGCGAGTCCGAGGATCCGCGTGACCGCCGCCTGCGGCCGTCGATCGCGATCCGAAACGGCGAGCGCACCATCGTCATCGACACTGGTCCCGACTTCCGCCAGCAGGCGCTGGACGCGAAGCTGGAACGCGTGGACGCCGTATTGTTCACACACGCCCATGCCGACCACATTTTGGGACTCGACGACCTCCGCCCGTTCAATTTCCACCAGAAGGACCCGATCGACATCCACGCCACCGCCGCCTCGCTCGAGGTGATCCGCCGCGTTTTCGCCTATGTCTTTCATGACGGGCCGACGGAATCGTCGCGTCCCAAGATCCGCACCCACGTTTTTGATTCCACTGTCTTCGACGCCGCCGGACTCGCGTTTACACCTATTCCCGTCCGCCACGGATCCGGCCCGTGCCACGGCTTCCGCTTCGCCAAAGCCGCTTATCTCACAGACCATAGCGAGATCCCCGAGGAATCGATGCGGATGCTCGAAGGCCTGGATGTACTTTTCCTGGACGCTTTGCGTTACAAGCCTCACCCGACACACTCCACCATTGACGAAAGCCTGAAAACCGTTGCGCGCCTGCGACCGAAGGCCACTTACTTCACTCACATCTCTCACGATCTAGCGCATGAACGCGCCCAGAGTTTGCTGCCTGAGGGCGTCTTCCTCGCCTACGACGGCCTTGAGATCGATCTCGGAGCCGCGCTGTGAGCATGCCGCGCATCTTCCGCTCGCTCGATGAAGCCGCCGGCGCCTTTGGTCCATCCGCCATTACCATCGGCAACTTTGACGGCCTCCACATCGGCCACCGCGAACTGATGCGCCGCACCGTCCGGCTCGCCCGCGAGACTGGCTCAAAACCATCCGTCCTCACCTTCCACCCTCATCCCAAAGCCATCGTTTCGGCCGCGGGGGCGCCCAGATTGCTCACGCTTCCCGAGGAGCGGTGCGCTCTGATGGGCGAGGAGGGCATCGACCAGGTGCTCATTCTGCCGTTCGACGCCTCGATCGCGTCGCTGAGGCCAGCCGAGTTCTTTGAGCGCGTGCTGGTCCAGGAGTTGGGCGGGCGCGCCGTTTGCGTCGGCGACAATTTTCATTTCGGGAGCAAGAAGACCGGGGGTATCGACGTCCTGCGGCGACTCGGAGCGGAGCTCGGCGTCAAGGTGGAGATCGTCGACGCGATTGAGCGGCGCGGGGTCGTCGTCTCATCAAGCGAGATCCGGCGCCTGATCGGAACAGGCAATGTGAGCCGGGCCGGACGTCTGCTGGAACGGCCCTATTCGATCTCCGGAATCGTCGTACCGGGCGACGGGCGCGGCGCCAGGGAAACCGTCCCCACGCTCAATCTCGAGATCAGCTCGCTTGATTCCTCCGAACGCGCCCTGCCCGCCAGCGGGGTCTACATCACCCGCACATTTGACCTCGACTCAGCCCGCCGTTGGGCCTCAATCACCAACGTCGGCCACCGCCCGACCTTTGCCGGCGGCCACCTGACCATCGAAACCTTCCTGCTCGACTCGCTCGATCCGCCAGCACCAGCGCGCATCCGCCTTGAATTCTTCCGCTATGTGAGAAAAGAGCGCCGCTTTCCGGACGCCAGCGCACTCAAGGCTCAGATCCTCTCCGACGTGACCCGCGCCCGCGCCTATTTCAGGCGCGTTACCCGAGAACAAATAGCAGAGCCCAGGCGGCCGCACCCGCGCTGAACATCAACAGGAAGCCGAGCGCCACCCTCCGTCCGAAGGCCCGCGTCCCGCCGCTGAAGGCGAGGAACGTCTTGAACGCCGCGTTCGCGATCAGGGAGAGAAACACACCGCCAACGGCAGTTTGCATTCCCAGGCTCGAATCCCTGAGCAGCCCCGATACCGAGAAGACAATTGCATCCACATCCACCGATCCGGCGATGAAGCTGGCTGAAAGCACGCCGCCCTCGCCAAACTCCTCGCTGGAGGCGCGCACCATTAACCGGATGAGGGCGAACGCCGCGCCGAACTTCAACGCCGGCACCAAGTGGAACGGATTGCCCAGCCGGACCTCTGGCCTGGCTACCTGCTCCCCGGACGGCTTGGCCCTGGGAAGAAACGCATAGGCCACGCCGGCGGCTCCCATGGCGATCAATGGCACAATGCTGGCCGCCGCGAGCGCCGGTGACGCCACCAGCATCAGGGCATAGACTCTCGGAAACTGGACAGCGTTCGCCAGTACCGCGGCGCGGCCGTAGTCAAGGGTACGGAGCTCGTCCTCGGCGCACTGTTTGGCAAAAGCGCTCGTAGCCGCGGTGGTCGAGGCCAGTCCGCCGACCACGGCGGTCCACCGCAATCCCTCGCTTCCGCCGAGGAATTTCTGGAGAAAGTAACCCAGCCAGTTGATGGTGCAGACGAGGATGACGAAGATCCACACCCGCCTTGGATTGAAGAACTGATATGGCCCGTAACCACCGTCCGGCAGTACCGGCAAGATGACAAAGATGACGGCCAGGAACCTGAGCGTCTCATGGAACTCACGCTCGGTGATCACCTCGACGAAGAACTTCTGTAATGTGACCCGCATGTCGAGGAACAGCGCCAACACAACCGTCAGCGCGATGGCGAGCGGCGAGCCCCAGGGCAAGGAGGAAGTCGCTGTCAACACGCAGAGCAGGAATGTCGCAACAGCGGCCAGTTCGGTCGTGATGCCCGTCCGGCCCGGTGTTTGAGCGCGGAAGACGATGATCAGGGCCGTCAAAGCGACAAGCACGGCGATGGTCAGCGCCGGCTGCCCGATGACTCCGCACAATCCGCCGGCCAGGCCAATGGTGACAAAGTCGCGCAGCCCTGCGTGACGCTCCAGCCTTTGGTCGGCTTCGCGTTCGATGCCGACGAGCAGCCCGATGAGCAGCGCCTCGCCCATGGCGATCCAAGCGGGTTGATGAAACTCGATAGTGGGTAACACCGCTTCCGATTGTAGTCCCGCGAACGCGCCTATCCCTGTTGAGCCGCGCGCTTGTATACCTCCATCGTGTAACAACCGGCCGCCGAGGCGCCGCCGTCCACAATGAACGTCTGGCCCGAGATGTAAGCAGCTTCCTTCGAGGCCAGGAAGACAGCCATGCTGGCGATCTCGGACGCCTCGGCGAGACGGCCGAGCGGGATCGTCTTCCTGCGCTCCCGCAGCCGCTCCTCGCCGTAGAGGTTCACCAGCATGTCGTTGGTGACCGGACCAGGGGCGATGCAGTTGGCCGTGATGCCGTACTCGGCGAGTTCCACCGCCATCACACGAGTGAGCCCCTGCAAGGCTGCCTTGGACGCCCCATACCCCGTGAACCCGAATTGGGCCATGTTGGCGCTGATCGTGGAGATGGTCAGCAGCCGGCCGCCTTTGCCTGCCTGGACCATGGCTCTCGCCGCGGCTTGGCAACCATACATGGCTCCAGCGACGTTCACATCCATGGATTCACGCCACGAGGCGTCGTCGAATTCGAGGAACGGCTTCATTCGAACCAGCCCTGCGTTGGCGATGAAAACATCTATCGAGCCAAACGAATCGAGACAGGTCTTGACCAGCGCCTCCGACGTCTCGCGCCGCCGCACGTCGCCGGCACAGCAGGCGCCGCCCAGTTCCTGAGCTGCCTGGTAAGTGCGCATGGCGTCGGTCCCATGGATCACGACCCGCGCCCCCTCGGCGATGAATCTTTCGGCCATCGCCCGGCCTATGCCCCGCGCCGATCCCGTGATCACCGCGGCTAATCCCTCTAGCCGTCCGGCCATTGCCTACCTCCCTGGCGTGACGTTGAAGCCATCCACTTCTATGGCCAATCGTTCTCCACGCGCGTCAGCTTCGGCCACTTCGATGGTGACCTCTTTTGTCTCTCCTGGCAACAGAATAAGATAGCTGTCGCTGATGACCGCTGGCAAGAGCCGTTTTCGGGAGCTTTCACCAACGGGCTTGACCCGGACCATCAGCGCCGGCGTTGTTGACGGATTCTTAATTGTTACCGCTGAACGCCATACGCCACCAGAGAGCGCCGGCTTCGACGCCACTTCGAGCCTCACTTTTGACAGGCCGCGGATCGCTCTGAAGTTGTCGGCTTCCGTTCCGCGCCAGTAGATGTTCTCCGAAATAATCTTCCCGCCGGCGGCCAATTTCAGCCTGATGAAATGCACCGCCGAGAGGCCCGCGCCGAATTCCAGTTTTAACGGTGTCGCGAGGGAGTCTTCCATGCTGTCCAGCGTGGCAGTCTTTGTCCAGACCATCTTGCCGTCGAGGTTGATCACCTCGGCAGTCGCTGTCAACCCCTTCCGGTTGCCGCCCGAGTAGTTCACCACTTCGACCATGTCCGAGAGAGGGTTCCACTGGATGTGAAGCGGCTCGGCGGCCTTCTTAGACGCGAAATACGACGCCGCCGGTTCGAGGTAATAGTCGTAGGTCTGCCAGACGAACGACGGCCAGGCCGGATGGCTCATCCAGATCAGCAGGCCCATCCGGTTCTTGCTCTGCGCTTCGTACATTGCGCGGTAGCCTTCGTAATTGACAAACTGCGCCAGCGCGATCCACTCCTCGGCGGACTTCGCGCCACCATAGCTCTTGTCGATGCGCGAGCGGAACGATTCGCCGCCCTGGGCGCCTGTGAGGCAGAAGTCGTGCAAACCCCAGACGGCGCCTTGCGGCCACTGGTCCTTCGGGTCCATGAACTCGTTCAGGCTGTCCATGGTGACGATGCTGGGCATGCCCATCTCGCTGTGGAACTTCGGCGTAGCCCGTTGTTGGAAGTAGCTCTTCACGTCGAGCGCGCGGTAAGGTCCGTGGCCGCTCACGGTGTCGTCGGCCGACGACGAGATGTAGTGGATGCCCGGATGCAGTTCCTTGAGCGACGCCCGGATATCGTCGTCGAGCGCCTTCAGCGGGTAGCCCTCATTCCGGCCGCAGTAAAGGCCGACCGAAGCATGGTTGCGGATTCGCCGGATCATGTCGCGGGCGTTGGCCATGAACATTGCATGGTCGCCGGGCTCGGGGCCATCCCATGGATTGGCCAGCCAGAAGTCCTGCCAGACGACGATGCCGTGGCGGTCGCAGGCTTCATAAAACTCGTCGTCGCCGGTCTGGCCCACCCAGTTGCGGATCATGTTGAAATTCATCTCGCGGTGGTAGCGAACCGCCGCATCGTACTCGCGGCCACGATAGAGCAGCATCGACTCCGGGAATCCCCAGTTGCCGCCCTTGGGGACGAGCCGCCGGCCGTTGATCCAGATGCGCAATGCGCCGTCATTGTCGCTGTAGGCGAATTCGCGCACGCCCGCCTTGAAAGCTTTCGAGTCGGAGGCAACACCCGACGCCTCGAACGTCAGTTCGACGTCGTAAAGGTTCGGATCGCCGTAGCCGGCGGGCCACCACAGTTTGGGGTTCTGAAGCCGCAGGACGGCGGTGTTGGATGGATCGAACTTGACGATGGCCTTCGATGCAGGCTCGATGGTCACGGCACGCGAGAAACTGACCGCGCCAAACCGTCCACGCAGAGTTCCCGTGACAGCGGATTTCGAGTGGTTGCGCAGAGTTGTCTCGATGGAGACGTCAGCGCGCGACGTATCCGGCAGCGGCAGATCGGTTTGAACGAACGGTTCTTCGATGGTGACCGGCCCTGTAATAGTCAGCCAGACATCGTTCCAGATGCCGGTGTTGCGGCCGCGGACGGTCGGGATCCAGTCCCAGCCGATCGAGGCGTGGTATGTGGGGTTGTCGGCGCCGAGCGCTCCACCGTTCTTGTCGGGGTTTTCGAACGTCTTCTCCTTGGTGGAACCCGGCGTGGCGGTAGCCTCGATCAGGACGGCCAGCGCATTGCGGCCCGCCGGCGCCAGGTGCGGCGTGACATCGAAGCGGGCGCGCGTGAAGCCGCCCTCGATCCGTCCGAGAAACGTTCCATTGAGATAAACCGACGCCTTCCAGTTGATGCCGTCGAAGTCAAGCCAGAGTTGCTTGCCTGCGACTCCGGCTGGAGTGCCAAATTCAGTCCGGTACCAGAAGTCGGACTGGAAGAAGGCGTCGGAGATGGCGAGTTGATTATTGCCGTAATTGGGATCGGGCAGCGCGCCGGCGTTGACATAGGAGACCAGCGCCGTCGCCGGGACGGTGGCGACAAGCCAGGAGGCGTCCTGGTAACCGGGCGTTGCGAGTTCGGCCGGACTGGCGGTGACCTGCGGCGCGCGTGCGATCCTCCAAGCGCCGCCGGCCAGGTGGAGGCGGCCGTTCTTGAAAGGAGGCGCGGCAGCGGGGACAATCTCAAAGCCGCCTGTGCCCCAGACCTCCATCTCGCCGAGGATGGCCGGACCCGCCTGACCGGAGTCCTTGATCAGGACACGGACGTAGCGGGCCTTAGCGGCAGCCGGCAACCGGGTTTCACCGTCAGCGGCGGGTTGCAGGTCACGCCAGGTCTTGGCGTCGTCGGAGGCTTGAATCATAGCCGCTGCGGGTTTCCTGATCCAGTCGAGGTTGATCTGGTCGAAGCTGAACGAATCGCCCAGATCGACATAGACCCACTCCTCGCCGGCCGTTGAAGGCATCCAGGCGCTGGTGAACAGATAGGGTCCACCTGCGCGGACCCGGGCGCCACTGTTGTAGAACTGGATCTCGCCGACTTGCCAGTTGGTCGCGCGGCCTGAATCGAGCTGGACGCGGTAGATGCGCTGGCGGGACGGCTTGACGAATGGAACCTCGGTCTTCAGTTCGCCCGAAGGCTTGGCCATGCCCGACGCCCGGCCGAGCGTCTCCCAAATCTTGCCGTCGTCCGAGCCGAGCACGGTCACCGACCAGTCGTTGTTGTCGCGGCCTTGGATGGCAAGCGATCCGATGAAGCCGATGCGGTCAGCCGCGGGCGGCGGCGCTCCGCCGAACTCGATCTGGACCCAGGCCGAGCGGCCTTTGACGTCCACCGTCGTCACCCAGTTGTCGTCCAGTGGCCATTCGCGCTGGTTGCGCGGCAGAATGCTCTGGTTGCTGGACGAGGTGACGATCCAGCGGGGCATTTCGCTGTCGCGGATGCCGTCGGCCACGAGTTGGGCGGTGAGGTTGTAGTCGTAGGCGGAGGATTGATAGGCTGGACGGCGCAACGCCAGGTTGCGGCGACCCGTGTCGAGCCGCCTCAGCGTAGGCGCGAAATTCTCGGCCGGGTTGCCGGGATACTGGCCCGGCGGACGGTTCAACGGGTTGGTGTCAGCACCCATGGCGGCAAGGAACGTGACGAAGACAAGAAACGGTTTCATGATACGGCGCTCCGGTCGAGCTGGTTGAGCGCGAAAGCGTAAGCGCCAATCGAGGTCGCCTCGCTGGTGCCGAGGCGGGTGATGCCGACGCCGGTGCGCTGGAGTCCATCGAATCTGAGTTTGCGGTTGGAGTAGGGGACGGTGATCTCAGTTGTCGCTCCCTGAAGGAACTGGTCGAGTTGGCCCGGATCTTCGAGATTGAAGGCCTGCGGGATGAGACGCCGGAAGCGTTCGCCGTTCGGGGCGAGATAGGTCGAATTCATCTCATTGACGATGGCGGGCAGGAACTGCGAGTGCGCTCCGGAGACGCCGCCGCCAATGACGACCAGAGCGTCGAGAATCGTATTGGCGTTGGCGATGGCGTCGCCGGCCATTTCGCCCATCTTGCGGAATGCTTCGCGGGCGGCGAAGGCGTTGCCCTCGGCCAGGCCCCTGGCGATGTCAAAGACCACCTTGGGTTCGGGCGCTTCCTCGAACGGGATGTTGGACATTTCGGCGTAGGATCGGCGGACGGCGCGGATCGAGGCGCCCTCCTCGGCGTTGGATTCGGGGTCGTACTTGTGGCGCAGAATCCAGATCTCGCCGGCCACCGAGTTGTCGCCCGTATAGAGTTCGCCGTCGCGGACGATGCCGCCGCCGAAGCCGGTGCCGATGGTGACGCCGAAGAGGTTGCGGAAGCGCTTCGGGCTGCCAGCCTTTTCGAGCAGGCCGTTAACATGAGGCAGCAGGCCGGACGCGGCTTCGCCGTAGGTGAACAGGTCGCCGTCGTTGTTGATGAAGACGGGCAGCGAGAAGCGATCTTCTAGGATGGCGCGGAGCGGGACGTTCCTGTAGCCGGGCAGGTTGCGGGGTCCGACAATGATGCCGTTGAAGTAATCGGCGGGCGCGGGAAAGGCAAAGCTGATGGCGTATGGAGGGGCGTCCAGTTGGCCAATGACGCGCTCGAAACCCTGGAACATGTTGGCCAGGGACTTTTCGAGATCGGCGGCCTCGGCGGGCAGTGCGAAGCTTTCGACAACGGGACGGTTGGCCCGCATCGCGGAGAAGACGAAGTTGGTGCCGCCGGCGTCGAGCGTCAGCACGGCGCGCTGGTCGTTTGAATAGTCACGCATATGAACCTCGGGTCAGGCCTTGGCGGCCGGCTTCAACAGTGATGTCCAGGTGATGTAAAGGATGGCTGCTAGGGGTACCAGGAAGCTGATTTGGACGGTGGAGGCGTCGGCGGCCAGGCCCATGAGCGGCGGCAGGATCGCGCCGCCGACAATGGCCGTCACCATCAGGCCGGACAGGGCGTTGGTGTGTTCGGGCATCGAATCGACGGTGATGGAGAAGACCAGCGGGAAGATGTTGGCAAAGCCCAGCCCGATGACGAAGAAACTGGCCACGGCCACGGCCTGAGAGGGGACGAACATGCCGGCGAGGCCGAGGATCGCCAGCAGACAGGTTAGGACGAAGAACTTGCGGGGGCTGACCCAGTTAAGGATGACGCCGCCGGAGAAGCGGCCAATGGTGAGGGCGGTGAAGAACAAGCCTGTTCCGAGCAGGCCGACCTTATTGATGTCGATGGCGAAGCGTTCTTTCAGGTAGAGCGGGATGGCGGCGCTGACGCTGACCTCGGCGCCGACGTAGAGGAAGATGGCCATAACCATGGCCAAGACATATGGCTTCTTGAGCAGCGCCATGCATGAGGCAAAGGTGGCGGCGTGGCCGCCGGTCTTCTTCTCCTCGACCTTGAGGCCAGCGACGGCGAGCACGGCGATGAGGAGGCAGACGGTGTAGATGGGGAAGATCACCTTCCAATCAGCGCCGTAGTACTTGGCGGCGATCACCGGGATCATGGGTCCGGAGAGCGATCCGATGGCCTTGATGAACTGTGCGAGCGAGAGATTGCGGGAGTATTTTCCTTCGGCCGAGACGTCACGCATGATCGGGTTGCCGGCGACTTGGAGGATGGCGGCGCCGGCGCCGAGCAGGAGGATGGTCAGCAGGAAGCGGCTGAAGGAGTCAAGGCCGAACGAACCGCTGAGCAGGCCGAAGAAGGCGACCAGCAGGCCGGACAAGAGGACGAATTTCTTTCCCTTGCGATCCTGAATGAGTCCGACAGGAATCGACAGCAGGCCGAACATGGAGAGGCCGACGAAGGGGATCATCGAGGCGACGGCGGTGGAGATTTGAAACTCGTCCTTGGCCAGAGATACAAAGGGACCGACGGCGTCGGCGAAGCCCATGGCGAGGAAGGCGAGGAAGACGGGGATGGTGCGGAGGCGCATGGAGATTGTGTCCTGCCGGGTCCGGGGCTCGGACAACACCACAGGGCAACAGCGTCCGGAACCGGGCTAAGACAGTATATCGCCGATGAAGAAGGGACCAGGATGCCACGGATGCCGTTCTGGCGCAATCGTTCGCAGCACAGGCGACACCAGAAGGCAACTTGCTGTCTTGGCGAAATAGAGAGACGGAACTGTTCTGCGCCGCAGGCCACAGCAATCGCGGTCTCCAGCACGGATGAGGCATTGCGGCTTTGGCCGAGGCCGCCACTCTGACCAATCAACCGCTGCTTAAAACCTTGATTCGCTGCATTGGCAGCAGCAAGGCGACATCCGCGGTTGACGCTCAGCGCCGCGCCAATCCACCGATCACTTCAACCAGCCGGTCCAGATCGGCCTCGTTGTTATAAAAATGCGGCGAAACCCGCAGCAGCCCGTGTCTCGCCGACACGAGCACCCGCTGTTTCTTCAACTCCGCCGCCACAGCCGGCGCATCTGCCATCGGCGCCGCCACGATGGCTGAATCCTCATAAGGCAGCGGTTCCAGACCCAACTCCCTCATCTGCCCCCGCAGCCGCCGCGCCAAGCCCAGCACCCGCGCCTCCACCTCCGCCGGACCCAAGTCCAGGAACATCCGCACGCACTCTTTCAGCGCGTACAACAGCGGCGACGGCAACATTCCCCCTTCATACCTGTCCGCCGACTCGGGGAACTCCGGCGCGCCATGGCTTAGGTTCGCGACGTTCCTCCACCCCTTGTCCGACCGCCACCCCACCGTCAACGGCCTCATCCTCCGCCTCAACTCCGGGTGGATTGCCGCAAACCCGATCCCTGACGGGCAGCACATCCACTTGTATGCATTCACCGCCAGCATCGACGGCTGCAACGCCGCGAAATCGATCCGCAGCGCCCCGGCCGATTGCGTCGCATCCACGTACAGCAGAATTCCGCGCTTCCGGCACTCCGCCGCGAGCGGTTCCAACGGGACCCTGTACCCCGTGACGTAGTTCACCGACGACACCACCACCAGCCGCGTCCGCACCGTCAGGGCTTCCAGCAAGCGTTTTCCTGGCGCTTCCGTCAGAACGGCCCCGTATGCCAGTGGCGCATACACCTGGTTCGGAAATTCGCCCTCCAGCGTCACAATCTCGTCGCCGGCGTGGAACTCCACCCCATTCAGCAAGAGGCCCAACGCTGTGCACGAATTCGGAAAGTACGCCACATCCGACGCTTCGCAGTTGACCAGTTGCGCGACGTCGCCGCGCATCTTGTCGTGATCGGCGAACCAGTCAAGGAAGTCGTAACACGCCTCTTCGGTCCGGTGCGCCAGATGTTTGATGATCGCCTGCTCGGCCCGCAACGGGTGCTGGCCGTAGGTCGCCGTATTCAGGTATGTCCACTTCTCAAGCGAGGGGAACTGCTTCCTTGCTTGAGTCCAGTCGGTCATACAGCTTTCGCTGCCGCCACCCGTTCGGCAATCCACGCCACAGCCTCGCCCACAGCCACTTCGTGCTTTACGTTGCCACGCCGCTCCACCACTTCCACCATCCCATCCGCCAGCCGCTTGCCCAGCGTCACGCGATACGGAATCCCTATCAGGTCGGCGTCCTTGAACTTCACCCCCGGTGACATGTCCCTGTCGTCGTAGAGCACATCCACACCCTTCGCTTTGAATTCGGCATAGAGCTTGTCCGCCGCCGTCTTCACCACCGGATCGCTCACCTTCACCGGCGTCAGCACCACCTCGAACGGCGCAATGGACACCGGCATCGACATCCCGTTGGCGTCGCTGTACAACTCCACCGCCGCGCACAGCACGCGCTCAACGCCAATCCCGTATGACCCCATGATCACCGGCGTCTCCACGCCGTCATGGTTCAGCACGTTCAAGCCCATCGACTTCGAATACTTGTATCCGAGCTTAAAAATGTGCCCGATTTCGACCGTCTTGGCGATCTCCAACTCGCCGCCCGTTTCGATGTCGGTGTCGCCCTCGGCCACTTGCCGGAGGTCGTGGAACGTGGCCTCGAAATCCTCGCCCAGCGTGACGTTGCGGAGGTGGTAATCGTCCTTATTGGCGCCGGTCACCATGTTCTTGCGGCCGCGAAGCGCTTCGTCGATCAGGATCGTCAACCCCTTCACGCCCACCGGACCAAGCGACCCAGGATCGGCGCCGAACCACTCGCGAATCTCCACCGGATGCGCCGGGCGGAACTCGCCACACTGTGCCGCCGTCTGGAACTTGGTTTCGCTCAACTGGTGGTCGCCGCGCAGCAGACACAGGAACGGCCGATTATCGTCGGTGACCACGACCACCGACTTCATCAGGGAAGTGGGGGCGATCTTCAGGAACGCCGCCACGTCCTCGATCGTCTTCTGTCCCGGCGTATACACTTCTTCCGGCGACAAGTCGCCCTCAGGATCGGGCTCCGCCGGAGGCACGGGCCTGGAAACGGCCTTTTCGAGGTTCGCCGCATATCCCGTGTCCTTCGAGATGACGACGTAATCCTCGCCCGCCGTCGTCTTCACCATGAACTCCTGCGACTGCGAACCGCCCATTGCCCCCGAGTGCGCCTCCACAGTGACGAACTCCAGTCCGCAGCGCGTGAAGATGCGGCAATAGGCGTCGTGGTGCTTGTCGTAGGCGATATCAAGCCCGGCCGGGTCGAGGTCGAACGAATACGAGTCCTTCATGATGAACTGCCGCACGCGCAGCAGCCCCGATTTTGGTCTCGGCTCATCCCGGAACTTCGTCTGGATCTGATACCAGATTTGCGGCAGTTGTTTGTACGACCGCACCTCGCCGCGCGCGATGCAGGTCATGACCTCTTCGTGCGTCATGCCCAGGCACAGCGGACGCCCGTAGCGGTCCTTGAGCCGGAACATGTTGTCGCCCATCACATCCCAGCGCCCGGACTCCTGCCACACCTCGGCCGGATTCAGTGCTGGCAGGTAGAACTCCTGCGCGCCGATCGCGTCCATCTCTTCGCGGATGATCTGCTGGATCTTGAGCAGCGACCTCTGCGCCAGCGGTAGGTAGTTGTAGATGCCCGCCCCGAGGGCCCGGATATACCCGGCCCGGAGCAACATCTGATGACTGATCACCTCGGCTTCGGCCGGGTTCTCACGCAACGTCGGAATAAAAAGTCGGGACCACAACATAGGGAAATCTCAGGGTATCATGCGGTCAGGCACAGCCGATCATGCAGAGGACTTACACGTATTACGACACCTTGGGGGTGACGAAAACGGCTCCTCCTGAAGTCATCAGGGGAGCGTATCTGGCCTTGGCACGGAAGTTCCAACCAGCAGCCAACGCGGGCGACGCCCAAGCCGTCCGAATGATGACATTGCTCAACGGCGCTTACGACGTCCTGTCTGATCCGGCCAAACGAGGCGAATACGATGAACGGATGGAACGCCACGCGCAAATGCTCGCCGATGTGGCTCCTCCCAGCATTCCGACCGGAACGAATCCTCGACCACGGCAGATCCGACCAACTCGTCCAAGCCTCGGTATAGGAACGGCCGCCACCAAGTTCGGGAAGTACGTGATCGGCATCGCCGCACTTGCAGCCGTGTTCTGGCTCGCTAGTGTGTCGAACCGCCCAACCGTTCCTCCGCCCGGACCCAAACCGTACTCATCGGAACCTCCCCCCACGCGAAACGATTCCGGGAAGATTGCACCTTCCGAGAAGCCCGCTGGTTCAACTGCAAGTACGGAGATTCCGTATCAAAGGCCATCCGCCGCACCGAACGGCCGGTCGTGGCCCGTGAATGCTGGTTACCTCCTAGGGGTAGAGCGCTTGATGGAAGATGGCCACTCAACCGTCACGGTTGACAACAGCCGCAACGACTCGGATGTGTACGCAAAGCTGGTGACACTGGCAGGGGACACGGCCTACCCCGTGCGTGAGTTCTTCGTTCCGATCGGCAACAAATTCACTTTGGGAAAAGTCTCACCTGGCCTGTACGATGTTCGATATCGCCAGTTAAGCACCGGCCTGCACTTCCGCACACAGTCATTCAACGTAACGGAGACCGGCACCGAGTACAGCGCGATCACGATGACGCTTTACAAGGTCAGAAACGGGAACATGCAGACATTCCCCCTCCGCGAGTCGGATTTCTGAGCATTTCAAGAGGGACGGCTCCCACTTCCCAGTTGCGGCGATCATTGAGAGTAATCCACCTTCTCCGACTCCGACGCAAAAAGTTCATCTGGATCGGCCAAAAGCACCGCAGCCGCAAACAGTGCGTGCCCTTGGCTGCCCGCTTCCTCAAGGCTCTCCATCAGTTGCGCGAGTCCGGACTCGCGCAACTGGCCGAGTTGTGCGAAACGCTGTACAACTGGCGCAACGAGATCGGTTTGATGTGGCGCTTCACCCGAAACAACAGCATGACCGAAGGCTTCCACACCAGAATGGGACTGATCACCAGACAGGCCTACGGCTACCGCAACTTCAACAACTACAGAATGAGAGTCAAGGTCTCATGTGCGGAAACTGTTCTGGGAGCCGGGGTGTCCCCCGTTTTGGCGTAGAGCCGGTGGGCCTTGAGAATGAAGTGGTGCGCCCGGAGTGATTCGAACACCCGACCTACTGGTTCGTAGCCAGTTGCTCTATCCAGCTGAGCTACGGGCGCACAACTGATTCAAATATAGCAACTCGGGCGAAGGGCGCACAACAACCGAAGTCAGCATGAATGCCGGGTGAGCCAACAGTGCGGATGGTCATTTCTTGCTGCTCCTGCCCGCCGGCTTGCTGTATTTCTTCGTGGTTGTTGGTCTTGCTTTGCCCACCGGCTTCCTGGGAGAGGCCGGTGGTTGCACAACCTTAGACGATTCCGCGCTCGTACCGGCGTACAGCCACCTGTAGATGTCGGCGTTGCGCAGGATGATCTGCACATAGTCGCGCGTCTGCGTGAACGGGATTGTCTCGACGAACTCCTGAGCGTCACGGAACTGCCCCCATTGCCGCCACTTCGGTGGCCGGCTCGCTCCGGCGTTGTACGCTGCCAGAGCGTCCTCGATGTTGCCGTTGAAAGAGGCAATCAGATTACTTAAGTGAAATGCGCCCAGGCGAATGTTGTACTCAGGCCGTTTCAGATAGGAAATGCGATATCCCAGTTTGAGCCGCCGGGCGAGTTCACGGCCGGTGGACGGCATGATCTGTGTAAGTCCGATCGCCCCTGCTGAGGAGACTACGGCGGGATCGAAGACTGATTCCTGACGAATCAGCGCGGCGAGCAGGAAGGGATCGATCGACCGAGCCCGGGCGTGTTTCTCGATTGCAGCCCGGTATGGAAACGGGAATGCCAGCCGCCAGAACCGGGCAGGAGCCGCATCTCTGGGCAGGAAGAGGTAGCCTGGCACAGTACCGATGATGTAGCGGATTGATCTGGCATGGTCTTGCCGCGCGGCAGCCGTCTCGGACAGTTCCATGGCAAGCGCCCAGGGTGAATCTCCGTTCCGAGCGGCGAAGCGGAGTTCAGTCTCGGCCCACTGTTCCAGCCCGGCCGCGCGCAGCAACCGGGCTCGGGCGATCCGCTTCTGTGCGGCCGGCGAGATGCCGAAGTCTGGGGCGCGTTCGCGTTCGGGCAGTTTCAGTGAGGCCAGGAACTGCTGAGCTGTGGAGGAGTGCTGACCATTCTGCATTCCTGGGTTTGCAAGTAACTGCCGGGCGAGCACGGAATAGAAGAAATTCGGGAAATGGCGATTGAGTTCGGAGAGGTATTCGCGGGCAGAAGCCGGGTCGCCGCTTAACGACGCAGCCTGACTCAGCCAGTAAAGTGCCGCCCCCGCCTTCTCCGAAGATGGGAAAAACCGCAAATGCTCTTTCAGGAGGTTAATGGCCTGAGGTGAGCGGGTGATCCACGCAGCCCACACCATCTTCCAATGGCAGTATGCAGCTCGCGGTTCATCGCGGAAGGAACTGGCACAGGCCTCGTAATGAGGAAGATACTCGCTGCGCCGGTTGTCGACCAGATAACTGTCGCCGGCTGAAAGCAGCGCCCGAAGCCGCCAAGGTGATTCTGGGGCGCTCTTGGCCAGATCAGCCACCGCGCTTTCCATCTCCGGCACCTTGTCAAGCCGGCGAGCAGCGGCGGCCAACCAATGGAGACGCTCAGCGTTGGCTTCGGTGTCGTCCACTTGCAAAGCCACCAACTCAGCATATGCCTCAGTGTCCCTGCGAGCGAGGTGGAGCGCGGATGCCGCCCGGACACGAGCTGTTTCGCGGCTTGCGCCTTCGAGCAGAGGAATCATAGCAATGTACTCAGACCTCGCATCGGCGTACCGGCGGGCATCGAGCAATCGCCCGGCTCGGGCGAGTCTGGAACCAGGCATTGGAGGGGGAAATGCGGATCCAAGATCCCTTTCGAGCCGTGCCAAAGAAGCTCCCGCGTCTGTCGCTTCAGTGGACAAAGGGTAGCCGAAATAGACGGATTGCCAGGCGATGGCGGCGGCGACGCGGTCGCCTAATGCCTCGCGCGCACGCGCCAGAGTCGTCAGGCTTGCGGGCTGCGGCAGCCGCTGTTCCTGCACGCGTCCCAGCATCGAGATCGCCCCTTGTGGATTCTTCAACTCAAGCATGGAGGTGGCCGCCAATAGTGCGGCTGGACCTGCGACGGGCGATTCCGGCGACTGGCGGAACACCGGCTCCACGGCCTGGACCACGGAGGCATGGTCCTTCGCCGCAGCGTGAGCCTGCGCCGTCCAGTACGCGATGTAGTCGGCTAGAGACGGATGACTGCGCGCGAACCGGGGTAGCACTCCGAGGGCCTCGGACGGCCTCCCGGCGGAGATAGCTCCAACCGCACTCTTCAGTTGAGGCAGCGGCGCTTCCTGCGGCTGGAGTGGCGGCGCCAGAACAGCGAGCAGGGCAGATGTCACAGCCAGGCGCACGATTAACAGAGCGGCCCCGGGTATTCCGGCCCAAGCAGCGATTCGTCATCGTTAGCGAGAGTCCGGACGATTTCCATGTGGAAGTAGTCCACCATCGATTCGGCGTGCATGAACTCGTGTTTGAACTGCGCGCGGGAACGGTCCATCTCGCCACGGAGCGATACATATAGGCTTGATTGCTCGCGTCCCTTCCGGACCTGTTCCGGCTGGTAAAGCCGCATCTCGGCGACCCGCACGCGGGCAAAACGCTGGGCCTTGGAATGCAGTTCCTGGTCTTCACGAGACAGCTCTGCGACTGGTGGAGCCGAAGTGGTCAAGGGCGCGGAAATCGACTGGACCTGAACAGGAAGGATGCTGACAACTTTGCTGGAGGGGCTGTCCGCAGGACGCACACTGAGAGCAGAATCCAAGGCGCCTCCGGCGAAGGCGCACAATAACTCAAGCACATTCACGTCGAGCGGATCTCCTCCGTCCCAAGCCATTAGAATTGCGACGGCACGCCGGTTGCCTGTCGGGCGGCCCGCGACGACGGGGACGAGGCAGACGCGGCGGCCTTCTCCAGCGTCTAGAGCGGCTGCAAGCGGTTCGCTGAGTTCCGCAGCGCTCGCCATGGCGATCACTGTATCGAGCGATTCGGCCAGGGCGCCGGCCACGGGGACCTGGCTTACCGGGATCTGGAAGCCCTCTAGCGTTGCAAGCCGGATTTCCTGACTCGGTGCGAACCGGTGTCCTTCATGTTTCAGGTCGCCGCCAATAGTCGAAAAAAGGACCACATTGGCCGCGAATCCGTTTGCGCCGTCCAGTAGCGCATCCGCCCACTGGGTGGAATTCTCCGCTTGTTCGATCCTGCGAATGGACTGATTCAAACGCTCGGTCACCTGCCGTGAAATGTGCGCCTTTTGCCGGTCAATCTCCTCACCGAGCCGCTGGCTCAGTTGGCGTTCGACTTCGGATTGCACCGTGGCGGCCAAGGCATCCAGCCGCTCTGCCAAAACGCGTTCGATATGTTCACGCCAACCCGATTCCAGACGCTCCTGGATCTGCTCAACGTGCAGTTGCCAAGCGGCCGTGATCTGGTCGCGCGCCAATTCGTGTTGTGTCCGAATCGGGTCGGCGGCCTCTTGTTGGGATTGGATTTCAGGTTCCATGGGACGAATCCGTCTCGGGGCTCTGGTACGCTTATGAGCAGTTTAGCAGCCCTGCTTCAAGGCCGCGTCTCGACCTGCCAAGGAACTAGGGTCACCATGAAGCGCCGTGACCGTCCGGGCGCGGCGAGGTCCAACTGGAGCCGGCCATCCGATGAGGCAACACCAGCCCCGGCGAAAACCTCTCCGCCGAGGCCAGCCTCGGCCGAACCGATGCGCAACCGCGGCTGAGCACGTCGCGCAGAATAGTCGAACGTTCCGCGCAGTGGCTGCAAAGGGTCTCCGTCGGCTACTGCTCCCAAAATCTGAAACTCACCCAGTGCCTGCAAGTTCTCGAGCAGTGACCGCCCCAGCCCGAAAGTGCGCAAGTCCATGTCAAGGGTTGCTTTGATCGAATCATGAGGAAAGTCGTCCAGGCGCCCCATGACGCGGTAAGCCGGCAGAGCACCGTTGAGCGCCGCAGAGACACGTCCGGCAAATGCAGCTTCCCCGATTCTCATGGTGATGGAGGAGAGTTCCGCGGTGGCTCCATCCCAAAAAAGGTTCGCCTCAAACGGCGAAGCCTCGACATCCATAAAAAGCAATTTGCCAATGCGTACATGGCCCGACAGGCTGCGGCCGGCCAGCCACTCGGGTACACGCGAGCGGCCGAAAGACAGGGTGCGATCGAGGAGACTTCGGCGCCGGGCAAGCGTTGGAGACAGCAACCGCTCGATTTCAGCGGCATCAGCCTCCGCGATGACGGTCTCGATCCGGAGCGGGCGGCGCGCTGTCCTTTTCCAGACGAGATCGACCGACCCGGCGATTGAACCGATTCCAGCATCTGGCGACCGGAAAAGCCACCCGTCTTCGCGGAGGACCAATGTGGACTTCGCCGCAAACAATGGATCAGCGAGACCTTGGACTTCACATTCGAGTCCAGCCAAAGTGGCTGATCCCGTCCACGGCGAATCGGCCGACGAGCGGTAACGGAACGACGCCGTGATTCGTCCTGCCCGGCAAGATTTCAAGAAAGGCAGAGACGCTGTGAACTCCCCGGCGGACCTTTTAAGGCTCTCCAGAGGCGCGTCGGTCAGCTTGAGATCCAATTGCCGCTCGCCGGAAGCCATGTTCCATGCACCAGAAATAGTGGCCTCAACACCGGTGCTCGCCTTCACTTCGGCCGGCGCGAGCCTGATTTCTCCGCCCGATACCGAAACCGCGGCTTCAGGTGATGTAAAACTGGCGTCCTCGGTCAACTTCAGTGCGGCCTGTTTGACCACGATTTGGCCCGAGGCAGGTCCGTTTCTCTCAAACTCCAAAGATCCGTTCACTTCGCCAGCGGCTTCCATGCCTTCCGGAAGTCCCGAACCAAGACGCCTGGCGAGTTCGGCCACAGTCGCAGCGGGGAAGGACTTGAACAGAAATCCGGCTTTCCACCTTGGATCGAGCAATGTGTCTGACGACGCCAGCCGGATCTCCAATCCTTGTTCGGACGCGGCTGAAGGCTGGGCGGCCATGTGAAGGTCAAACGACTGCCCTGCAAGGTCAATCAAGCCCTCCAGCGGCAACTGGAACTGCTTGCCACGAAAACCGAACAGCCCCGCGTGATCCACATCCATGAACTCAGTCTGTCCGGTGACACGGATCTGATTCAGGGGGCCGTTCATGCGGACACGAGATGAAAGCCTGCCCTGAAGTCCAAGGTCCTGACCGGCGAGCAGCGTGATCACCTCGGACAAAGCACTTGTCCGCAATTCGGTGCTGGCCTCGAGTGTGCCGTCCGGCCCGGTCGATGGCGACCAGACGCCCTCGCTGGTGAACCTGCCAAATCCTTGCTCGGCGCGATCGGTGCGCGCCGGAGACGCTTCGAAGCTCCACTCCATGGCACGGCTCGTTTCGGATGGAGGAACAAGGTCGAGATCGACGTTATTGAGGTAGTAGGAGGATTTGACAAGTCCAAAACGGAAGTTGACGCGGCACGCGCGGAGTTCGAGCGCTGGAGGATTTCCCCTGCGAGCCGCTTCAGCCATGCCTTTCAGTAAACGGCTGACGTTCCACCCCCGGTCCGGGGTGTGCGAGAGATTGACGCTGGCATCGACTAAACGAACTGACGAGACCTCCAACCGCCCGAGGAATAGCGTCCTGAGACTAATACCCACCTGGAGTTCTGTCACATAGGCAAACGGCTCAATCCCGTAGGCCGGATCTTCCGGAATGACCAGATCCGACGCCGAAAGCCCGGGAGAAGGATAGATCTGGTAGCGGACATTCCGGACTTCGACGCGCCTGCCCAACGCCCGGCTCAGTTCCTGTTCGAGGGACGGGCGCCAGACATCGGCTCGAATCAGCGGCGCCAAGAAAATCGCCGCCAGTGACAGGAAGGGCAGCAGGATCGCGCCCCATATCAACAGGCGCGTCTTCAGTTTCATCGTCCCGCTCCAAACACTCTCTCAAACTCTTCCCGGGTGTCGAAGTCAAGCCTGGCCGCCGGGTCAGCTACCGGGACTTCCAGTACAGACTCAAGCGCACTTTCCAGCAATCCGCGCGCGCTGGCGGCCGGATCAAGCGCGAGAAACGACGGAATCCATGAGGACCGCATCAGCACTGGGTGGCCCCGCTTACCGTTTAAAGTGGGAACGGCGGCAAGGATTCCGGGTGGGCTTGCTTCGAGTTCGCCAATCAACAACTGGAGTGTTGCCAGGCCAATTCCAGGCATGTCACACGGGTGAAAGAAGACACTGCGGCAGCAAGGGGGTACGGATCTCAGCCCAGCTTGAAGCGAGGACAGCATCCCGCTCTCGGGCGATGGGTTGATGGCGATGAGGGCTTCTGAGGCGCGGACCATGCCGGCGCGGATCTCGGCCGAATGATGTCCAAGCACCGCGATGACGGGCTCGCAACAAGCGCCGAAGGTCTCGATCAAACGGTCAATGAACGTCTGGCCTGCGATGGTCAGCAACGGCTTCGGGAAACCCATCCGCGACGAGGCTCCAGCGGCCAGAATGATCGCTGCACAGGGTTGAACGGCAGGCATCACTCGGATGAAGCCTTCCCGTCAGCCGAGCCAAAGATGGACATCGACAAGGCGCGCCAGGCCGATGCCGCGTTCCTGCGCACCGCAATGATCTCGGCGGCGACCGAAACTGCAATCTCCTCCGGGGTGACGGCTCCGATGTCAAGACCCATCGGCGCATTGATGCGGGCGAAGCTGGCGCGTGGAATGCCTTCGGATTCCAGTTGTTTCACCACTGAGATCACCTTGCGCTTGCTACCCACCATGGCGATGTAGCGCGCGGGCGTCTGAACTGCCCAGCGGAGAATTCGCATGTCGTCGCGGTGCCCGCGCGTAACGATTACGACATAGGACGAGCCGTTAATGGCAAGCCGTGGCAGGATCTCTTCATATTCGCCGGCATGGACTTCGGCCGCCGAGGGAAAGCGTTCGCGGCTGGCAAACGACGCGCGGTCGTCGATCACCTCGACGGCGAAACCGGCCAGCGCAAGCACCGATGAAAGGCCCTTCGAAATGTGGCCCGCACCAAAAATGTAAACCCGAGGCTCCGGTATCAAAGGTTCGATGAAGACCTCCAACTGCCCGCCACAGATCAATCCACTTTCTGCCGCGGCATCCTGCCCGAGACTGAACTTAAGCCGGCGCGCTTGCCCTGAGTCAATGACTTCGAGAGCGGCCGCGTGGACGTCGGCTTCGACACAGCCGCCGCCGATGGTGCCGGCCATCGAGCCGTCGTCACGGACGAGGATCCGAGCCGAAGCATAGCTTGGGATTGAGCCGTTGACGTCAACAATCGTGGCCAGCGCGCACTTGCGGCCTTCCCGGCGCAGACGCACGGCTTCCTCAAGTACATCCATCGCCTCGATTATAGCTTTGCCGGCCGCATGCTCCTCGTTTGATTGAGAAGGATGTGAAGTGCCGGTGTCTTGTGGTTGTAAGGTTTAACGATAATGTCGAGGTCTCCGTCACCGTCGAGATCCGCGACTTTCGATTCGTGATTGTCCAAGCCCGTCGCAATGACAGTCTCGCGGAAGTTGCCCTGGCCGTCTCCGAAGAAGATCCAGGTTCTCGATGCTGGATTGGCGCCATTCAGCCGCATTTCCGCACAGAAGATATCGAGGTGCCCGTCGCCATCGAAGTCGTGAAGGGAGAGAGAATGGGCGTTCTCCACGGCGGCGATCAATCTCGCTACCCATACGCCCTTCACCCACTCGTACCAGTTGAGGGGGCCGGCGCCATCGCCTGCAACGAGAACGACTTCCGGCCTCCCTCCTTGTTTGAGTTGTCCGACCGCCGACCGCGAGAAATGATAGGCGCAGTCGATCGGATTGGCGCGGTATCGTCCGTCCGGCAGCCGTTTGAACCACAAGCCACCGCCGATGACGTCGCCCAGGCCATCGCCGTCAATGTCCGCAAAAGCCAGTCCTTCGTGCTCGTTGGGCCTTTTCCAGGCAGGCGAAGTTCCGCGCTGTTGCATCTCGCCATCTTCGGAGTATGAGTACAGGGTAATTGTGGGCCATTCCTGCGAATCTCTCGGGTTGGCGGGGATGCGAGCCGCCAGAAGCGATGCGCCCCCCTGATTCCAGAAGACGAGTTCACTGCGGCCGTCGCCATCTATGTCCGCAGCCATCAGGTCGTGGTGCTTGCGGGCTCCCGATTTCTTGATGGTGCGCCGTGTCCAAGGTGAATCCGGGACAAAGTTTGGACATGGATTTTCGTACCACCAGACTTCGTTCGATTTTGACTCTCCGCCGGCGATGAAATCGAGATCCCCGTCGCCGTCAACATCCATATAGGTCGATCCTGCCTCGATGAATGCGATCTCGGCGTCGACAACGTATCGTGTCCACCCCGACATGGTTCTGCGGTACCAAACGACGCCGGGCGCGGCAGTTCGTTCGGTAACGATGAAGTCGTTTAGCTTGTCGCCGTCGACGTCGAAAACACTCAAGGAAGTCTGCTGGGTACCAGTGTTCGGAGGCTGAAGTGCGCCGGCATCCGAGGAGGTCAATCTCCAGCCGGGACCAATCATTTGGGCTCGAATCGCCAAGATGAATAGAATCATGAAAATAGACGGCCGCATGGCTCCACCGCGGCGGTCTGCCGCGGGCACTATGCTATCATTCCGGCAAGTGGAAAACGGGTCATTCCTGGCGCCGGGTTTGGCGCTTATCTTCGACATGGATGGCGTGCTGATCGATTCGACAGCCATCCACACCAAAGCCTGGGATCTCTATCTCCAGCAACTGGGGATGAACGACAGCGATCTGATGAACCGGATGCTTGGCAAACGCAATGACCAGATCGTAAGGGCCCTGCTGGGCGACCAACTCCCGGAAGAGGAGGTGGCGCGGCATGGCGCGGCGAAGGAGCAACTCTACCGGGAATTGATGGATCCCGTCTTTGATGAGCACGTGGTCGCTGGAGTCCGCGAATTTATTGAGCAGGCCTCCCGCCATGGCATCCCTCTGGGTTTGGCGACTAATGCCGAGCCCGCCAATGTTGAATTCGTCCTGCGCCGGACTGGCCTGAGCGGCAAGTTTGCATCCGTCGTCGACGGGCACCAAGTGGACCATCCGAAGCCATCCCCGGATATCTATGTCGAGGCTGGGCGGCGGTTGGGTTTCGCCCCAGCCAACTGCGTCGTGTTTGAGGATTCTCCAGGCGGGATGACGGCGGCAATAGCTTCTGGAGCACGTCTGGTTGCCTTACTGACGACGGTGAGCCACGCTCCGCAGGCGGCTCTGGCGATACCCGATTTCCGCGATGAACGGTTACTGCCATGGCTCAAGTCCCTGACACCTCTTCCCTAGCTGTCGCGGCGCTCTCGGTTGTTGCCGCCTCTCTCGTATGGTGGTCGCGCGTCAGGCGGCTGACTGCCTTGAGAAACAATGTTGCCAGGATTACGGCGTTGTCGGAGGAGATCCTCTCGGCCAGTTCTGCTGAAGAGGCAGAGAAAATGGCGGCCGCTGGGATCGATCAGCTTTTTGGCCTGGAGCGGGTAAGAGTGATCCTCCGGGACCAGGTATCCGGCCAGGCGGCTGACGCCATCGCGAGCGGCGGGCCGGTCGAGCCGGCGGGGGGCAGGGTTCTCTATCTGCCCATGATCTCCGGCGCCAAGCCATCTGGCGTACTGGAACTCGTATGGTCTGGAGACAAACGTCCATTCCAGACCGATGAACGCGCCGCCCTGGCCCACCTTGCCAACCAGATCGCGATCGCTCTGGAACTGCACGACCGCCGGTTTCAGCGCGAACAAGTACTGCGAGGAGAGAAACTTGGCGCTGCAGGCAGACTTATTACCGCCGTGGCCAAAGAGATGGCCGAACCTCTGACCGCTGCAGCAATCATCGCCGAATCCCTGCCGGCATCGGCTCAATCGAAGTCTCTGCTTGAGTCTGTGGCTGGAGCGAAGGCGACTCTCGACCGCCTTTTGGCGTTAGGCCAAAGCCAGCAGGCGGAATTGGGCGTGTTCGATGCCACAAGCGTGGTGGCTGGACTGGTAGAGTTCCGCAGCCGCAACTGGGCGATGCGATCCCTGGCAGTCTCACTTGACCTCACATCCCGCAATTGTCCTGTATATGGATTGCGCGGGTCCTTCGAGCATGTTGTGCTGGACATTCTCGTGCACGCCGAGCAGGCTTCCGAGTCGTCTGGCAAACCGATGTCAATCACCACGAAGTCCAACGATGGCGATGTCTGTGTCGAGATCACTCATCCATCATCCTGCTTAGAGGACATCCCGGCGCTCCTTGAGCAAGTGAAGACTACAGCAGAGAGCCTGGGGGGACAAGCGAAGATTGATTCCTCCCGTGATGAGGTGAGATGGACCATAACTGCGCCGCTCCGGCCGGCCATGGAAAGCGCACCGCCACCCACGCCGGCCTCGTCAGGCGGCCGGTCTCTGACCCTTTTGTTGATCGACCCCGCCCCAGCCAGCCACAGGCCCTTGCTCGAAAAGCTTGCCAACCGCGGGCATCGGGTGATTCCCGCGGCAGGAGGTGGCGAAGCCATCGAGATGGCCGGCGCAATCCACTGCAATGCGGTGCTGACCATCACCGATCTGCCTGACATGACTTGGCCCGAACTGCTCGAAAGAATGGAACAGGCCAGGTGCAGAACCATCCTCCTCTGCGATTCATTGGCTCCGTTAAGCCACAGTTTGGTCCAGCGTGGGGACGCCCTCGCGCTCAAACGGCCCATTGATGAAGCCGACTTGGACCGGGTACTTCTTTCCGTAACGCCCGCGGAAAGAGAATGAGACAATCGAAGGTATGCAGATGCGGAGCATGAAGTGCGTGGCCGCCGTTGGTCTTGCTTTGCTCTCTGGGCCGGCGCTTTCACAGAGCAAGTATGCAGGCCCCCGGCCCGAAAAGGCCGACATGGTCTACCTCCAGCATGTGGACAAACTGATTGAGACTGAGACAGGCCAGGCAGTTCAGTCGGAGGAGAAGAACAAGACAGTCTACCGCGTTGCAGGTGCGTCAAGCCCGGTACGGACGCCAATGGCCGAGCCAGTCTTCATCTTCAGGTCGGAAAAGATCAATCCGGACAAGCTCGCCATGTACAAAATGGCGGTTGAAGGCGGACAGCGCGTGCTCACCTTCCCCAGCAAGCCCGGCAAGGACTCGCCCAAACCGATATACATCGTGGTTAGTACGCTTGATCGCGGGCTGTTCAAGATTGAGGTGAACGAGTTCATCGACGATGGCGAGTACTGCCTGTCGCCGGAAGGATCGAACGCCGTATTCTGTTTCAGCACATACTGACGCGGTGAAATGCCGTGCTTGAGACGCTGCGCATACTGGGGGCCGCCTCCGTAATTGTTGCGGCTTCGATCGGACTTGGACGCGCCATCTGGAATTGGCGTCAACCTTCATTTGCCCTGGCGCTGGTTTCCGGGACGGCCGCACTCAGCGTCCTTTTCTTTGGACTGCTTACGATCGGATTCTACCGGCCTCCCGCCATCTGGGCTGTGCTGATCCTGTCAATTGCCGCCGGAACGTGGAAGATCCGTTTGCAGAAATGGCATCGTCCCCCTTGGTGGGCAGCCGGCATCGCACTCATCTACGCCGCCTTTTATCTGGTTCACGCCCTCGCGCCCGAGATTCAGCCGGACGGCGCCGGATACCACCTCGGCATGCCGTCCCAATGGCTCGCGAACGGGGGATTCACCCACCGAATCGGCTTCTTCGAGTTGCTGCCGCTTGGCATTGAAACCCTTTATGGCGCAGCCATGACGCTGGGTGGCCCATCCGCTGCGAAACTCGTGCATTTGACGTTTCTTGGATTTTCCTGTGCATTAATCCTTCAGATTTCCCGGAGGCTGGGGATTTGCTCCAATGCCGCCTGGGCCGCCGCGTTACTGTTTGCCCTTGCACCAGTCACAGGAATCAGTTCAACGTCCGCATACACGGATGCGGCTATGGTCTGTGCCCACCTTGCGCTCTTGGCCTTGTTGCTCGATTGGAGAGAAAAGCCGTCGGCGCCGCTCGCTCTGCACGTGGGCTTGGCTGCGGGTCTGTGTTATGCAATCAAGATGAGCGGAGCCATCCCGGCGATGGCGGCATTCCTTTTCATCCTCTGCCGGCGGCGCGCAGCGCACGCGTTGGTTTCCGCTGGCGCGGCTGCTCTTGTTTCGGCGCCGTGGGCGGTGAGAGCCTGGTGGCTCACTTCGAATCCAATCGCACCGCTTGGAAACGCCTGGTTCGACAACGATGCTTTCAGCGCTGCTTCCGAGGAGGCGCTGGCCGACTACCTGCGCACTTACGGATTGGCCGCCTGGAGCGACATACCGCGCCAGTTGCTGGTCTCAGGCGAGTCCCTTCAGGGACTTCTCGGGCCTGTCTTCATCCTGGCTCCCGTCGCCTTGATCGCCCTGCGAAGGCAGGCGGGACGGTGGCTGCTCGCCGCCGCGGCCGTCGCCGCTCTGCCCTGGGCAATGAACATTGGCGCCCGATTTCTCATGCCGCCAATGCCCTTTCTGGCGCTGGCCCTGGTGAGCGTCTTGCCGCTCCGACTGCTTCCCGCACTTCTGACCCTGCATGCCGCCCTCTCGCTGCCCATGATGATGGATCGTTACTCCGGCCCCCACGCCTGGCGGCTCAAGGGCCTGCCGTGGCAGGCGGCTTTCCGCCTTGTGCCTGAACACGATTATCTGCGCAAGACATATCTCGAATACAACGTCGCTCGAATGGTCTCCCGCAATGTCAGGTCGGGAGAGGAGTTGTTGGACCTGGTTGGGGTGCCGCTGCTCTACTCGAACACACCGGCCCACGGGCCGTTGCCGGCAGTTGTCTTCGACCAAATGGCCCAAACCATGGCCGTCGCTTCTATGCCAGTACCCGATTCACTCGTGGAGGCAAGATACGAAAACAATAGCCGGTTCCTGAGGGGCGTCAGGGTCCGCTTCAGCGGCGAATCGAAATCGGATGCCGCTGTTGTGGAACTGAGACTCGAACGTCACGGCCAGGCGCTCGCTCCGCCCCGCTACTGGTTCCTACGCGCCTGGCCCATGCCGCAGGATGCCGCTCTAGCCATCGACGGAAACATGGGAACCCGCTGGAGGAGTTACCAGGGAGGAAAGACTGGCCACTTTCTGGAGTTCCTTTTCGACCGCCCGATACCATTCGACGCGATCAGGATCGTCACACCAGCGACGGGCGATGGGAAGGCGAACATTGACGTTTACGGATTGGGCATGGAACACGCCTGGCATCAACTTCCTCGGCGCTGTCCTCCCGCTCTGCTTCCACGGAGGACGTTGCGGGCTGATGCCTCCGCGTTTCTCCGCAGCAAAGGGATCCGTTGGATCATCGCGCCGACGCACGAGTCGGGGCACGGGCCGGTTGGCCGCTCCTTGATGGAATACCCAAACGCCTGGGGTGTTGACCGCGTGGAGCAGTACGAAGGTTACTGGCTATTCAGGCTTCGTTGAAAGTGATTGCGCAATGGCTTCGGCAATCTGGGCGCCGTGGAAGCGGCCGTTCTCGATGAAGATCTCGTTTGTATGCATCCCGGCCACCAGCACGCCGGCCAGATAGACTCCCGGGCGCTCGCTTTCAAGCGTGTCTGGGTTCAGCCGGGGGCGGCGCGATTCCTCATCGAAAACGATGCCGTGGCGTGACAGAAACCCGGTGTCGGGCCTGTAGCCGGTCATGGCGAACACGAAATCGTTGTTGATAGTGACTTCACCTTCGGGTGTGTCCAGCGTCACTGTCGCAGGATCTATGTGCCGGACAGTGGATTCGAAATAAGCCTTGATCTCTCCGCTTCTGATCCGGTTTTCGATATCCGGGCGGATCCAGTACTTGACGCTGCCGCTCATTGAATCGCCCCGATGAACCAAAGTGACGCGCGCGCCCGACCGGTGCAACTCTAGCGCGGCAATGGCGGCCGAGTTCTTACCGCCGACAACGAGAACGTCGTGGCCGTAATAGGGATGCGCTTCCTTGTAATAGTGCATCACCTTCGAAAGGTCCTCGCCCTGGACGCCAAGCATGTTCGGCTTGTCGTAGTAGCCGGTGGACAGGATCACTTTGCGGGTGGCATACTCGCACGGCCTCCCCCTGCGGTTGTGCGTATAGATGGTGAAATCGCCGTCAGAACCAAGAAAACCGGTCACTCGCTCATATTGATGGATGTCGAGATCATAATGATCGGCGACGCGGCGGTAATATTTCAGCGCTTCGGCTCGAACTGGTTTGTCGCCGAGGCTTGTCATCGGAATACCGCCGATCTCGAGCAGCTCTGGAGTCGTGAAAAAGGTCATGTTCGTGGGGTAGTTGTAGATCGAATTCGTCAGACAGCCCTTGTCGAACAATATGGCCTTGAGACCCCGGCGCTTGAGTTCGATCCCGCACGCCAGACCCGTAGGTCCCGCACCTACAACTACCGCATCGAGAATCATGCCGAGAGCATGCCTTCGACCGCCGCATATACAGAGTCAAGCGCCGCCGGCAGAGCAGAGGCGTCCTTGCCCCCGGCTTCCGCCAGGTCGGGTCTTCCGCCACCCTTGCCGCCTGTGGACTGGGCCACCGCGCCGGCGAGCTTGCCCGCATGAACCTTTGCCGTCAGATCTTTTGTGACCGCGGCGACAATGGCGACATTGCCTTCAGCCACCGACGCCAGCACGACGACTCCCGAGCCCCATTTGTTGCGCAACGAGTCCGCCATGTTGCGCATTTGCGCCCGATCCATGCCGTGCACACGCGCCGCGAGTACCCTCACACCGCCGATCTCCCGGGCTTGCGCCTCCACATCACGCGCCTGGGCCACGGCGGCCTTTTCGCGCAACTGGGCCAGTTCCTTCTCCACCGCTTTCTGCTGGGCAAGCAGCTTCTCTATTTGATCGAGCAGTTCGGACTCTTTCGTCTTCAGCATCGACGACGCCGTGGCAACCGCATTCGCTGTCTCCTGGAAGCGCCGGAGCGCGCCAGCTCCCGTGATGGCTTCAATACGGCGGACGCCGGCCGAAATCGAACTCTCGTGAACTACCTTCAGCAGGCCGATGTCGCCGGTGCGCTGAACGTGGGTGCCGCCGCAGAGCTCGGTGCTGAAGCCAGGCACCTGAACCACGCGAACACGCTCGCCGTACTTCTCGCCGAACAGAGCCATGGCGCCGGTCTCAATCGCCGCGTCGAGCGCCATCACTTCGGTCGTAACTGACGTGTTGCGCAGGATCTCATCGTTCACCAAGCGCTCGACTTCGGTGATCTCGTCGGCATCCATGGCTGTGTAGTGCGAGAAGTCGAATCGCAGGCGGCCCGGGTCGACCACACTGCCGGCCTGCTTGACATGCGTGCCCAGCACCTTGCGGAGCGCCGCATGCGTCAGATGGGTCGCCGTGTGATTGCGCATCGTCGAGCGGCGCGCTTCCTCGTTCACCTCAGCGCTGACCAGCATGTCCACCATCAGCGGCGCAGCGGCCGCAATCTTGTGAACCGTCAAACCAGGCAACGCGGCGTAAGTCCCATGGACATGGGCCAGCACTTCGCCGGTCTGGACTGAACGTATCACGCCAATATCACCCACCTGGCCGCCTGATTCCGCATAGAACGGCGTCTGGTCCAGAACGAGTTCGCCTTCGGCGCCGGCGGGCAATTCCGTAACGCTCGCTTGATCCGCCACCAGCGCCACAATCCGCGATCCGGCGCAGGACATCGTCTCATAGCCCAGGAACGCAGTCCGGCCCTTTTCCAGCAGTTCCTGGTAAACGGGCGCCACCTGGGCCCTTTCCGCGCCTTTCCATGAGGCCCGGGCGCGTTCGCGCTGCTGGCGCATGGCATCCTCGAACCCTTCGAGATCGATCGCCAGGCCTAATTCGCGGGCCATCTCCTGTTGCTCGTCAAGCGCCATGCCGTAGGTGTCGTAAAGCTTGAACGCGGCCTCGCCTGGCAGCGTTCCGGTGGACGCTTTCTTCGCTTCGTCGTGGAAAACCCTCTCGGCTACCTGGAACGTGGTCGCGTAGCGGCCTTCTTCGTCCCGTACGATGCGGGCAACCCTCTGGACGCTTTCGAGCATCTCCGGGTAGGCCGGCTTCATCCACTCGGCGACGAATCCCGTCAGCTTGTACAGAAACGCATCCTGCACCCCGATCATGCGCGCGTTACGCATGGCGCGCCGCATGATCTTGCGCAGCACATAGCCGCGTCCCTCGTTCGACGGAACCACTCCATCATGGATCAGGAACGCCGCCGACCGCGCGTGATCGGCACAGATACGCAATACAGTGTCGGAACGTGTGTCGCTGCCATAAGGTTTGCCGAATAGTTCGCCGGCATGCTCGACGATTGGTTTCAGCAGGTCGCAATCGTAATTTGACAGCTTGCCCTGCATGATCGCAGCCACGCGTTCAAGCCCCATGCCCGTGTCGATCGACGGCTTTGGCAACGGCGTCAGCGTTCCCGCGCCATCGCGGTCAAACTGCATGAAGACAAGATTCCAGATTTCGACGAACCGTCCGCCGCCGTCGAGTGGAAACTGCTCTGCCTCCCTGCCCGGCTCGGCCGCTCCGGGACCGAGATCGAAGTGAATTTCCGAGCACGGCCCGCATGGACCTGTCTCGCCCATTTGCCAGAAGTTGTCCTTCTCGTCGAGGCGGAAGATGCGGCTCTTGGGGACGCCGGCCACCTTCTGCCAAAGCTGTTCGGCCTCGTCGTCCTCGCGGAAGACTGTGACGTAGAGCCGGTCCTTGTCGAGGCCGTAGCCGTTGGTCACTAGGTCCCAGGCGAAGTCGATGGCATCGGCCTTGAAGTAGTCGCCGAAGCTGAAGTTGCCCATCATCTCGAAAAAGGTGTGGTGCCGGCGGGTATAGCCGACGTTTTCGAGATCGTTGTGCTTGCCGCCGGCGCGGACGCATTTCTGGGCGGTGGTAGCGCGCGAGTAATCGCGCTTTTCAATGCCCAAAAAGACGTCCTTGAACTGGTTCATGCCGGCGTTGGTGAACAACAGCGTCGGGTCGTTGGCGGGAACGAGCGAGGAGGAACGGACGACGCGGTGGTTGCGCGCGGCGAAGAAGTCGAGAAATTTCTGGCGGATTTCGTGGCCGGTCACACTACCATTGTGGCACAGCGGCCCCGGTGCTCATTCGGCGCGGATGCCTGATTTTGCAGGGGTTTGGGCGCAAGTACGCGTAAACGTGAAAAGGGCGGAGCTTACGGCTCCGCCCTTTGGTTTGGTGTGTCTGGCTCGCGCTTAGAATTCGTAGCGCAGGCCGAATTGCATCACGCGCGGCGAGCCGAGGACGGAGCTGTACTGGCCGAACGTGCCTGACGCCGAGATGTCAAGCGAAAGGCTGTTGACATCGAACCGCGTCGTGTTTGTCAGGTTGAAGGTCTCCCAGCGGAACTGCAACCTGTGCTTTTCGTTGTAGGGCATCGTGAAGTTCTTAGCGACGTTTAGGTCGATATTGAACACCCCATCGCCACGGAGACCGTTGCGGGTGCCGATGCCGCCCGGCAGTTCGTAATCGAAGGCCGACAGAGCTTCTTCGGGATCCGTGAACAGGCCCGGGCCGTTGGAGCCGGCGATCGACGTCATGTTCTTGTTGCGGGTGGTGTTGACCGGCTTGCCGGTCCACAGCGCCCAGTTGTTGTTGTTCCAGTTTGTCGGCCACAGACCAGTCTCGAAGACGCTGATCGGGAACCCACTGGACATGCGCCAAACGCCGGACAACTGCCACCCGCCGATGATGGCGTCGGCAAGGCCGTTGATTCCCGAGGCGAAGCGCTTGCCCTTGCCGATCGGCAGATTGTAGACGGCAAAGGCAGACAGCAGGTGGGTGTTGTCATAGTCCGAGACGCCCTTCATCAGGCCGGGCTGCCATGGGTTCCAGAGGACGCCCGTGGACGAGCCCACGCGCTCGGTGTTCGACCGCAGGTCGATCGACTTCGAGAAGGTGTAGTTGACGTCGACCGAATCGCCATTAGTGAATCGCTTGCGGACGTTCAACTGGGCGCCGTGGTAGTTTCCACCGCCGACCGAACTGAACACCGACAGGTACGAGAACTGCGGGCTGTAGAACGCGTTCGGCCCTAAGATCGAGCAACCAGTGCTGCGTTCGTTGCAGCGCCCCTGGCCAGCTGCCGTATCGAGCTGATAAAGCGCGTAGGTCCAGTCATATTGATTGGCGCGGAACCGGTTGTAGACGTTCTGCGTAGCGGTCAGCGTGGAGGTCGCTGCGTTGGGATAAAACTTCTCCCAGAAGGCGACTTTCTGCACATCGGCAGTCGGAACGCCTGCGACGACTTGCTTGGCAAGGATCGTCGCTGCCTGGAAGTAGGTTTGGCCCGAGGCCGGGTCCTTGAGATCCGTCGGCATGGCGGCGTCGCGGCGGACAAGCGAGCGTCGCGAGAGCCGGCCTACGTAGGAGCCCTGCACAAACCAGCCGTTGTTGAGTTCACGGCCGATGCTGAAGTTCAGGTTCATGTTGTAGGGGGCTTTCAGTGTGTCGTCAAGGCCGTTGGTGATGGCGAACAGGTTGGGGTATGTCGCCGGGAAGGTCGCCGGAGGCGGCGCCGGCAGAAGGCCCGATGGGATGCTGGTGATACCCGTGTAGCGGGGCGCTGATTCGATCGTCAGAACGGCCGCCGGGTTGGTGAGCGCGTTCGAAAGGCCGAAAGCCGTTGCGTCGTAGGACCGCATCAGGCCCGACCCGAACAGGTCATAGTACATGCCCCAGCCCGCGCGAATCGACGTGCGTCCGGGTCCGCCAAAGAGGAACTTGCTCAGGCCGTCTGTACCTTGCGGCGAGTAAGCCAGCGAGATTCTCGGGGCGAGGTTGTCTTTGTGGAACGGATATAGATCGCGGCCGCCTTTGTCCTTGGGGATGAACGAGATCAGCCCGGCTTCCATCTGGCTCTTGCCCTGCTGGGCCAGGCCGCCGCGCTTGTCGAACCAGTCGCCGATCGGGATGTTCGGCGAGACCTGCTGGCCGTTGGCTTCGTAGATCGGGGGCATCAGCGAGTAGCGGACACCCGCGGTCACCGTCAGCGCCCGGTTCACGCGCCACGTGTCTTGGACGTAGAACTCAAACTCCTTGTTTTTAAAGTTTCTCGCTACGGGAGCGCCGTTGGGCAGGACCGTGCCGTCAACGAGGTAGTTGTACTGGGCGTTGCCTTGGGTCACCAGACCCATGACGTCGGCCATGGCGTACCGGAACAGCGTTATGTCGGAAGAGTTCATGTCCGGGAAAGGCGCGTTCAGCACGCTGCCGCTGCCCACCAGCCAAGAAGCGTTGGCTACGGCGCCGGAGAACGACGTCGAGTAATTGTTCCGTTTGTTTTGATTCAGGCGGATGACGCCGCCGAATTGAATCGTGTGCGCGCCTTTGATCCAGTTCAAGTCCTCGGCGATTGTGTGCACCGGGATGATGGCCTGGAAACCCCGGCTGAGGCCGATGTAGGGATCCATGCCGCGCAATGTCACGGCCGAGAAGTTGGCGATGCCTGTTGACTCCCATCCCTGCCTGGTAAGCCCGTAACGGAAGTTGGAGATGAGGGTCGGCTTCAGGACGCTGGTAAGGCCAATGGCGATACCCTTGTTGTTGCGCAGCGTGACGCTGTTGGCCGGCTGGCCTGGGAACTGGGGCATGCCCTGTTCATTGTCGTTCTGGAGGTTGCCGCGGACAAACATGGTGTGCTTGCTGGCGGAGTCCAGAACGTAGTCGAGTTTGGAGATGTAAGTATTCCAACGCAGCGGGGTGGGCGCGGTGAAACGGTATCCGACGAAGTTGCGTCCATCGCCGACCGAGAAATCGTTCGGCACCGGGTACTTCTGCATGTCCGCCAGCGCCGCGGCATTCACGCCGCGGGGATCGAGCAGCGAGGCGATCTGCGCAGGGGTAACCGTAGCCACTCCACCGGCCGTACTGCGGTATTGCAGGATGCCCTGGCGCATGTTCATCGACGGAATGGTTCGAAGAGCCTGTCCATCGCGGGCGTCCTTGCGGCCTTCCCAGTTGCCGAACAGAAACAACTTGTTCTTGATGATCGGGCCTCCGAGCGAGGCGCCGTAAATGTTGCGGATCAGTTTCTGGCGCTTAACACCAGAGGAGTTCAGGAAGAAGTCGTTGGCCGTGGTGACGGTATTGCGGTGGTAAGCGTAAAGCGAACCGTGCAATTCGTTCGTGCCACCCTTCGTCACCAAAGCCACCTGGGCGCCGGAGGAACGTCCCTGGTCGGCCGTGGCGTTCAGCGTCGTCACGCGGAACTCCTGGACCGAGTCAGGCGTCATGCGCAGCACGCTGGTGAAGGCATTGCGATCCATCTGGTCGTTCACGTCCACGCCGTCAAGGGTGACATTCGCCTGGTCGCTCTTGCCGCCGTTGACCGCGCCGTTTCGGGAATCTGTGTCGCCCTCTTGTGTGAAAACAACACCCGGCTGCAGCGCAAGGAGGCCGACAATGTTTCGGGCGTTCAGTGGCAACTGCACGACGGGACGGTTCCCGATGGCGTTACCGAGGCTGGCATCAACCGTATTCACTGTGGTGGCTTCCGCTGTCACCGAGACGACCTCGGAGACCTGCCCGACCTTTTCGAACGTGACATTGAGCGTAGCTGGAGTGTTTACCAGCAACTGGACATCGTTCACGAGCAGGTCGGCAAAACCGCTCTTTTTGACCTTGAGACGGTATGAGCCGGGCGCCAATTGCAGGAAGCGGTAGGCGCCGGACGGATCCGACTCGGTTTCGCGCGTGACGCCAGTGGCGATGTTCTCGATCACGAGGGCCGCCCCGGGAACAACGGCGCCCGAAGGATCAGACACTGTGCCGGTAACGGAGGTTGTGCCCTGCCCAAAGGCGCAGAGCGCGATGAGGAACATAGCCAGAAGCTGCATAGAAAGGCGAATGTTCACTTTAGATAATCCCTTTCGATAGTTGGACTTCATGCCGCTCGCTGGGGATGCTGGCGGCTTTGCGGCTTCTGTCTGATTGGACAAACAGAAGCTTCCCTGATGTTACTCAGGAAACAATAGTTCCAGGGGTGATGTCAACAAGAAATGCAACTGGGTGCTATCAATGTTGCTTATCGGTCTCCGCGATCTGCAAATCCCTGAGTATCCTTAGGCTTGCATCGAGTGGAACGGCGGCGCGGGTGATTTCGCGGCCGATCACCAGAAAATCGGCTCCGGAGGCGACGGCCTCGGCAGGTGTTGCGACCCGCTTCTGATCTCCAGGGTCGGCGCCTACTGACCGGACCCCCGGTGTAACGAGAACCTTGTCTGGTCCTGCCAGTTGCCTGAGCCGGGCCACCTCGAGCGGAGAGCAAACGAACCCATCCACACCAGCCTCGACTCCCCGCCGGGCCAGATACTCTACTTGTTCGCCTGGCGTTCGCCCATGGATTCCGATGTCTTCGAGGTCCGTTTGGTTGAAGCTGGTCAGAACCGTCACGGCGACGACTTTAAGTTGGCTCCCGCAGGCTCCATCCCTTGCCGCCCTGATCACCTGCGGACTGCAATGGACCGTCAGAAGACTGGCGCCAAGGTCCGCAACCCGCGCCACAGCCCGTTTCACCGTCTCCCCGATGTCGTACATCTTCAAGTCCACAAACACCTGCTTGTCCATGGACCTTAGGGTTTTTACGATGGAAGGACCTTCTGCAGTGAACAATTCCAGGCCAACCTTATAAAAAGATACGGATTCGCCAAGCTGCTCCACCAGGCTGAGCGCCTGGGATGAATTCTCTACGTCCAAGGCAACGATAATGGGATTCTTCATGGTTTTGTAGGGGTTGCTCTTCTACGCCGCACCGCCCATCCTCCGTTTTCGAATTTCATCCAAGAACACCGCCAGAATGATCACCGCCCCAATGATGGCTTGCTGAAGATATGGGGAAATCCCCAGCAGATCGCTGCCGTTGGCCAGCAACCCCATGATCATGGCCCCAATGAGAGTTCCGCCAACGCTGCCTTCTCCACCTCTCAGACTCCCGCCGCCGATCACGACCGCGGCAATCGCCTGCAACTCATACCCTTGCCCGGCTGTCGGCTGGCCCGTCATTAGCCGGCTGGACTCGACCATCCCCGCCAAACCTGTCAGAAGTCCACAAATGGCATAGGCGGCGGTTGTGTGAAAGGCCACAGGAACCCCGGAGTAATATGCCGCTTCCGCGTTGCTGCCAGTGGCAAAGGCGTACCGGCCCAACCGCGTGTGCTTCAGCAAGATCTGCATCCCCACGCCGCATACCACGAGCAGAATGAGTACGAATGGTGCCCCGGCGACCTCACCTTCCCCCAAGTAGCTGAATTCCTTGGGCAAACCATGGACCGGAAGCCCGCCCGAGATCAGGAGAGCAACTCCGCGAAAGATCCCCAGCGTGCCAAGCGTGACGATGAACGGATTGATGCGCAACTGAGTCACCAACAGGCCGTTGATCAAGCCCATTGCCGCACCCGCCGCGATGCCAATGGCCGTTCCGGCTGCCATGCCGGCTCCGTTCTCCATGGACAGGCAGCCGAGCAATCCGGCGAGCGCCATCAATGAGCCCACACTGAGATCGATTCCGCCCGCCACAATCACGAGGGTCACACCCAGCGCCATGATATTAATAACCGCTGTTTGGCGGACAAGACTGTTCAGATTCATGCCCGTCAAAAAATGCGGCGAAGCCACCGCCAGGCCCAGCGCCAGGGCCATGAGCGTCATCAAGGGCAGAAGTCGTTGAATCACTTAGGCTTTGCCTCCGGTCGCGGCTTGCCTCAGAATCTCTTCCTGGGAGCACTGTCCTTCGCGCTGCGCGACAATTTGCCCCTCCCGCATGACGAGGATGCGGTCAGCAGTCTGAGTGAGTTCTGCCAGTTCAGAACTCACCATCACCACCGCCGCGCCACGCCGGGCGACGTTATCAATTAACTCAAACACTTCTTGCTTGGCGCCAATATCGATGCCCCTTGTCGGCTCATCAAAGAGATAAACCTTTGCTCCGCGCATGAGCCATTTGCCGATAACCGTCTTCTGCTGGTTTCCTCCGCTCAGGCGTGCGACCTGATGACGGGGAGATTCGCACTTGAGGCCAAGGCGGGAGATCTGATCATCGACCAGGCGGCGCTCTATTTTGGAACGGATGATGCCACCTGGGCTGAACTTCTCCATCGAAGCAAGGCTGAGATTTTCGCTCACCGAGCGCCCGTTCGCCAAGCCGTGCCGCTGACGGTCCTCCGGAGCGAGAGCCAAGCCCGCTTGGATTGCCTCCCTCGGCGACGCGAAACGAACTGGTGCGCCGTCGACCCAAATCCGGCCACCGTCGATCCGGTCAACACCAAAAAGCGCCCGGCATAGTTCAGTCCTGCCCGAGCCGACCAGTCCAGCGATCCCGATCACCTCCCCGGCCCGCACGGACAAATCAATGCCACGCAGCACTCCCTTCCTCGTTAAACCTTCGACCCGCAGCCTTTCGCGTCCAGGGTCCACGGGCGTCCGGCGGTAGACCTGGCTGACTTCGCGTCCCACCATGTGCCGGATCAATTCGCCGTTCGTCACATCGGACATGGTTGAACTGAACACAGTCGCACCATCCCGCAACACGGTCGCCCTGTCGCCCACTTCACGCAACTCACTCATTCTGTGCGTGATGTAGACTACAGCTACCCCCCGGCGCTTCAGCTCTCCAGTAATGCGAATAACCTCAGCCGACTCGTTCTCAGCAAGCGCCGAGGTGGGTTCATCGAAGATCAGCAGGCTGGCATCCTGAGCCAATGCCCGGCAGATTTCAACCATCTGCCGGCCCGCCGGGTTCAACTTCTCTACTCGCCACTCCGCCTTCAGTGGAAATCCATGCTGCTCGATCAGATTCTGAGTCCGTGTCACGATGGCGCCACTTTTCAGCAGACCCCAGCCGGAGCGTGGTTCCCTTCCCAGCCATACATTTTCGGCCACCGTCAGGTGAGGGGCCAACATGCTCTCCTGATGGACCATCGCTATACCAGCCCTTTGGGCCTCGGCTGGATGCGCGAATCTACACCGCTCGCCTCGCCACCACATTTCCCCGCCGTCGGCGGCGTGCATGCCGGCCACAATCTTCATCAATGTCGATTTACCCGCGCCGTTCTCTCCCAGAAGAAGGTGGACCTCTCCGGCATCAACTTCGAGAGACCCGCAAGTGAGGGCCTGTACGGGTCCGAATCTCTTCGTGATCGCATTGAGTCTCAACACCATCGGCGGAAACGATCAGCATACAACGCCGCCCGGGCGGGAACCTCAGCCGCTTGGCCAACAGGCGTGAAGTGACCTATGCTGGGAGTTCCTCATGGCACGCGTTTACCCTTTCCGCGCTTTGCGATACACCGGCAAAGCAGGACCCATCGCCCAATTGGCCACTCTGCCCTATGATGTGATCTCGGAAGATCTGGAAGCCACATACAAAAGCCGCTCGCCTTACAACTTCGCCCACCTGATCCTGCCGCGCGGCGACTATGCCGCTGCGAAGTCGAAGTTGGACGGCTGGAAGGGTGACGGGGTACTGGCATTCGACACGGATCCGTCGGTCTTTGTGTATGAGCAGGCTTTCACCACACCAGGGTCAGGCCTACCACTGGTTCGCCGTGGCTTCATCGCCCTCGGAGACACGGAAGAGTATGGGGAAACCGTTTACCGGCATGAGAGAACGCTGTCCGGCCCCAAGGAGGACCGGTTCCGCCTATTGCAGGCCACACAAGTTCAGTTCGACTCGATCTTCATGATTTTCCCCGATGAGCAGGCGACTATCGAGGGACGGCTGTCAGAGGTTTGCGCATCATCCGCGGTTTTGGAGTACTCCGATCACGAAAAGACTGTCCACCGGTTGTGGCAGGTGACGGATCCGGATTGGATCTCCGGCCTGCAATCTGAAATGGCCGGCGAGAAGCTGCTCATCGCCGACGGCCATCACCGCTATGAGACTGCGCTTCGAATGGGCCATTCCAAAACGCTAATGACATACGTATCCATGCGTTCAGGCGGGTTGCGATCCTTCGCCACTCACCGGCTCATCCACGGCATCGAGGGGTTCGATCCCAACGGCTTTCTTTCCCGGCTCCCTAATGTTGGCACGGGCCTTGAACTGCAATCTCCTCCAGGCAAGGTCCGCATTGGCATTGCGCTGGCTGATGGTGAGTATCACACCGACATCGAGGCTTCCCGAGACGAGTTGAACGTCACGGTCCTGCAAGACAAAATTCTGACTCCGCTGCTTGGGTTGAATCCCACGAAGGTCGCAGAGGGGCGGAACATCACGTATGTGAAGCAACTGCCGGCGGCCCTGGAACTGGTTCGTTCGGGCAGAGAGCAGGCTGCCTTTCTTCTGGAGGATCTTCCGGTGGAAGGCGTGGCGCGAGTTTCGTTCGCCGGACAAGTGCTGCCGCAGAAGTCCACCTACTTCTACCCAAAGCTCGCTTCGGGCCTGGTGATGTACCAGTTGGATTAAACTTGCGATTCGGCATCCGGCCCACGTCAGGCTGAACTCTGTCCGGATGGGAGATGTGTGCACCGAGAGACCGGCTTTGGAGTATCGGTCAGTCCGGTGCGATGTTCTACTCGCCGCGCCTGTCTCCCGGAACTGACGGACGCATGGAATAATATAGAAAGAGAAGCTACATAACATGAGACTCCTTTCACTCGCTGTCGCCTTTGTTCTCGCGGTTCCCGCGTTTGCCGGCATCGCCGGGCGTTGGGACGTCACCTCGGTTACGAACGAGGGCGAGAAGCTGAAGTCCGTCTTGACCCTCTCCGAGAACGAAGGCAAGATCACAGCCACCCTCGTCATGGGCGAACAAAGCATCCCGCTTGAAAACGTTTCGGCGACCGCGGAGCAGATCTCATTCCGACTGATGTGGGGCAGCACCGGCGTAATCGTCAAGGCTAAGTTCGACGGCGACAAAATGTCGGGATCGTGGACTGCCGATTCAGGTGAAACCGGCGCCGTCTCGGGCGTTCGTTCAGCTGCCTCCGCAGCCTCATCTGCATTCTTCACAGGGAAGTGGAAGCTGACGGTTTCTCCGCCAGAACGCGATCCGATGAGAGTGGAGATGGAAGTGAAAGAGTCCGGCGATGCATTGTCAGCCACAATTGTTACCCCGGATGGCATGGCGATCCCGGCAAAGGCGGCGGTGGAGAGCGGGAAACTCGTGGTAACTATCGATACCGGCAGCGCCACTTATGTCTTGAAACTTGAGCGCGAAGGCGAAGGCATGAAAGGCGTAGCCACCGGCCCCGGAGGCGATGCGCCGATGACTGCCGCCCGTTAGAGCGCGTTCGGGCGGCGACAATTCGTCCTTGATCACGATGCCAAGCAAGGAGTCTGATCAACGCGCGCTGCCGTTCAATGGGATGAGCGAGATGGCGTGAATCGTGAGCCTGCCGGAAATCCGGTTCTCGAATTTTTCGCTAACTGCCCTTTGAACCTGTAGCCACGCCGGCCCAGCCCTACCAGGCGCCACAAAGTCCTTTTCTATTTTGACTCTGGGGGCGCTGCCTTTGAACATGCCCGTTTGAACGGACCAAGCCGCATCCGGGCCTTCGCCGTACAAGCGCAGATAGGGGCCCTGATCGGTTGTAAGCCCTTCGTACTCCAGGTCAACAATCATGCGATGCGGCCCAGGCTCGAGATATAACAACTGGCGGACGTTTTGCATGAGAAGGTTAACCGTCCCTTCAAAAATGATGTCAAGTCGGTTGTCAAGAACAAAACGAAGTCCCGGTTCCGGCCTTAATGCCCAGTCGAACGGGGTGTCTGCAGGTGTCTCGTCGAATGTAGAGTTGGTGATCAGGTTTGATCGGTCGGTCTGCCGGGAGGCGTGCGCCCGGAAGTCTCTCCAGATCCTCCACGCCGCTTCGAACTGCCGGCGGTTGACCAGATCTCGAGTCATCCGGCAGGCAGTCGATTCATCGGCGTGGCCACGGTTTCTCAGCCATACCCACGTACTAAGGGTGTCGGCGGTCGAAGGCGCACCTTTTGCCAGGTGAATCGCCCAGGCGCGCGCGGATCTTGCGTCATCGGGGAGCCCGAGCGAAAGGACGTCATCCAGGCTGATGCCTAGAGTTGTGTAATACGAGAAGAGAACCCCATCATAAAGTGCAGTTTTCGACAGGACGACCCTTCCATCTCTGAGCAGGCAAGCCTTGTCTCCGTTTTCGAAGCAGAGATTGACCCTCCTCATCCTGATTTGTGCAACGGCTGGAGCCAGTTCGACCGCGCGATCCAAAACACTTCCAGCTTCGCCATGCAAACCGGACATCCGAAGTTGCTCAGCCAGCCCTGCCCATGCATATGCATCGGCCGGCGCCAATTGAACTAAGCGCCGAAGTCTCAACAAATCAAGAGCTTGCCGGTCCAGACTCGCCCCCCCTTGCTGACTGAGGAGTTGGTCCTTCCGGCAGAGACCGGTGCGGCAAACGAGCGTATCCGGGCCCATGCCCCGCTGATCAATGGCGATCGAGACGCAGACAATGATGAGTGCGGCAACCATCAGAAGCCGCTGGGCAATAAGCATTTGGGTGAATTCTACTCCGCAGGGGAACCGCTAATCAAAAAGGCGCCGAATGTTCAACAGGGGCGCCTCGAGCTGACGTGCGTCATTTGTATTACTCAGGTTGGCGTTGGGAGTAAAGTCAGCACCCCATACCGCCGATGCTTTCTGTAGTACTTCACAAGGTAGTTATTGGGTAAAGCCACTAGACGTTGGCAGCTGGGGGGATAGGCAAACGATTACTCCGGAGGCCATGTTGCCTGGTGGCGGATCAGTTGGGTTGGCGGCAGTTCGCCATTGTCCGGCGCTTCTAGAGACCTATGCGGTCTGAGACTGAGGCTGGCGTGCCGAACCCGCAAGCAGGAGGTCCATGTCAGTTTTGCGACGGCGCGACAGAATGCTGAGCATCAGGCTTTCGGAGGAGGAGTTCCGTCAGCTCAAGTCACTTTGCGAAATCCGGGGCTCCAGAAGCATCAGCGATCTGGCGCGCGAGGCGATGCTCCAACTTGCAGCGGCGCCGCGCGCTGACGTGGCCAGCCCTTCGGTCATTTTGCGCATCGAGGAACTCGATGTCCGCCTTGTGACGCTCCAGCGTGAAGTAACAAGGCTCACTACTCAACTTGGAGCTTCAGCATGCGATTAGGCGCTACAACCCTTGGGCGGCAGAAGACGATTGCCGTGACAGTTACGTTGATGTGCACGGTCGCCATGAGATGTCTTTGTGCCGGTCCTGATGAACCGAAGAACTATGCGATTGGGCCGGGCGACTTAGTCCAGATTCTGGTGCTCGACATGGAAGAAATCGGCAAGTACCCGAATCGGGTAGATCTGCGCGGCTACATCAACCTGCCGGTTGTGGGCCGCGTGGAGGCCGCAGGACTCACGGCGGATCAGCTTGGGGCAAAAATCCAGGAGCGTTTGCGATCCCATTTGAAACAGCCCGATGTGACAGTGTCCATCGTGGAAATGCGCAGCCAACCGGTGAGCGTTCTGGGCGCCGTTTCGCAGCCGGGCGTGCAACAGGTACAAGGGCACAAGACCTTGATGGAGGTGATTTCGCAGGCTGGGGGGCTGAGACAGGATGCCGGCTACGCCATTCGCATCGCGCGGTTGAAGCAGTGGGGGCCACTTCCGCTGCCCGGTGCGCACGAGGATGAAACCGGTGAGTATTGGCTCGCTGAAGTCCCAGTTTCTGAAGTACTTGGGGGTCAGGCGCCGGCCAAGAACATTCAGGTACGGCCGAACGACGTGGTCACTATTCCCAAGGGCAAGCTTGTTTATGTGATGGGGGCGGTCCGCAAGAGTGGCGGATTCGTTCTCGGCGAGCGCGAGCACATCACCGTTCTGGAAGCGCTCTCCATGGCGGAGGGCGCGGACGCTTTCGCCAAGAAGGGCGCCGTCAAGATCCTGCGCAAATCACAGATCGCTGAGAAGCGGGATGAGATTCTGGTCGATCTCGGACGCGTCCTTGCAGGGAAGGCGCAGGACCAATCCCTGGAAGCCGATGACATCCTGTACGTCCCCGTGAGCGGCGGGAAAAAAGCCGTCGCCAGAACCACCGAGGCGCTGGTTCAGATCACCACTGGACTCATTATCTGGAGAAGGTAGACAGATCTGCTGCACACGCGCTTGAGATACGCGAGGAATCCCGATGTCCGACCAATTTAAGAAACGCGACCACCAGCCTTTCGAACTGGCGAGTCTTCCTGCGAAGTTCGAAATCGTGGAAGCGCCCACTTCCCAAGGGATCAGCGATCGGCCCGTTGGGTATCCAACCATGGCAGCACCAAAAGGTTTCGAGGACGATGGCGGGCTGCTCGACTATTGGCAGATGCTCCGGCGCCGCAAGGGCGCTCTCATCATTGGAGCGGCGCTGGGACTGCTGGCCGGGATCTCCGTCACATTGCCACAGACACCTGTCTACCAGGCCCGGGCCACCCTGGAGATTCAGTCGTTCAACCAGAATTTCATGAACATGCAGGATGTCCAACAGACGGTCGAAACTGCCAGTTGGGATGGGATGGTCGACATCCAGACGCAGATCAAGGTATTGCAGAGCGCGACGCTGGTGGAGAGGACGCAAGAGAAACTGATTGGGCCAGTCAAGCTGGCTTCCAACCAGGGTTTGGGCGGCGGCCGGGTATCGGTCTGGCGCCGGGCCCTCAACTTGCCTGATCAACCGGAGAAGGACAGACGCGCGGCAGCCGTCGCGATGGCGGCGGAAACTCTGAGTGTCCGGGCAAACGGACAAACCAGAATTGTCGAGATCCTGGTGGATTCGACCGACCGCCAAGTGGCGGCTGACTTCGCCAACACGCTGACATCCGAGTATATCGACCAGAGCATGGAGGCCCGCTGGCAGAGCAGCCAACGGACGGGCGAATGGTTGACACGGCAGTTGGACGACATGCGAATAAAGCTCGAACGAAGTGAGGATGCGCTTCAGGGTTATGCCCAGCGAAACGGGCTGCTTTTTACAGGCAAGGACACAAACGTCAATGAAGAGAAGCTCAGGCAGGTTCAGGACCAGCTCACCAGTGTCCAGGGAGACCGCGTGGCCAAACAAAGCCGGTGGGACATGGCCAGGACCGCACCGGCCGAGAGCCTGCCTGACGTACTCAGTGACACATCCATGCGCTCCTACCAGGAGAAACTGTCGGACCTGAACCGGCAAAGAGGCGAACTTCTCGAGACTTACACACCGGACAACCAGCGCGTTAAGCGGGTGGACGCGCAGATTGCCAGTCTTGAACGGAGTCTTGAAAAAGAACGGGGACAGATTCTCCGCCGCATTCGCAATGAGTACGAGGAAGCCCTGCAAAAGGAGCGATTGTTGAAGTCCGACTATGAAAAGCAGGCGCGGCTTGTCACAGTTCAAGGCGAAAAGGCGATTCAGTACAACATTTTGAAACGGGAGGTGGATACGAACAGGCAACTTTACGAGTCCATGCTCCAGCGGGTAAAGGAGGCGGGGCTGCAGAGCGCTCTGCGCGCCAACAATGTACGGATTGTGGATAGGGCGAAGCCGCCAAAATCTCCATACAAGCCGCGTCTGCCGCTGAATGCGTTGCTGGGTTTATTCGGGGGCGGCTTTCTCGCTGTGGCGTTTGTTGTCACGACGGAGCGAACAGACCGCGCGATCAAGGACCCAATCGATGTCTCTTTCTATCTCGGTGCCAGGGAGTTGGGCATCGTGCCCTCGGCGGGTCTCCTGATGAGCAAGAAGCGACGGAAGCTCCTGGCGGGTGAAGTCCAACATCGGGATGAAGCCATGAGCCTGACCGTGAGTGGGGGGTTGGGTGAAAAAATCGAGCTGGCAACCATGCAGAGGCGGCTTAGTTCGGTGGCGGAGAGTTTCCGCGCAACATTGACAAGCATCCTCTTCTCGGGGAACGGCAAGGGATCGCCAAGGATGATTGTGGTGACTTCGGCCAGCCCCGGAGAGGGAAAGACCACGGTGGCGGTCAATCTCGCCATTGCATCGGCCGAGGCAGGGCAGAAAGTCCTTCTGATCGACGCGGATACGAGGAAGCCGCGAGTCCACGAAGTCTTTGAGGTGCCCAACGAGGGGGGGCTCACGGGAGTCCTGCGCGGCGAGAAGTGGCGGGAATCGGTGAAGGAAAGCGGGATGAGCGGCTTGAGTGTCTTAACGGCTGGGCCTGGCGTTGCAGGGCCGAGCAATCTGCTCTACTCGAAGCACCTTGCGAGGCTCATTCATGAGTTGAAAGGCGCCTTCGACATGGTGGTGTTCGATTCGCCACCCATGATGCAAATCCCGGACGCCCGGCTGCTGGGAAAAATCACGGACGGCGTGGTGCTGGTGGTGAGAGCGGGCAAGACCACGAGGGACGCTGCGCTGGCGGCCAGAACGCGGCTGGCCGAAGACGGCGTGAACTATATCGGCACGGTGTTGAACGACTGGGAACCGTCGGCTGGTTATACCGGCTACTACGGGCCTGTCGGCAAGCAAAACATCTATCACCGGTACTTCCGGGATGAGTGAAATGCGGCAAGGCGAACGATTCAAGGTTGGGAGGAACCTGAGGTTGAATCACGGAAACGGCAGAACAGCAACGGAGGATCGTAAGTGGCTGACACAGTGATGCCGGAACCGGTGGATGCGCGGGTCGAGGCATTGCGCAAAGAGCGGGACAGGCGAGCAGTCAAGACCAGCGCCACATGGATCGCGACCCAGGCCATGGAACACGCGATCCGTCTCGTAGCCATCCCGCTATCGCTCTCCTTGCTCGGGGTTGAGCAATATGGTCTTTGGCTGGTGGTGGGATCGCTCATTGCATGGGGAGGACTTACGGACCTCGGCCTTGCTCCCGGCCTTATTAATGTTGTCGCATCCGCGCAAGGGCGCGGGGACGGAGAGGGCATGAGACAGGCGATATCGACTGCCTTCGCCGCCTACGGAGCGCTTGCGGTGGCCGTTGGGTTGACTGCTGTGGGCCTAGTCGGGTGGGACGCGCTGCCCGGAATCCTAGGCGCTAATGACGGCCGGATGGCAGCAAAGGCGAGGATGCTGGTGCTGGTGTGTGGATTGGCTTTCGCCGGCACGACTATTACGAGGGTGGTTGGAACTACGGCCCAGGCGCTCCAGGAGGGCTACTTGGTGTCGTATGCGCAGCTGGCTTCCAGTTTGACGACGCTTCTTCTGATTGCTGTGCTCGCGCAAAGCGGAGGCAGCTTGCTGCAATTTGCTCTGGCCGCGACGGTTCCACAACTATTGTCGCAAACCTTGCTCGGCATTTACCTGTTCGGGTGGAGACATCCCGACTTAATGCCACAGCGGTGTGCCATTGGAACGGCGGCGCTTGGCCAGCTATGGAGGTACGCCGGGCCGCTTACAACCTTCCAATTGGCGAACATGATGGCTTTGTATTCGGCGAATTTGCTGGTTGCCAACCGTCTCGGTCCCGCGGCTGTGCCGCAATACTCCGTCCCCTATGCAGCATCCGCCATTCTCATAACGGCAGCATCGAACATAGTGACACCCTACATGCCGGCCGTTGCGGAGGCACACGCGAAGAAAGATCTGCACTGGCTCAGGGAAAAGGCGAAAGGCATGTTGGTCGTCAGCACTGGTCTGGCTCTAGCTGGAGGAACGCTCCTCACCATTGCCGGACCCTGGCTGCTGAGTCACTGGACGGGCGGCTCAATTCGGCCAAGCCACGGCTTAATGGCATGGTTTGCATTCTTTGCGGTGGCAAGATCAGCCGGCATCGCGGTGTCATCGGTATCTCACGGCCTGGACTTGGTGAAATCGTCGGCATGGACGAGCATGGCGGCCTCGTCCTTCTATGTCATTTCTGCCTGGTTCAGTGTTGGCTGGTTAGGTATCGCGGCGATTCCCCTTAGCGCCGGAGCGGCTAGCCTCGGGTATTCGATTGCGAACGTACCAGGCATTAGAACGAAGCTGAGGAATTGCCGGTGAGAAGAAGTGGATTCTGCAATGCGGTGCAAGGCCGGTGCCAGCATGGCGCAACCGGCAAGGCATCGTCGATTCTCACTCCACGAATGCTGCATGCGGCCGGTCTGCGGGTGGGATCGGATCGTGCAAGCCAAGGAGGAACGATCTCAGAAGTGCAGCCGCTTGGCAACACCTTCATCGGGGATTTTGCTTTGGCCGCTACGGTACTTGGAGTTGCGGCGATGCCGCCATTGGGACCCGTCGCGGCCTTGATCCTGCTTACTGTGCTAGCCGCCATTTCGGTGGATTGTGCAATTAAGTCGCTGTTCCTGTCGGTACTGGCGAGCTTTATCAATCCCGGCCTGGGTGGAGGAACAGGAGGATTGTCCATTGCACGCTGGGTTCTGATCGCAGTAGCGTTTTTCACCGCTGCCAGATCAAGCAGACCGGTCAAATTCCGGGACTGGGTCACGGCGACAGGCATCACGTTCTTCCTTTTGGCCTGCGGCATAGGAATTGCCCTGTCGCCTTTCAACGGCCATTTATCGATGGCGCGCATGGCATCTTTCATCCTGGGATTGGCAACGGCCTTTATGCTGGCGAAAAACACCAAGGCGCCAGTCACACGGTGGCTCGATTTCGTGCTCGCCATGCTCGCAATGATTGTGATGGCATCGATGCCGCTTCTCGCCCACCCTGTCGGCCGGCTGAGAAGCGAGACAGGATTCCAGGGAGTGCTCTCCCACCCCCAGACATTCGGCATTCTCGTCGGTCTGCTACCGATCATTGCTATTTCTCAGATCGTTTTAAATCAGACTCCGCTGCCCCACACCCTGCTAGTTGCTTTGGCCGCATTGGGTTCACTGATGCTTTGGGAAAGCGAAGCTCGAACGGCGATTCTCTCGCTGCTATTCGCCCTAGCCCTAGGCGTAGTTCTCAGACTCACGATGCAGCGGCCTAACCGTCATGAGCGTAGAAACTGGTCCCGGGCAGCCGCATCTGTTCTCATCGCCATGATGCTCATTGGACCACTCGTAGGAACTGGCATGAAGGACGAGATTCTGGATTTCCTCGTGAAGCGGCGCGTTAAGGGGACGGCGTCGGTTGACAGCGCTCTACAATCGCTGGCAATCTCCAGGCAATCGAAGGTCGAAGAGCATCTGTGGACGATTGCCAGATACCCTGAATTCGGCGCAGGCTTCGGTATTGACCCATTTACGGAAGGCACTGGCACTGAGGGGGATGCGCTTCTCGGTATTCCGCTCTCCTCGCCGATCGAACCAGGAGTGATGCCATTAGCGATCGCCGCCCAGACAGGACTTTGTGGGTTGGTCAGCTTTTCTCTGTTTACCGTCGGCATCGCGAGGCAAATATGGAGGTCCCATCATTTGATTGGGACATTGGCCTGCCTGTATTTTGGAGGCACTTCGTTCGGCGAAGGGTACGCGTTCTCCATCGGCGGCCTGGGTCTCTACTTGTGGTTGTTCGTCGCCATATTCTATTTCGCCAGCGGGCAACATCATAGACAAGACGATAGCGGCGGTTCCTTTGTTCTTTGGTTGCAGCGGCGTAGAGGAAGGAATTAAGTCCAATGTGTTCCTCTCTGAAGTGGGGCGTCGCTTGGTCAGGCCTTCCGCATTATGGTCTTGGGCTATTAGAACATCTGGCCTCCATACTGGGGGACCCGGAGTTTGTGCTAAGCACAGATGGGCCTGTGCGATCAGGGCTTGCGAGTAGTAGTCTTTCCGGGAAGATCCGGTGGGTGCACCCTGATGACAAGCCAGAATCCTGGGGGGTGGGATTCGACGCCATCGAAGTATTCTTGGTGTCCGGGTGGGCAATCAAGGGGTTTCGGGCATTGATGCTCGAAGCACATGACGCCAACTGCAAGACAATCTGCATGGTCGACAACTCATGGAGGGGTTCTGCGAGGCAGCACCTCGGACGGCTGTACTACCGGATGACCTTGCGCAAGGCGGTTGACTGGCTGCTGGTTCCTGGGCGGCTTGCTCACGAGTTTGGAGTAAAACTGGGCCACCCCCCCGCACAGATCAAGCGAGGGCTCTATGGAGTGGACGACGCTGTGTTCCGTGGAGCCGACGGGCTCTCCCGCGACATCGACGTGCTGTACGCCGGCCAGTTCATTGAACGTAAAGGAATTGGATGTCTTCTCGATGCACTGAAAGTGTGCAAGGCAGGTGATAACAAGATCAGGGTGGCGTTTGCTGGAGGCCAGCGTGACCAATGGAGTAGCCCGATTCCAGACGACATTGAAGTTCTTGGATTCTTGTCCCCCGCACAGCTTTCCTCTGTCATGCGCAGGAGCAAGGTGTTCGTTCTGCCCAGCCAGTTGGATCATTGGGGCGTTGTAGTTCTCGAAGCGGCACAGTCGGGGTGCTTGTTGGCCGTGTCGGACGCAGTGGGGGCCGGAGCGGATCTCGTCGGCGGGAAAAACGGGCGTGTCTTCAAGGCAGGTTCGGCAAGTGAACTTGCGGATGCCATTTTGGGGCTACTTTCTCTGGGCGACGCGGAGCGGGATGCAGGACAGCACGAGAGTCTCGCTCTTTCGAAAGCCTACCACTTACGGAGAACGTCTGTTCAAATCTCAGAGTTGATCCGTGAACTAGGAGCAAGAAAGGCCGGGAGGAGCGCTTGAGTCATTTGGCGGTTCATCTTGTTGGTTCGGCGTCGCGAAGGGCAGCGGGTCTGTTTCACAGTGTCCGCGGCATGGCTATTGAGCAATCTCGCATCGACGGGTGCCGGGTCGCTGTCATGGCTTTGGAGGACGACTACAGCGATCAAGACTACGCTGAGTGGGAGCCCATAGAGCCAAGTCTGATCAAGCAGTCATGGCCGGGCGGACTTGGCATATCTCGGGAATGGTTTCTCGGCCTGAGAAGAACGAATCCGGATGTTCTCCATGCGCACGGTTTGTGGATGTTTCATTCGCTTGCCTGCATGCTGTATGCCGGCCAGACGAAGAAGCCCTACGTGGTCTCGCCGCACGGGATGCTGGAACCACGAGCCTTCGGGATGAAAGCTTGGAAGAAAAAGCCTGTTTGGATGACCTGGGAACGGCGTGTCGTACACAATGCAGCCGTATTGCATTGCACGAGCGAGATAGAGGGACGGCATTTGCGGGAGAGGGGATTCCGGCAGCCTCTGGCAGTGATCCCAAATGGCACGCAATTGCCTCCTGATTTTGGTGATCGCAGAGCTACCAGAAGAGAGCGTGTTGTTTTGTTCCTGTCGAGAATCCATCCGATCAAAGGCTTGATCGAGTTGGTGGATGCATGGAAACTGCTTAAGCCTAAAGGGTGGAGGCTGAGGATCGTCGGACCGGACGATCACAGGTACAGTCGTGTGATCGCGCGGCATGCGGTGCTCGCCGGTGTTGCGGAAACGATTGAGTTTTCGGAGGCAGTTTACGGGGACTCCAGATGGGCGGCTATGCATGACGCTGATCTATTCATCCTGCCCAGCCTCAGCGAGAATTTCGGCAATGTTGTTGCAGAAGCGCTGGTTTCTGGCGTTCCCGTAATCACCACAACCGCTACACCGTGGAAAGCTCTGCCGTCGCGAGGATGCGGATGGTACGTGGAGCCGCAACCAGAGTCTTTGGCGATGGCGCTAGAGGAGGCGATTGGTCTCAGCGACGCGGAGAGATGGGAAATGGGATCCAATGGCCGGACATGGGCGACTAGCGAATTCTCCTGGCCGAAAATCGCGAGAGAGATTTGGAGTGTATATGAGTGGATCCTTGGAAGGGGGCCAAGACCGGCATGCGTGAGGTTGGATTGAGTGCAGTTGCAGCCTGTCGAACCTTCCTGCATGTTCCGCAGGAACGGCGGCTTTGCTGGCGACAAACGAGAGGGAACGAGGAGTGATCGGACGATACCAAAACCGGCTGAGCCTGTCGAACCGGTGGGCCAGAAAGCTCTGGGGCCTGGTTTGGATTCTCGCATTCCGCCTGTCGCCCGAGCCGCTGTTCTTCTGGCGCCGGTGGTTGCTAAGGCTATTTGGCGCCCGGATGGCGGAAGGATCGAATGTCTACCCGCGATGTCGCGTCTGGGCCCCCTGGAACCTCGCGATGGGCCGGCATAGTTGCCTTGCCAACGACGTTGACTGCTACGCGGTGGATCGCGTAGAACTGGGCGACTTCGCAGTTGTATCGCAGGGCGCGCACTTGTGTGCCGCGTCGCATGACATTGCCGATCCTGAATTCCGGTTGGTGACCGGACCAATCGTGTTAAGGAAAAGCGCATGGGTGGCAGCAGGCGCGTTCATCGGTATGGGTGTGACCGTCGGGGAAGGCGCGGTGGTGGGCGCCAGGGCCGTGGTGGTGAAGGACATCGAACCGTGGAAAATCGTCGTGGGCAACCCCGCTCGGATCGTCGGCGTCCGCGAAGTGCGGCAACATGGCCGGGAGGCGACCCGATGAGTTTGGCGGCGATCATCCTTACCAAGAACGAAGAACTGGACCTGCCCGGTTGCCTAGAGAGCCTGAAGGGAGTGGCTGGCGAAGTGTTTGTCGTGGATTCCGGGAGCACGGACAACACGGTGGATATCGCCGAGCGGATGGGGGCCGTTGTCCTGCAGCATCCGTTTGAGAACTACGCCAGGCAAATGAACTGGGCGATTGAGAACGCGCCATCGAAGGCTGACTGGCTTCTAAGGATTGACGCGGATGAGCGGCTGGATCGCGAGATGAGGCGCTGGCTGAAAGAGTTTCTCGAAACTGCACACGAGCATGCGCCCGCCGGCGATGGGGATGCTGCCCAAGTCAACGTCCCAGTCAAGGGAGTTCTGGTTGCTCGGCGAACTGAGTTTTTGGGACAGCGGCTCAGGCATGGGGGGACATTCCCGGTTTGGTTGCTTCGCGTCTGGAGGAGAGGATTCGCATTCTGCGAGGACCGCTGGATGGACGAACACATGGTCCTCAAAGGAGGACGTACGGTAAAAGCGCGTGGAGAACTCTTGCACGTGATTCCTAAGAGTCTGGCTGACTGGAGCCGGAAACATGTGTGGTATGCGGAGCGTGAGTGTCTGGATGCGATGGCGGATGGCCGGGGAAGTATGTCATGCGGGAGCAAGGCAGGCCAGGATGCCTGTCCCGATGGTCAGGCAGGGGTGAAAAGAGCAGCGAAGACTAAGGTCTACTACCGGATGCCGCCGATGGTGAGGGTAATGGCCTTCTGGTTCTACCGGTATGTTGTTCAGTTGGGGTTCCTCGACGGAAAGGCAGGGTTTCTTTACCACTTTCTTCAGTGCGCGTGGTACCGGATGCTGGTGGACGCAATGCTTATGGAGGGACGAGGTCAACAACATGGGCGATGATTCCGGTTTCTATCCCGAAGCCTCTATGCTCGGCCTCGCATGCAATGAAGGGATCGTAGCGTTCTGCTCCCGAATGAAAGTCTTGTCCGGGCATTCACCGGGTGTGGCGGGCAATTACGGCAGCAAGGGGGCGCCGGAGTTTCCCCATTTGGTTCATTCGTGTCTGGCCTGCCGGCCCAGCCGACCGTACCAGAGATTTGAGCCGGGGTTCGTGAAGTTTGCGCTCTCGTGTGCCCGCGAAATCGAGGAGGCAGAGTGCTAAAGGCACGGTTCTTCAATCAGTTTTACCTTCCCGACCGGGCGGCGACTGCCCAAATTCTTGGTGATGTCGTCGAGGGCGCCACTTTGCGATGGGGAGTCGGTGGCGGCGTTGGGGTGGTGTGCGGCGCGACTGCGTATGCCGGCAACGGAAACGGCAAGGAATCGGCCGGCACAGCGATTGGCGAGGTCCGTGTTGAACGGCTGGGCAGTTTCAAGTTCGGACACGGGCATCTGCGGAAGCTTTTGAGCTATGCCGGATACTACGGCGGATCGATTTGGGAGGCGGCGGCGGGGGAAAAGGCGGAGGTGATCGTTACAATGACGACGCCGCCTCTGCTCGCCTTAGTCGGATGGATGGCTCAGTCCTTTCGGGGATCACGGCACGTGATCTGGGAGATGGATGTATACCCGGACGTGGCAGTTGGGTTGGGCACTTTCAAGAAGGGTGGGTTGCTTGATCGCTTCACGGGCTGGCTCGCCGACACGGCAAGACGAAAGGCGGACGGCGTAATCGTGCTGGGCCATTGCATGGCGCGGATTATGGAGCGGCGAGGCGTGCCCAGAGACAAGATTTGGATCTGTGAAAACTGGGCCGATGGCGCTGTCATCCGGCCCGTCCCGTTCCACGGAGGAAGCGAATTGAGGGTGCTGTACTCCGGCAACCTCGGGCTGGCTCACGACATCGAGACCTTTGCTGGCGCCGCCAGAGAACTTGGCGACGGCTATAGGGTAAGGTTTTGCGGCGGAGGCCCACGTATGGGCGAGATGAGAAACAGGCTAGCGGGATTGGACTGGATCACCTTTGAGGGGTATGAGGAGCGGGAGAATCTCACGCAGAGGCTCGGCTGGGCGGACGTCGGGCTTGTAACTCAACGGGCCGAAACAATCGGGATGGTGGTCCCAAGCAAGGCTTACGGCATCATGGCCGCTGGCCGTGGTGTGCTTTACGTCGGGCCTGCGGAGAGCGAGATTGGGCAGCTGGTCGAGCGGGAGGGGGCTGGATGGAGGGTGGCAAACGGGGACTCTGGCGGTTTAGCTGCCTTGTTGGCGAGGCTGAGGCGCCACCGGCACGAGGTCGAACAAGCGGGAAAGAGGGCTCGCGAACTATTCGAGCGGCGGTACTCGACGCAAGAAGGGGTGGGGAGAGTTCTGGGAGCGATTGAGCGATGTATACACTGAGCTTTCTGGCATTTGTGTCTTTTGTTGTGGCACTGGCAGCAACGCCTCTCGTGCGGGAGTTGTTCCTGAGGTTGGGGGTTGTGGATTTCGCGGACGGGAAGAGGAAGTTGCATATCGGAGCAATTCCAAGAGTCGGCGGCGTCGCCGTGGTGCTCGCATATGGAGGAGCCTTTGGCCTGCTCTTGCTAACGAACCTGCATGGGGCGGAGACATTGGCAAAAGACATTGATCTTGTCTGGAAGTTGGCGCCGGCGGCGGCCTTGGTTTTCTTCATCGGGTTGATGGACGACATGATCCGCGTCCGTGCGAACTTGAAGTTTCTGGTTCATGTGGTGGCCGCGATGCTGGCCTACACGGCTGGAGCGAGAGTGTTGAACATCGGAGGTCGGGGATTTGAGGAAGTCTGGTGGAGCCTACCATTAACGGTCTTCTGGCTTGTGCTCTGCACTAACGCCTTTAACCTGATCGACGGTGTTGATGGACTGGCGAGCGGCGTGGGCGTTTTCGCCGCTCTGACTGCAATGGCCGCAGGATTGATGCATGGCCACTACGGATTGGTGATGGCCACGGCCCCGCTGGCTGGGGCGTTGTTGGGTTTTCTGAGGTACAACTTCAGTCCCGCATCCATCTTTCTCGGCGACTCTGGGAGTTATGTGGTCGGATTCCTGCTTGGATGCTTTGGGCTGCTTTGGAGTCAGAAGGCTGCAACTCTTCTGGGAATGACGGCCCCGCTGATGGCTCTTGCGATCCCGTTGATGGACACGGGTTTAAGCGTCGTCAGGAGGTTCCTCAGTGGGCGGCCTTTGTTCTGTGCAGACCGGGGTCATATCCATCATAAGTTGCTTGAGCGCGGCTGGCCCGTCAGACGGGCGGTACTCGTCCTGTACGCCGTATGCGGGATGGCCGCCGTCTTGTCTCTGATCGGCAGCGCCTGGCAGGGAAGGATGACAGGGTTGGCGCTAGTGGTCTTCGTCGCCGGTGCGTGGGTAGGTGTGCAGCACCTCGGCTACACGGAACTAAGCACCGTTGGCAATCTGATCCGGCCGCGGGGCTTCCGCAGAATGATTGGCGCTGAAATGTCGCTGCGGGCGATCAAGGAGGGTCTCGCCCGCGCCGAGTCTCCCGCTGATGTTTGGGAGGTTGTGACCAAGGGGGCCAAGGAGTTTGGTTTCTCCTCAGCAATCATGTTCCTCGACGGCGTGAAGTACGGCGGGAGGTGGGTTGTGGTGCGCGACGAGTGGAGATTACTGGTTCCGCTCGGCGACCACGGTTTATTGGAATTGGGACACGGTTTTGAGTCCACGGCCGCTTCGCCAATGGCAGACCTTCTCGCAAGGGTGATCAAGGATGGCATCGATGCGGACCACCGACCCGCCAAGAGTCTCCCAGAGTGTGCCAGCTCCGCCAGCACAGCCGCCATGGCAGGCGACTAATCTGGGCCGGCTGCGTTCGGCGCTATGGAGACCTCGGAACGCCGATGGCCTGGTTCCTGATGGCAACCCCGCCCATGGCGCCCGCAGCGAGGAAATTTGAAACAGCCAACTGCTTGTGCAGGTCGGGACGGCGGCGCAGGATCGTGCGTTGTATCAGTAGAGTTGTAGCGGTGATGCCGAGCTTTACGACAGCTGATTGCCAACCGAATCGCGGGTTCTGCCCTCTCAGCGTTAACACAGGATTCAGTTCCGGCCTTCCCCAACTTGACGCCAAGTCCGCTGCGCTCGCCCCGACCAGCGCCGCGATGGAGATGCCATATGCCGATCCACGGGGACTTGGATCGGCGGCGCGCTTGGCTTCCGCCATGGAATTCGAGTGAACGATTGTGTCGCCAGTTAGCGCGGACTGTGCTGTAAGCGTAATTGCGAGCAGCAGTAAGCTGAGGAGGAGTCTCATATCGCTAAGCGAATGACTTTCGCAATGGACATATCGGAAAGGCGTGTGCCTGTGAGAGAGAATCGGCGCATGAAGTGGCTTCTGCTGGCCGGCTTGAGTGTCGCTCTCGCCCTCGCCGTAGCGATGAGAGGCGGCGTGGATAGCTCTCTTTGGAGTTGGCTCGAGGCGATCCTGATTTCGATGGGGTTGGCCGCAAGCTTCGCAAATCACGAACGTGACAGGCTTCTTGATGCCCTGGTCTGTATTCTGTCAGCGATCGTCCTGGCGCAGTTGGTTCCGTTGCCGGAATGGCTGGTTCGATGGGTGTCTCCTGCGAGCGTGGAGATCTGGCGCGCAGCCGGCAGTTCAAGATGGATGCCCATTGGGGTGGCGCCGGCCGCAACCGTTGAAGAGGGAGTCAGACTCGTTGCGACGATGTCCGTGCTTCTCGCCGCCAGGCAGCTCGGCTCGCTCTGGCGAGACAAGATTTGGATTCCCGTTCTCCCCGTTGTTATTGTCGCGTGGCTGGAAAGCGTCCTTGGCTTAGTGCAGTATTCCCTCGCGCGGAACGGCGGCGAGCCGTTGGCATCGTCGGGTACCTATGTGAACCGGAATCACTACGCCGGCCTACTGGAGATGGCTTTCCTTGCTGCCCTCGCCGTCGGAGTCTGGCTCTACCGGAAAGGGCGAACTCGGCACAGCAGTTCCGGAAGAGCGGCTATTTGGGCCAGCCTCTGGTTCGCAATAGCGACATGCATTTTGTTGGGAATCGTTACCTCGCAGTCGCGGATGGGATTCCTCTCTCCATTGGGAGGTGTGTCAATCGCTGGTCTGGTAGCGCTCGCAGCGAAGCGAGGACAGAAGGCGCCCCGGCGGGAGTGGTGGCGCGTCGGGTTGACTGCGGCGGCCTTCGCCGCCTGTCTTATTGTCGTCTTTGTATTCCTGCCGACAGATGAATTGATTGGCCGGTTTGCGGGATTTGTCCAGACCGAAGATATGACCCAGGACACTCGGCTTCGCATATGGCGGGATACCGGCAACTTGATTGCTGCCTACCCAGTCCTGGGATCCGGACTGGGTAGTTACGAAACGGCGCTGTTGCGCTATAAGTCAGCCGCGCCGGAGCATACCGTAGACTACGCTCACAATGACTACCTTCAAGTGCTGGCGGAAACTGGATTCGTTGGTTTCGCCGCGGTTTGTGCGCTTATAGGCTATGTCTTCTGGCGGGCCGGCCGCGTTGTGCGATGGGAGCGCGAACGCAGAAACTGGTGGATTGCGGTTGGTCTGACGGCAAGTTTGGCGGCAATGGCGCTTCACAGTTTCGTGGATTTCAACCTTTACATTCCAGCGAATGCGCTGGCGCTGGCTTGGTTGGCCGGCCTGGCCGTCAGTGACGGGATGGAGGCCCGGTGAGACAGTACCCGAAGCGGATCATGGCACAGTCCGCCTTGAGGACTCACACCTGAACTGGCCTTATTGTTACGCCTCTGGGACCGGTCCACTGGTCGGCGGCGGACTGGAACTTACGCCGGAAGTGGCCCCAGGGCCACAACAATTGCCGTCGTAACATCCGGCCCTAGCTTCCGGTAGCCATGCGGCACGCTGGCATCGAAGTAAACTGCATCGCCTTCCAGAAGTTCATGCCTGGTCTCACTTGTGCTCAACTCCAGCCTTCCGGATATGACGTAGATTAACTCGGCCCCTGGATGGCTGTGCTTCTTGACCTGCTCAGGCGCCAGTTGCTCAAACGTTGCCAGGTAGGAGTTCAGCTTACGGTTTGGAACGGCGAAATCGAGGCTTTCGAAGTGATAGGCAGGCGGGTTGCGGTCTGGGGATTCTGGGAATCTCAGCCGGTCGCTTCTGCGGCTGATCTCGAAAACGGGCGCAGGCTCTGAATTGAAAAAGTGATCCAGGCCGACATCGAATACCATGGCGATCCGTAGGAGTGTGGGCAGGGTCGGGTGCATGAGTTCCCGCTCAAGTTTGGAGAGCATGGCCGGAGACAGCCCCGTGTGCTTGCCAAGTTCGATGAGACCCATGCCTTTCCGGAGCCGCAAGCGTCTCAATTTGCTCCCGATCCCGTACTTCTTTAGCCCCTGTGTGATGGTTTCAGAAGGCATAACCGTTGCCATTTTCCTTTCAGTAGCTGATGCAGGCGCCCTTTTTCGTTAGGCGAAATCTATATAGAACCTGTTCTCTATAGTAAAACATCTTTTCCTATGAGGCAGGTTACGGCCTTCGAGCCACGCAGAAGTATCAACGACCTGCCACTAAACAAAGGAGACCTACAATGAGATCGATTCGCACCTTCCTGCTGGCCGGGGCTCTGGCCCTGACGATGGCCAGCCACAATGCCTCAGCAGCCGATATCGTGGATACGGCCGTTGCTGGCAAGTTCAACACCCTGGTGGCCGCCGTGAAAGCTGCTGGCCTTGTCGAGACCTTGAAGGGATCTGGGCCCTTCACGGTTTTCGCCCCGACCGATGAAGCCTTCGCCAAACTGCCGGCCGGTACGGTCGAGAACCTGCTGAAACCGGAAAACAAGGCCAAGTTGCAAAGCATCCTGACCTACCACGTGGTAGCTGGCAAAGTGATGGCTGCCGACGTGGTGAAACTCAATTCGGCTCAGACGGTGCAGGGCCAAAACATCAGCATTAGGACGACGGGGGGCGGCGTGATGGTGAACAACGCCAATGTGGTCAAGGCCGACATCGAGACCTCCAACGGCGTGATTCACGTGATCGACACGGTGATCCTGCCGCAGTAGTCCAGGAATTAACCCGTCCTACGAAAGGAGAATCATCCAGATGAAAACACTTTTTGCGTTTCTGGTCCTCAGTGCCGCCACGCTGATGGCAGATTCCACTACCGGCAAAGTGCGCGTTGTGCATGCCTCGCCCGATGCTCCCGCTGTGGACGTTTTGGTAGATGGCGTGAAGGTTCTCGAAAACCTCCCGTTCAGGGAATATTCGGAGTATCTGGCGCTTCCCGCAGGGCCCCATGATATCCGCGTCAATGTGACTGGAACCAGCACCACCGTCCTGCAAGCTGCACCCAACGTGGAAGCTGGCAAGGCATACACGGCCATCGCAGCCGGTTTCGCGGGCGGCCAGTCCCCAGCCCTCGATCTCATGCTCCTGGCTGATCAGACGGCGCCTGTGGAAGGTGTGAACATCAAGCTTCGAGTCGTTCATGCCGCGCCAAGCGCGCCCGGCGTTGATATCTATGTCACAACGCCTTTCGAGAGCCTCGACAACAAGTCGCCGCTTCTCCAAAATGTACCTTTCAAAGCAGCCTCGGGCTACTATACCGTGCCTGTGTCCCTCTACCAGGCCCGCGTTGCTGTGGCCGGAACCAAGACCATTGCCATCGACTCGCACCGTCTCGTTACTTGGAATGGCATGGTCCGCACTATCGTTGCTGTCGACAACAGGGGTGGAGGCGCCCCATTCGACTTCATCATCCTGCCGGAGCTGAACTAGGTTTCACTTTGGTAAAAATTCTGGGCAGGATCAATCCTAGCGGTTCTTGATCCTGCCTCTTCAACATCGTAGATCTACAATCTCGAGTCCCTGGCCCCTCTGAGGAATCTAACAGCAATATGAGCACCGCAGTCGCAAGACCTTTCCTTCGCACTTCTTCCATGCTCAGTTCGGACCGAAGCGCGATAGATGCTGAACTCACGGCGCTCGTTCTCCCGCCCGGCGCCAATCCGAGCCCGTTCCGTAAGGCTATGGAGTACGCCACCTTCGGTCCTGGCCAGCGTCTGCGCCCAGTTCTGGCCATGAGAATTGCGCGTACCCTGGGCATCAGTAGCGCATTGACGCTAAGAGCTGCGGCCGCGATTGAGCTGTTGCACTGCGCTTCTCTGATCGTGGATGACCTTCCATGCATGGATAACGACAACCAACGGCGTGGAAGGCCTGCAACCCACATGGTTTACGGAGAATCGACTGCACTGCTGGCGGCCTTTGGCTTAGTCGGGCTCGCTGGCCGCTCTCTATTGACTCTGCGTTTCCACCCATCCTCGGCTGGCTCAATCCTCGCGTTCCAGGCCCGCCTTCTCGGCGTTCTCGACCTCGCCGGCCTGTGTGAAGGCCAGGACATGGATCTGCGTCTCCAGGGGGACGAAAGAGCGTTGCTCCGGTCTCGAATCAACGAGCTGAAGACCGTTCCGCTTTTCGAACTTGCCGGCTACGCTGGCTCACTGCCTCTCAATCCCGAATCACCCAGCGCACTGGCTGCTGTGGAATTCACACGCTCGTTTGGTCGTGCATATCAACTCGTCGATGACTTCCTGGACGGCGAAATCATGAGCCGCAATCGCGCCATGAACGCTGTCCGCAGGTCTCGTGCTCTCCTCGACTTCTTCCAACCGTCGGCTGAACTCCATGAACTCATCGATCTCCTCGAACAGCGCCTCCGGACGGCCCGGCGGTAAACGGATCGTCGTCATTGGGAGCGGATTCGGCGGTCTCGGCGCCGCGATCCGCCTTCAATCGCGCGGCTACCAGGTCGATCTCGTCGAGGCCAGGGACATGCTCGGCGGGCGAGCATATGTCTACCGCCAGGACGGCTTCACATTTGACGGCGGCCCGACCGTCATCACCGCTCCTTTCATGATCGAAGAGATCTTCGCGCAGGCCGGCCGGGATATTCGTGACTATGTGGATATCGTGCCGGTTGATCCCTTCTACCGGATCGAGTTCCACGACGGACGGTCGTTCGAGTACAACAACAACGAGGCGGAAACCGAACGAAGGGTCGCGGCCTTCTCCCCGGGCGACCTTGACGGGTACAAACGAATGATCCAGGCCGCCAAGGCCATCTTCCAGAAGGGATTCATCGAACTTTCAGACAGGCCCTTTCTGAAATTCACCGACATGCTGCCGATTGTGCCCGACCTCGTCCGGCTTCAGTCGCACAAGACCGTTTATTCATTTGTTTCCCAGTATGTTAAGGACCCACTGTTGCGCCGGGTCTTTTCCTTCCATCCGCTGCTCGTCGGCGGAAATCCGTTCCAGACGACGTCGATCTACGCACTCATTCATTACCTCGAACGTCAGTGGGGGGTGCACTACGTGATGGGCGGCACTGGCGCGCTGGTTGAGGCGATGGGAAGACTCTTTACCGAACTTGGTGGCCGGATTCACCTCAAATCACCCGTCTCCCGGATCGTCGTCCAGGATGGCCGCGCAACCGGAGTGGAAACCGCGAACGGCCTTCGCTTGCCATCCGACGCGGTGGTGTCGAACGCGGATGTCGCAAACACATACCGGAAGATGCTTCCGGCTGAGGTCCGCCGCAAGTACTCGGACGCCCGGCTAGACCGCATGAAGTACTCCATGGGCCTGTATGTAATTTACTTTGGTACCCGCAAACAGTATCCGGATCTGCGCCACCACACGATTATCCTGAGTTCGACCTACCGGGAACTTTTGGACGACATCTTCAATAAGAAGACGCTGAGCGACGAATTTTCTCTCTATCTGCATCGTCCTTCGGCAACCGACCCTCGCATGGCGCCGGATGGCTGCGATTGCTTCTATGCGCTCGTGCCGGTGCCCAACCAACTCTCAGGCATCGATTGGGCTGAGCACGATGAGCCCTTCAAACGCCGAATCCTTGAGTTCCTCGACGCGAAGTACATGCCCGGGCTACTCGACAGTCTCGCGACGGTCCGCACTCTCACCCCGCTCGGATTCGAGACGGAACTGAATTCGTACCGTGGCGCCGGTTTCAGTTTCGAGCCCATCTTCACCCAGTCCGCCTGGTTCCGGCCACACAACCAGAGCGAAGATATCCCGAATCTCTATTTCGCCGGCGCAGGGACGCATCCTGGAGCGGGGGTTCCCGGCGTCCTGAGTTCAGCCAAGATCGCGGAGAAGTTGATTTGCGCGAATCATCCCAACTGACCGAACTCCGCCGGCAGGCGGCCCAAGCCACGGCGGCAGGCTCCAAGTCATTCTATTTCGCCACCCGTTTTTTCCCGCCGGACTTAGCTGAGGCGGCTCACGCGGTCTATTGGTTCTGCCGGACAACCGACGACATTGTGGACGGCAACCAAGGGGACATCGTTGAATGGGAGGCGGCCGTGAGGCAGGCCCTATCGAGCGGCCACAGCATGAGTCCCGCACTCAACCTGTTTGCGCGGACTGTTGTCGAGTACCGCATCCCCCACGAATACCCGCTGGAACTCATTGAAGGTGTCAAGATGGACGCCCGGGGCGAGCGATACCGGACTTTCGATGAATTGCGCCTGTTCTGCTATCGCGTTGCCTCGACTGTCGGCCTCATGATGAAGCAGATTATCGGCGCCAGGCCTGGAGCGGAGCCATATGCCATCGACCTCGGCATCGCCATGCAGTTGACCAACATACTGCGTGACATTGGCGCCGATCTTCGCATGGGCCGCATCTATCTTCCGGCCGAAGAACTCGACCGGTTTGGCTACCGGGCGCAGGATCTCCGTTCCGGGCTCAGAAACGATGCATTTGCCCGTATGATGCAGTTCCAGTGCGCCCGGGCGCGATCATTCTATGCAGCCGCCGAACCAGGCATCGCGCTGCTCGACTCGCGCGGGCGCTTCGCTGTGCGGATCGCGGCGGATGTCTATGCCGGGATACTCGACCGCATCGAATCCGGTGGCTACGACGTCTTCGAAAAGCGCGCTTTCGTTCCGAAGCCGCGCAAGTTGTGGATCACAGCCCGCGCCCTCGCCTTGCCTGCTCTGCGCCAGTTCGTCCCATTCACTCGATGATCAGCCGTACCATTCGCCGGTCTTCCATCGCCGCCATCTCTTTCTTGGCCGTCAACTACGCCGCGTTCTATCTGCTCGGCTGGCCCCTGCTCACCGAACTGATCGCCGAGTGGATTATGGCCCACACGCCCAACTCCTACGCTGTTGCGCTACTTGACAACCTCGGAAACTGGGCCAAGCCGTTTGCCGCCACCGGCGGACTGTCCGTCATTGGATTCGTCTTCTTCCTGATCTGTCTCGCGGTACCACGCTTCAGGCGTCCTGCGCCTCCGCCGTCGCCAAGCCGCCGGGCTTTCCTTGGAGAGGCCTCCCGTCTGGTTGTTCCATCGGTAATGACCGCCGGGGTAGGAGCGGTAGCAGTCGAGTCCTGGGCGCGAGACCGCCGGCTCGCTTCACAAGCAGTCAAGCCAGTCCCTCTCTGGGACTTCCGCTACCCGTCTGAGCGCGAAGCGTTTGCTCCCGGACTCGTCCGGCCCTCAGTCACGTTGGGTGACGAGTTCTATGGCATGAGCAAGAACGCGGTTGATCCCGCACTCGATCCGGCTCACTGGCGCCTCCAAATCACGCTCGACGGAAAGCCATGGAAATCATATACTTATCAACAACTTAGATCACTGAGCGGGTTCGTTCGGTACACCACCATGAGATGTGTCTCGAACACGCTCAGGTCGAATCTCATGGGGACAGCCGAATGGTTTGGCATCTCCTTCGGTCAATTGATCGACCCAGCCGGCCTCGCCTCGTCAATCATCGAAGCTGCTTTCATCGGAGCCGACGGCCACGATGATTCGTTGAGCCTGGACCACTTTTTCAGTCAACACGCATTCCTCGCCTTAGGCATGAACGGACGGACTCTCTCCCGGCTCCATGGATTCCCGGTACGCCTCATTGCGCCCAAGTACTATGGCTTCAAGAGCGTGAAGTGGCTCTCGGAGATCCGTCTCACCTCCCGTCCGTACTTCGGCACGTGGCCCAAGATGGGCTACACCAAGGAACCAGTGGTCCACACCATGAGCTACATCGACCGGGTCCGGCCTAATGGCGACAGCCTGCTCGTCGGAGGAGTCTCCTTTGCCGGCCTGCGGGGCATCGGCAGAGTTCAGATCAGGGCGGACCAAGGGCCATGGACCGATTGCGATCTGGAGCAGCCGATTTCGCCGTACACCTGGACCCGATGGAAATCACGAGTTCCGGTTGCGGGCGCCGCCCTTGTCGAGGCTCGCGCCCAGGACGGAACCGGCAGATGGCAGGCGGACCGCGAAAGTCCGATCTTCCCGGACGGCGTGAAAGGTCCGACAATAAAGAAACTGTCGTGACTCTGCTGTTGCTCGCCTTCCTTCTCGCCGTTCTGATGATCGCGACCGCAGTGATCGCCAGGTGGAACTACCTCAGACTGCCGGAACTTCCGCCCTCCGGGGCGACCCGGCCGGCTGACCACGTGGTTATCATCCCGGCCAGGAATGAGGCGAGCAATATCGAACGTGCCGTGCGGAGCTTTCCAGCCTCCGACGTCGTAGTGGTCGACGATCACTCGACCGACGCGACCGCGTCAATCGCCACCGCCGCCGGCGCCCATGTGCGCCAGGCGCAGGCGTTGCAGCCAGGCTGGAAGGGAAAGCCAAACGCTTGCTGGACTGGGGCGCTTTACACCGAGTCGGCCTGGATTCTCTTCGTCGACGCCGACACGTGGTACGAACCAGGTTTCCTTCCGTCGCTGCTCGACTACGCCGTTCGCGAGGATCTTGCAGCGCTGACCGTCTTCCCGCGCCAGCACCGGATTACGTTATTTGAACGTATGCTTCTGCCCTACGCGTTCGGCATGTACTTTGCCGGTGTTCACCCGGCGAGAGTGAATGATCCTCGCTACCTTGATGCTTTGGCGAACGGCCAGTGTCTTCTCGTCCGGAGGGACGCCTACGAATTCGTCCAGGGGCACCGCGCAGTGGCGTCGAGCGCTGTCGAAGACGTGGAACTGGCCCGTCTGTTCAAGCGGCACAGGATGAAGATCCGGGTGGTTCGCGCTGAATCCATGGCCCATGCGCGAATGTACGATTCCCTGGCCGCCATTTGGCTCGGTTTCGAGAAGAATTCATTTAAGTTCCTGAAACTGAACCGGCGGACAGGAGTCATTGTTGTCGCCGCCGCGACATTGATGACATCCTGGCTTCCTACGCTCCTGTACCTGATCTATCGCGGTGAGGCCGCTGCGGCGGTTCTTTTTCTATTCGTGCCTGCTGCCGCGTGGTTACCCTGGTACGGTTCTGTCGGCGCCAGTCTGTTTGCCCCGCTGGCCATTTATTTGTTTCAACTCATTGCCGTCACCGCGATGACAAAAGACGTCCTCGGCATGAAAACGCGCTGGAAGGGCCGGGAAGTGTGACTCCGCCGCTTTCCTACAAGGTCCCGTGGGATCTGGTCGCGGGCCTGACCCCCTACATTGCCAAAGGGCGTCCCCGTGACATTGACGACTTCACCCGCCAGATCGTTGAACGGATGAACCCGCAGCCCATCTATGAGGATCTCGCCAGACTGCCAGGCGATCCGCGGTTCATTCTGGTGGCGAATCACTTCCAGCGCAAGGGGTTGTGGATTCTGCATACAGCAGCCGCCCTCACCCAAGCCATATCATCTCGTTATGGCGCGCACCCCGTCCCAGTGAGATGGATGGTCACCGCCAACTGGCCCCGTGTGCGTCTAGGCCCGCTTTCGTTCCCTTCACCCGGAGACTGGCTCCTGCCGAAGGTAGCTCGCGTCCTGTCCTGCTACCCAGTTAGTTTCCAGGGATCAAACCCCGCCTACACCGCAGGCTCGATTCGCCGTCTTCTCCGCGATGTAAAGAGCCTCGATCGCCCGGTTGGCATCTTCCCGGAAGGAGTGGCGGGATCGGCTGAACACCTCACCGAACCGCTTCCAGGTGTAGGCCGGCTCCTCAACAACCTGTGTAGATCGGGCCTGCCCGTCGTCCCTGCGGCAGTGTTGGAAACCCACGGTCATCTTCTGATCCGGATTGGCTGTTCAATGAAGCCTGGAGAACTGCTTCAAGCGCCTGATTCGGCGCGGCTTTGCATGGAGAAGATCGAACGTCTGATGATCGAACGCGGCGCTGCCATCTGTCGAGACCCGTGAATGGTGTTGGCTAGTCCAGCGGGATGCGGGTGCCAACCCCGCCGCGGACGAATCTGTTGCCGAATTCTTGTTGGAAGATCGCTGTTGCTGCTGCGCCCGTGCAATGAGTGGGCATGATCGATTGAACGCCAATCTCTTGTAATCGTGCGACGGCTGTCCGTACATGCGCCTCTGAGTCTTTCAACATGTGAAATCCTCCAGCCACCAGCCGGATTGGCGCGCCGGGCCTCGTGCGTCGAGCTGCCTCGACCATCTTCACAATTCCCGGATGGCTACAGCCCACCAGCACCACCAGACCCTTCGGTGTGTCGATGACCAGCGCTTGCTCGGACGGTTCGCCCTCCACCGGCCCCGTTGTGTAGATGCCAGGCGTGATCTGCCGGGTCGCAGCGACACTTACCGGCTTGGCGCCCATGCTGACGGCAGATGCAGAAACGTCGGCCGGGAATGAATCGAGAAAGTAGACCGGCAACGCCGGACGGTGTTTCAGGAGGGCAGGAAGTCCTCCCAAATGGTCCTGATGTGGATGTGTGAAAACAGCCAACTCAAGCGCCGCCGCTTCCGCGGCGAGTTGGTTCATGTTTCCCGCCAGAACGTCGGGCTTCGTGCCAGCGTCGAACAGGATCCGGTGACCGCGATAGCTTACCTGGGCGGCGAATCCCCAATCTGGCTGGAGTTCTGGACGCGCCGTTGTGTTGTCGTAGAGGATAAGAACCGACTGTGGCCCCGCATCTGGCGGCGGAGCCGCAGCGAGGCCAAACAAGAGGCTGTAGGCCATGACAAAGCTGCGCATGGGCTGGCTCCTTTCGGGTGCAGAACGCCCGACTCATTGTACGCCTGGAGAGCGTCGACCCGGCGCAGCTGCGTGGCGGCTGCCGTACAATTAGCGGCAGCCATGAATAGACGGTCATTCCTCACAGCCCTTCCCGGCCTGACGCATGCGCTCGGCGCCGCGCCGCCATCAGTCAACATCGTGTTGATCCTGGCCGACGACCTCGGAGCGCGCGACATCGGGTGTTTCGGCAGCCAGTATTACGAAACGCCTAACATCGACCGGCTGGCCGCTGAGGGCGCACGGTTTACAAACGCCTACGCCGCTTGCCCTGTCTGCTCCCCCACCCGGGCGAGCATCCTGACGGGGAAATACCCCGTCCGCACCGGCGTCACTGACTGGATCACGGGGCGGCCGTCGCATGAAAAGGGCCCGATCATCACGCCGCGCACATCCACTGAGTTGAAGCTCTCCGAAATAACCATCGCCGAAAGGCTGAAGCCGGCAGGGTACAGGAGCGCCAGCGTCGGCAAATGGCATTTGGGCAACCAGGGGTTCTGGCCCACCGACCAGGGATTTGATTTGAACATCGGAGGCAACCACAGCGGGAGTCCACCGCCCGCCCCAAAACCATACTTCGGCCCGTTCGAGCTTCCAGGATTGACGGCCGGTCCCGGCGAGTTCCTGACCAGCAAATTGACCGAGGCGGCGGCGGGTTTCATTGGCAGCAACCAAACAAACCCCTACTTCCTGTATCTGGCTCACTACACGGTACACATTCCTTTGTCTGCAAGTGAGCCGGTGGTCGCCCGCCACAGGGAGAAGGCGCAAGGCCGGTACAATCCGGTCTATGCGGCTATGGTAGAAAGCCTGGACACAAGCGTGGGAAGCGTCATGGAGGCGATCGAGCGTTCAGGAGCCACTGATCGGACCATGGTCGTGTTCTTCTCAGACAACGGCGGGCTTCGCTTTGAGGGCAAGGCCACTCAACCGGCTACTGACAACTCGCCCTTCCGCGCCGGCAAGGGGCACCTCTATGAGGGCGGAATCCGGGAGCCTCTGATCCTTCGGTACCCGCGACTGGTCAAACCCGGCACCGTAATCGATACCCCGGTTTCGAGTATCGACTTCTTCCCTACTTTCTGCGCGGCCGCCGGCGTGCCGCCCGGCGATGTGGACGGCGTCAACCTCCTTCCACTCCTGAAGGGTAGGTCGATTAAATCGCGGCCTCTGTTCTGGCACTATCCCCACTACTCGAATCAAGGCGGCGAACCGGGCAGCGCCATCCGCGATGGAGACTGGAAACTGATCGAATTCCACCAGGACGGCCGCCGCGAACTCTACAATCTGCGGCTGGACGTCTCGGAGACCCGGAACCTCATCGCCAAAGAAGCGCCTATCGCGCGGCGGCTTTCCAAGAAACTCGCTGAATGGCGCCGGAGGTCATTCGCCGTCGAGCCCCAGCGCAATCCGAATGCAGATCCCTCGTGGCCGGGCTGGGGCCTCACAGGCGCTGAAAGGCCGACCCCTCCGGCGACTTGATCGGGATTTGCTGACCGTCATCCTGCTCAATGGCTCATGCCACCGGCTGGCCGATCACTCGAAGAAGGTCTCTCCGGCTTTCCTGTACTTCCACGCCACGTCCTCGTCGATTTCCACACCAATTCCAGGAGCATCCGGCACACGGATACGCCCTTCACGAATCATTGGGCCTTTCGAGTTCTTGACCAGACTGTCGAAGAAAGGCACCGATGCCGCGTGCCATTCCAATGCCAGCAGGTTCGGCGTCGCGGCGCACAGGTGGACACCGGCCATGGTCCCTAGTGGGCCACTGATGTTGTGCCATGTCAGGTTCACGTAGTGCATGTCGGCCAGATCGGCGACTTTTCTGCCTTCCCACAGGCCGAGTTTTTGTACATCGGGGGCAAGAACACTGAGCCCGCCCTCGACGATCAGCCTCTGGAAATCCACTCGGGAGTAATGATTTTCGCCGGTCGCAATGCGAGTGTGCGTAGCCCGCTGGACATGGCGGATGGCGGAGATATTGTCTGGTGGGATTGGGTCTTCGAGCCACAACAGCCGGGACGGCTCAAGCGCGCTGGCGAGTTCAATCGCCGCCGCGACGCCATAATTCCAATGACAATCCACGGCCAGGCCGGTCTCCGGACCGACGGCCTCACGAACAGCCCTCACAAGCTCCGCGGCAAAGTCCACCTCCATTGGGCTCAAGTCGCGGTTGTATTCGTCCGTCTCATGAGGCGACGGTACATCGACGTCGAACTTCAGGATGCGGAACCCAAGCGCCACCATCGCCTGTGCCCGGGCGGCATAGCTCTCCGGCCCCAACGATTCTCTCTTTGAGGCATCCCATCCGTGGTGCTTGATGCTGATGACTGCATCGGCCAGGTCTTCGCCTTCGCCCCTCCAGCCCGGCCTGCGTGGCTTGAGCATCGGACTGATCGATTCGAGGGCTTCGCCGCCATGGCAGTCGGCATAAACCGTGATGTGGTCGCGGTACTTCCCGCCCAGAATCTGCCAGACCGGCATCTTGTGCCGCTTGCCGATAACGTCGAGAAGCGCGGTTTCAATCCCGCCGATCGCGTGGTAGACCAAGCCCGGTGAGCAATAGACGGTGGAAGCCCGCATCCGCCTGATCAGCCGGTCAATCGATGTTGGGTCCTCACCCACGAGAATCTCGTTGAACTGCCTGATAACGGCAGCCAGGCCAGGCCCGACGAATGCCTCCCCATAGCCGGTGATGCCGGCATCGGTTTCAACCTTCACAATCGTCCAATCGAAATTCGCTTCGAGGACAGCGGTTGTTATGCGCTTGATCTTCACAGTGATCCAAACTACCAGGATTCAGACATCTGCATGTGAGAGCGCCACTGACCTCCGTACAGGCGGAATGACGCACGGCGCCCGGTAGAGCCGCAGCATCTTCACTGCACGCCGGCACTTCGACGATTCAGGATGCCGCCATTCGCCTCCAGAGCGTTGAGGAGAGCCGGGACGTCGATCTGTTGGACAGGGCTGCCTGCCCGCACTGACATCGCCGCCGCCCGTCCCGCTGCCTCGCCCAGCATCATGTAAACCGGCTCCATGCGAATGGTGCAGATGGCCACGTGCGTCGCCGAAAGGCAAACCGGCACTAACAGGTTCTGGCACTCGGACTCCTTTGGCGTGAGGCTGCGGTAAGGAATTTCGTAAGGGTTACGGCTGAGATTGATCGATTCGTCCAGATGCCCCTCCACCCGAACGAAGCCGTCCTTGTTGACGAACCTCTGCACCCAATGCGAATCCAGGACAAAGCTGCCCATGCCCACCGCATCGGGCTTCACTTTGTTCTGGAGGATGTCGTGCTCAGTCATGACGTACTCGCCCAGCATCCGTCGGCATTCGCGGATGTAGAGCTGCACCGGCCAGTGCCCGGTATCCGGATACTCGTCCTTGCACAATCCCCAACTGCTCACTTCTTCACGTAACTCAGCCGGCACTCGCGGATCGTGCGCCAGGAACCATAGGAATCCTTTCTGGTAGTCCACGTGGTCCTGGTAGATCTTGCGCCTCTGCTGCGGATTGGCGTTGGCAAAGCCTGCGTTGCCGCCGATGTAGTCGATCGAGAACGGTCCACTGGCATTCAGGTCCCATTTGCCGTTCGGAAGCGGTCCAAGGTGGACCAGCCGCGCAAAGGAAATGCCGGGATGAGCTTCGATATACCGCATGAGCAGCTCATACCGCCGGGGTGCGTAGTGGCGCGGCTTCGGCCAAGGGACCAGGATGTCCTTGCGCTGTGTGGCAATCAGCCTGAAACAGTAAGCCTGCATCCGGTCATCGCCTTCCCCTACGTTGCCGCTCGGTCCCGCTTCCACGCCCCAAAGCAGCCTGCCCTTGCTGTCTCTCCCCGGGATTTCCGCTCCAAACTGGCCATGGTGCATGTATTCGATACCGGGTGTTTTGTAGATTTCCGCTGAATAGTTCGCTTTGAAGTGAGGTTCTCTGATCCCTGCCAGGCTCTCGCCATACTTGGCCTTGCTCTCCCGCCCCCAGGTGTGACTCACGCCTGATCTTGCCATCAAGTCGCCTTCGTAGCTGGCATCGATGAAAACCTTGCCTTCGATCACCGTCCCGCCGGCGAGATGCAACGCCCGGATGCGCCCCTCGCGGCTCTCCACTCGCGAGATGGGCCTTCCGGTCAGCACCTCGACCTTACGTTCCTTCACCCAGTCCTCGAAGACCTTCCGCATGATCTTCGGCTCCAGATCCCAGCGCTTGGGTGTTCGGAACTCAATTTTCCTTCCTCGGAACGACATCACGGGCGGCGGTTCGTTCAGGCGCCGCGCTTGGAGTTCAGCCGCCGTTTCGAAGAACTTCCGGGCAATTCCGCCGACCAACTGCGGCGTACCGGTGTCGGTGATCGCAATCCCGCCAGCCACCATGCCGCCGATGCGCGTTGTCGGCTCGACCACGACGATGGAGACACCCTCGCTTAACGCGGCGATGGCGGCGCAGATGCCCGCCGGAGTTGCTCCGTAGATGACAACGTCCGCCTTCCTCGCCGCCGGAGCGGCAAGTAGTACGCCGCCGAGAGCGAAGACCCATAGTCGTTCAAGATTTGCCATCGGCGGTCCTCCCGTCGGTGCGGCGTGGCGTGCGATCCGGCCAGTGTGGCGAACCCAAGTTTGCTCAGTTCGGCAGCCGCAAACCGGGATCATACATCAGGACGCCGCCATGCGTCCGGTCAGTATTGCATCCGAAGCTCACGCGCTCATTGCGTTGTGGCGCTTACAATGGGGCAAGCCGTGTCCTCTCCTGTTTCGAAGCGCCTGGCAACCGAAATCTGCGGGATCTCCCTCCGTAACCCCATTCTGGCCGCCTCCGGCACATTCGCCTATGGCATCGAGTTCGCCTCCGTCGTGAATCTGGAGCATCTTGGAGGCATTGTTGTCAAAGGCCTGTCGCGCGACCCCATGGATGGCAATGCGGCTCCACGGGTCTATGAAGCAGAGGCCGGCATGATCAACTCCATTGGCCTCCAGAACATCGGCGCCAAGGCCTTTGTCGCTGAGAAACTTCCCGCGCTCTGCCGGTATTCGACTCCCATCATCGCCAACGTATTCGGCTACGAGATAGAGGACTACGTCGAAGTGGTCAGCGTTCTCAATGCGGCCGAAGGCTTGGCGGCCTATGAGTTGAACGTCTCCTGCCCGAATACGAAGCAAGGCGGCATCCACTTTGGCGCCGATCCGATCCTGCTGAGCCGGCTGGTCGCCGCTGTCCGGCGCATCTCCACCCGTCCGTTGATTGTGAAGTTATCGCCGAACGTCGCCAGCATTCCCGCCGTCGCCAAGGCGGCAGAGGAATCAGGGGCCCAGGCGGTCTCCCTCGTGAACACGTTCATCTCGCTGGCCATCGATCCGCACACCCGCAAGCCGCGGCTCGGGGCTGGATTCGGAGGACTCTCCGGACCCGCCATCAAACCGATTGCCTTGCGCATGGTGCATGAGGCGTGGCGTAGCGTGAAGATTCCGGTCATCGGTCTCGGGGGCATCGGCTCAGGAAATGACGCGGCTGAGTTCATGATCGCCGGCGCAACTGCGGTTCAGGTCGGCACGGCTACGTTCTGGGACCCGCGCTCACCGGTCCGCATCGCGCGTGAACTGGATGGCTTTCTCGCGCATGAAGGAATTGAGAGCGTGCGCTCATTGACGGGCACGCTCGATTGGGGGAAATGAGAATCATGAAGCAGATCATCTCGACTGACAATGCACCCAAGGCGATAGGTCCTTACTCGCAGGCAGTCGCTTGGAACGGAATCGTATACCTTTCTGGCCAGATCCCGTTGGATCCCGCTACTGGCCAACTTGTGGATGGGGGCATCACCGGACAGACCGTCCGCGTACTGGAGAATCTGAAGGCTGTGCTTGAGGCCGCCGGCTCCGATCTTGCACACGTTCTGAAGACGACAGTCTATTTGCAGGATATGGGAGAGTTCGGAGCGATGAACGAGGTCTATGGAAAGTACTTCGTGCAGGATCCGCCTGCCCGCGCCACGGTGGAAGCGGCCCGGTTGCCGCGAGACGTGCGGGTGGAAATCGAGTGCGTGGCAGCCATCGCCGCGGAATCCTGATTACAAAACACGCGCCGAAAACGCCATTGTGGTGTAAAATCTCCGTGGCCCGCTTTACTCGCGGGCCGGAGGAGAAATCATGCCCATCTCGAAACGGCTCCTGGCCGAGTTCTTTGGAACTTTCTGGCTTGTCTTTGGCGGTTGTGGCAGTGCAGTGCTGGCGGCGGCATACCCGGAACTTGGTATCGGGTTCGCCGGCGTCGCCCTGGCCTTCGGGCTGACCGTGTTGACGATGGCCTTTGCGATCGGTCACATCTCGGGCTGTCACCTCAACCCGGCCGTCACGCTCGGGCTCGCGGTCGGCAAACGTTTCCCCACGGGAGAAATTGTTCAATACTGGGTCGCACAAGTCATTGGAGCGGTTGCCGCTGCAGGGGTCCTGTTTGTCATCGCCAGCGGGAAGGCGGGGTTCGATGTAACAGCCGGCTTCGCTTCAAACGGCTACGCGGAGCATTCTCCTGGCGGGTATTCGATGCTGGCAGGAATGACGGCTGAATGCGTCTTGACCTTCTTTTTCCTGATGATCATTCTCGGGGCGACGGACAAGCGGGCTCCAGCCGGCTTCGCGCCCATCGCCATCGGCCTCGGCCTGACTTTGATCCACTTGATTGGAATCCCCGTCACCAACGTCTCGGTGAACCCAGCACGCAGCACTGGACCCGCGCTGTTCGCAGGCGGTTGGGCGCTGCAGCAGCTCTGGCTGTTCTGGGTAGCTCCACTGATCGGAGCGGCGCTGGCGGGAATCATCTACCCGGCCATCGCCAGAGATACGTCTGACTGAAGCCTGCGGAATCGTTGTGCCGGGCAAGAGCCTCGGGATCGCGGGCTTACGGCCGCCGAGGGGGGAGCCCTTGCTCCCAGCATTGCTCGAAAAGCGTTCTCATGGCTCCGGCAAAGCCTGCATGGTCAAAAACGACCGCCGTCCATGCAGGCCGCGTTGTGACCGGGTCGAGCAACGCCACCAACCCTTGCTCGCCGTCAAAGACCGCAAGTTTCATTGGCAGTTCGTCGGCCAGCCTGACCTCGACGCCGGATTGCGCGTATTCCTCCAACCTTGACGCGTGCGCTTTGTCCAGCGCCCCCCGCTCCACTAGGAGGCGGCAACGCACACCGCGCTCACAACACTGTTTCACCAGTTGTTCGTCCAGAGGATCGACAGCGTAGGGAGGACGTGAGAATTCGACGTAGTCTTTCTCAACACTGGCCAGCATCGACCTGTAATGGACGGCGATCTGGGACGGGTCGCTGACAATACGCAGGTAGTCCAGATTCCCGCGTCCGTCCTGTCCGGCTGCGTACGATGTTTTTAACTCCTGTGCCAGTGACTGGCCTTGCCGCCGCTGAGTCTCCAGTTCGTGCTCGACCGCCTCCTTCTGTCGTTCGAGGTAGGCTGGGATCGCCAGACCCGGTTCAACGGCATAGAACAACTTTGTCTTTTCCTGAACCACCTGCGCGAAACCCTTCTCGACAAGGCTATCGAGAACTTCGTAGATCTTCTGCCTGGGTACGTTGGCTCGCGCGGCCAACTCCAACGCCTTGAAGCGCGGATGTCCAACCAGCACCAAGTAGGACCTCGCCTCATAGGCATTGAGGCCGATTTGCTGCAACCTTCGCCAGAATCCTTCATATCCGGGGTTTGTCAATTCGTATGCCATGGCGCCCACGCGAGCCTCCCCTTATATCACAGCCGTGCGTGGAAGTCCCGCAATGAAACCAAGAGTGTGGCTGAGCGATGATGGAGGCGTGATCAAAACCTGGATCGGCCGTTTCATCCGGCGAGCGCCAGCGCCGTCAGAGGCGCTTCAGGGCGCCCCCGCCACACGGCGCATCAAGCGCTACACGGCGGAAAGCGGCTATGTTTACGAATACTTCCACGAGGGGTATCGGGACGCTGGCGCCGCCAGGCGGCATGCCTTCCAGGTCTCGGCTGACCGCAAGAACTGGTTTGGCGTCGAAGTCGTGGTCGAAGATGAGGGTATTCGGGAGTGGGAACTGGCCAACTGCCGTGAACTGAACCATTCAGAACGGTATGCCGTGGCCAAACTGGCGCTTTTTGCCGCGTTCGACGAGGGATCATCGCCGGACGAGTTGCGGCGGCCGGTTCATGTGCCGGCCGCGCGCATCACTCTATTGCTCGCAAGCATCAACCTGTGAAAGCCGCGTACTGCCGCTAATCCGCCGCTGCGGTCTCCTGCGATTGCGCTTCGACCACTGCCAGCGCGGCCATGTGCACGATTTCGTTCACTTCGGCGCCGCGTTGAAGCACTGCCACCGGCTTCGACAGGCCGAGGAGGATGGGTCCGACCACTTCTGCTCCGCCCAGCCGCATCAAAAGCTTGTAAGCGATGTTGCCTGCTTCGAGCGATGGCGCGATGAGGACATTGGCGGGCTGGGTCAACCTGCTGAACGGATATTCGGCCAGGAGTTCCGGGGTGACAGCCGTATCTGCCATTAATTCGCCGTCGATTTCGAGCCACGGCGCCCGTTGCCGGGCCAGCTCGGTCGCGCACCGCACTTTCTCCGAAAGTGGATGGCGGGTGGAACCGAAGTTGGAAAACGACAACATGGCCACTCTCGGCTCGATGTTGAAGCCGCGCACCGCCTCGGCGGTGTGGACGGCGATTTCGGCAAGGTCTTCAGCAGTGGGCTCGATGTTCATGGTGGTATCGGCCAGGAAGTAGATCTGCCCCTTTGGCATGATGAGCATGTACATGCCGGCAAGCCGCTTAACTCCGGGACGCAAGGAAATGATCTCGAGTGCCGGCCGGATGGTTTCCGGATAGTGTTGCGTGACTCCCCCGATCAGGGCATCCGCATCACCCATGTGAACCATCATGCAGCCAAAACGCGTCGGGTCCAGCAAGAGACGCGGCGCCTCCCTTGGCGTGACTCCTTTGCGCTGGCGCAAGGCGACGAACTCCTGGACATAGTCTTGACAGCGGGGAGATGACGCGGGATCGACAATGTCAACCGAGTCATCGAAGTGAAGGCGGAGTTCTTCGGCTCGGGCCCGAATGCGTTTCTCATCGCCTACGAGGACGGGCCGGGCGATGCGCTCGTCCACCATGATCTGGGCGGCTCGCAGGATTCTGTCTTGTTCGCCCTCGGGAAGCACAACCCGCTTCGGCCGGCGCTGCGCCTTGTGGATCGACATCCTCATCACTTCCTGGCTCTTGCCGAGCCGGAACTCCAACTTCTCCCGGTACACGTTCAAATCCACTGGCATTTGCGCGACACCGGTCTCCATGGCCGCCTTGGCCACTGCCGGCGCGACCCAGGTCAGCACGCGAGTGTCGAACGGTTTCGGGATCAGATAGAGAGGGCCGAACTCCATGTCCTCCACCCCATACGCCTTCCGGACCGAATCGGGCACGTCCTGCTTGGCGAGCATGGACAAGGCGCGGGTAGCCGCCAGCTTCATTTCGTCGTTGATCGCCGTGGCCCTAACGTCCAACGCCCCCCGGAAAATGAACGGGAAACCGAGAACGTTGTTGACCTGATTGGGGTAATCGGACCGTCCCGTGGCCATGATCACGTCGCTGCGGGTCGCGACGGCCAGGTCATAGGCGATCTCTGGATCGGGGTTTGCCAGCGCGAATACGACCGGTTTGTCGGCCATCCCCAGCAGCATCTCCGGGGTGACGCAATCGGCCGAGGATAGGCCGATAAAGACATCGGCGCCACGCATGGCCTCCTCCAGCGTCCGGCACTCGGTCTGGCGGGCAAACCGGGCCTTGTACTTGTTCATCCCTTGAGTGCGCCCCTCGTATATGACGCCTTTCGTATCGCACATCAGGATGTTCTCTAACTTGGCCCCCAGCCTGATGTAGTGATCTGCGCAGGATATCGCCGAAGCGCCGGCGCCTGAGAAGACGATCCGTACGCTGTCAATGGGCTTTCCCACCACCTCCAAGGCGTTGACCAGTGCGGCGCCTGAGATGATGGCGGTGCCGTGCTGGTCGTCGTGAAAGACCGGGATCTTCATCGTACGCTTGAGTTCTTGCTCGATCTCGAAACACTCAGGCGCCTTGATGTCTTCGAGATTAATGCCCCCGAATGTAGGTTCGAGCAATTGGCACGTCTTTATGACTTCGTTTGGATCCTCGGTGGCGAGTTCGATGTCAAAGACGTCAATATCGGCGAAACGCTTGAACAGGACTCCCTTGCCCTCCATGACTGGTTTGCCCGCCGCCGGCCCGATGTTGCCAAGACCGAGCACAGCGGTCCCGTTGGAAACAACCGCTACGAGATTGCCCTTGGACGTGTACTTATACACCGCCTGGGGATCGTCTTTGATCTCCAGGCAGGGCACCGCCACACCAGGGGTATAGGCGAGGCTCAGATCGCGCTGCGTCCGGCACGGCTTGGTTGGCGTGACGGACACCTTGCCCGCGGGCTCGCTGGAGTGGTAGGCAAGCGCCTCTTCTTTCCGAATTAGCATATTGAAATCCTTTCCTTTCCTGTTCTATACCCCAAGCTCCAGAAAAGCCAGCATTTCAGGCAAGATTCCGGGGGGCCTTCTCTTTCGGCCAGCAACCTTTGGCCCGTTGAAGTCGTCATCTAAATGCGCCGGTGGAAGGCCAGGAGCTTCCGGAGTGGCTCTGATATTGCATACTGAACTAGAAACTGGTAGGTAACCGCCCGTTCGCGGGCTCCTCGACGCCATACATCATGTCTGATCCGATCATGCCGCCGGTGGATGAACTGAAGGAGAGGCCCTTCTCTTTCTACCCGCCTATACTCAATGTCGAACACAACGAATGGCGCCTCAAGGAGGCCACTTGGTCCGAAATGGTTGTCGCCAACACGAAGTCGGATCTGGTCGTCGCCATTCCCCGGCGCTACTTCGGACAGGTCTCGCAGGTCGAAGAGCCTGTAATGATCGTCGGCCTTTCCCGGGAGCTCGAATACAAGACAGGCGCTGTCTGGCCAACCGAGAGAAAAGTGGTCGCGATGCCATCCAAGGTCTTTCAGATGGGCCGGCGCCCGGACATGGCCGCGATTGAGCCGAAGTCGCCTGGCGGACTGAAATCCATCACTGGGTTGGGCGACTCGGGAACCGATACGCGCATCAGCCGGATGATCCTGACCATCTTCGGTGGGATTGCGTTCGTCGGTATCCTGATCTGGGCTCTGGTCGAGTTCACGCCCGAAGCCAAACCCACCTTTGTTGCCAAGGACCAGGCATACCTCGAATTGACGCGCGAAGACGACTACCATGCCGTCGTGCGGAAATTGGGCGCCCCCTCGCTCGACAGATTCAAAGCCGCCGAGGGCGAGATCCATTACCGCGCACTGACATACAAAGACCGCGGCTATGTGATCATCCTCATGGGGACCAGCCCCGAGGCTGTCCGCTACATCGGCACCCTCAGCTTCACCACGGACAAAAAGAAAGACTGGCAGCCCATGCACTACGTTGAATTCGCCCGCGGCGCGACCACTGCATCCATGCTCCGTGCATTGCCGAAGTTCTAGCCTGCCTATCATCAGGCCGCGTTGAAGACCGATACAATCGTTACTTCATGAAGAAACGGCTGTCTGTACTCATTTGGATCGCGGTTGCCCTGCTTGGCGCCGGCACTCTCGCCGGCGTGGCTCTGGCCCGCGGGGAGACAATCAATAGCGCCTGGCTGGTCCTGGCCGCTGTATGCACTTACCTGGCGGCATACCGCTTCTATGCCGCCTTCATCGCCGCCAAGGTAATGGCTCTCGACGACAACCGGGCCACCCCCGCGGAGCGGCTCCGGAACGGCCACGACTTCGAGCCAACCAATAAGTGGATTGTCTTCGGCCATCACTTCGCGGCCATCGCCGGTCCCGGCCCGCTTGTCGGTCCGACTCTGGCGGCACAATTCGGCTATCTGCCCGGGACGCTGTGGATCATCATCGGCGTGGTCCTCGGCGGCGCCGTTCAGGACTTCGTGATTCTTTTCGCCTCCGTGCGGCGCAACGGAAAGAGCTTGGGTGAAATGGCCAGAGAAGAGATCGGGAAAGTCGGCGGAGCAACCGCGTTGCTCACCGTGCTGCTCATCATGATCATCCTGCTCGCGGTCATTGCGCTGGTGGTGGTCAACGCCCTGAAGGGTAGTCCCTGGGGCACTTTCACGATCGCCGCCACCATGCCGATCGCGGTCTTCATGGGGCTCTATTTGCGCTATTGGCGGCCGGGGAAAGTGCTCGAAGTGTCGCTGATCGGCTTCGGCCTGGTCGTGGCCAGCATCTTCGGCGGCGAATGGGTGGCCGGACACGCCGTCCTGGGCCCCTGGTTCACCCTCGGGGGAATGGCGCTGGCGGTTTGCGTGATTGTCTATGGTTTCTTTGCCAGCGCGTTGCCGGTCTGGCTGCTGCTGGCGCCGCGCGACTATCTTTCGACTTTCGTCAAACTCGGCGTCGTACTTATGCTAGGTGTCGGTATCCTCTTCGTCCGGCCCGAACTCCAGATGCCCGCCCTCACTCGTTTCGTCGATGGCACAGGGCCGATCTTCGCCGGAACAATCTTCCCCTTCTGTTTCATCACCATCGCCTGCGGCGCCATCTCTGGCTTCCATGCGCTGATCAGCTCTGGCACGACGCCTAAGATGATCGCCAAGGAAGGCCATGTCCTGCCCGTCGGCTATGGGTCCATGCTGCTGGAAAGTTTCGTCGCCATGATGGCCATGATTGCGGCATGTTCTCTGGAACCTGGGGTGTTTTTCGCGGTGAACTCTCCCGCCGGCATCGTCGGGGCCAGTCCAGTGGAGGCCACGGCGACCATCACGAGTTGGGGCTTCGCCGTGACGCCGGACCAGATGGCCGAACTGGCCCGGCACGTCGGTGAGGACACGCTGTTTTATCGCACCGGCGGAGCGCCCTCGCTCGCCTTGGGTATGGCGCACATCTTCTCGCAGATCTCCGGCAATGAGGCCGTGCTGCGCTTCTGGTACCACTTCGCCATCATGTTCGAAGCGCTGTTCATCCTGACGATCATTGACGCCGGGACGCGAGTCGGCCGGTTCATGTTGCAGGACTTCCTCGGCCACTTCTGGAAGCCCATGGGCCGCACCTCCTGGATGCCCTCAGTCATAGTCACTTCGGCGCTCATTGTCGCCGCCTGGGGCTATTTCCTTATACAAGGCGTGCTCGACCCTCTCGGCGGCATCAACTCGCTCTGGCCTCTGTTTGGCATCGCCAACCAACTCTTGGCCGCCGTGGCTCTCTGCGTGGCCACGACCATTCTTATTAAGGCCTACCGCTTGAAATACGCTTGGATCACGTTGATCCCGCTGGCCTGGCTGGTCGTGGTGACATACACCGCCGCGTGGCAGAAGATCTTCTCTTCCGCCCCCCGAATCGGCTTCCTGGCGCAGGCGGCCGCCCTCCAGTCCGGGCCGCAGACCGCTTCCACGAGCCAGTTGATTTTCAACAACAAGCTCGACGCAGCCGTTTGCGGCATCTTCCTGCTTCTGGTCACGACGATTCTAGTGGATTCCATCCGCGTCTGGGTGGGAATCCTGAATGGTACGCGCGACCGCGCGACCACGGAGACTCCTTTCGTGGCCAGCCAACTCCAGCCGGAGGAGATCTGACATGGCGCGACTGAAGACATTCTGGTCAATCGTGGTGGGGATCCTCCGGGAAATCAGCGACGAGTCGGCCTACCAGCGCCATCTCGATCGCCACGGCCGCGAGCATACGGGGCAGGAATACCGCCGGTTCGCCGAGTACCGCCTGCGGCAGAAGTATCAGCGGGCCAAGTGCTGTTGACCCCAGCCTAGCTGAGCATTTCGCGCCGCAACCGCTCGTAGTCGCTTGGCGGGGTGAGGTGGAAACGGAGATCCAAGCGGGTGTACTTTTGCAGCGTGTCTTGCATCTCGGGATCGATTAGCCATGGCCCAGCCAGATCTAGCGCGCCGTCCTGGATGCGAAACGGAATTACTCCGATCCTGTCGAGGACCTCTCCAGGCAGGGCCCGAGCAACGCGCCTGGGAACAGATGCCGGGTCCAGCCGGACACACGGCAGGTCCTGCTGGAGGCTGAGCGCTTCATAGACTTCCTCTTCTCTAAGCACCCCCATCTCGATTAATCGCTCGCCCAGCCGTTGGCCAGGTTGCTTTGTCTCGTATGCCAGTTCCACCTCTTCCCGGCCGCAATACTGATTCGTAACCAGAATCTCGCCCAACCGGCGCCTGTGATTGGCGAGTCCCGAACGGTGAGGATAGTGATGCGGCGTCTTCATCCACGCCATGGGCTGATTGCGCAGCCGGCTGAGCGCCCAGGCGCCGATCGCTCGGACCGTGGCATCGAAATTGATCCAATTGCCCCAGACCATCCGGATCGGCGACAGCAGAGCAAAGGGCCAGCCGTAGACCTGTGCACATGCAGCAGTGCGGGCCGCAAGCCGGGATAGCAGGAGCAGTGTATTGACAATCAGCAACCACTGGAACAGCGCATTGGACTTGACGAGTTCAGCCAGCCGCCAAGCGCTTCCCATGGCAGCGCTGGCTCCCAAGGAGGTCAAACCATAGAGCAGAACCAAGTTGCAGAGCAGGCTGATCGGGTTGCCCCAGATCCCCTTCCGGTCCCTCCATAGAAACCACCAGTTGCGTGCGTCGGCGCCCCACCCATACCTCTCCCAGGCTTGCAGGGCGTTTCCTGTAATCCAGCGCGACCGCTGCCTCACCGCTTGCCGGAGCCGCCTCGGAAAGTATTCACGCGTGGCCATGGGCGCGCCCCACTCGAGCGAAAGGGGAATAAACCTCTGCCGGAGCCCCAGTCGATGCAGGCGCAGTCCGGCATCGTAGTCCTCCGTCAGGCTGCCGGGCCGGAAGACGGGGCCCGCTTCACCAAGTTTACGCAGGGCGGCCTTGCTCAGTGCGGTTCCCACCCCGCATCCCGGCAGGAACCCGCCCATCGCAACTCGAGTCTCCAGGTCCTTGCCCTGGCTCTCGGCGAAGTCGTCGCAATAAACTCCGTGGGTCAGTTCCCACCAGGACGTTTTCAGCGGCATCACCGGGACCTGGATCATGTCGAATTTATCCAACTCGGCGTTGATGGCGCTCAGCGAGCATGGGTGAATCAGGTCTTCCGCATCGTGGACCACGATGCCGTCGAACTCAGCGCCGTGCTCGGATTCCCATTCGGCCATCCCCGCGCTGATGGAGTTCAGATTATCGGCCTTCGACGTGGGGCCGGGGTTCGGAACCATGACGATGTGCACCCTGGGATAACGCGCCTCCAGCAGGCGGACTGCCGACATCGTCGCGTCGTCGTTCGGATAGCAGCCAAGAAAAATCTCCCAGTTCGTGTACGCAACAGCAGAGATGTTGTGTTCCACCATCTGGCTAATTACGCTGGCTTCCTGCCATAGCGGCACCCAGACCGCAAGACGCTTTTCGGTAACGCTGACCGGCGTCGCGTACGGACGCCGCCACCCCCCGCGGAAAAGCCGTCGCACCCATAGCGCATCAATCAGGAAATCATCTAAACCGGACAAGAATATGTAAATTGCCAGCGGTAGCAGGATTGCGCCAGCCGCGGCTGCCAGAGTTAAGTCGATCCGGTCCAGCAGGCTTAACAGTTTTTCCATCTCCCCTAGTTAGTGGGAGGAGTAGGCCAAATCTCGCATTTCAAGTATCAGAAATCGACATAGGTAGGCTCTCACGAGCTTTCCCTGTCACACCACCCGGCGTACGGGTCCGTACCGGGCGGTTCGGCGGGTTGAGCTACCGACGAACAGTCAGTCTCGGAATCCCGAGCGAGTCGAAATAGGCGTTGGGCA
>JARKOC010000150.1 GCA_029975915.1 Bryobacteraceae bacterium
GGAGCTGAACGCCTGTGCCCCGGCCCACTCGTTCTGCAGGGTGCCGAGGAAGTTGACGATCTGGCCCACGGCGCTGGACATGTGGCGTGGCGGACCCGCCTCCACCTTGCCGGCCACGCCGTTGAACCCCTCGGTCAGCAGAGCCCGCAGGGACCAGCCTGCGCAGTAGCCGGACAGCATGTCCAGGTCGTGGATGTGGATGCTCCCGTCCCGGTGGGCATCGCCCACTTCCGGAGGATAGACGTGGTTGAGCCAGTAGTTGGCGACCACCTTGCCCGAGACGTTGAGGATCAGGCCGCCCAGCGAGTATCCCTGGTTGGCGTTGGCGTTCACCCGCCAGTCGGACTGATCCAGGTATTCGTTGACCGACGAGGCCACGTCCACCAGGGTCTTCCTGTCCCTGCGCAGCTTGTGGCGCTGCTCGCGGTACACGATATAGGCGCGGGCGGTCTTCAGGTGGTTAGCGGAAATCAGAACCTGCTCCACCACGTCCTGGATGTTCTCGATGTGCGGAGGGGTCTCACCGAACTTGTGGCGCAGCACCTTCAGCACCTGGCCGGTCAGGAGACCCGCCTCGTCACCGTCGAACTCGCCCGCAGCCTCCCCGGCCCGCCTGATGGCGGAGCGGATCTTGTCCGCCTCGAACGGTACGGCGGAGCCGTCGCGTTTGACAACCTGGTGCAGGGGAAACAGTTGGATATAATCCGCGCGTGCAGCCTCATTGCTCATGGTTCTGGCACCTCCTTGAGTAGTATCGCATTTCTAAAACGGCGGTATGTCGGCATCTCAGACATACCGCGGGGCAACAATGCCTGATACGCCCGCTCGGTTCATTCCCGCGGCTGTCTGAACCCGTTCTGCCTGCCCAGTGCTTCAATCACCGCTTCATGCACGACCCGACCGATCAGGCAGCCTATACGGCCGTGCCCGCCCGTATAGGTAATCTTCGGACCGCTGTTTCCCGACACGATGATGACGCTGTCCGTGCCGGTGCCTGTTGCCTGGACGCCTTTCGTGAAACTGCTGGGGATCATCAGGTCCTCGAATGCCGCCGTTTTCGCCTCGGTTACCGTAATAATCGCCTGAGCCATGGCCCCGTCGCTGAGGCGGGCATCGGTGAGCACGATGATGTTGACCGTGCCTGCCGGACCGCTGTCCGGTTCCATCGCGGCGCCCTCGTCCCGGCCGATCCTTAAGGCGTTGGTTTCGGCGCCCGCCGTCACCAGCGCGGCTACCGTGAACGGCGGCCACTTCCAGGTCACGATCGCGCCGTTGTCCAAATCTGCCGCGGTGCCCATGTGCGCCAGTTCCGCAACGGAGATCCCGAGGCGGCCGGCCGCTTTTTTCCTGACAGCTTCGAGATAGCGCTTGCCCCCGCAGACACGCCCGTCATTTACTGCTTCTTCCGCCTTGTGCCAGATACCGTGGTGGGCCGCATGGTTCATGACGGCCCGGGCGCGGAGAAAACCGGTGTTGGTGCCGAGAACCCGGTGATGACCGGAAAACCGCACCAGCATCGTTTTTTCCCACAGGGCGTCCCGTTCGGCACGGTCCACCAACAAAACCGCGTCAAGCTCCTTTTCCAGGGGAATGTCGGCCGAAAGCGGAACTGAGGTGTGAAGCAGCTGCACACCATCCGTCGACACACGTCTCTCCATACGAACCTCCGTTACATCCGGCGAAATGCTGGGCAACCGTGTGGGTTGCCCCGTAACGACATGATACGCTACGATAGCGGGCGAAGGCCGCTGTTTCCCACCGCGCCTTCCCGTTTCAGTAGAAACAGTGGCTTGGGCGGGATTCCCACCGGTTACAGCGGCGCTCCCGCGACGGATACTCACTGTCTTCCGTTTCCCGTTCAACACCCCATACAATTTAACATGGCGATTATTTTCCGCCTGGAATGGTCCGGGCCGCATCACCTCCTTTCAAGGGGAGATGCAACCGAAGGTAACCGCCCGATCAAGCTCAAAGGCCGTCCGAATCAGCTCCGGTTCCAGGACACTTTCGGGCGGGCCGTCCGCCAGGATTCTCCCTTTGCTGATCAGCAGCAGCCTGTCCAGTTCGCGGGCCAGAGACAGGTCATGGAGGGACAGGAGTATGGCCATGGGCCTCTCCCTCCGCAGCCGTTCCAGGAGATCCAGCAGTTCGTAGCGGAAGCGGAGATCCAGCCCGGCCAGCGGCTCGTCCAGGAGCAGCACGGACCCTCCCTGGGCAAGGACCATGGCGAGAAAGGCACGCCTCCGTTCTCCTCCGCTGAGCCGGTTGACGGCCGTGTCCCGGTACGCGGTCAACCCCGTGTGGCGCAGGGCTTCCCGACAGGAAGCCTCTCCCGCGCCGGACGCCGTGGCCCCCATGGCAACCAGTTCGCCGACCCGGAACGGGAGCGATGCGTCGATTGCCTGGGGGAGGTAGCCAAGCCTGCCCGCCCGCTCTCTCCCGCGCCACTCGCAGACCGGTCGCCCCCCCAGCGCCACCGCGCCGGAGCCGGGCCTGAGGATTCCCGCGCCGAGACGAAGGAGGGTGGACTTGCCGGAGCCGTTGGCGCCGATGAGCCCCGCCAGTTCGCCTTCCCGGAGGGAAAAGGAGAGTGCGTTCACGAACGGCGAGGCGGTATAGGAGAAGAACACCTCATTGAAGCTCAGCATGTTTCCGCTCCTCCCCGGTCCCGGTTGCGGAGCAGCGCCAGAAACCAGGGCGCGCCGATGAGGGCGGTCACCACGCCGGCCGGTATCTCCAATGGCGGCAGGACGCTTCTCCCCACGGTGTCCGCCAGACAGAGGATAATCCCGCCTCCCAGCGCCGACAGCGGCAGCACGCGTCCCGCATCCGAGCCCGCCAGGAACCTGACCCCGTGGGGGACGATCAGCCCGACGAAACCGACGATTCCACCCAGCGCCACCGAGGCGGCTGTCAGCAGCGAGGCTGCAAGCACCAGCAGGCCCCGCTCCCGGCTCGGCTCCAGGCCGAGGCCGAATGCGGCCTCATCGCCGAGGGCAAGGGCGTTCAGCGCGCGTGAGCGTCGAAAGGCCAGAATGAAACCGGCAAGCATGAGAAGGGCCGCGGCCGGCACCAGGGTCCAGTCGGCGGAGGCCAGGTCGCCGGACATCCAGAGAATCGCCCGTTTCACTCCATCCGCGCTCGCCAGACTCATCAGCAGCATCAGGACGGCGGAAAGAAAGAAGCTCACCCCTATGCCGGACAGGAGGAGACGCTCCCTGGCCGCCCCCCAGCCGTTGCGCCCCAGCAGGCCCACCACCGCGCTCGCGAGCAGCGCGCCGGCCAGCGCCAGGGAAGGAACCAGCCAGCATGACCCCCCTCCCGTCGCCAGGAGTCCGAAGGCGGCGGCCAGGGCCGCCCCGCTGGAGGTGCCCAGCACATAGGGGTCGGCAAGGGGATTGCGGAACACACCTTGAAGAACCGTGCCCGATGCTCCCAGAGCCGCTCCCATGAAGAGGGCCACGACGGTCCGCGGCAGCCGGAGATCCATGAGAATCCTCCACTGGAGAGGGTCTGCGGAGAAGGGATTGATCATCCTGGGGCCGACGGAAAGAGAGAACAGAACTGCCAGGACCAGGGCCGCGCTCATGGTGATCAGGGGGCGCCTCTTCATGACCCGTTCTCCTTCCGTCGCATGGGTTTTTCGGGGAGGAACCGCTCCGCGCAGCGGCGCAGCTCTCCGATTCCCTCGGGGATGCGGGGGCCGGAACGGTAGAGGGCATCGCCGACGTGACAGATCCGCCCCTCGCTCACCGCGTCAACCGACGCCAGCCGCCGGAGCAGTTTTTCCATGGGGAAGTTGCGGGCATGTCCCGGACCCACCACCAGGATCTGCGGATTGCGCTCCGTCACCGCCTCCAGTGACAGCCGGGGGTAGATTCCCGGCGCGTCTGAAGCTATGTTCCGGAACCCGACGAGGCGGAGCGCGTCGTCGATGACCGTTCCGGAACCCGCGGTCACCAGGGGATCGGGCCAGATGACGAACAGGGCTCGATGCGCCGTCCGTTTTCTCTTCGCCGTACTCAGGGAGCGCTCGATGCGGGCGGCCAGCCGCTCGCCGTCTACCGGGGCGCCGAGAGCGCGGGCCAGGCGGCGTATGCCGTCGGCCAGCCCGGCCAGCCGCGAGGCGCGAAACAGCGCGGTTCGTACCCCCAGCCGTTCCAGCCGGGCCGCGAGCCCGGGACCGCTCCCTTCCTCGTCCATCACCACCAGGTCGGGTCGCAGTTCGAGTATCCTTTCCACAGAGGGATTGGCCGGCCCCCCCACGGTCGGTTTGCCCCGCACCGAAGCCGGGTAATCGCAGAATGTGGTTACGCCGACCAGGTTCCGTTCCAGTCCCAGGGCGCAGATCACCTCCGTCACGTTGGGCGCCAGGGAGACGATCCTGGCGGGGGGAGCGGCACGGCAGATGCCGGTCCATGCTATGAGAAGCATGAAACAGAAAAGAATAGATTTCATGGATGACTCGTTTGGAAACGCATGCTGAATATAGCTCCGGAGAACTGCCGGGCTTTCAAAACCCGGCAGGCCCGGGTATCTCATATTCCTCGAAGGTGTTTCAGAACGACACCCTCACCCCGCCGTAGCCGCCGATGCCGGGCGTACCGTACCCCCAGACCTCTTCGTACCGGCGATCCAGGAGGTTTTCCACACGGGCGAACACCTGCAGCCACCTGCTAACGTCATAGGACGCGGCCAGATTGGCCAGCAGATATCCGCCCAGTTCCACCCGCGTGCTGGCATAGGTAACGGGGTCGAAGCGGGTGTCCTGACGTTTCCCAACATAGGCGAGCTCCAGGTTCACGTTTCCCTTCTCCAGAAAGCGATAGTTCGCGTCGAAGGAAAGCTTGTTCTCCGGCCGCCGCAGCAATTCGAGGCCGGTTGATTTGTCTTTGGTCTTCGTCCAGGTGTACCCGGCGCGAAGGGTGAGGTCGTCTGTCGGCCGCACCGTGGTGGAGAGTTCCACACCGTACGATTCCGCTCGGGCAGTGTTTTTGTACCGGGATGCGCTGCTGTCGAATTCGATCAGGGCCTCGAAATCGTTGGAGAACCAGGTGGCGCCCAGTTCCACGCGGCCGTCGAGGAGGGCCTGCTCGACACCGATGTCCCAGCCGTCGCTCTTTTCCGGGTTGAGTGACCGGTTGCCGTAGGTCGGTTCATAGAGCTGGTAGAGCGACGGGGCCTTGAATCCGGTGCCGAAGCTCCCCTTGAACCTGGTAGCGGTCTGTTTCACCATATACGAGGTGGTGAAGCGGTAGGTGGCCTCCGTTCCGAACCGGCTGTGGTCGTCCAGCCGCACGCCCAGAGTCGTGAACCAGGCATCCCACAGGCTGATGCGGTCCTGGAGGTAGTAGCCGGTGATGCGATCGGACTGTTCGGGAAAGACGCTGCTGTATGGGCCGTAGGAGCTCCACGAAAAGTAGTCGGAATGCGCCTTCTCTTCCCTGGTCTCAACCCCCAGCGTGACGGTGTTGGTCTTGTGGACCCTCAGGATGTGCTGCCAGTCGAAGGCCAGCGACTGCCCGTGATAGGAGGCGCGATCCGAGGTGTCCGGATGGGAGGCATCGATGTCGTTGCGGTAGTTCCGATCCAGGTTGGTGAAGGATATCCCGAGCTTTTGCTCCCACCGGTCGTCGAACAGGGAGAGACGCCCCTGTCCCCGCACCAGGACCTGTTCCGAACGGACGATGGAGTTGGGATCGTCCTGGCCCGCGCCTCCGCCGTTGTCCAGGTCGGTCTTGTCGTTCAGATACCTGACGATGCAATCGAAACCGAAGTTCCGGGACGGCGCGACCCCCAGCCGGGTGGAAACGGACGTGGCGTGATAAGCGTCGGTCTCATGGTTGCCGTACTGTTCTCCCGCGGAAGAGATACCGCGGGTGTCCTCTCGGGAAAGGCCCAGCGAAAAGTTCAACGGGCCCGCGCCTCCGCTCACGGATGCCTGTTCCCGCGCCGTGGAGAAAGAGCCGCCTTGGGCCGACACGAAACCCGTCGGTTTCCCCTCGCCCCGACGGGTGATGATGGTGATCACCCCGCCCATGGCGTCGGATCCATAGAGTGTGCTCTGTGGTCCGCGAAGGATTTCGATTCGCTCGATGGTGTCGGTGGGCAGGTTGGCGAAATCAAAGGATCCGCCCGTGGAGGCCGGGTCGTTCACGCGGACCCCGTCCACCAGCACCAGCGTGTGTTCCTGCTTGGCGCCCCGGATACCGACATAGGTCTGGCCACCGGGTCCGCCGCTCCGGGTCACATCCACGGACGGGACCGACCGCAGGAGATCCAGGACGAAAGTCTTATTCCTCTGCTCAATCTCCTCCCTGGAAATAACGGTTACGGAGCTTCCGACCTCGTTGAGCGCCGCCTCGCTCCGGGTCGCCGTAACCACGATTTCGTCCAGTTGAAATGAGTCGAAGCCGAGGACGTTTGTCGGACAGATGAACAGCGCCAGGCACCAGACAACTCCATACCACCTCCTGATACGAAACATGCGAATACCTCCCTCGAAGTAATCGGACGGAGCGGTATTCCGGCTCAGGGCGCACTGCTTGACCTACTTGCCCGCCTTCCCGGGATTTCTCCCAGTGGCGCTTTTTCACCTGACGGTGAAACGGGCTTTCGTTCCCATCACGGCTGCGGGGCAGCGGGGGAATGGCTCCAGCTACGAGCGGCACCCCTCTTCCT
>JARKOC010000158.1 GCA_029975915.1 Bryobacteraceae bacterium
CGAAGCGGATCGATTGCTGGTTGCCTTCCCCAGTGTTGATAGCGCCCGGAGCCAGCGCCATCAAGCTGGCCCAGTGCCGCCCATTGAGTGGCATCTCGCGCATCTGCTGGCCGCCGATGACCGTGCCAACCACAGCCGAGGTGCTCTCCATTGGCGCGGCGACGTCCTCGACCGTGACTGTCGTCTCCAATGTGCTCACTTGCATGGTGATGTCCAGGTTACGGTTGTCACCGACACCAAGCCGGACATCCTTCATGGACACGGTACGGAAGCCTTTCAACGATGCGTTCACCGTGTAAAGGCCGATTGGCAAGAGTGAAAAGGAATAGGAACCACTGGCGTTTGACTGCGTCGTGCGGCGGAGACCTGTCACCTGCGAGACGATTTCCAGTGACGCACCGGGGATTGCCGCACCGGAACTATCGGTGATTGTCCCTGACAGAGTCGCGCTATCCACTTGCGCCGCCACCGGCAGCAAGGTGACAAGCAGTCCACAAAGGACTGCTGAAAAAACCAACAACGCTCTTGAGAGCATGGATGCACCAACCTCCCGTGACCCAGAAGGGTCAAAATTGACTGCTGCGACACTCTAGTGCCAGGTACAATCTCGCCGCAAGAAGTTTACGGTTGGTTACCGGGATGCATGAGCCTTGAGCTACCCCTTTGAGCACGGTTACAGGATGTTATACCGGATGTTGAATTCCCTAACTTCCAGATATATAATCGCCTCGCCTGACAGCATCAACTTGATTTCAGAGGGGGAGCGGGATGAGCGCGGCAAATCCCATGCCACCGGTAAACGGGCCGCATACCGTCTCCAGGGGAGAGATGGAGGCGGAACTGCGGCATCTCTTGCACTGCGGCCTGCTCCGAGAAGGGACGCAGTTGTACACTCTCACGAAGTACTTGGGTGAAAAAGCGCTCGACCCTCCGGAGTTTCTCAAGGAATACACGATTGGGGTGGAGGCGCTAGGCAAGCCTTCCGACCACGATCCAAGGATCGACCCGACGGTCCGAGTCGAGATATCCAAGCTGCGCAAACGGCTGAGGGAGTATTATCAGGGTCCGGGAGCATCCCGCGCGGTTCACATGGAGATCCCGCATGGATCGTATCTGCCGGTGTTCAGGCAGCCTGTGCGGGGAGAGATGACCACCACTGGCGCGCAGCGGCTCCGGAAATTGATTTGGATCGCCGCAGCCGGGTTCGTTCTCCTGGCATCCGTTTTGCTAATAGGAGTCTGGAGGCGGGCATCCCCCAGCCTGCCGGCCGGGCTTGAGGCGTTCTGGCAACCACACCTGAACAGCAAAAGGGCCACATTGCTGGTCTGCGGGACTCCGATGTTCCTGAAGATCAAGGGAGGCTACTACCGTGACACGAATGCCAACAGGCCTGAAGAGATTGCGGGCAGTAAAAGAGCGCAGGCGGTCATCGAAGCCCTGAAGCCGGCTCCGGACGAGGTCCGGCCCGTGCACACTTTCGTCGGAATGGGGGAGGCGCATGGAATCTTCGAGATCACAAAGCTGCTCGCGTCGCATGGCGCCACGCTGATTCTCCGCCAGTCCAATGAAGTGAGCTGGGAGGACTTCAAGGACAAGCACGTCATCTTCCTGGGCGGAAAGAAATATAACCCGCAAATTCCGCTATTGCCTTACAAGCAAGCTTTCACGGCCGTCAACCGGCGCATCCTCAACTTAAGTCCGAGGAACGGGGAACCGGAGGAGTATCAGACCTCCAGCGTGACTCCGTATGGCGAACTGACGGGTGAATATGCGCTGATTTCGGTCTATCCCGGCCTGACTCCCGGAACCCGGCTGATGACGCTCGATTGTTCCTCGACGGAGGGCACCCTTGCGGCGGCCGAGTTTCTGACGCGCGAAGACATGGTGAGCCAGTTGGTCGGGAAAGGGGTGCCGCTGGACGTCGCGGGCGGTCAGGCGAAGGCATTCCAAGTGGTCATACACGCCAAGTACAACAAGGGTGTGGTGGTTGGACTGGCTTACGTGACTCACAGGGTGATGGAATCGGCGCACAGCGCCCACGCGGCCCCCAGGCGGGACTCTGGCAGGAGAAAAGTCGTGGGTTAGTGTAGACAAAGAACGCCAAAGGAATTGGCTTCGAACTGCAAGGATGCGGCTTGTCCCTGAAGTCCGACAGGGATCACCAGTAGTGAATCGCCAAAATGCGCGGCGGACCGGGCGTGTTGCCAATCACCTTGCAGTAGATGACGATTTGAAGGTTCTTCTGCTCCCAACCATCAGGCGCTGATGTGAGCGCAGCGTTCAGGTATTCCGGGTTGGTGAGGAATTCGGCAGCGGCGTGAGTCCCCATGTTCGTAATGCCGGCGGCGGTAACGACGGCCTCGCCGCTGTAAGATCTCAGGACTCTGGAAACGATGGCATAATCCTCCGTCGACTTGTAGTCAGGAGAAACCGAACTCAGCCGCCAGACGCGTTTTGGGTCCTGGTGGTCTACGACTGAGAAACGGCCGAAAGCGAATCGATACTCCGCGTTGGACTGCATCGTCCAGCGGTTGGAGTAAGCGCCAATCAGAACCGACGGCGAAGATCTCAGATCGCTGAAATTCATATGCGCGTCCGCTCTGGGGATGGTCTGGCGGCCGCGTTCGCTGATCATTCTGGTGAACAGAGCCACGGCATAAGCGTCTCCGATCCCGACGAACTGGTCGCGGGAGGGGATCAAATCGCTGGAAGCGGGCGGATAGTTCTCCGAGGGCAGATCCATGTTGGCCGCAGGGACATAAGCCAGAGGATTGCCTATGCAGATTAATACGGGCTTAGACGAGCGAAAAACCGGCTCCCAGAACCGATCGAAGGCAGTGGAGGCGGTGGATCTCAACATCAAAAAGCCGGCTACCCCCAGCAACCCGGCGAGCAGGAGGATTGGCACCAGAGTCTTGTACCTCCGCGAATCCTCGACACGGCCGCTGTCCGGCGCCGGTACAGGATGGGGTTGGACGCTTTCATCCTGGGCAAATCGTATTTCGGGATGATAGGAGCCCGGCGGCAGGTCGATCCGGACCCTGGCTGTAGGCGCATCGCCGTGATACTGGGCGAGGCGTTTCCGGACCTCGTTCGCCGCCACGCGCACCGTGGCGTCGCCGCCGGTGTCGTAATCGGGTCTGCGGTCGAAGACGGCAACCCCTATGGAACGCTCCTTCAGGTCTTCCTCGGAACCCTCCAAAGTCCTGCCCACGACATACTCCAGGAAGTGGCGGCTGCGCCGGCTTGTCTTGAAGGCAGGGCTCTCTATGATCCGCGCCAGCTCCTCCTTTATCTCCCGGATCGCATCAGAAGATAGGCGCAAGTTGGATCCACCCAAATCAACTGGTGTCGCATCTGGACGGCGCGGATCCTGAATCATTTGCTGGCTGAGCAAAGCATAACACATCGCCTTAACGTCCGTTAAGCAGAATTAATACATTCTGTATCAATAACTTAAACGAGAAGCCAGAGAGCCGTGGCTGAGAACCGTTCCGAACCTTGAGAATCCCCAGGCTGAGGTGCAGACTCGTCGATGGAACACTGCTTTGGAGGTCAAAATGAGGAATTCCCGTCTGGTTGTCGCCCTGTTGGCGGCATTCATGCTGTCCACAAGCCTGACCGCACAGTCCAATTTCGGCGGACTTCGCGGAACGGTGACAGACCCTTCGGGCGCCGTCGTGCCTGACGCCACCGTCACCATTACTGATGCAGGCACCAGCGCCAGAATCGTCCTGAAGACCACGGCCGAGGGTATTTATGCGGCGCCGGCCCTGCGCCCGGTCTTCTACAACATCACCGTCGAAGCTACGGGCTTTCAAAAACTGACCATCAGCGACGTGAAGGTTGACACCGCCAAATTGCAGACTCTTGACGCCGTACTTAAACCCGGCGAGGTCACTACCACAGTTGAAGTGACCGGCGAAGCACCGCTCCTGCAGACTTACACCGGCGCGCACACGAACACGGTGGATCAGAAGACAATTAACGAGGTCCCGCTCAACGGCCGTAACACGCTGGAACTCGCCCTGATGCTGCCAGGAGCATCGGGTAGCGCCGGCACCGAGTTCTCCGAGTTGACCACCAATGACCCCATGCCCGGACGGGAACTTTCGATCAACGGCGGCCGGGCCGGTTCCACGCAGTTCCTCGCCGACGGCGCGAACGTAACTTCTTTGGCGCTGTCGCGCATGTCAATCTCATTCACTCCAGATACAATCCAGGAGTTTTCCGTTCAACAGGCGAACTATTCCGCTCAGTTCGCGCAGGCGGGAGCGATCATCCAACAGACGACGAAATCGGGCACTAATCAGCTCCGCGGCAGCGCCTATTGGTTCCACCGCCAAAAGGCGTTCACCGCCACGCCGTTCGCGGCGCAGCGCTCGCCTGTGACCAATTACGATGCCCGGCCGCCTCTTCGCCGCCAGCAGTTGGGGGCAACAATTGGCGGCCCTGTTGTCATTCCCAAGATCTACGACGGCCGCAACCGGACATTCTTCTTCGCCTCCTACGAACCGACCCGTCAGCTGAGTTCAAATCCCTCGGGGCCGACATATTCTCGCGTGCCCACGCCCGACGAGATCAAGGGCGATTTTTCCAAAACCCTGGTTTATTTCCGTAACACGGCCGGCGTAGTCACCACACAGCAGATCGCTCCTCTCTATCGACAGTTCAACCGCATGGCCGACGGAACGCTAACCTACATCCCGAACCCGAACTTCAACCCCGCCCTGGCCCCATCGGTGACCAACGCGCGCTTCATGTACCGCGGCTTCGAGATGTTCAACCCCAACGATCCAGACCCTGCCCGGCGCGGCCGCGTCCTGGTTGACGCGACAGGCCGTTCCTACGTCAACCCCATCTCCGCCCGTATCGCCCAGGAACTCTACCCCACCCCGAACATAACCGACCTGAACCAGATTGCCGATCTCCTCGGCGCCAACTATGTCTACTTCCGCCGGACCGAATACAAAGACGACCGCTACACCGCCCGCATCGACCACCGCATCAACGATGCCCACCAGATCTACGGCCGCTACACTTACCAGCCGCAGTTCGGCGACCGGATGTTCCGCGATCCCGTCCAGTCCGGCCTGATTTCCGACGCGAACAAATCGCGCCAGATCCTGGGCGCCTGGACCTGGACCCCTCGCCCGACCATGGTCAACGAGTTCCGCGCCAACTACGTCTATGGCGACTTCGGCCGCAATTTCCCGAGCGAACTGCTCGGCAAGGATTACACATCCGAATACCTTGACATCGGTGGTCCAGGCAAGGGCGCCGTCAACTTGCTCGGCTACGGCATGGCTCGTTTCTATGATGGCGGGGCATTGCGCGGCGTGAGCGGCTCCACGTCGGGCGCGGCCATGGATTCGGCAGGATTTTCGCAACCGCAGGACGTGGGCAAGAACCGTGAACACTCCTATTCAGTCACGAACGATTTTTCCTGGTACAGAGGCTCCTGGACACTGAAAATGGGTTTCTCGGCCGCGTATCTGGAGTTGAACCAGGCCAATCTTGGCGTCGGTTCACTGGCGGGCGGCCGTTTTTCGTGGGATCCCAACATCACAGCCGACCGCAATTGCTCTACAACGCCCATCGGCGGCACCTACCCCGATTGCTCAGGGCAAATCCTGACAGGTGACAAGTTCGCCGCCTTCATGCTCGGGGTACCGCAGTGGGCGCAGGTGCAGACCGAGAACCTCTCGATCCCTTATTACTACCGCTGGAAGAACATGGGCGGCTATTTCCAGGGGGACTGGAAGGCGATGCGTTCGTTGACGCTCAATCTAGGCGTCCGCTATCAGTATCAGTCGCCGCGCTGGGAACATTTCAACCGGCAGGGTTCATTGAACATGAACCGCATTGAAGGGAATCCGTTTCTGCTGGATACGGCGGGTAATCCGAGGCCGGCGCCAGTCTTTGAATACGCCGGATTCGGTGGCCGCTCCCGTTATCTGACCCCACCTCAAAAGGATGTCTTCGAGCCCCGTTTCGGATTTGCCTGGACGCCGGAGTTCGATTGGAACAGCTCGCGAAAGTTCGTGATTCGCGGCGGCTACGGCATCACGCACGGCGTCCTGATGGGCAACGACCGCGAGCCGATTCCCAATATCGGCTCGCAGACATTCTCCTCCTTCCGGTCCATCTCTTACATCCTGGGAGCCAACGACTGGCAGCCACCGTCAAACTCGGCCACATGTGGACTGGCCCGCTGCCCGGAGATCAATGTCCCGATGCAGTTTGGTTACAACAACATGGTGCTGGCATCGGATCCATTAATGTTCGATCTGCCGTCATCGGGCGTCATCCGGCCTAGCGATGCTGCCGCCACCACAGCCGCGCGCCCGGTCGCCCGCCAGGACGTCCGGTACCAAGCCACGGGCGTGGTGGCCGACCAGATGTCTCGTATCCCAACCATACAGAATTACTCGCTGCTGTTACAGTACGAGGCGCTGCCAAGCACCGTCCTGACGGCGGGCTATCAGGGTTCCCGCGGTACCGGCCTGGTTGGCGCACCGTACAACATCAACCGTGTGAACCCGTTTACCGGGGACATACCCTACCCCGGTTTCTCCGGCCGGGTGTCGAACTCGATCTTCGTAATCGACCCCACTAACGCGGCGTCAACCTATCACGCAATGATCGTGGAACTTGAACGCCGCTACTACGAAGGGCTCCAGTTCCGCTTCAACTACACCTGGTCGAAAGCCATCGACGACAACTCAGGTGGCATCAAATTTCCAATCCCGAACAATTCTTTTTCAAACGCGAGCGCCGACGTGCCGCTAACACGATTGCAGAACCCCTACGATTCGCGCTCCGAGCGCGCTCCGGCTGCCACCGACACGCCTCATGCATTTAATCTCATGGCGTTTTATGAGGTTCCGGTGGGCAAGGGCCGGCGGTTCTTAAACAACACCGGTTGGGCCGATCATGCGATCGGCGGCTGGCAGTTGGGCGGGTTGAGCCGGATCCGTTCAGGCTATCCCATCTCTGTGACTTTGGGCGTCGCAAATGCGCTCGACACCGGTTTGCCCGGAGGCGCCATCCGGCCTGACCTCATTCCGGGCGTTCCTCTCATTAACCCTGACTGGACGCCCGAAACTGCACAGTTCACGCCCTATGTGAACCCAAGGGCTTTCTCCTGGCCCGAACCGGGTCGGTACGGCAACGCCGCCCGGAACTATTCCTCGTTCCGCCTGCCATGGGTGCAGTCCTTCGACCTCTCTGCCCACAAGCGGATCACCCCATGGAAAGAGAGCCGGAGGTATTTTGAGTTGCGTGTAGAGATCTTCAATGTGCTGAACCACAAGACCTTTCATCCGAACTTCAATACGAATCTGTTCTCCGGCGGGGCACAGAACCCGTTGCTTGCCGGTCAGTCGCCCAACTTCACCCCCGTCGCTGGCGTCGAGAATCGCAACCGCAACCTAACGGCGCCGGGCGTTTGGGACGCAATCATCGCCAAGAGCACCGGCGTGGCTGTCGATGCTGCCATCGCCAACCTGCCGGGTCCTGGCGCCGGCGGGCTTGGTTGTCCATCAAACGCTGCTGAGTTGAGCCAACAGGTGCGAGCACTGTCGCCAGCGTGCGTGGCCCGTGCCACGACTCTCAACACGAGCTTCTACCGGCTGAATCAGAACACCATCCAATCCCGCATTGTGCAGTTTGCTCTGAAGTTTTACTTCTGATCAGGCCGGCCTGCACGATCCCTTGATGCCGCGGGCGGGGAGCCCCCCGCCCGAGTTGCTTCACGCGGGTGGAACAGGCGGGACAACCGCCATGCAAGCAGGTGGGGTGCCGGATCCGCAAGCCGTTGACCCTGCATCCGGGGCGAGACCCCTCGACGCCATGAGTATTCTCATAATAGTCGGGGTCGCAGTGGGATTCACCGCTGTTGCGAGCGCGCAGATACCGTCCGCGAGCCCAGACCTGCGTAGCACTGGAAAGTGTCCCCCGGCAAAGCCGGGGGCTTTGGGTTGTGAGCCGCTCAAACCGGCTTTGCGGGGACGCTAACGCGGCCCCTGTTTCGGGGGGCCACCTCGATGGTGGCTGGTCATTCTCCGAGTTTCATCTGCTCCAGCCTGTGGTCCTCCCGCTCCTCATTCCGGATGTAGTTCCGGATCACCCCTTCATCTCGCCCTACTGTGGATAGGAAGTACTCTCGCGCCCAGAAGCTCTGCCCCACGAAGTTGCGCTTCCGCTCTCCGTAGACCCTCGCCAGATGGATCGCTCTCTTGCCTTTGGTATGGCCGACCACCTGCGGCACCGCCTACTTTGGCGGAATCGCGATCAGCATCTGCACGTGATCGATCAGCATATGGCCCTCTGCCATCCGGCGATCCTTCTGCTCGGCCAACCGGCGAAAATCTCGCCCAGATATGGCCTCAGTCGCTTCTACAGAGTCTTACGCCAGCACTTTGGGATGAACACCACGTGGTATTTGCACTCCCAGGCCGTATGGCTCAGACTTTTCTACTCGTCCATAGTGAAAACTTCTTTCGTGTGTTTGGCGGCTCACGTATCGAAGTTTCCGCGATGGACTCCCTCAAATGTCAACCCTCTACTGCCACCCCGGCAGAGCCGGGGGATCTCCCTGGATAGGCTGGACGCCATAGACAGGGTGAAGACGTTTGGCGATGTGGACGGCGTCAGAATCGTCCATCGAGCCTCGTTTCGTAAATGTTGCCTTCGGCGTCGGAACTGAGAACAATCCAGGGTGCACCATCAGGCCAGCGGTGCTTGGGACCAGTAACGTCGTTGAGCCGGGTGCTCGGCGAACGTTCAACCGGAACAGCTTGTCCCTCGATTTTGAGTTGCGCGGCCGGAGTGACAATCGCTGCAATCCAGTCTCGGCGATCAGCGGCCGGGCCTGGCTGGTAGACGGTGTGCAGGAGGAAGAGCCGCTCGGGCCGTCCACCGGCGACGGCGATGGGCCGGCTAGGCAGTTCCTGGTTTGTCTTCAGTGCGTAAGGAACGCTCGACCACCGTCCGTCCCGGCTGCGCAGACGCAGCACCAGTTGCGGCTGCCCGACCGTGTCTACGGAGTTCTTCATCGCGACGTACAGAGTCCCGTCTTCGCCCAGCGCCGTGTTGATGTGGTCGTCCGCGGTCAACCCGCCCTCGGCCACTACTTCGATTGGTGCTCCGGGCCGCCTGAAATAAACCCCGTCATGCGCCTGATCCGACCAGATCACACCAACGCCGCCGGGCAGTGCGACCACGGCACAGATGTCGTCATCGGCGGTTTCGCGCTCGTTCATCACGACGGGCTCCTGCCATTCGCGTCCATCCCGATTAGCCGACCGGCGTAGAAGCATCTTCTTACCCGAGCCGTATGCCACCCACCAGATGCCATCTCGGCCGCGGGCGACGGTCGCGGTCTCGGCCCGGGAGGCCTCCAGCTTCCACCGGACCGGCGGGCCATTGGGGACATAGCGTCCCGTCTGCCAGCGCAGCGCCACCACCGCGATTTCGCCAGGTTCAACAAGTACGGCACGCACACCGGACGAGTCAGCCCAGACGTCGGCCTGTCCCGGTAATCCGCGCAGTGGCGCGTCGAGATGAGCCTCCCGCCGCCAGCCTGCCTGAGTGCGCCGGAACACGGCGCTACCGTCCTTTACTGGCAACCAGGCCCACCAACTCCGGTGCGCATACCAGATCTTTGATTGGGGCTTATCCTTGGTGGCAAAGGGCACACCGGTCTGGAAAACACGCTCCGCGTGCGCGGTTTGGAAGACGGCGAGCAATGCCGCCAATAGGACAATCCGAGTCACGGGAAGTCTACAACACACGTCATCTATCTTCGCATGAGCCGATCGGGAGCCTGGATTGATGGAAGGGGAGTGGGTTGGGTTGTGTGGAACACATACCCCGCACTTTCAATGTGATCGAGTAGGTGGGGCGCGTGGTGGGATTCGAACCCACGACATCCAGAACCACAATCTGGCGCTACTACCAACTGAGCTACACGCGCCGCACTACCGTTAAGTTTAGCAAATCGCGCATGAGCCGGATAAGCCCGCCTCCGGGCCGCGGCGGCTTCCAGGGCAGCTTGGCAGGCAAGCGGCCGGAGCGCAAGATTCACGTAATGTTTGAATGATTTAATGCAAGTTGATAGAAAGAAATCTATTATGATTTGGCGAAATACAATTCTACAGCCCGTTCGATGTCCGGCTTGCAGACGTTCAACGTGCGGTTTTCGTACTGGCTGATCGATTGGATGATGTTCAGGATGTCCAACGGATAACAAGCGCGCAACTGAGTACGCCCGTTCGACAGGCACAGCTTACGCAGGTATTCGGCGCTGTCATATTCGGCTGGAACATTCTTCACTGTCATCAGGCGCTGGAAGATCATGTCGAAGACTTCGGGTTGCACCGGCTCGATCTCGATCTTGTTCTGAATACGGCGCAGGAAGGCTTCGTCAGCCAGATCCGACGGGTCGAGGTTGGTCGAAAAGACGACCATCAGTTCGAACGGAATTTGAAACTTCACGCCGTAGCGCAAGGTCAGGTAGTCCACTTTGCGGTCCAGGGGCACGATCCAACGGTTCAGCAGGTCGCGCGGGCTCATCAACTGGCGGCCAAAGTCGTCGATGATGAAGATGCCGTTGTTGGCCTTCATTTGCAGAGGCGCGGCATAGATGCCCGACGCTTCGTCCAGGCGCAGTTCCAGCATGGACGGAATCAACTCGCCGCCGACCACGATGCACGGCCGCTTGCACAGCACCCACCGGGGGTCGATATCCGGATCTTCGTAGTCCACTTTGTGGTGGACGACAGGATCATAAAGGTTGATGATCTGGTTATCCACTTCGACGGCGTATGGGATCAGGATGCCGTCGGCGTAGACCCTCAACATCCTTTCGGCGATGGAGGTTTTACCGTTGCCCGATGGTCCGTACAGAAAGATCGAGTTCTGCGAGATGAGCGCCGGACCAAGCTGGTCGAGAAGGCGGTCTGGAATCACCAGGTCTGAAAATGCCGCCTTCAGCGCGCGGCGGTCGATTCTCACGTGGGCCGATTGCGCCTTGGCCGCCGCCGCGTAGTCCTTGAGCGAGACCGGGCACGCGCCGGCGTACTGCGAGATCTGGAAGCGGTCCGAGGCCAATTGCTTGCCCGAAGAGGTGAGGATGAACTGGTAGTCGTTTCCGATCATCCCCTTCACTTCGATCAACTGCTGCTGGCGCAATTGCCTGAAGCCGATTTCAATAATCGGAATCGACATGCGCAGCGCCGCCGACAGGCTGTTCATCGTCGAAAAGCCTTCAATCATCGTGCGCCGCAGGATCAAATCGAGCACCAGAGACTGCGAAATGCCCAGATCTTCAAGAGTTTGCGGGGTCTTGGGGGCATAGAGCGAGCGCGGTCCAGCCGTTGTGAACATACGCCCTTTCTATCGGCGAACCAGGCTATGGGGATTAGGGGGAATCGCCCGGTTCGACGGGGACGGCAGGCGCCCCCCCATTGAATGAACCGCTTAGCAGTTCGGGCCGAAGTCTTTTTCGAAAGCGTGAGCCAGGCGTTCACCCCAGCCGTCAAGCGCTTTCATGCGGCCAGCGAAAAATCGCAGCACCGGAGGCTCCTCGATGAACTCGAGTCCGCCCACCAGGTCGCGGTGCTCGTAGAGCCATTTCAGCCGGTCGGCGGCATACTCGACGTGCGACATCGTGTAAGTCCGGCGCGGCACGGCCAACCGCAGCAGTTCGATGTCCGAAGGGACATCGTTGCCGTCCCTGTCACGATCCATCGATACGGTCCCGCGCTCCATACCTCGGATACCCGATGCGATGTAAACGGCAGCTGCCAACGCTCCGGCCGGATACTGCAATTGCGGAATCTGCGGGATGAACTTCATGGCGTCGAGGTGGCAGGCCAGGCCTCCCGGCGGAGTCACGGCGGGAAGCCCGATCTCGACAAGTTTCTCGACGAAGTATTTGACCATGTCGGCCGAAGAACCGGCGACTTCCAGTTCGGTCATCTCGCGCACGCCGACCGCCATTGCCTCGATCTCCTTCGACGACATGCCGCCGTAAGTAAAGAAGCCCTCATAGACGGGCAACCACGGCCGGATGGCTTCGTACAGATCCTTCCGGTTGGTGGCAATAAACCCGCCGCGCACCGAGCAACTCTTGCGGCCCGACAAGTAACAGAGGTCAGCGATCGCCATGATTTCGCGGATGATGTCCCGGATGCTCGTGTTTTCGTATCCGGCCTCGCGTTGGCGAATGAAGTAGGCGTTTTCGGAAATCAAACTGCCGTCGACCACCAGAAAAATGCCCAATGGCTCGATCAACGCCTTGATTTCGCGAAGGTTTTGCATCGAGAACGGCTGGCCGCCGATGAGGTTGGTGGTCGCCTCCATCCGCACGAACGAAACGTTCTGAGGGCCAGCCTTTTCGATTTCCGCCTTCAGCCGGCCGAGGTCCATGTTGCCTTTGAAAAGGCAGGTGCTCGATGTATTGAGGGCCTCCGGTCCGTATAGTTCCAGCACCGTGCCGCCGGCCAGCTCGAAATGAGCCTTGGTCGTGGTGAAGTGGTAGTTCATCGGCACGATTTGGCCGGGCTTGACGAAGGTCTTCGCCAGCAGATGCTCGGCAGCGCGGCCCTGGTGGCAGGGCAACAGGTACTTGTAGCCGAAGATGTCCTGGACCGAATCGGCGAGCTTATAGAAGCTTTCCGAGCCGGCGTAGGCGTCGTCGGCCAGCATCATGGCCCCCTGTTGGACGTCGGTCATCGCATTGGTGCCCGAGTCGGTCAACATGTCCAGGAAGATGTCGCGCGTGCGCAACAGGAAGGTGTTGTAACCCGCCTCCTCGATGGCCTTCAACCGTTCGCGGACCGGAGCCAGCCGGGTCTTTTGAACGATGCGGACCTTATGCATCTCGATGGGTATTTCTTTTCCGTTGGATAAACGTATGCTCATGGGATCGTTAGCCGCGGCGAGTGCGCCTAGCGACGAATTTCAGATCATATCATCGATTGGTCCGGTAGCGCCTCAAGCGAATTGCCTGCGGCCAGTCCGGGGGATCCCAATGTTCAATCGAACGCGGGCCGCACGCCGCCGGCAGTGATTGTGATGGTCTCTCGGTTGTCTTTCAGCAACCTCAGAAAGCCGTCGGGGGTGAGACCCGTGGTCGTGCCGGTAACAGGACCGCCTGGCAGGTCGACGATCACCCGTCGGCCTTCAACAAAACTCGATGCGGCGGTGAAGAGGCGCAGGATGGCGTTTACGCCCATCGTCTTGAGGATTCGAATGTGGCCGTCGATCGATCCAGCGATGGCTTTGAGCAGGAATTCGCGGTCATATTCCGTTCCAGTTTCAATCAGCAGCGACGAGGCAATCGGGCTGAGTTCCTCAGGGAACTCGGGCTGTGATACGTTGAGGCCAATGCCGGCGAGCACCGCGTCGCCCTCAAGTTGAGCAAGGATGCCGGCAAGTTTCTTCCCTGCCCCGATTGTCAGCACGTCGTTCGGCCAGCGGAGGTCGACGGCAAAGCCGGCAAAAGTCTGGAGCGCATCGGCGACGGCGACGCCAAGGGTGAGCGTGACGACGGGCAACTCGGCAGGCGGCAAATCGGGACGCAGAATCTGGGTGAAGTATAGACCTGTGCGCGGAGGGGAGTGCCACTGGCGGCCAAGTCGGCCCTGGCCGGCGGTCTGCTCATGCGCGGCGACGACGGTCCCGGCGGCCGCGCCCTGCCGGGCGAGTTCGGCTGCTCGGGTCATCGTCGAACCGATGGCGTCGTGCCATTCGATGAGGCGGGAGGTCATGGGCGTTTGCGGCCCTCCGGACTCCGCTTTATCGCAGCGAGCGCAGCGCGGGGAGTCGTGGCCTTGATAGGCGATCTAGAGAAACCGGCAATGTCGCGGGTGACGATTAGATCGCAACCCGCTTCAAGAGCCGCGCTGGCGGTGATGGCATCTTGGAAATCAGGCCAATCGAGCCTCACAGATGTGGAAATGACAGAACTGGACACGCCCGCGATGCTGAGGACTTTGAGAATCAGCATCACAATCTCGCTTGCGCGATTGGCGCCAACCGATCTTCCGACAATGTAGTGGATTGTCGTGATCGCGTGCGCAGCTACTGCACCCTCGGCATACCCTTCTTCAATCGCCGCCCAAACGGCGGCACACTGAGCAACATGAGGTTCGCGCTGGAGCAGCACGTCGAGGATCACATCTGTGTCGAGAAGGACCTTCATTTCAAGTGCTTCTCGATCAGATAGGCTCGATACGCCCCGACCGGATCAACAAGAGCGGAGTCCTTGACAATACCTTTCAGCCGATCAAGGATGGGAGTCGAGGATTGGTCTTGCTCCTCTCTCGATATCCGGCGTAGATACCCCTGCACAAGTTTCGAGACGGAGGTCTTGTGTCTGGCCGCATACCGCTTCGCGCTGCGAACGTCCTCAGGGTCGACACTCAGCGTCAATTTCGCGGTCATACGTATACTCCTATTCAAGTATACGTATAATCGGCAAGATCCGTTCACGCCAAGGCCAGCCGGAAGTTGATGTCGACCGCTCGCGCCGAATGGGTGATCGCGCCAGCGGAAAGGAAATCTGCACCGGCTTCGGCGTAGGCGCGGGCGGTTTCCAGCGTGATGCCGCCGGAAAGTTCCGTCGTCGCGCGCCCGGCGATGCGTGCGATCCACTCGCGGGCTTCGTCCGGCATCAGGTTGTCGAGTAGAAGGTGTTTCGCGCCGCATGCAAGCGCTTCATCCAACTCGGCCAGAGTGCGGACTTCGATTTCGGCCGGGATCGATTGACCCGCCACTGCCGTCAGCGCCGCGCGTACGCCTCCGCACGCCGAAATGTGATTGTTCTTGATCAGAATGGCGTCGTAGAGGCCCATGCGATGGTTTTTCACACCGCCGCAGGCCGCAGCCATCTTCTCAAGGATGCGCAAGCCCGGAGTCGTCTTGCGCGTATCGAGAACACGGCAGTTGGTCCCAGCGGTTTGGGCGACATATTCGGCCGCAAGCGTGGCGACGCCTGACAGCCGCTGCATGAAATTGAGCGAAACGCGCTCGCAAGTGAGCAGGACACGCGCCGGTCCGGCGACCCGGGCGATGCAGTCTCCGGGAGCGGCCCTGCCGCTGCTGGAGATCAGAATTTCGACCGCATCCACGGGCCCCCGTTCGGCATAGATGAGATGGAGGAGTTCGACGCCGGCGACGGTCATCCAGTCGCGGGCGAAGTAGGCCCCCTGGGCCATGCGATCCGCCGGGACCGTCAAATTCGTCGTGATATCGCCCGCGCCGATATCTTCCTCAAGGGCGCGGCGGACGGCGGCGATGACGTCGGGGTGGTTGATGTCGAAGGTCATCAGGCCAGCTCCGCCAAGGCTGCTTTTTGCTGAGCCAGTTCGGTCTCGTATTGAAGCAGTTTCTCCTTGATGCCGTCGATGACGTGCGCCGGAGCCTTGCTCACGAAGGCTTCGCTCGAAAGCTGTTTTGTGCTGCTGGTGATCACTTTTTCAAGCTCGCCGATGCGCTTTGTGACGCGTTGCCGGATGGCTTCCACCTGCGTTGCCGAAAGCGCCAGCGTCACGGCGAACTCGACTGAGGCCGAGCGTGCGCCAGCCGGTTTGGAATCCGGATTGACAGCAAAACAGCCGCCGGCCAGGGCGTTCAGAATCGCATTGCCGGACGCGGCAACAGCCGCGGCGCGTTCCGTCATCGCTTCGACGTAGCCTTCAACCTTGGCATTCGGATCGATCTTGTTGTCGGCGCGCAAACCGCGGGCGCGGGTGACCATCTCCTGGAGCAGGGCGAAGTCCGCGGCGGCGGCTTCGTTGTCTGCCTCCCGACCCGCCCGTGGAAACGCCGCCAGGCAAATCGACGGCGGCACGCCGGGCGATTTCTGCACCAGCCGCTGCCACAGTTCCTCGGTGAGGAACGGCATGACAGGGTGCAGCAGCCGCAGAGCCGTTTCAAAGACGCTCAGCATGTTGTTCAGATGGGCCTTGGCGGCAGAGTTGTCGCCAGCGTCGAGAGACGTGTTGATCCGGAGCTTTTTGATCTCGACATACCAGTCACAGAACTCGTCCCAGAGGAAACCCCAGATGAGGTCGGCGACTTCGTGATACCGGAAGTTCTCCTGGGCGGCGTTGATGCGCGCGGTGATGTCGTTTAGCCGGTGGAAGATCCAGCGGTCCTCCATCGTAATGCCGCCTGATGCCGGGACAGGCGGAGCGATCGCCATGTCAACAGTCTGCAACTCCAGCGACTCGATGCCCACCTTCTCCATTTGCATGAAGATGAACCGGGCGGCGTTCCAAATCTTGTTGGCGAAGGCGCGCGAACTGACCATGCGCTCTTCACTCAGCACAATGTCGGTACCCGGAGCCGCGCCGCGCAACAAGGCAAAGCGGACGGCATCGGTGCCGTATTGCTCGGTCACGATGAGCGGATCTATTGTATTGCCCTTGGTCTTGGACATCTTCTGGCGCTCGGCGTCGCGCACCAGGCCATGGATGTAGACGGTACGGAACGGCACGTCGCCCATCATCTCCATGCCAAGCATGATCATGCGCGCCACCCAGAAAAACAGGATGTCGAAGCCGGTGATGAGCAGCGTGGTCGGATAGTACGACTTCAATTCGGGCGTTTGATCGGGCCAGCCGAGCGTTGAAAACGGCCAAAGTCCGGAACTGAACCAAGTGTCGAGAACGTCTGGATCTTGACGGATGAACCTCGAATGGCAATGAGCGCACTCGGTGGGATCCTGCCGTGCCACGGTCGGCTCCCCGCAAGCATCGCAATGCCAGGCTGGGATGCGATGGCCCCACCAGAGTTGGCGCGAGACGCACCAGTCGCGGATGTTGTACATCCACTCGTTGTAGGTCTTGGTCCAGTTTTCGGGGACAAACTTGATGCGCCCGTCCTCGACTGCTTTGATCGCGGGCTCCGCGAGGGGCTTCATCTTGCAGAACCATTGCTTTGAGACAAGCGGCTCCACCACTGTCTTACAGCGCTGGCACTTGCCGACGCTCAGCTTATAGGGATCAGTCTTTTCCAGCAGGCCAAGATCGTCGAGGTCTGACAGGACGCGCTGACGGGCTTCGTAGCGATCCAATCCGGCATAGTCGCCGGCCGCTTCGGTCATCTGAGCGTCCAGGCCAATCACGACGAAATGCGGAAGGTTGTGGCGCTTGCCGGCCTCGAAATCATTTGGATCGTGCGCCGGGGTGACTTTGACGACTCCGGTGCCAAACTCAGGATCGGCGAGTTCGTCCAGAATGATGGGGATCTCCCGGTTCATCAATGGCAACCGCACAGAGCGGCCGTGCAGATCGGCGTAGCGAGGATCGTCCGGATTGATGGCGACGGCCGTATCGCCGAGCATCGTCTCAGGGCGCGTGGTTGCGACGGTGAGGAACCGGTTGTCGAGACCGTTGACGGGGTAGCGGATATGCCACAAATTGCCGTCGGTGTCATCGTGGACGACCTCGAGGTCTGACAGGGCGGTATGGCAGCGCGGGCACCAATTCACCATATACTCGCCACGGTAGATGAGGCCCTTTTCATAAAGGCGGACAAAGGTCTCGCGGACAGCCCGTGAAAGCCCTTCGTCCAGAGTGAAGCGGTTGCGCGACCAGTCACATGAGTCGCCAATGCGCTTCATCTGCGAAAGGATCGTGCCACCATACTGCTCTTTCCACTGCCAGACGCGCCGCTCGAACTCATCCCGGCCCAGGTCATGGCGGGTGATATTCTCTGTTTCCTTCAGGCTCCGCTCCACCACCATCTGCGTGGCGATGCCGGCATGATCTGTGCCGGGAAGCCAAAGAGTCTGATCGCCCTTCATGCGGTGCCAGCGGGTGGTGACATCGATCTCGGTATGCTCGAGCATATGCCCGATGTGCAGCGAACCGGTGACGTTGGGCGGAGGAATGACAAGGGAAAAGACGCCGCGTGCGGGGTCGGTTTCCGGCGGGGCGTGGAAAAATCCACGCTCGATCCAAAATTGAGCCCAATGCGGCTCAAACCGCTGAGGCTCATAGACTTTTTCAAGCTGCATGGGGAAAAGTCCAGTTTAACATGGGGTTTGCGACGTACCTTGTCGTTTGTCGACTTAAGCTAACGTCAATCCTCCGCTGCGCCGATAGAGGATATGGGCGTCTTGTGATGAACCGACGGCGATTATGGATGACTGCGCTTGTGGCTTGTCTTCCCGTGGCCTCCGGCGCGGCACCAGCGTGTCCGGACCCGACCGCGGGTCAGTTCGCCGAGATCGGCGAAGTGCGCAAAGCGGCACTCGGTGGCTTGCACAGGCCGGCAAAGGTCCGGGTGTGCGGCCAGGTCACCATCAAGCCCGGGGATCTGCCCGACGATCAGGGGAACTTCTACATCCAGGACTCAACTGGCGGCATATCAGTACTCGCGGAAAAGCCGCCCAAGTTCAGCTACGGCGAATGGGTCTTGGTCGAGGGTAAGGCCGGGGTGCTCGGCACAATCGAGCCGGAGATCAGAGCCACGGCGGTTCGGTTTGCAGGCCCGGGCAGGATGCCTCCACCCCGAAAAGTCACCCCCGGCGAAGTGACCTCTGGGAAAGTGGATGGCTGGCACGTTTCAGTCACCGGCAAAGTCGTGCAATTGTCCACCAATGACTATCGGGATGATCTGGTCTTGTCCGACGGGGTTGCAAAGGTGGAGGCCTACTCGAGGAGGCCGCGGGGGTCTGCGGCACTGGTCGCCGGCCTGACGCCGATTGGGGCGCTCGTGGAGATCCGCGGCGTGGTGATGCCAACCTCCAGCGCCGAACTGAGCCGGGTCCGTTACAGGGATCCGCAAGATGTGCTGTTAATTGAGAAGCCAGGGCTTTTCGAGACGCCAAAAGGACGGTTGGCCGTAACGGTGGTACTGCTGTGCGCCGTGGCGGCGATCGGTTGGATCGTCACTCTTCGCAGGGCGGTGAAGCGGCACACCTCGGAAATCCAGAAGCTCCTTGACTTGGCGCAGGAGGCCGCCCGGCTGAAATCGGAGTTCGTGGCCAACATGAGCCATGAGATTCGCACCCCATTGCATGCGGTGATCGGTCTGCAACAAATGGCTCTGGACGAGGACTCCGCCGAGCGGCGGCGCACGTACCTTGAACAGGCCAACCGGGCCAGCACGCATCTCCTGTCATTGCTGAACGATGTGCTTGACCTTGCCGCGATCGACAAAAACGCAACTGGTATCTCACATGAGCGCATGTCGCCGGCTCAAGTCTTGCGGGAAGCGGCAGGTATGTTCGAAGTGACCGCTGAGGCCAGAGGTCTGAAATTGGATTGTCTTGACCAAGGCCTGCCGGCGGAGGTCTACGGAGATCCTGTCCGTTTGAAACAGATCCTGGTGAACTTGCTCAGCAACGCTGTGAAGTTTACGTCGGAGGGTTCCATCACGGTCCGTGGATCGGCGGAGTCGGCCGGAGATGCCTGGCGGCTCCATTTCGAGGTGACGGACACCGGAATCGGCATCGCTGAAGAGCATGTGCCGGAGATTTTCGAGGAGTTTCGACAGGCGGACGGCTCGGTCCGGCGCAACTACGGGGGCAGCGGGCTGGGTCTCGCCTTAGCCACGCGGCTGGTGCAGATGATGGGCGGCAAACTTGAAGTGGAAAGCCGCCAGGGAAGTGGTTCCACGTTCCAATTCGACATTGTGTGCGGGAAGGCCGGCGCCGATGACTCGGTGTCGACCGACCGAGGCAATGACGCAGTCTGCATTACAGGCAGCCTTAGACTGCTGCTGGTGGAGGACAACCGGCTAAATCAGCTCGTGGCCGTCCGGTTGCTAGAGAAAGAAGGGCACCGGGTCGAAGTCGCCGAAAACGGCCTGATCGCGTTGGATGCCTGCCGTAGGGGCGGTTTCGACGCGATCCTCATGGACGTGCAGATGCCCGTCATGGATGGATTGTCCGCGGCGCGCGAGATCCGCCGCATCGAGGCGCGGGGATCGCATGTCCCGATTCTGGCGTTGACGGCTCATACTTCCGGCCCCGACAGACTTTCTTGCCTGGAGGCGGGCATGGATGGAGTACTGTCCAAGCCGTTCACGGCCGATCAGTTGAAAACGGCGCTGCAACAACTCATGTCGGCCCAACCAAGCGGACTGGCCGGCACCCTGGGCGACTGATCTCGCACCCGATCCCACGGGCGGGATACATTAGTCACATGCGGATCGCCGAGATTCAAGACGCCCTGCGCGCGCAGGGTTTGGACGGCTGGCTGTTTTTTGACCACCACGGCAGAGACCCGATCGCTTATCGTGTCCTGGGCTTCGAACCGGCCCGCATGGTCACCCGGCGCTGGTACTACTTCATTCCCGCTGTTGGAGATCCAATCGGACTTGCGCATAGGATTGAGCCCGAAATGTTGTCGGCGCTGCCAGGCGAGATCATCCACTACGCCGGCTGGAAGGAACAATCGGCGGCCCTGGCGCGCATACTCAAGGACCGGCGCCGCATCGCCATGCAGTACTCGCCAGACTGCGCCGTGCCGTATGTCTCGAATGTGGACGCTGGTACGGTGGAACTCGTCCGCGCGGCAGGCGTTCAGGTGGTCAGTTCAGCCGACCTCGTGCAGTTGTTCGAGGCGCGCTGGAACGAGGACCAATACCGTTCACACAAACAGGCCGGCGTTCTGGTGGACGAAGTTCGCCGGGCCGCTTTTGAGAAAGTGGCTTCGGCGCTGGCTGGCGGAGCCCGCGTGACGGAGATGGAGATCAAGGGCTTCATCCTCGACTCCTTTAAGACCAAGGGCCTCTTCACGGACCATGGTCCGATCGTCGCTGTGAACTCAAACGCCTCCAATCCCCATTACGAACCGGCTCCCGAGCGGCACAGCGAAATCCGCCGCGGCGATCTGCTCCTGATCGACCTGTGGGCGAAACTCGACCGGCCGGGGTCGGTCTACTACGACATCACTTGGACCGGCTTCTGCGGAGCCAACCCGCCAGACCGGATGTTGAACGTTTTCGAGGTGGTTTCCGGCGCGCGCGACGCGGCCGTCTCCCTGGTGAAGGCTGCGGCGGCCGAGGGTCGAGAACTAGCCGGATTCGAGGTGGATGATGCCGCACGCGGTTATATTCACTCGGCAGGCTTCGGCGAATACTTTTTCCACAGGACCGGGCACTCGATCGGCGAGGAGGTCCATGGAAACGGAGCCAACATGGACAACTACGAAACCCATGACGAACGCCGCGTGTTGCCGCGCACCTGCTTCTCCATAGAGCCGGGCGTGTATTTGCCTGAATTCGGCATCCGCTCCGAGGTCAATGTCTACCGTGGCGAAACCACAGCCGAGGTGACCGGCGAAATCCAGACGCAATTGCTGCGGCTGCTGCCGGGCTAGACGCTCCAGCCGCTAGAAAGTGCGGGAGAGCAGGACCGACCAATAGCGGTTGTCCTCGATCCGCGGTTGCAGGCCAAGTTGTTGGCGGTAGCCGGCCTCAATCGTGGTTTTGCGCCATGAAAGCAAAAGGAACCCGGCGTAGCGGACGACGCGATGGCCGTTGGTTCCGTAAAAGTTCCACGAGTAGGTGTGCTGTGGTCCATGCCGGAGAGCCAGTTTCCAAGCGCTCCGTTCGGCCAGCGGATGCTCAGTATAAAGCTGAGTGTGTAGCAGCGAGCCCTTCTTGAGGGGGGAGTGGAAGATGGTCCAGGCATCCTCGTTCAACATCAGTGGCAGTCGCTTGATCCGCGTCTGATACTGAAGTTGCCACGATCCAAGCCAGTCCTGCGCTCCGCAGAGCACCGCCGGGAAGCGCCAGCGCTGCACTCCCGCCGACAAGTACAGCAGATGCCTCGGCGTGGCGATAACGCGCGAGCGGTAACTGGCCCCGGCGGTCCAACTATTCACGTGTGAGGGGGTGTCGTGCGTGTTCCAGCCCGAAAGGCTGATGGAGTCGCCCTTCCGGAAAACCTCCCCGGCGGTCATCGTCACGCGGTTTTGCCACGCCGGACCATCGCCAAAAGTTCCACCCAAAGTCAACTGAAACGTGTCGGCGAAGCCGCTCTGAAGGGTGAGCGAAACGGTTCGCATCAGGCCGGGATTTTTCCAGAAGGCTCCCGTGTTCTCTTCGGCGCGCGCCAGAGAACACAGTGCGAGCGCCAATAAAATGAATAAAAACGGCATGAGTCGGGATCGATGCCCAACTCAATGCTATCAAGCTTCGGAGTTTCAGGTCAGTAACTAATCAATTGGCAGCGGCGGCTTAGAACCACTAGGGATTCCAATCACTGCTTTCGGCTGCGGCTTCAGTCAGCCAGATAAAATGTGCCCACAAAGGCGCTACGCTTGTCCGGACTCCACCAGGTGGCATCCAGTGCTTTGCCGGGAGCGCCCGAAAAGCGGTGGTCCAAGGCGTAAGCGGGCATCGCGTGATCGAGTTTGGTGAGCGGCGGGTACCAGGTCTCCTCGTTGGAACAGACGTGGTCACCGGCACGAAGTCCGCGGGTCTTGATGGCGGCGAGCGTGCCGGCAGTCAGACTGACCCGCGCTTCGTGAATGGAATGGCCCTCAACCTTAAACTCGATGGGCAAAGAGGCGATTCCAGCGATGTCCTGCAACAGGTCGCCAGCCATTCGTTTGGCAAAGCTTTGCAGAGCCGCTCGCTGCTCGATGGAGGCGTTCTGATCGACGATCAGGTAAGACCTGACTGGGTAGGCGCTGTGAAACTGGTCGCCGAGGGTCGAGGCGGCTCGCACTGCAGCAACCACCGAGAGCCCGTCCAAACGAACTCCCTGCCACTGGCCCTGGTCAATTCGCCAGCCGAAAACTGCAAGGTTTCCAACGAGTTCCACTTCCGAGTTGGCAAAACACGGGCCGGTGTAAACATCGGCAGTCCGGGCTTCGACGTAACTGCCACGGATACCCGCCGTTGGGTGGTTGGCGGCCAGGCCGAGCGATGCGGCGGCCAGAAGACAAATCAATGGTCGAACCATGGCGAATCTCCTTATTCTCGGTAGAGTTTCGATCTGGAAGCGATTCCAAACTTGATCTTGAAGTATAGATGATGAATCTAGTGGAAACGGTTCATCGGCCAGGCAAGAGTTCCGTTACAATTGACTCGCGTGGCCAGAGTCCTGATTGCCCTGATCCTGCTGGCGGCAAATGGCGCTGTCCGGGGCGCAAACTCCGGGCCCGAGTTGCTCAAGCGGCTCTCCGAAGCGGCCCGGAAGAATCGTTTGGCAGCCGAGAAGTTCCTTTTTAGTGAAGAGATTACGCGGATTCGTTTGGACAAGAGGGGCGAGACGGTCCTGAACCGCCGGACCTATGAAGTGAGCTTCCTTGAGGGAGAGAATTATTACCGGCTTACTGGATTGAATGGGGAGCCCCTGCAAATCGACGACGAGATGGCTGAGCAGGAGAGATTCCTGCAGGCGGAGGCCTACCGGAAACGGACCCCTCTGGAACAGAGGCGCAGGATCGCCGCCAAGCAGGAGCGCAACCGCCTCAAGTTTGACTTGGAGACTCTATTTCAGACACATAGGGCTACTGTGATAGGGTCCGAAGCAGTGAAAGGGCGCGCAGTCACGGTCGTGGACATCGAGCCAGCCGGTAAGCCCAAACGTCCGCGGAATGGGAACCAATGGGGCCGGATCCTTGCCGGACGATTGTGGATCGACGATGAAACCGGGTTCCCGGTGCGAGCTGAACTCAAGCAATTGATCGAATGGGAGGGTCAGCCGGCAGGCAACCAGACGATCTTCGAATGGATCCGGCTGGAGGACGCCTGGCTGATCTCATTGATACGGAATGTTGAACCGCTTCCAGGCGGGGCAAAACTGATCACGAGTCAGGCCTATTCCAGTTACAGCCGCTTCCAGGCTGAATCGAAGTTGATCTTCTCCGGTCCGCCATAAATCGAATTCCCAACCCGGCCTCCGGCAATGCTACAATTCAAAAAGATCCCACCCGCCGGGTGGCAATACCCGGCGATTGTCAGGAATCCAATCATGCCTAAACTGAAGACCCATAAGGGCGCTGCCAAGCGCTTCAAGAAGACGGGCACGGGCAAAGTGGTCCGCAACCACGCTTTCGCCCGGCACCTGCTCAGTTCGAAGTCGCGGGCGCGCAAGCGCAATCTTGGCCAGTCTGTGGTCGCCGATAAGGTGGACCAGGCCAAATTGCTTGAGATGATTCCCTACTAAAAAGGGAATGACCCGGCGAGCGAGCCGGAGCACTGGCACGTGCCCGAGCCGCCGCCCGATGGACGATTCCGGAATGGCTCGTCCGTTTTGAAATTGGAAAGGAGCAAACGTGCCTCGAGTTAAACGATCCACGAACCGCCGTGATTCCAGGCGGAAGACACTTACCCTGGCGAAGGGTTATTTCCTCAACAAGAGCAAGCTCTACAGGGCAGCGCAGGAAGCCGTCGAAAAGGCTTTGGGCTATGCCTATGTGGGCCGGCGCCGGAAGAAGCGGGAGTTCCGCCGGTTGTTCATCCTGCGCATCAACGCGGGCTGCCGCAACAACGGCATCAGCTATTCGAAGTTCATCGGAGGGCTGAAGAAGGCAGGCATCGACCTCAACCGGAAAATGCTGGCCGATATCGCGGCCAACGAGCCGGCCTCGTTCACTGCTCTGGTTGAGAAGGCAAAGACGGCGGCCGCCTAAGTCCTCTCCGGGGAAGTTCCAGATGGAAGAGGGGACTTCCCCATTGCGCGTGTTGTAGGCTTTTAACATGCATCCGATCCATGACGAAGAATTGAGCGTTTTGGAACGTCTGGAGCAGAGGGTCGAGCAAGCCGCGGCGCTGGTGACCCGGCTGAAAGACCGCAATGCCCAACTCGAGGAGGATCTTGCCGAAGCCGCCGCCCAACGCGATGCCGCCAGGCAGGAAGCCGAGAATGCCAGAGCCGAGGCAGCACAGCTTGTCGAACAGATCGACGGGCTGCGCACCCGTCAAAGAGAAGCCGCCGCACGGGTGAAGAACCTGCTCGCTCAAATGGAGCAGATGGATCTGCTCGGAGAAGGGTGAGAACAACGATGGGCGGCAACAGTCCAGCCGATCCGGCGACAGACAAGCGGTTGGTCCGCGTCACGATCCTTCAGCAACCATACACACTAAGGTCGTCCGGCGAGCCCGGCGAGACCGAAGCCCTGGCCAGCTATGTAGATGATCTGATGAGCCAGATTGCGGCAAGATCCGGCGGCTCAGATACATCTCGCGTGGCCGTCCTCGCGGCCCTGCACCTGGCTGATCGTGTGCGTACCTTGGAACGCGAACTGGCTGGGAGAGATGGGCAATTGGTGAAACTCGAAAGCCGCATCGCCTCATTCCTCGGCGAGTGAGCATCGGGGGCGGAGTATGAGCGATCTTTGCCGGGTGGGCTTGGCGATCGACGGTGATCTTCTCGAAGCCTTCGATACACTTATTGCTCAACGGGGCTACACCAACCGAAGCGAGGCAGTGCGCGACCTCATTCGCGCCGAACTGAATCAGGTTCAATTGGATGCGCCCGGCCAAGAGGTGGTGGGCGCGTTGGCGCTTGTCTATGACCATCATGTACGGCTGCTCTCCGAGCGCCTCACCCAGGTTCAGCACAAGCACCACGATTCGATCATTTCCACACTGCACGTCCACCTCGACCACGAACACTGCCTTGAGATCATCGTGCTGCGCGGCCAACGCAGCGATGTTCAATCGATCGCCGACCGGCTCATCTCGACGAAAGGCGTGCTTCAAGGCAGGCTCACGCTGGCCGCGATTCAGCCGCATCCCCACCATTCGCACTGAGACGGCGACCGGTTCGGCGCATTGACTCGGCCGCCAGGACATTGATACCTTCACTGCCGGAGACTCAATGCGCTTAACCACTGTACTCTTCGTGTTCGCGGGTTTCGCCCTGGCGCAACCTCAGGTATCAATTCCGCTCAAAACGCTTCGAGACAAAATCGCGGGCGGCTGGGCCGGGCAAATGATCGGCGTCAGCTATGGCGCGCCGACCGAGTTCCGGTACAACGAGAAGATCATCCCAGTTGAAAACCTGCCCAAGTGGACGCCTGACAGGATCTCGAACTCGATCAACCAGGACGACCTCTATGTCGACATGACGTTCGCCCAAGTGCTCGACGACAAGGGGCTGAACGCCACGACCGAGGACTTCGGCGCCATGTTCAGAGAGGCGAAGTACGCGCTCTGGCACGCGAATCTGGCGGCGCGCCGCGCCCTGAAACGCGGCGTTCCCGCAACGCTGTCCGGGACGCCTAAATACAACGCCCACGCCAACGACATCGACTTCCAGATTGAGGCCGATTTCGTCGGATTGATGGCGCCGGGGATGAGAAAGCCGGCCGTGGATATCGCCATGCGCGCGGGGCGGGTGATGAACTACGGCGACGGCATTTATGGCGGGGTGTTCGTGAGTTGCATGTATTCGGCGGCATTCTTTGAAAAGGACCCGCGCAAGATCGTGGAAGCCGGCTTGGCCTGCATCCCAGCCAAAAGCCCTTATGCCATGCTGGTCTCCGATGTCCTGAACTGGCACAAGCAGTATCCGGCGGACTGGGAGGCGAACTGGCGCGAGATCGAGAAGAAATGGAATAAGAGAGAGCCCTGCCCGGCGGGCGCGATGCGGGCGTTCAACATCGACGCCAAGATCAACGGCGCCTACATCATCCTTGGCCTGCTCTATGGCGGCGGCGACATGGAAAAGACAATTGTGATTTCGACGCGCGCCGGGCAGGACTCAGACTGCAACCCTGCCTCGGCCGCCGGGATTCTTGGAGTCGCGCTGGGATACGAGGCCATACCGGATGAATGGAAATCCGGAATTCCAGCCATTGCAGACAAGAAGTTCAGCTACACCGAGTACACGTTCAAGACCATTGTCGAAAGCTCCCTGCAACGATCGATCAAGCTGGCTGAGGCCAATGGCGGACGTTTGGATGGGGATACGCTGCGCATAGCCGCAGCCGCGCCCAAAGCGCCGAAACTGGAGGTCTGGGACGATTATGGATCGCCGGTGGAGCGCATCGGCATCAACGACGCCCGTTGGACGTTCACCGGCGACTGGAAGATCCAGGACAGAATGAAGGTCTCCGACGCAAAGGGGGCGGCCGCAGAAGTGAGCTTCGAGGGGACCGGTTTCATCGTCGTGGGCCCCTATCTGGCAGACGGCGGCTGGGCGGAAGTCTGGATCGACGGCAAGAAGGGCAGCAACGTCGATGTCTATCCCGACGAACCGCGCAACAAAGGCGACGAGAGCATCTGCCACGCTTTCAAGCTCAGACGCGGTAAGCACACGGTGAAACTCGTTGTGACCGGAGTGCGGCACACCGATTCCAAGGGAGCCAAGATCGGCGTCCAGGATCTGGTTGTCTTCCGCTAACCGGGAGGGCGTAAACTGAAGTCGATGAACCGTGTTGTTCGCGCGCCCCGCGGGCCTGTCAGGACCGCCAAGGGATGGCGGCAGGAAGCTGCCATGCGCATGTTAATGAACAACCTCGATGCCGAGGTCGCCGAGCGTCCGGAAGACTTGGTCGTCTATGGAGGCAGCGGCAAGGCAGCGCGGGACTGGCCCAGTTTCGACGCATTGGTGGGCGAGTTGCTCCGTCTCGAAGAAGACGAGACGCTGCTGGTTCAGTCTGGCGCGCCAGTTGGCGTATTCCGCACACATGAAGATGCGCCCAAGGTGCTCATCGCCAATTCAAATCTGGTGGGTCACTGGTCAAATTGGGAGCATTTCCGCGAACTCGAACGGCTTGGTCTGATCATGTACGGCCAGATGACGGCCGGAAGTTGGATTTACATCGGCACACAGGGGATCCTTCAGGGGACATTCGAGACTTTTGCATCAGCCGCGGCACGCCATTTCGAAGGATCTCTCGAAGGGAAATTGGTCCTGACAGGCGGGATGGGCGGAATGGGCGGCGCACAGCCGCTGGCGGTGACGATGAATGGCGGGGTCGTGCTGTGCGTCGAAGTGGACGAGACACGGATCCGCAGGCGCATTGAGACGGGCTATTGCGACCGGATGACACGATCGCTGGATGAGGCGTTGCTGTGGGTGGATGAGTCGGTGCGCCTTCGCCGGCCGTTGTCGATCGGGCTGGCGGCGAATTGCGCCGACATCGTTCCGGAACTGGTCCGGCGAGGCGTTCGTCCAGACCTGGTGACTGATCAGACATCAGCCCACGACCCTCTGAACGGGTACATTCCGAGTGGATTAGACGTATCGGAAGCCGCCGCGCTCCGCAAGTCTGATCCGCGTAGCTATATCGCCCGCGCGATGGATTCCATTGCACACCACGTCGAGGCCATGCTCGAGTTGCAGACGGCGGGGTCGATTGCCTTCGACTACGGCAACAACATCCGCCGGATGGCGGCCGATAACGGAGTTGGCGAAGCTTTCAGGATTCCTGGGTTCGTGCCAGAATACATCCGGCCGCTGTTTTGCGAGGGCCGCGGTCCGTTCCGATGGGTGGCTCTCTCTGGCGAGGCGTCAGACATCCACGCGACTGACCATTTGGTCCTGGACATGTTCCCTGAGAACAGCAGCCTGGCACGTTGGATCAAGCTGGCGCATGAAAGGGTTCATTTCCAGGGATTACCGGCAAGGGTCTGTTGGCTCGGCTACGGCGAGCGCGACGCCTTCGCGGTGGAGATGAACCGGATGGTGGCGCAGGGGAGGTTGCTGGCGCCCATCGTCATCGGACGAGACCATCTGGATTGCGGTTCGGTGGCATCGCCGTACCGCGAGACCGAGGCCATGAGAGATGGCAGCGACGCCATAGCCGATTGGCCTTTGCTGAACGCGATGGTAAATACGGCGGCCGGCGCGTCGTGGGTGAGCCTGCACAATGGCGGTGGGGTCGGTATCGGTTATTCGATGCACGCCGGACAGGTCACCGTGGTGGATGGGAGCGATGAGTCCGGAAGGCGGGCGGAGCGGGTGATGCGCGCCGATGCCGGTCTGGGTGTTGTCCGGCATGCCCATGCCGGATACAGCGAGGCTCAGGATTTCGCCGTCTCACACGGGATCAGATTGCCGTTGCCGAATCGTTCGACTGGGGAGCCCGGTTCTTGATGAGGGCCGGCAGCCGACTTCTGCCAGCGCAAAGTCACGAGCCTCCCTTGCTCGTGCGGGGCGCACGCCAGATTGTCACCATGCGAGGCCCGGTCCGGGCCCGTCGAGGGGCGGAGATGTCCCAGATCGGGGTGCTGAATGCGGCGGCAATGCTGGTTGAAAACGGGCGGATCGCCCAGATCGGTCCTGCCACCAGAATTGAGAACCTCAACGGTGCGCGCAACGCCCGCGAAATCGACGCATCAGGCTGCGTGGTTCTGCCCGGTCTGGTCGATTGCCACACACATCTAATGTTTCCAGGACCGCGCTTGGGCGACTACACGCAGCGAATCGCCGGGTCTTCCTACGAGGACATCGCACGCTCAGGCGGGGGGATCCTGTCCACGATGCGGGCTGTTCGGGCAGCCACGGTAAACGCGCTTCAGGCCGCGGCTGAGCGTTCCTGCCATTTGATGCTCCGGCATGGAACCCTGTTGGCCGAGGTGAAATCGGGTTATGGCCTTTCTGCGCCGGCGGAACTGAAGATGCTCAGGGCCGCCGGACGGGTGAAAGCACCTGTCTCATTGGTCGCAACGTGTCTCGGAGCGCATACGTTGCCTCCCGAGTTCGATGGGAACTCGGACGGCTACATAAAAGAAATCTGCCGGAGCCTTTTGCCTGAGGTTGCACGGCTTCAACTTGCCGAGTTCGCCGACGCATATTGCGACACAAACGCATTTTCGGTCCAGCAATCCAGCCGCTATCTCGAGTCCGCCGCGGAGATGGGCCTTGGGTTGAGGGTTCACGCGTCGCAGTTCAGCAATATAGGGGCGGTGGAACTGGCGATCAGGCTGAAAGCTGTTTCGGCGGACCATCTGGAGATGATTGAATCCAAACAGGTGGATCTGTTAGCAAAGTCCGAGACGGTCGCCACACTATTGCCGGCCTCGGTGCTTCACCTCGGGTTGAGCCGGTACGCGCCTGCGCGGGCATTGATCGATGCCGGGGCGGCTGTAGCATTGGCCACGGATTTCAATCCGGGATCGAGTCCCACGCCGTCACTGCCCCTGGTGATGTCGCTGGCCTGCGCCCAAATGAGGATGTCGCCGGCAGAAGCGTTGACGGCGGTGACGGTGAATGCCGCAGCCGCACTTCGCCGGGCGTCTTCCGCCGGGATCCTGGAGGCGGGACGCGCAGCCGATTTCACGATCTTTGCGGTCCACGACTATCGGGAGATCCCCTACTATCTGGGCGCCGATCTGCTGAAATCGGCCTACAGGGGGGGACGCGAGATCTACCGGCAAGGAGACTGTTGATGCGCAAACTCGTTGAATGCGTTCCTAATTTCTCAGAGGGGCGCGACCGTGCGAAGGTCGAGGCGATCGCGGAGGCGATCGGTTCCGCGCCGGGCGCGGCGGTCCTCGATATCGAATTGGACGCGGATCATAACCGGAGCGTCATCACTTTCGCCGCGCCTCCTGAAACGGTCGTCGAAGCGGCGCTGAACGGGATCGGAAAGGCTGTGGAACTGATCGATCTGAACCAGCACACGGGTGTCCATCCGCGGATCGGGGCTGCCGACGTGGTTCCATTTGTGCCGCTGGCAGGCGTTTCAATGGAGGATTGCGTCAAGCTGGCCGAAAAGGCCGCTGAAGGGATGTGGAAGCGGTTCGGCGTTCCAGCGTATTTTTATGAAGCGGCGGCGCGGCGCGAGGACCGGCGGGGGCTGGAAAACATCCGGCGGGGACAGTTCGAGGGGCTGCGCGAGGCGGTCAAGTCAGACGCGGACCGTGCGCCAGACGTGGGCGGACCAGAGCTGCATCCGACAGCCGGTGCAACAGTCACCGGCGCAAGGAAGTTTCTCATCGCCTACAACATCAATTTGGATTCGCCTGATCTCGATTTGGCCAAGAGAATCGCCAGGACAATCCGCACCTCGTCGGGAGGGATGCCGTGTGTGAAGGCTATGGGCGTGATGCTGGAATCGCGGGGTATCGCGCAGGTTTCGATGAATCTGACCGATTTCGAGACGACGCCCGTCCACGCAGTTTATGAACGGGTGCGCGATTTGGCTGCCGGTCAAGGTGTTTCGATCGCTGGAAGCGAGATCATCGGACTGATTCCAAAGAGAGCCATCGAGATGACGGCCGAGCATCTTCTAAAGGTTGAAGGGTTTAGACCGTCAATGGTGCTCGAAAACCGGTTGGAGGAGGCCCTTGAAGGCCGTACCGGGTTGAATGAGTTTCTGGAAGCCCTTGCGGCCCCCACGCCAACGCCGGGCGGCGGGTCGGCTTCGGCGGCGGCGGCGGCCATGGCGGCGGCGCTGGGCGCGATGGTGGCGCAGCTGTCGAAACTGAGCGAGAGTTCGTTTGGTCAGGACAAATCATGGTTCGGGATGGCGGTGGAGCGGGACGCTGCGTCCTATGAGGCGGTCGTAGCTGCTTACCGCCGCCCAAAGGGATCGGAAGGACGTGCGGAGGCGATCGCGGAGGCCATGCGGGGAGCGACCCTGGTCCCGCTGGAAACGGCGGAAAGAGCATTTGCGTTGGCCGCCCGGCTGGAAGAATTGGCGGCATCCAGCCCGTCGAAATTCGCGTCGGACGTGGCGACGGCGAAGGCGTTGGCCGGAGCCGCCCTAAGCGGCGCCCTGGCCAACGTCAAGATCAACCTCTCGAGCCTGCCGGACGATGAGTTCAAGGATCAGATCCAGGCGCGGACACGAACCATTTCCTGAACCAATCGGTGTTCAGGAGATATCTTAAGAAGTAGAGTGCTCGTTCAACTTGAAAACGTCCGCAGACGTCCGGGATGGCTGAAGGCGCCTGCTCCGGCGGGTGACAATTTCAGCCAAATGAAGGACTTAGTTGAGCGGCTCCGGCTCAATACGGTCTGTTCATCGGCGGCATGCCCGAACATGGGCGAGTGCTGGAACCACCGCACGGCTACTTTCATGATTCTGGGCAACTTCTGTACACGCCGGTGCGGTTTCTGTGCCGTCCAGAAGGGCGCGCCACTGGAAGTGGATCACGACGAACCGCGCCGCGTCGCCGAGGCTTGCCAGACGCTTGGTTTGCGCTATGCCGTGGTCACGTCAGTGAACAGGGACGACCAGCCGGACGGCGGCGCCGGGATCTTCGCCGCGACAATCCGGGCCATCCGGGCGCGGATTCCCGGGTGCCGGGTCGAAGTTCTGATTCCGGACTTCCAGGGCGATGAGGAGGCGTTGCGCACCGTGATGGACGCCTCTCCGGACGTCCTGAACCACAATATCGAGACGGTGCCGAGACTGTACAGGCAGGTCAGGATGGGGGCGCGATACGAGCGGTCGCTTGAACTGCTGTCGCGCGCCCGGCAGATGAATCCCACAATCCCCACAAAGTCCGGGGTCATGGTGGGTCTCGGCGAGTCCAATGAGGAAGTCATAGAGACGCTGCGGGATATGCGTGGGCATGGGGTCGAAATCGCTACCATTGGCCAGTATCTGAGGCCCATGCCGATGAATCTTCCCGTGCTCCGGTACGTGACACCTGAGGAGTTTGCCGGATTCAAACGAGCCGGTCTGTCGATGGGCTTTAAGCACGTCGAATCCGGGCCATTGGTCCGCAGCAGCTACCACGCGCACGAGGCGATTCCGATTTAGGGAACCCAGGCCACCTGCTCTTCGTTGAAACTAATGAAGCGAGGTTCGACCGATGGTTGGGTTTCTCCTTTTCCTGATCCTGTGTATCCTGTGCTGGCCGCTTGCGCTGCTGGCTCTGGTGCTGTATCCGCTGGTGTGGCTGCTGCTGTTGCCGTTCAAACTCCTCGGCATTGTGATTGGCGGGGTTTTTGAACTCATCGGCGCGTTGTTCACATTACCGGCCCGCGTGTTGCGCTCGTTCTGAGCCTGGTGGATCAGTTACTTTCTATAGGCCCACCGGGTGGCCATGATAAACCACCCAAGCGTCATCCATTGCACCTGACTGAGAAAGACCTCCCTTTGGAGGTTCCCCAAGAAGAAAGACCAGGACGACCACAGGCACCCCATGAGGCAAAAAATAGCCACAGCCAGCAGTATGTGTTTCATCGTCCCATCCTCCTCAGCAGTGCATAGGCCGCCACGGCGATGAACCAACAAGGAAGCCAGCGGTAGAACAGGTGCATGGGCAGCAGCCACGCTATGGCCAGCGTTCCAACCCAAACCACGACAGCACGCCAGTTCAATATGACGCCCTTACTCTCGCCGAGATATTTGTCCACACCTATCCTTGGCAGAATCCAGTGTTCAGTAAAGACGATTGCTCCGACGGGCATCAGGATGAGGCCATAGAGCGCGACGTAGTCGAGCAGTCTGAGGAAGAAGACCGGCAGGCAGGCCAGCGCCGTTGTCACGGCTCCACAAGCCAGGGTGATCTTCCAGCGGGGCCAATTGGGCGTGACGGATTGAATGGCGAGGCCAGCGCGGTACAAAGTCGGATTAGCCGTCGTCCACCCGGCAAGAACGACGGCAAAGACGCCGACCATGCCAAGGGCTTCGTATGCCATACGCCCTGGTGTCATCTCACGGCCGACGGCCGCGACCATCACTCCCGAACAGAGCCAAGCCAGAAAGTGGCCCGGATAGACGCCGGTGGCAGTGAATACGCCGTACCAGGGGCGCTTCGCATACCGGAATAGAGCCATGTCGCTCAGGCCGATGTGCATTGCGAGGTTGCAGAACCAGGCGAAGAAGGTGATCTGCCAGAAGCCGTACTGCTCCTGGCCAGCGACGGGCTGGCCGTTCCAGACTTTAGTCGAGAGCACTTCCCACAGGTTTGACAAATCCGGAGAAACGCCGAGCTTGGGCAGCGTAGCAACGGCACCTGTGACAAAGACAACGAACATCCAAGGACTGCAGATGCCCGCGAATTTCGACAACGCGTTGAAACCCAGGATCGCCATCAACGTGAACGCGGCGCCGAGCGCCACAGCAATAGCCACCCAACCGGCGGAGGAGGGAAGAACGGAGCCTAGCGGCGTCTGCGGCAGACCTATGAGATCAGCCAAGGCGGTGGCTGACACTGAGATCATGGCCCCGGCCAGGATTGCGTACAAGGCGGCGTTGGCGACGTTGTAAATCATCATGAAGCCGGGGCCGCCGATCTTGCGCAGGTACCAATAGAGAGTCAAACGGGTGCGGACGGCGATGGGGGCGCAGACCAGGGTCCAGGAGAGGACGGCGAACAAGTTGCCGAGCAGCAACCCGTAAATCAGATCCTTCGCCGCGACTCCGTGGATGACGAAGAAAGCGCCGATGACAAACTCAGTCGCCGCGACATGTTCACCCGCGAAAAGACCGGCGAACTTCCCTGCCCCTTGGAGGTGATCTTCCGACACGGGTTCGCGGTCGAACTCGTTCAATTGATCCATGCGGGCCGCGAGGTCCGCCATCTTTTTCGCCGCCACCCGATCGCCTCCCGTCCTCTTCAGGCGTAGCTAGCCCCGGCGCCGGCGTTCTTCGCGCCGCGCTGCGCCGCAGCCTGTTTCAGATAACCACTGGCACGGAACGCCAATAGAGGCTCGGGGGCAAGGCCCTTTGCCTGCCGCCATTCGCGCAGAACCGGCCTGACATCGGTGAAAAAGGCCGCCCGCAGGCATTCCTCGCCGTCGATCAGTTCAGCTTTGGACTGAGCGGCGGCCAGCGCTTCGTGGTCCACCAGGGCGGCCTTGAGATACATCTCCTGCGCGGTCATCGCCGTCTGGATCATTTCTTCGATCTTATTCTTCAGGTTGTGGCTTTGATCGACCATGTAGGCGATGTCAGCGCGTTTGCCGTTCTCCCATTCCCAGAAGCAGATCTCATGGAAGATACGGAAGACCTGGTAGGGATCGATCGAACCCAGCGTGAGGTCGTCGTCGGCGTAGCGCCGGTCGTTGAAGTGGAAACCGCCGAGCATGTCCTCATCTAGAAGCCAGGCTACGATTTGCTCGATGTTCTGCGACTGGTAATGGTGTCCGGTGTCGACCAAAACCTTTGCTTTGCCGCCGGAGGATTTCGCCATCAAATACGCCATGCCCCAATCGGCTATGTCGGTTGCGTAGAAAGCGGGTTCAAACGGCTTGTATTCGACCAGCATGCGGCCCCAAGCAGGCATGGCGTCGTGCACCTGCTTCAGTCCCTGCTGGAACCACTGCTTCCGTGCACGCACGGAGCCTGAGCCGGGGAAGTTCGTGCCGTCGGCGAACCAGAGCGAGAGGTCTCGAGAGCCGGTGAGCTTTTGAATTTCGACACAGTCAAGGATGTGTTGAAGCGCCATCTGGCGGACGGCCGGATCGGGGTTGCCGAGCGAGCCGTGCTTGTACTGCTGGTCCTGGAAGACGTTTGGATTAATCGCGCCGATGCGGACACCCGCCTCGGTGGCAGCAGCTTTCACCGTTTCTACATCGGCGGCGCCGCCGGCGAAGTCCCAGAGAACGTGCATCGCTACAGTAGGGCAGCAACCGGTGAATTTGTGCACCTGGCCGGCGTCGGCGATCTTCTCGGGCGTCGTCGTTGCGGCGGCGGGCTGGATGAACTTGCCGAATCGGGTACCGGTGTTGGCGAATCCCCAACTGGGCAATTCAATGGCGAACGCGTCAAGAGCGCGAAACGCACGTTCCTGCTGAGCGGATGAGAGTGACATGACGGCTTACTCGAAGGAATCCTATCACGAACGACGGCCCGTACCGCCGCGCGACATGGATATAGTGGATTGGACTGGCTGCGCGGTGCTGCCGGGCCAACGGTTCAAACCTTCGTGGAGGAAGTATCGGATGAGGTTTATGGGATTCGCCGGTCGAGGCTTTATGGCCGTGTGGGCGCTGGCTCTCGGATTGAGCGCCATGTATGGGGCTGAACTCGCGGTGTGGTCCGTGAAGACGCCTGCCAGTAGCAAGGGGATTACCCTCGCTGGAGGAGAGCCGCAAGCGCCCAGAGCGGCCATGGTGAACAAAGAGATGGTCTCTGAGCTGAGGCCGGAGTCAGACTATTTCAAACGCGCCTCCTATCGCTTCAGAATCGACAAGCCATTGCAGGGGCCGGTTTGGCTGACCCTCGGATTCCTCGACAAAGGCTACGGCCTGATTTCGCTCAGTTTTGAGGCGAAGGGGGTTTCACAGACCGAGGCGCGGACGCCGGTCATCGTGAATTCCGGCAAGATCCGCCACGCGGCGTTCCGGATGAACGGGACCTTGCAGGGCGTCATGAAGATCACTGGCATGAGGTACCTGCAATCGGTTCAGGTGAGCGACACCGAACCCAGGATTGAACCCCTGCCTGAGATCAAGCCGGCCTTCACGCTGAAGCGGCCGATGGACCTGGTGATCACGGCCGGCGCTGACGCGCCCACTGTGGAGGGATTGCCGGGTGCGCTCGCTTACCTGCGGCAGAACCTGCCGCTGATGAAAGCGCTGGGCTTTAACGGCATCGAAAGCTACGTGAAGTGGAACTTCGTTGAACGCTCGCCTGGCAAGTTCGACTGGAGTTATTACGACGCGATTGTGGCCGAGGTCGAGAGGCATGGCATGAAGTGGTTCCCGCTGCTGATCGTCGGTTCGGCCTATGCGCTGCCGGATTGGTTCTATGAGTCGGGCGACAATGTTCCCTATGTGTGCCTGGAGCACGGGAAGGCGATTGAGATTCCAACAATCTTCGCCGGGACGCAGGACAAATACGTCATTCGCTTCCTGAACGAATTTGGCAAGCACTACGGCAACAATCCTTCATTGCTGGGCATCCGGCTGGGCCCGAGCGGCAACTACGGCGAAGCCCAATACCCGGCCACCGGAGCCTGGGGCTACAAAGGCCGCCCGCTGCACACCCATATCGGGTATTGGGTGGGCGACCCGGCCGCCAACCAGGATTTCCGCCGATGGCTGAAGGCAAAGTACCCGGACATCGGAGCGCTCAATCGGTCCTGGGATGCAAGCTACAAATCATTCGACGACGTGAAGACGTTTCTGCCCGTGACGGCGAACAACACGCGGATGCGAGTGGATTTTTCCACCTGGTATCTGGACGCGATGAGCCTATGGTGTGAGAAATGGGCGATTTGGGCGCGCGAGGCGATGCCGAAGACGTCAATCTATCAGTCGTCGGGCGGGTGGGGCGCGGTCGAGATCGGCACGGATTACGCGGCGCATACAAAGACGATGGCGCGCCTGGGCGGCGGCATCCGCATGACAAACGAGAACGACAGCTACCTGAACAACTTCGGCAATACGCGCCTGGCGGCCTCGGCGGCGCGTTTCTATGGGGCGAAGTGGGGCACCGAACCCGCTGGGTTCAGTTCTATGCGTGGCGTGGTGAACAGGATCTACAACGCGATCACGAACGACGCCGAACACTTGTTTTATTACGACGGCAACATTATCGGCAATGATCAGGGCATCGACGCCTGGCTGAAGTTCGCGCCGCTTCTCGACCAGCGCGGCAAGCCGCGGGCTGAGGTTGCAGTGGTCTTCTCCGATACAGCGAACAAAATGCGCGACGACACCCTGCGATACCTGCGGGCTTCAGCGTACTTGCAGCGCGTTCATGCAATGCGGGAGGCCGCCGACTTCGATGTGGTGAGCGAGCAGATGATCGCCGACGGTGCGTTGGACCGATACAAGGCGGTGATCATGGTCTGGGGTAACACGATGGAGAAAGCCGCGCTGGACAAACTCGGAGAGTGGGTTGAGCGTGGGGGAACAGTCTTATTCCCTGACCGCGAACTGACGCGTGAAGGGTTGCTCCAGGACCTAAGCGGCGACACGAGTATTTACAGACGGTGGCGGGAGGGCAAGACGGGAAAGGGCCGCGCCATGCTTTTCGATCAGCAGACCGAGCCGTTCACTGCATACGTCCGCTTCGTCCGGAACGCCCTCGCGAAACTAGATACCCTGAGCCCCGAAGTGCGCGCAGCGGTAGGCATGACCAAACCGGATGGGACCTACTGGACAGTGATGGAGGACGGGCGCTTAGCCATGCTAAGCTATGACGACGCACCGGCAGTTGTGCGGATCGGGGCCAAGCCGCCTCTCACCATGGCTCCGTATACGATTTGGATGGAAGGCGGCAAGGCAAAGACGCCGGTCCGCTGACAGGCGCTATCGCCAAACCTGAATCACGTACCAGGGCGTGGTGTGCTTGCCAAGCACGATGCGGTAGCCGTCAAGGATCTTCTCGGCTGTCTCAAAAGGACCCATGGCGCGGCCCGCCCCGTCGAGCGGGACGATTTCGACACGAGCGGCCTTGCCCATGTTGGACAGGCGGATTGTACCGGTGACGGGTTCGATGAGCATCGGTCCAGTCCCCGTCTCCAACAGGGTGTTTCGCTCTCTATTCCACTTCATCCCTGCGTTGGCGGTGCGGGCGCCGGTGATGAGAAGCAGTTTCGAGCTTTCGGCGATTGGCTTGCCGTCCATAGAGACGAGCATGACTGAAGCAAAGGGGTTGTCGAGGGAGAGGTTCAGGTGCTTAAGTCTGACTGGCAGACTATTCACAAAACCAGCCGCCACTTCGGCCCGGAGCGATGCGGCAGTGACAAGCCCTTGACCCTTGAGAATCGACCAAACGATTTCCCTAGTGTTGGTCCGGTAGGGCGGCTTGGCGGAGGGCAGCTTCGATGTCTTCGGCGCGTCGAATGACGCGATGCGTATGTCTTCCTGTAGCAGCGCACCCGGCTGCGCTGCCGCCGTGAACAGCGGCGCGGCGGAGGCAGGCTCGCGAATCGAGTCTAGCACGTCGTTGCGGGTGATGGCCCGCGGAACGGTTTTTCCGGACCTGGCGATATCGCCGCGGAGAAAAAGCAGCGCCCCGGCGGCAAGCTGAGACATTTTCACTGGGTCTTGCCGGATATCGAAGTGCCCTGGGTAACGGGACCCCCAATTCGATGCGGCCGAATGTTCGAAGCTGTACCAGAAGATACCGTCCCAATCAAGGAACGAGGCGTATGACGCGAGCACCGGGATCATCTCGGCCGCGTATTCATTCGGGTAAGGATGATTCACCTCGGAAACGGTGAACGGCTTGCCAAGCACCGCTGAACGGTGCAGGGTGACGACTGTTGATTTTTCGGGCTCATTCACCATGGGAGTGTTACGGATGGTGAAGCCGGTGGTCTTGCCATTTGCGTCGCGGGTGTAGGAGGGGTGCTGCCAGTAGACATGCGTGTCGACAGCATCCAGCTTGGACGTGATCGAAACGAGCGGATAGCTGGTGAATGTTGAGGCGTGGGCGGAGTTCGCAATCACCGGCACTTTGACCTTGAGCTCGTTCTTTAGGAACAAGTTCATGGTTTGGTAGAACTCGTCCTCCAGACGGATGTAGAACGCTGCCTCAATCCGGAAACGCAGTTGCGACGCAGTCTTGAACTGAGACGGCGGCAACCTGGGAACAGGTTGATCGACAGTCACTCCGGCCTCCTTTCGGATGGCCTCCACGTCAGCCGGTTTTACCCAGGACTTCAAATAGTCCTGGTAACGTTGGTCGAGGTCGCGGGCGTAACTATCCGGGATGTCACGCCAGGTGGGATCCTGTTCCGGCTTCGGCGGGACACCCTGAAGACGTCCCCTCGCCCAGTATTCGATCAGCGAGTTCTCGTTGACCAGTTCGATTAGGGCCACGGCCGGCTCGTTACGGTATTCGTTGCCGGTGTAAGGGTTCACGTGCGTCAGATAGAGGCTGGCAAACTCCTTCTGGAGTTCGATCATTCGGGGATCAAACAACGTCACTGCCTTTGCAAAACCGAGTTGATCGGTGTCTTTGACGCCGTCGCCTGGTTGGAAAGCGCGAGCCACGTTCAGGTTCAGATCCACATAGATGCCCCGTTTCTTCAGTTCGGAGACGAAGAAGTCGAAGCGGTCCAGCAGTTCGGGTGACAGGTGGCGTGAATCGGGGAATCCCGAATCGATCAACCCGCGCGGTGAACGCCAATCGTGGTGATGGACGCGCACACAGTTGACGCCAAAACGAGCCAGGTGGGCGGCCACCGCCGGGGCAAACTCTTTCTCCGGGAACGATGCGGCGAAGGAGAAGTTGACCCCCCAAAGGCGCAATCGCTGCCCCGCCCCATCGGCGAAGTGGCCATTGGAAACCTTAACAAACCCGTGTCTGCCCGCAGGGGCGTCGAGCAGGAAACCGAAGTCAGCCAGAAAGGGGCCCTCGGAATTCCAGACCATTTCGTAAGGCTCCAATTTCGGTGTGGGTGGCGCCTCTTGCGCCGCTACAACCGCGGCTGACATCACGGCGAAGAAGAAAGCGCGAAGCAGCATCGCCCTCATGATAAGCCAGAAGAAGCTCCAGCGCGGCGAGCAGAGCAGCAGGCGGCGTTGACCTCGAAGCCTAGCGGCGTTATCTCCTCGTCCGAGGCGTGGCCCGGATGCGGGCGATCTCGGCCAGCATCGATTTGACGCGGTCCGGATGATTGGCCGCCAGATCGTTCTTCTCGCCGATATCCTCGGCGAGATTGAACAACTGCGGCGTCTCATTGTTGCCGAGTTCGTTACCGGTCAAATTCGTTTTAGGGCCTTTCCTGGCCTCAATCACTTTCCAATCGCCTTGGATGAGAGACAGGCCGCCGGCATGTTCGACAAGGTGATCCCGGCCCTGCCTGGACTGGCCAAGCAGCGCGGGCAATACGTCGAAGCTGTCGGGCGCTGAATCCTCCGGAAGTTTCTGGCCGGTGAGCCCGGCAAACGAGGCGAACAGATCGATCTGGCTGATCAGAGCATTCGACGTGCCCGGCTTAATCTTGCCCTTCCAACTGGCCATGAACGGGACGCGGGTGCCGCCGTCGAACATGGAATACTTGCCGCCCCGCAGGGGACCGGCCGGCTTGTGACTGCCCAACTTCTCAACCGCGTCATCCTTGTAACCGTCGTCCACAACAGGCCCGTTGTCACTCGAAAAGATGATAAGCGTGTTCTCCATCAGGCGGTTGCGTTCCAGAGTGTCGAGCAATTGGCCAACCGACCAATCGAGCGAAAGGATGGCGTCGCCCCTGGGGCCCATACCGGACCTGCCTACGAAGCGCTTGTGGGGCACGCGCGGCACATGGATGTCGTGCGTAGCGAAGTAAAGGAAGAACGGATTCGACTTGTGGCCGTTGATATAGGCGACCGCCTTCTCCGTGATGCGGTCTGCCATGTCTTCGTCCACCCACAACGCCGATTTGCCGCCCGTCATGTACCCGATCCGGCTGATTCCGTTCACAATAGCCATGTCATGGCCATGGCTCGGGTGCATCTTCAACAGTTCAGGATTCGCCTTCCCCGTCGGCTCGTTACCGATCGGTTTCGAGTAGTCCACTCGAATCGGATCGTTTGGATCCAAGCCCACCACCCGGCCGTTTTCTGTGTAAACACACGGGACGCGGTCGCCCGTTGCAGGGATCAGGAACGAGTAGTCGAATCCAATTTCCTTCGGACCCGGCTTGATTTCTCCGTTCCAGTCGATATTGCCGGCGCCTAGCCCGAGATGCCATTTCCCAACGACCGCAGTCTGGTAGCCGGCCTGCTTGAGCATGGCGGGAAGTGTGTAACGGCCCGGTTCGATTATCATCTGCGCATCGCCCGGCAGCACGCCCGTGCCCGGTCTGCGCCAGGCGTACTCGCCAGTCAACATCGCGTAGCGCGAAGGCGTGCAGGTGGCTGAGGGCGAATGGGCGTGGGTGAAGCGAATGCCAGATGCGGCCAGACGGTCAAGGTTTGGAGTCTTCACGCCCTTGGCGCCATAGCAACTCACGTCGCCGTAGCCCAGGTCGTCGGCATACATGAAGACGATGTTAGGCAGCCGTCCGGCGGCGTAGCCGCGGCTCTTGGAGACCAACGGCAGGGCGGAGGACAAAAACTGGGTCCTGGTGATTCGCATGGGAGAAAACCTTTCGAGCCGCCTCGACATCCTCCATTTACGGCCTGAACGTCTTGTTGGCCCGCTTACAGATTAGCGCAACAAAAGGAGCGACGAAACGAGCGTCATGGCAACCACAAGAGCCTCGAAGACCTTCGGTGCGATGTGGTTCACCAGCCAGCGCCCGGCGAGCGCTCCGGCAATCACGGCCGGGACCATGGCAGCGTCAAATGTGAGCGAAGGACGGGTGATGATGCCGTGGTACAGGTACACCGGAACTTTCGTCAGGTTGACGAAGAAAAAGAACCACGCGCCCGTAGCAATGAACTCTTCTTTCGAAAGGCGCTTACTCAAGAGATAAAGATTCATCACGGGGCCGGCGGCGTTGGCGACCGTGGTGGCGAATCCGGCCAAACCGCCATAGAGAACAGGATGAGGGTGAACTTGGATCCCCTTCCGGACATGCTGCCGCCAAAGATACACAGCCATCATCGCAAGCACGATCACGGCGACCATGGGCCGGATGTAGCGTTCATCGAGCTTCAGCGCCAGCGCGCCCCCTGCCAATCCCAACAGCACCCAGGGGGCGAGCGAGAACAGCTTCCAGGCCGAAGCGTGCTTGCGCCAATAATAGACGGCGAACAGGTCGGCGGTGATCAAAACTGGCAGCAAGTAGCCGGCGCTATGCCGGGCATCGCCGATGGCCAGCACCATTAGGGGGACCACCATCGCGCCCAATCCAGGCACGCCCGTCTTGGCCACTCCGACAAAGAAGGCGCACAGCGCGCCAAGCATCCACTGCCATGATTCGAGATGCGGCATCCTGGCGGGCTACTTCTTCCTCGACGGATTCTCGTACCAGAACACGCCCAGGTTGGAGATCTCCTCGCAGGAGATGGCATCGAGGTCACCGTCGCCGTCCACGTCGAACATTTCAACCAGGTCGAACTTGACCCCTTGTCCGCCTGAAATGTCGTAGGTGACCCATTTGCCGTTTTCGAGCTTCAAGTACCCGACACCGATGGTCCCGCCCTTTGTCTGCTCACAGGTGAAGACGATCTCCTTGCGCCTGTCTCCATCCACGTCCGCCGCGCGGACCGCCTTCGCGGTGCCGGTCTTATCACTCATCTGAATCGAGTGGGTCTCCCATCTTTGGCCGGACCTGTCCAGCCGCCTGAACCAAAGCACTTCACGCGTCTTCACCGCGGCCAGGATGTCTTCCAGACCATCTCCGTCAAGATCGGCTGCGTCGATGAACATCACCTCGCGGCCCAGCCCGCCTATGGGATGCTCAGCCCATGGCTTTGTTTGGTCAAGCGGATTCTTCAACCAGAAGACACCAGTGCGTGCGCCTTTACGGTCGCTGAACAAGATGTCTTCAATGCCGTCGCCATCCATGTCGCGAGCGATGATGGACATGATCCAACCCACCGGCCGCAACGCGTGCCACTTCCAGTCAGCAAGCTGCCGGTATTTGGCCGGGGCTTCGAACCAGCCGAGTTCGGCGTCCTTGTTCTTGCCTCCGGCGACGAGATCGACGCCGAACCGGCCGTCCACCTGCATCGGCGTGGCGAACATCCACTGGAACCGGTCCACCGACGCCGGCAGCGGTTCCATCTTCCACGCCCCTTCGCGTGTCGGTTGCCTTGGACCCCAGTGAACGAACATCGAGCGCGTTTTGCCTTCGCCGGAACTGACGACATCCATCGCTCCGTCCGAGTCGAGATCGACAAATACCGCATCCTCGACCGAAGGAACCTCGCCGATCGCCACCTGCGGCCACGGCATCCGGACGCTCTGCCGCCGGGGCATGAAGCAAATGCGAACGACGCCACCTTCCTCCCAACCGGTGACGATGTCGGGCAAGCCGTCACCGTTGACGTCGGCTAGTCGCACGCCGTCGGCGCCGCGGGAAGAGTTGTCAGTGGTGTGCCGGACCCAGCCCTTCGGCGGCTCCTGCGCGAAGGCGGCACAGAGGATGATCAAAGCAGCCAGTGGAGTCTTCATGCGGATGACTCCATTGTCGCCGAGAAACACGCGCTCTTGTGGCACAACGGATTCTAGGATAACGCGGCGATACCAACTGGTGACCGAAGGTGGACCGGAAGCTACAGCACTTACGTTCCGCCGTTGCCAGCAATATTGGTGGTGCGGCACACCACCGAAGAACTCGCCAGCCGTGCCCCCGAAGCCGTAATACTCTCCCTGGACAACTCGCGACAAGACAAGCCACGAGTGCACTCATGACAGCGAGAGGAAGGCCCTCCCGGCACAGCAGGCGCAGGTGGTTACTTGTTAAATTCCTCTGGCTTGCCGATGTGCGAATCGAAGTATAGCCCTGAAGTAGAATAGGTAATCTGATCACGGTGCATCGGAATGCAGTCACCTAAACTGGATGAGTCGTCACCTGCGACTGGCCTGATTGATCAATACAAATCGCGCCAAGCCCTACATGCGCAGTTTGCGCAGCGCCTTGAGGCCCTTCTGGTCGAGCTACTGAAAGAGAGCAAGATTAGGACGCATGCGGTGACATCAAGAGCCAAGGACCCGGAGAGCTTGCGCGCAAAGCTAAAGCGCAAGTCTTACAAGACTTTAGCGGAGATAACCGATCTCACCGGAATAAGGATTGTTGTTTACTTCCAGGATGATATTGACAGAGTCCTGGACGTGCTCAGGTCTGAGTTCGAGATCGACTACACGAATTCTGTCGACAAGCGAGAAAGAACGAATCAATCGGAATTTGGATATCGGTCTTTTCACTACATTATTTCGCTCGGGACACATCGGGCGCAACTGAGAGAATACAGACCTTTCGCAGAAATGAAGGCGGAGGTCCAGGTGAGAAGCATCCTGGACCACGCCTGGGCGGAGATCCAGCATGGCGCACTTGGCTACAAGGCTGAAACCCCAGTTCCAAAACGGACACAGAGACACCTCGCAAAGGCAGCCGCCTTACTTGAAACCGTGGATGATCTATTTATGGAAGCGAAGAAAGCTGCTTTGCAAACGGTCGCAGGCCTTTCCAAGCTGAGGTCAGTTGGCTTGGCAGAGCTTATTCCAACTGTGGAATTCGACATTCCATCGGAACTTCTCTGTCAAACACAGAAACAATATGATTCTATTACTCTTTCTTTATCGACGAACATAACCAATTCAATTGATTCGGAGCACATGCTACGCGGAGTAACCCTGGCATCACCTTCTTTCTCCACGGCGGATCCTTTTAGAGGGAAACGCCTTGGCCAGAACTCCGTACTATTCCGAAACTCGATGCCGCGAGTACTGTTTCCGACGCAGAGATCAGTACGATTCGTTTGTAGTGGTCTTCGAGTGGATGCGGCTTCGGTTGGCATCGGCCCTGGCGAGAGTGCCGCACCTGTGATCTGCTGGGTTGCCGCCTTCTCATCGGATGGAGTCAGTCACAGCACTGAACTGGCTGCGATTGAGGCGGCCGTGGTGTTCGACACATACCGGTTTTCCGTAGAGCCAGCGGCAGCTTTTCCCATGAACACGGATGAACCGAATGGGATCATCCCAATCGGTACAGCCTCGTTCCATGAACTCTTCCCTAGTGCTTTCCGTTCGCAGGAGCAAGAGTCGGCGGGCCCACTTGGTCCTGCCAACTCGGGTACTCGACTAGTTGTTCGGCTGAGCAACCTTCCAGAAGGCCTTAAATTGTTTGCGGACATCCGGACTAAGGGAATCGAGGCCTGCATGACTCGCTGCGACAGCAACGGCGCTGGCACTTTCGACCCTGTTGCACCCGATGAATTCCTCCACGGCCACGAGGTCGCTTCTATAACGTCGCGTGGCGGAGCAGCTCAGTTGGTTTGGGACGTCCGTCAGCGAGAGCAAGGAGCAAAGACTGCGCAGATCACGTTCTGGGCCAGGAAGTCTGAGAAGTCGACATACAGCATTGTTCTCACCGGTGGTTTAGGTCCGACATCAACACTGAATACCGGCCAATGTTATTACATAGCGCCAGTCCCGAGGTTCATCAACGATCCCCAGGCAGCGGTACTTGCTGTGCCTTCCGCGTGAGTTGCCCAGCACCTGCGGCGAATGATCTACCGCAATTGCTTGTTGAAAAACTCGATCGTCCGCTGCCACGAGAGTTTCGCCGCCGCTTCGTCGTAGCGCGGCGTGGTGTCGTTATGGAAGCCGTGGTTCGTGTTGTCGTAGATGTAGGCGGTGTAGGGCTTCTTGTTTGCCTTGAGCGCCTCTTCGTAGGCGGGCCAGCCGGCGTTGACGCGCGTGTCGAGGCCCGCGTAGTGGATCAGGAGCGGAGCTTGAATCTTCGGCACGTCGGCGGCAGGCGGTTGGCCACCATAGTAGGGCACGGCGGCGGAGAGATCGGCTCCCATCAGGACGGCCAGGGTGTTTGCCATTGCCCCGCCAAAGCAGAATCCAACGACGCCGACCTTACCATTTGAATCCGGCCGGTTCTTCAGCCAGTAGGCGGCGGCGACGAAATCGGCCGTCATCTTATTGCGGTCCACTTTGGGGAAGATCTGGCGAGCCTCGTCCTCGTTGCCCGGATATCCGCCGACGCTGGTGAGCCCGTCGGGAGCATAGGCCAGGAATCCTGCCGTTGCCAGGCGGCGTGCGACATCTTCAATGTAGGGATTCAAACCACGATTCTCATGGACGACCAGAACCGCCGGCAGCTTGCCTGCCGCCTTCGCCGGCCGGGCGAAGTGGCCCTTGATGGTTCCATTGCCCTTGGGCGAATCCACGGAAACGGTCTCGACGACAATCCGCTTGTCGTCCTTAGGAACCTGCTGCGCCCAGGCGAAGTTCGGCGTCAGGCTCTCGAGGATCGCGGCGGCGGTGACGCCTCCAACGGCGTACTTTTGGGCGCCCTCAAGAAAGTCGCGGCGGCCGATGTCGCCGTGGACGAATTTGTCGAACAGGTCAAGGACGGGTTGCGGATAGTCGGATGCGTGTTTGCGTTCCATGGGTAGGTCTCTCAGGGAGTGGATGACGCCAGGGTTCGTTTGGAGTCAGGGAAGTAATAATTAAGGCTGGAGTTTTTCATGGCACTCAAAACGACAAGGCGGCAGTTCGGCGGTCAGGCCGCCCTGGGGGCGGTGGTGGCGCAGGGAACCGGCGCCGCCGGGCAGGCGATCGACATCGGCGGCAGGCGTGAGCTGTTTGTCGACGATTTCCTCATCGGCCGGATGCTCGGCGCCCGGCTGGAGCTTGGCCGGCCTGTCGATGCCGGGCCGGCGATCCGCTTCGACCGTCCCTGGGAGGGCCCGTTCAGTGCTTATACGACGATCATCCGAGACGCCGGCATCTACAGGATGTACTACCGCGGTGTGCCCGAACCGGGTAAGGACGGCAACGAAAGCGAGGTCACGTGTACGGCCGAATCCTCGGACGGCATCGTCTGGCGGCGGCCAGAGTTGGACTTCTACGATGCCCGAGGAACGAGACCGAATAACGTCATCCTCGCCGGCCAGCCGCCGCTGAGCCACAATTTCAGCCCGTTTCTCGACGCGCGGCCGGACGTTCCGGTGCAGGAGCGGTACAAAGCGCTGGCCGGAATTCATAAAACCGGGTTAATCGCATTTGTCTCGTCCGACGGCCTTGCCTGGCGAAGATTGCGTGATCAAGCTGTTTTCCCTTCCCCCGACAAGTTCTCCCTCGACTCGCAGAACGTTTCATTCTGGTCCGAGGCCGAGGGCCGGTACCTGCTCTACTTCCGCACGTGGAAGCAGATCGGCAAAACTAATTACCGATGGGTCTCACGCGCGGCCAGTCCGGACTTCATTCACTGGTCGAAGCCCGAGGAGATGGATTTCGGATCCGCTGCGGCTGAACACCTTTACACCAGCCAGACCTCGCCCTATTTCCGCGCACCACAGATCTACGTGGGCATTTGCGCCCGCTTCATGCCAGGGCGGCAAGTGCTGACCGAAGCGCAGGCGAAGACTGTCGGGGTGGATCCGAAATATTTCAAGGATTGCTCGGATGCCGTGTTGATCACAACGCGCGGTGGCGCGAGTTACCGCCGGCAGTTCATGGAGGCATTCCTGCGGCCTGGCGTGGGTTGGGAAAACTGGGTGTCGCGGTCGAATTACCCGGCGCTGAACATCGTTCAAACAGGCTCCTCGACGATGTCGTTTTTCGTGAACCGTAACTACGGACAGCCGACCGCCTACCTCCGCAGATACGAGTTGCGGCTGGACGGCCTGGCATCAGTGCGCGCTGGATACTCCGGCGGTGAACTGCTGACCAAGCCGTTGATCTTCAATGGAACACGTCTCGAGATGAACTACTCCACTTCGGCTCCGGGAAGCGTGAGAATCGAGATTCAGGATGCCTCCGGCGTCCCCCTGCCCGGTTTCACACTGGATGAGGCGCTTGAGCTTGTAGGGGACGAAATCGACAGGGTGTACGCATGGAAGGGCGGTCCCAACGTGGCCCAGTTCTCTGGAAAGCCCGTGTGTCTGAGATTCGTGCTGAAGGACGCCGACCTCTATTCGTTCCGTTTCACCAAATAAGAAAGGGACGGAAACCCGCCCAGTTCGGGTTCCGTCCCTTGTAGCGGGCGCCAGCGTCCAAGCCAGCCACGCTTTTGATGCGGCGGTCAGTTGACAATCAGTTCGTTGTTCACGGAGAACGCTCCGGGGATGCCGTTGGCGAGAATGCCAGCAAGATTGCGGTCGCCTTCGTTGGATACCGTGCCCTTCAGCGTCAACGTCCCATTCTCCACGATGAAGTGAATGGGCGGCCGGGCGCCCCAGGAGTACCGACTTAAGACCGGATTCCCGAATATCGTCCTGACAGTTGCCAGCCTCAGCCGGTCATCGTACGGAGATAACGGCAAAACACGAATCTGGTTGTTTACAATCTCAACACCAGTTATTGACTTAACTCGATTCTCGGCCTCTGTCTTCAACGTCGGGCGGATGACCTCGCCCAACAGCGTCACCTGCTCGCCGTCTACACGGAAAGACAGGTGATCGAAGATGCCGTAGTAAGGCATCATGACTAACTCGTGGCGTACCTTTTCGGATAGGGCCGCGCTTGGATCAGCCGGCTCCGCAGCGTTGGGTTGGGCAAATGCAGCCGCCGCAAGTGCCAGAACCGTGAATATCTTCATGCGAATCCCGTTTTTCATGGCTTGTCTCCTGCTCTGTTGACGAATCGAACGAAAGACTGGTTTCCGGTTAATACAAAACAGTCAAGCTACCGGCGTGGGCCGCGCTGGCCTCTGCCGGTTCCGCCGCCCGTGCCCGGCGTGTGAATCGGACCAGAACCATCCTGCGGCCCTGCCTTCGTGCCCTGTTTCTTCATTTGACCTTTATGCTGACCTTGTCCGTTTGCCGCCGGAACCGTGGTAGTCTGGGCGGGAATAGCCGTGGCGCTGAATGCCGCTAGCGCGATGATCAAGAGGGTTTTCTTCATTGGAGGAGGTCTCCTTCTGACCTCGCCTTCTCTTTCTCACGCGGGGGGCCACACCAGGAATTCGCTTGTTTCTTATGAATTACAAGAAGTCGCGCCGGCCTTTGCGCGCAGCCGTTCCGCGCAAACCGCGCAACAGTTGCGCTACCTCTGGATTTCACCAAGCGAGCAGCTCTTCTGCTGCCGCCTGGATGTCTGCTGACTGCGGCAGGATCGCGTCCTCCAGGTCCGGCGCATACCCCACCCAGGTATCCAGGGCCGCCACCCTCCGCACGGGCGCATCGAGCGAGTCAAACAAGTCCGACGCGACGCGAGCGGCGATCTCCGCACCGTAGCCGAAACTCAACGTATCTTCATGAACAATGAGGGCCCGCGAGGTTTTGCGAACAGACTTTGCGATCGATTCCATGTCGAACGGTGCGAGCGACCGCAGATCCAAGATCTCGATCGACACATCGGGACGCGCCCTCTCGATTTGTGATGCCGCATACAGTGACTTCTGGACCGTCATCCCATAGGTCACGATCGTCAGGTTGTCGCCGGGTTTCACGACTCTCGCCCGCCCGAAGGGAATCGTAAACTCCGGGCCGGGATGCTGCGAGCGGTTGTACGGCTCCCGGTAGAGCCGCTTGTGCTCCAGGAACAGCACGGGATCGTCACAGCGAATGGCTGTCCTGAGAAGCCCGCAGGCATCCAGCGCATTCGACGGCATCACAACTCTCAACCCGGGGATGTGGGTGAACGCCACCTCGCCCGACTGCGAATGGTAGATGGACCCGCCATTCAGATAGCCGCCAATTGGCACGCGGATCACCACCGGCGCCGACCAACCATTGTGAGACCGCCAGCGGATGTTCGCCAGCTCATCGCGGATTTGCATCATCGCCGGCCAAATGTAGTCGAAGAACTGGATTTCGACCACCGGCTTCATGCCGCGTGACGCCATGCCCAGAGCCCGCCCGACAATCGCCGCCTCGGCGATGGGCGCATTGAAGCAGCGGTGCGACCCGTGCTTGGATTGCAGCCCGTGTGTCGCCTTAAAGACGCCGCCCTTGCCTTTGACTTGAGCCAAGTGCTCTTCGCGCGAGCAGTCGGCCACGTCTTCCCCAAAGATCACCATCTTCGGGTTGCGGCCCATCTCCTCATCCAGAGTCCGGTTAATCTCGTCGATCATCGTTCGCGGCTCGCCGCCAAACACTGGAACTGCCTCGAACTCGGACGAGCATGGATCCAAGTCCGGACTGTAAAGAAATCGCAGCGCCGTCGATTTGTCCGGAGGCGCTTCCCGCAGCACCCGCTCGGTGATCTCCTGAATCTCGAGATCGATCGCATGGTTCATCATCTCGAGCGCCACTGGATCGAGCAATCCTTCGGCGACTAGCCATCCTGGGTAGGTTTCCACTGGATCGCGCAGCGCCTCGGCCTCCCGCTCGGCTTTGGTCTTATAGAATGTTTCGTCGTCGGACAGCGAATGTGAATAGGGACGCGTGCAATGAGCGTGGACCAGCGCCGGACCTTGGTTGGACCGGATGTGCTGCAAGGCATCCTGAACCGCGGCAACGGAATCCATGAAATCGGACCCGTCGCATTCGGCCACGTACAGCCCCGGAAAAGCTCGAAGCAGCGCCGAGATGCTGCCGCCCGCAGTCTGGTACTCCACCGGCACGCTGATGGCGTAGTGGTTGTCCTCGACGACGTACAGCAGCGGCAATTTCCTCAGGCATGCCGCATTGATCGACTCCCAGAACTCGCCCTCGCTCGTTGCCCCTTCGCCTGTCGTAACCAGCGTGATCTCGCCGGCTCCCCGGTTCAGGTAAACCGACGCCTCGGCGCAGCCCACGGCGTGAAGAAACTGTGATCCGGTCGGCGATGATCCAGTGAAGATGTGCAGCGAGGGACTGGACCAATGAGACGGCATCTGACGGCCGCCCGACTGTGTGTCCGAGGCGGCGCCCACCGCCTGAAGCAGCATCATCTCAGGCGTGATCCCCAAAGCGAGCGCCAGGGCCCGGTCACGGTAATAGAGGTGGAACCAATCATGCCCCGGGCGGAGAACCATCCCTGCGGCCGTCTGAATCGCTTCGTGCCCGGCGCCGGAGATCTGAAAGAAAATCCGGTTCTGCCGTTTCAGCAACACCTCGCGGTCGTCCAGCCTTCGCGACATCCGCATATTGCGGTAGGCGTGGATGAGTTGCTCTCGGGACAGGCCTCGATAGCGGCTGTTCCCGGCGATGCTCGGCACGGATTTCGCGGTGGACATTCCCAGATGGTCCAAAATGACCAGTTTAACCGATGATGCCCCGAACCAACTCGATGCGGGTGATCTCAAGACTTAAAGGGAGTATGCTTCGGGTCAGACAGCCAAGGAGGCCCATCCCATGGGCGGTAACACTGTGAGCCGTTACACTTTACTCGCAGAGCATTACGACGACGTCTTCGTGTTCGCAAACCCCTGGCGTGAAGAGGCCCGGGAGCGGGTTCTCGGCCGGATTCTCAAGCGCGCCGGCTCTTGTTGCGATCTTGCCTGCGGTACCGGCACATCCGCGGTCGCCATGGCCAAACTCGGGCTGAAAACCTATGCCATCGACCTTTCGCCCACCATGTGCCAACTGGCGCGGCGCAAGGCCTTGCGCGAAGGCGTCTCTATCACTGTTATCGAAGCCGACATGCGCCGGTTCCGTCTCCCCGAGCGAGTCGACCTCATTACTTGTGAGTTCGACGCCATCAACCATGTCCCCCGCAAATCCGACCTCTCCTTAGTCGCCAAAGCTGCCGCACGCGCGCTCAAGCCCGGAGGCCACTTCTATTTCGACGTCAACACACGGCTAGCCTTCGAAGAGGTCTGGCCGCTCACCTGGTTCGTCGAGCGTCCAGGATTGGCCTTGGTGATGCACGGCGACTACGACTCCCGGTCCGGCACGGCCTGGAGCACGGCAGAATTTTTCGTCCGCGAGGGGGACCTCTGGCGCCGCCACAGCGAACGGGTCGAGGAGGTCTGTTGGACCCCCTCCGAGATTCGCGAGGCCCTGACCGCAGCGGGATTCAGTCGCATCACGGCCCGCGACGCCCTGCCTTTCTTTGGCAATGACCCCCTGGTCCGCCGCGGGCATCGGACCGTGTACCTGGCGAGGCTGGCTGACAGGCCTCAACCACGTCGGAAAGCGTCTCCTCCGTTACAATGAAGTTTCCTGAGCCTTTATGTACGACCTCTCCTTCTTCCGCGCCAATCTCGACATGATCGCCGCCCGCCTTGCCGACCGTGGTTTCACGTTGGATGTCGAGGACTTCAAAGGCATTGACGCCCGCCGCCGCTCTGCACTGACCGAGGTCGAATCGCTTCGCGCCCAGCGCAACGCCGAAAGCATGGAAATCGGCAAGAAGAAGAAAGCGGGCGAAGACACTGAAGAACTCCAGGCGCGCGTCCGTGCCATTGGCGAGCGTATCTCGGCGCTGGAAGAGCAGTCCAAGCAACTCGATGAGGAGTTTCGCCAGCACTTGGCGTCTATCCCCAACCTGCCGCACGAATCCGTCCCGGCCGGCAAGGACGAAACCGCCAATGTGGAAGTCAAGAAGTGGGGTGAGCCTCGGCGGTTCGATTTTGAGCCAAAGGCACATTGGGACATCGGCCCGGACTTGGGCATCCTCGACTTCGAACGCGCCGCCAAGATCACCGGTGCACGCTTCGCGGTCTATTTCGGCCAGGGCGCAAAACTGGAACGAGCGCTGATGAACTTCATGCTCGACCTCCACACCCGCGAGCATGGCTATACCGAGGTCTTGCCGCCGTTCATGGTGAACTCCGCCAGTTTGTTCGGCACGGGCCAGTTGCCCAAGTTCGCCGACGACCTGTTCAAGATCGAGAAATTCGACTTTTGGCTCATCCCCACCGCCGAGGTACCGGTAACTAATCTCTTCAGGGACGAGACCCTCGACGCCGCCCAGTTGCCCATCCGCCTCTGCGCCTTTACCCCCTGCTTCCGCAGCGAAGCCGGAGCCTATGGCCGCGACGTCCGCGGCATCATTCGCCAGCACCAGTTCCAGAAAGTAGAACTGGTCAACTTCACCACTCCTGAAACCAGCTACGAGGAACACGAGCACCTCACCCGCAGCGCCGAAACCGTTTTGGAGCGTCTCGGACTTCCTTACCGCCGAGTCGTTCTCTCCACCGGCGACATGGGCTTCTCCTCGGCCAAAACGTACGATCTCGAAGTCTGGATGCCAGGCCAGAACGCGTATAAGGAGATCAGTTCCTGCTCGAACTTCGAAGCCTTCCAGGCCCGGCGTGCCGGCATCCGCGTCAAATCGGGTAAAAAGAGTGAGCCGCTGCATACGCTCAATGGCAGTGGACTCGCCATCGGCCGCACCTGGGTGGCCATTGTCGAGAATTACCAGCAGGCAGACGGTACGGTTGTCATCCCGGAAGCCCTGCAGCCTTACTTAAATGCCGAGCGGATCACACGCCAAGGTGTTTTCGGGTAGCCGGCAACCGCGGTCACGCGTGTAAGAGATTTCTCTATTTTCAAATAAGTCACTTTGAATCTGCACGATAGACGCAGAGCTGGGCATTTTTTGAGCGTCCACGGTTGCTTTCCTTGCATAGCGTTGAGTCGGCGGCGGATGTGTGATCGCGTCCGCGAGATTTGACAAGGAAGCCGATTCGAATGACAAGCAGACACCGTATTCTGGCTGGCCTGATATTGGCCACTCTCTACCCCCTCGGAGCTCAGGCTGCACCGCCGACCACTCTGGTTCAGGACCGCATCTATAAGGCCGATGGCACCGCCTTCGTTGGATCGGCCGTGATCTCATGGCGCAGTTTCGTGTCCTCCGACGGGTCCAACATTGCACAGAACTCTGTCACCATCCAGATCACCAGTGGCAATCTAAACGTGCGGCTCGTTCCGACCACAAACGCATCGGCTGGCGCATACTACAGCGTCCGTTTCAATGCCGACGGCAAGACCCAGTTCACCGAGACTTGGGCCGTGCCGCCAAGCACAACGCCGGTTCAGGTTCGCCATATCCGGCTGGAAGCGCCGCCGAGTCCGGGGGCCACGCCTCCAGGGTCGATCATTCAGATCTCTGAAGTGGCCGGTCTAGCCGAAGCTCTGGTCGAGCGTCCGCTCAAATCGCTCGCCTATCACACCGGCCGCGCGGCTGTTATCGACGCAAATGGCGATCTCGCCGGCGCTACAGGCGCGGCAACCGATTGCGTGCGGGTGGACGGCACATCAGGGCCTTGCGGCGCCGGCGGCGGCATCCTGCCCATCTTTGTCGACCTCGAAACTCCGGCTGGGCTGGTCAACGGCGTGAATCTTGTCTACACTCTGAACCAGGCCCCCAATCCTGCATCAAGTCTCCACCTGTTCCGCAACGGAATCCTCCAGCGCGCCTCCGTGGATTATGTCCTGAACGGGAACTCAATCACTTTCTTAAGCGTTTCGACCCCTCAGACCGGCGACCAGTTGCTTGCCAGCTACCGCACCGGCCAATAGGAACCAGAAGGGCCATCGCCCGCGGCGAGTTGCCCGCCTCACCGGTACCAACCATTGGCGGGTTCTACGGTTGGAAAGCTAAGTCTGATGTCGGTTTGGCGTTCAATGGCACGGGCAATTCTTACACTCGTCTAGGTGAACATCGCCCCTGTCGAGAGACAGCCGCGTTGCCGATGGATGATCATGACGGCATTACTGGCGTGGATTCTTCTCTGCATCTCGGTGATCGGATTTGTCGCTTCGGCGCGCAATCTCCGTGAAGATGACTTTCCCGGGAAACCACAGCGGCGCAATAGAGCCTGAAGGCGGGTCCGGATCGGTTATGCCCGGAGCCGCAATCTGTGCGCGGCTGCATTCAGGGCGGCAATCGCCGCGAAATTCAACGCTGCCAGGCCAAACACCCACCTTAACCCATAGGCCGCCGCGATTTGGCCGCTGAGCCACGGCATCAGCATCCCTCCGGTGAGAGCAACCATGAATAGGATGCCGAACACAGTCCCCGAATGTTCCTTGAACTGCGTGCCTGCGATCCCCAATACGGTTGGGAAGATCCCAGATAGAGCAAGCCCCGTTAGCAGGATACCCGCAACGGCCATGCAGTCGTCTTCGGCGTGGGCCACAGCCGCTGCTCCAAGCATGGCCAGGAGCGCGCAAGCCATGATCACTTTGTGCCCGTCGAGACGCAGCAGCAGCCGGCTCAACGTCACGCGGGCAATCATTATGGAACCCCAGTAACCGGCAAGCGCCGCCGATGACGCTTCGATTCCCATTCCAATGTCCCGAGTCAGAAACATGGTGAAGTATCCGCTCAACAAGAACTCGTTACCAGACTGAAAAAACAGCAGAAACGCTATCGCCAAGACAACCGGCATCCTGAGGAATCGTGGCATTTCGCCGACCGGGAGCCGCGCCGGTTGTTTCGGCGCGGGAAACCAGAGCGCCCCGGCAAATGCGCCCGCGCCCAGGCACAATACAGCGCAACCAACGAGCAGACCGTTCACACCGAATCTCGCCATCATCGCCCCAATGCTGAACGGCAGCAGCAGCGCTCCAAATCCAAAGAACACGCCCAGCAGATTCAGCGCCGCTGCCTTCCTGCCCGGGTCGTCGTGCAGGTCGGCAACCAAAGTATTCGTCGCGCCATTCAGTGCTCCGCCTCCCACACCCAACATCGCCACGGCTGGAAACATCGCAGCAAATTCCACGGCCTGTGAAATTAGTACCAGCGCCCCTGCCACCAGCACCGGCCCCAGAGTCAGCGGCGCCTTCATCCCAAACCGGTCCATCAGGACGCCCAGCACCAGGCTGGTCAGAAGCATGGCGGAGTTCATTACCAGAAAAAGCGTCCCGATGTCTGCTAGCGAGAAAGACAATCGGGTGGCAAGGGCTGGCAAAACCGCGCCAAGCAGGGCGAACATCAAGCCGCAAACGAACATTCCGGCATACGCCGCCCCGCTCAGCCGGCTGGCGGGCGACACGCCGGATCCCCGAATCGTTTCCATCAGCGAATCACTGGGTCAGGCCCACGCTCATACCACTTCTTCGCGTACTCGTCGAACACCCTGAAGTTGTGGTCTTTCGCCACACCTTCGACGTTCGGCGAGACAAACGTCTTAAGGGGGTAGCCGTGGGCCGCCAGCGCTGCTCCCGTCTCGGCCACCATCGCCATGGCAATGAAAACTGCGGCCATTGTCGATCCTGCGGCCACTTTTTCCAGCCGCCCAACATCCACCTGCGCGTCCTCAGGGGTAACGCAATTGTCGATGGCAATGTCGGCCAGGTCCATCAGAGCGTTGCCTGATGAGTGTGTCCTCGTCGCCACTCTTGCGTTGGCGTGGCTCGACACGGTTACCACCTTTGTCCCCCTAGCCCGTGCAAACATAGCCGCCTCGATCGGCGCGGCGTTCAGGCCGCCGTGAGAGAACACCACCAGGCAGTCCTGCGGCCCCATCGGATAGCTGTTCAGGAACTGCTCGATGTAGCCTTCCCGCCGCTCGATCCACAGCAATTCCCGTGCCCCATTCGGTCCGATGACGTTCGACCACATCAGGCGGGGGTCATAGAGCGGATAGAAACCGACGAAACTCCCGTAGCGCGGAAAAACGTCCATCACAGGGATCACGGAATGGCCGCTGCCAAACAGATACACCCTGCCGCCTCCCGCAATGGTCGATGCCATGAGCGCGCCCGCTTGCTTTAGTGCCTCGGCCTGAGTCTCATTGATCGCCGCCAGCACGCCGCAGATCTTTTCGTAGTATTTCCTTGCAGACATTCTGTTCCTAGTTTCCTAGATTTCACCATGCGCAAGCCACGCTGCCCCGAGCAGGCCCGCGTCTTCGCCCAATGTGGTCATTTCCACCTTGCATACCCGGGATGAAACCGGCTGCGCCCACATCTTCATCCCATCGCGGATAATCTCCAGCATCCACTCGGCTGCTCCGAGCAATACGCCCCCGCCCAGCACAACCATCTCCGGATTCAGCATGCTCACCAGGTTCGCCACTCCTCGTCCGCTGTACCTGGCAGCGGATTCCAGGATTTCGACCGCCCGGCAGTCGCCGGTTTTGGCCGCTGCCACCACCGCCTCGGCATTGGCCGCCCCATAGGCTTTTGCAATGGCCGGACCGGCGGACAGAGCTTCCCATCCGCCCACACGCGCAAACTCTTCCCTCCAGTCCGGGCCTACCGCCATCCAGCCCGCTGCTCCGCCGATCCCGTGCGCCCCGCGCACTACATGCCCTCCCGACATGATTCCCACACCGATCCCCGTGCCTATCGAAACAAAGACCACATCCTTGAGCCCCCTCGCTACACCCACCCAGCACTCGCCCAGAACGTAGCCCGTGCGGTCGCTGTCAACCACAACCGTGTGCCCGAGCTGATCCTCAAGTGCTGCACGCAACGGAACCTGCTCCCTGCCCCACAGGTTGGGACACCACGCTGTCCCTGTCTTCGAGTCGAAGATGCCCGGAACAATGATTCCGATCGCCGAGGGTTTTTCGGGCGCCTCCGCAAGGGCCTCCCGAATGGCACCAGCGCAATCCAGCATGTTCCCGCAGGAAGGGCTTCTCCGTCTATGGCTGATCTGTCCGTTCTCATCAACCCAGGCAGTGGCGGTTTTGGTGCCGCCGATGTCAACCGCAAGTACATGTTTCATGGCAAGTCCTCCACATGCCTCCGCGAAAACCTTAACACGCTCCAGAAACAAATTGAAGCCACAAGAGGATGGAGGTAAACGGAGAGAGCCTCGGACCTGTGTGCAAGCGCAACGTCCTGACTTCGCCGTTCAACTTCCCCTAAACTGCAGCAACAAAGGTTGAGCCGAGAGGCATAAATCTCAGCTGTGGCGCCGCACCACGATGCTGGCGGTCCTGGCCTGTCAGACCTCGGTCATGGTGAGCCGCTTCGCCCTGCGGTAGGCGAGGTTGCCCAGGTGACACGCATTCGCCGCTGTCACAGCCTCGGAGACAGGCGCATTCGGTTGCTTACGCGAACGGACGCAATCGAGGAAGTTCGCAATGTGATCGTGCGTTCCGTCCCGCGCCGACTTGACTTGAATCTCGGGTTCCGGATAGATCGTTCGTTCGGTCGGGATCTTTCCTTCGGGGAAGACGGCGAAACCGTCACGGTTGAGCTTCATCAGCGCCTTGTCGCCGCGCATCAGAATGTTGCCGCCGTCCAGCGAGCAGTGCATCGTGCCGTTGTAGGCTATCGCCAGCTTCCCGGGGTACTCCCAAAAGCAGTTGATCGTGTCCGCGCAGTCCTGGAAATCAACCGCGTACTTGCCGCCGGCCGCCTGGGCGTAGAGCGGTTGATCCAGTCCGAAGATCCAGTGCAACGTGTCACACCAGTGGCTGTAAAGGTCGGTCAGGTGGCCGCCGCCGTAATCCCAGTACCAGCGCCAGCGGGCGTAGCGCCAGGGGTCGGGAGGCCGGTCCGGCGCATTTCCGAGCCACGCCTTCCAGTCGATTTCGCTTTCGTTCAGAGTGGGCGGCTGGGGCAAAGCCAACCAGATCTGGTACCACGAGGCAAGCACCAGCGTGATCTTGCCGAGGCGGCCGGATTGGACGACTTTTCGCGCCTCAATAAAGTGTTCCCAACTGCGTTGCTGGTAGCCAACTTGGACCAGATTCCTTGTTGAGGCCACGGCCGCCTTCAGGCGTTCACCCTCTTCGATCGTGTGCGAAACCGGCTTCTCGACATAGACATCTTTGCCTGCCGCGAGCGCGTCGATTGTCATTGGTACATGCCAGTGATCCGGCGACCCGATCACCACTGCGTCGATGTCTTTCCGATCGAGCAGCTTCCTGTAATCTCCATACTCGGCCGCTGCCGGCGCGATCTGCTTGGCCTGCCTCATTCGTGGTTGATAGACCTCGGCGAATGCCGCCACCTCGCAGCCGCCGATTTCCAGGCATTTCTTAAGTAGATATTGGCAGCGACCACCGCAGCCAATTCCGGCCACGCGGATACGGTCGTTCGCGCCGCGGATACGGCCTTGTGAAGCAGCCGTCAGGGCCGCCGTTGCCTTCAGAAACGCTCGCCGGTTTGCCTGCATGAGTCCTCCCGTTTTTACCTTGTCGCCGGTGTAGAACTCAGTATATGCCTCGCCGGTCAGCGCGGCTGCCAGGTCGTCTTGAACGATGCCGAGTTGCCTGTGGTTTCGAAATAAAGGCTCTCGCGGGTCGCTGGCGGAGCATCGGGAGTGAGGGCATGGGTCACCCGCAACGGGTCCGTCGATTCGACGGTGAGCCGGAACGGCCGGCCCCCGGCTGTGAATGGCACCTCCACCTTCCGCCCGCCGTCCCAACTGCGCGCCTGCTTCCAGTAAGGCAGTTGGACATCGGGGGAAGGCGTGGCTGACGCCGGTATGTCCAGCTTGCCCTGCACCTGTAGCACGAGCCCGATGCGGTGTGACGTCTCACCCTTGCAGATTGCCTCGGTCTCCTCGACCAACTTCGCGCCTTCGATCACCAGTTTCCGGGTGACAGCGACACCCGGACGGAACTCGTCTTGCCTGGCGGAGACCATGCCCTTGAAGCCGTCGAAGCCAACCAGTGTGCCCGTATTCCAGCCCTGCTGGCCCTGACCGTCGATGAGAATCGTGTTGTGGGCGGCGCCGGTCTTGAAGAACCCCTCATGCAGAGGCGAGCCGTAGCCGACGGTGCCGGCATCGTGCGTGACATCGATCGTCTCATAGAATGCCTCGTAGTTGAGCGCCTCGGACTGCGAGTGGGAACGGTCTAACTGGCCGTAATGGAAGAAGACCTGCCAGGGTCCCTTTCTGATGACCGCCATCCGGCTCGACTCAAAATTGCGGCTGGCGACTTCAGGCAGCGGCAGTTCCTTCGCCTCTGGCATTGGATCCAGCAATGCCGCCCAAGACTTCTGCCGGGAAGCGGCAGCAATGCCGGTCGTTGTTGGGAAAACGCGAGAGGCGCTTGCCAGGATTCCGATTTCTGGCGCTTTTCGAGGCCAACCTGTCGAATCGGCCGGAGTCGGCAACTGGCCGCCAGGGAAACGCAGGTAAACCGGCGCCAGCATCAGGTTTTGAACGGCCGCCGCCTCCGCCTTAAGCTCCTCCAGGCGGCCCGCCATCCCCGCATACTCGAAGAGAGTCAGGAACGAAGAAACGACGTAGCTGTTGTAGCCCAGCGACTGTTCCAGCCAAAAGTAGTCGCTTGTGATGCCGTCGCGGATCTGGCGCCGGATCCCGTACTCGCCATCCACGGCCAGCGTCCATAGATCTGCGTCGCCCGCGTAGATCGCCGCCATCGCCATCGCTGACCGCTGCCAGCAGGCGATGTTATGGACCCGCTGCAACGACTTGCCAAGAAGTTGCGCCATGGGGTGGAACAGCTTCTCAATCCACATCTGGCGCCGTGTTGCGTCAACGTCCTCGCCGAGGATGCGCGCTGCGTCGACAAACCGTACCAGCATTACGGCATCATCCAGGCTCTGATACATGAGCCGTGCATTGCCGTTACCCTGAAGCGGCCACTTTTCGAGGTTGCTGGCGTAGAAGTCCAGTTGCGACGCCGTCCAGTCGAAGTACTTCTTCTCGCCTGTCAACCTCCAGAGCCGCGCGGCTTCCACCATCTGGGTCCCGTTGCGCGAACGAAGGCCGTAGACCCACCCGCCGAAGACCTTCGCCGAAACGCCCGTGGGTGGCCGCTCGTTCCAGTGCAGAAATCCGCCGTCACGCTCGTTGACGAAGTTATGCCACCAACCGGCCACATATTCGACCTTGTCGCGCGGGACAGACATCCATCGATCCGTCGCGGACCTCGTCTTCTCCAGCCAGTCTGCCCACGCGGCATCTGAACGGACCCGTTCCTTTGCTCCCGCCCAATCCTCTCTGGCAACCCGCACAGCCGTGCCGTTCTCGAAGATCTTCAACTCGGCGAAGGCCCTTTCAGGGTCGGGTTTTGGGAACCGTTGCGCGCATAGGACGGCGCAGGCCAAGACAAGCAGGACAATGAATCTCATCAGACGACACTCTATCTCATGTGGGCCGCGCCAGGCTTCAACGGCATACGGCGTTTCCTGACGGCAGATGCACTCTCGGGGGGATGGACCTGGCACACTCCAAGCTGTGATGATGAGGAACAGGGGCGCCGCGGTGATTCGGCTGCGCGTAACACATCCGGGGTCCCTCGAATCAACAATCCATGCAAACACTTTCCCATTTGGCGAGTTTCGATTGGCGCGCGCTGATCATTCCAATGGCCACCGCCGCTGCCGTGTTTCTCGCCATGCTCATAGCCAGGCGTGTTTTATTTGGGGCCTTGCACCGATGGGCGAGTGGAACGGAAACCGATTTTGACGATTTGGTCATTGAATCGATCCGGACGCCCTTTCTTCTTTGGTCTCTGATGCTCTCCACCATCGCGGGAACGTCAGTGGCCACCATCCCGCTCCAATACGCCCACTTGATCTCCAAAGCGCTTTTGATCCTGCTGATTCTGTCGGTCACGCTGGCTGCCGCCCGGATCGCTGGCGGATTCGTGCGGCATCTGAGCGCCCGTTCAGGCGGAGCTGTGCCGGGGACTTCATTGACCCAGAACATCGTCTCCATCGTGGTGGCGTCCATCGGCCTGTTGATCGTACTCAACAGTCTTGGCATCACCATTACTCCGATCCTGACGGCTCTGGGCGTCGGCGGACTGGCGGTTGCCTTGGCCTTGCAGGACACGCTGGCTAACCTCTTCGCGGGCTTCTATGTATCTCTGTCCGGCCAGATCCGGGTTGGCGACTATATCCGGCTGAACTCCGGAGAGGAAGGCACTGTGGCCGACATCGGCTGGCGTGCGGTGTCTATCCAAACACTGCCGAACAATATGGTCATTGTTCCCAACGCGAAGCTGGCACAGGCCATCGTGACCAACTTCAACCTGCCCGAAAGCCGGTCAGCGGTTCGAATCGAGGTCGGCGTCAGCTATGCCTGCGACCCGGACCACGTCGAGGCGGTACTCCTCGATGAGGCAAGACTGGCCGTTGGGCAGGTGCCCGGGCTTCTCGCGGAGCCGGAACCCGTCGTCAGGTTCACGCCCGGCTTTGGCGACTCATCAATCGGATTCACCATGATTTGCCAGGCCGCCCAGTACACGGATCAATTTCCAATTCAGCATGAGCTTCGAAAACGCATCTTCAAGCGATTCCGGAAAGAAGGCATCGAGATCCCGTTCCCGATCCGTACCGTGTATTTGAAAAAGGAGGCGGAGTAGGAATCACTGCCGGCTGGCGGCCGCGCGCGCCAGTTCGTCGCAACGATTGTTGTCGGCGTGATCAGCGTGGCCCTTGGTCCACACCCAGGTGGTCCGGTGCCGTGAGAGTTGCTCGTCTAGCTTCATCCAAAGATCCTGGTTGAGAACGGGTTTCTTGGCCGCTGTCTTCCAGCCGTTGCGCTTCCAGTTTTTCATCCATTGTTCGACGCCATTCTTGACGTACTCGGAATCGGTCACGACTTCCACCTCGCAAGGCTCTTTCAATGCCGACAAGGCTTGAATCGCGGCCGTCAGCTCCATGCGGTTATTCGTCGTCTGCGGCTCGCCTCCGGCGAGTTCTTTCTTGCGGGCCCCGTAGCGCAGGATCGCCGCCCAGCCGCCGCGCCCTGGATTGCCGAGGCAGGACCCGTCGGTGATCACTTGGACCCGCTTCACGCCGCCGTCTCCGTGCGGCCCAATTCAACTTCGAAGTGCGCATCGACGAGCGACCGGATCTCGTCTGGCGTGCGTGCATGATAGACGGCGACCCGGAGTTTCGAGCCGTTGCGTACGCCGTGGGTGAAGTATGTCGCAAATTGTTTCATCTTGCCCACGATGTCGAGGCCGCCCTTTTCAACCAGCATTCGGTAGTAGGTCCGCATCATTTCGTAGCGGTCGTGCTCGGTGGGCTTATAGTAGCTTCCCTCAGCCAGGTATTCCGAGATCTGTCGAAAAATCCAAGGATTCGACGATGCCGCGCGTCCGATCATGATGGCATCGCAATTTGTTTCCTGGTACATCCGCACTGCATCCTCGGGCATGTTGATGTCGCCATTTCCGATGACAGGAATCTTCACGGCCGCCTTCACTTCGGCGATATGTGACCAATCGGACCGGCCCGCGTAACCCTGCTCACGGGTTCGAGGGTGCAGCGCAATCGCCTGGAGGCCGTTGTCTTCAGCAATGCGAGCCATCTGAAGATAGACAAACTCATGTTCGTTCCAGCCCGAGCGGAACTTCATCGTCAGAGGAATCCGGATCGCGGCGCGGCAGGTCTTCAGTAACCGGTCCACCAGCGGCATGTCTCGCAACAGCCCCGACCCGCCATTGCACCGGACTACCTTCTTGACTGGACAGCCGAAGTTGATGTCCACGGCGTCAAAGCCCAGGTCCTCGCAAACGCGCGCCGCATCGGCCATCACCTCCGGGTCGGATCCGAACAGTTGAGCCGAAATCGGATGCTCCTCGGGTTCAAAGTGCAGATAGTGCGCCGTAACGGATTTCCGTGTTTTTGTTCTGGTCGCGACCACGCCGTGCGACGACGTGAACTCGGTCATGATCAGACCGCAGCCGCCCTGGTTGCGGATTAGGCGGCGGAAGACCGTGTCTGTTACCCCGGCCATGGGCGCGAGAACGGTGGCGGGTTCAATGCGCACACCGCCCATGCTGTAGCCGGCGGGAAAGGGGATCATGCATCTCCATTGTAACGGGGCGCGCGGCCGCAGCCGAAACGCAATCGCCCTGTGGCGCGTAGTATCAAGTGGAGAGGTTGGGAATGAAACCGACGCAGTTATTGGCAGGCGCGGCCTTGGTTCTGGCTGGCGCGCTTGGAATGTGGATTCTCATGCCGAAGCAGCAGCCGGCGGCGTCAGTGAAACCCGCCGGACCGGCGTCTGCGGCGGCTCCGTCTGTGCCGGTACCCGAGATGGCTGCGGTGGCGTTGCCGGTAGAGCCGGAGAAGCCGGAACCAGAACCGGTCGTGGAGAAGGCAGTTCCGAAGCCCCGGCGCACCGTTGTGGCTTCGGTCCACCGCCAAACGCCCGCTTCCGCGCCCACCCGGGCCGCCGAGCAGGTTCAGCCTTCAGCGCCAGAGGCGGTCAGCAGGCCGGCTGACCCGCCGGATTCCCAGCCCGCCCCAGTGACCAGGGAGATCTCCAAGCCGTCTGTTCCCGAGCCGCCGCCACTAGCTCCGATTGCGCCGCCAAAAGTAGAGCCGCGCTCCGTGACCATTCCCGCCGGGACGTTGATAGCCGTTCGGCTGAATGAAAAAGTCAGCACTTCGACCCATTACCAGAACGACACGGTGCAGTGTACACTCGATGCCCCGCTGGTCGTGAACGGCATGGTCCTGGCAGAGCGAGGCTCTCGCCAGTTGGCGAAAGTCGTGATGATGGAACCGCCGGGCCGCGTGAAGGGCAAGGCGACGATCGCGCTTGAACTCGCCCAGTTGCGCACGTCCGACGGCCAGTCCATCGACGTCAGTTCCGAGACGTTCACCCACACCGCAGCGTCGTCGGCCAAGAAAGATGCCACCAAGGTCGGCGTCATGGCCGGAATCGGCGCGGCCATCGGCGCCATCGCCGGAGGCGGTAAAGGCGCGGCGATCGGAGCCGGAGTGGGCGGCGCGGCAGGCGCCGGAACCGTACTTGGAACAAAAGGCGAACAGGCCGAACTCGAAAACGAAACCCGCCTGACGTTCAAGCTGAAACAGCCAGTGACGCTGACAGAGAGGCTAAAGTAGGTGGAATGTAGTTTCCTTCACTTCGCGTACGGCTTAAACTCCGTCTCGTCCTTCCACGCCTCCAGCGTGTTGTAAACGATCGGGCAGTACGTCGCCCGGTCGACGAACTGCCACATTCGCGCCAACAGCGAGCCCTCGCCTTTGGTCAGGTGCGGAAAGTGCTCGCAACTCGACGGCCGCGCCTCATACACCGTGCAATGATTGCCCGACAGGAAGACGCAACCCGCTTTGTCATCCCGTTTCAGCACCCACCCGTCCTCGGCGTCCTCCTGCGTGTATTCGCGCTTGAACTTCTGGAAGCCCATGCCGATGAACTTGGCCAGTTTGACGATGTCCCGGTCGGTCACCTTGGCCGTGGCCACGCGGCAGCAGTTGCCGCACTCGGTGCAGTCGATTTCGTTCTCGACATCCTTGGCCAGAGCCTTGAACTTCCGCTCGACGTAGTTGTGCGTTTTGAGCCAGCGCCTGAACTTCTGGTTCTCTTCACGCTTCTGTTCGCCGAGGCGGTGGATCTGCACAAGGTCAGTAATCATCGGTCACCCAAAAAGAAAGGGGGCGGAACCGGCGTCCCCGGCCCACCCCCTTCATTATCCAGCCTAAAAAGAGACCTTCACCCGTGCGAAATCGCCAGCGCGAACGAACGTCATCTTCGACAGGTCGAAGTGCTTCTTCATCGCCGCCTGGATCTGTGCCGGCGTCACGGCCATCACCTTCGCTTCCATCTCGGAATCGAAGGCCATGGTCCGGCCGAACTGGCGCTGCATCTGCAGCCGCCCAGCCAGTTCCCGGTCCTGGGCGCGGGAGACCTGCCGCGACAGCAACCAGCTCTTTTTCGCCGCGTCGACCTCCTCCTGGGTATACCCCTTGGCAATGATCTGCGCCATCTCGTCTTTGAATGACGCTTCCACCTTCGGGGCGTTCTCCGGCGCGCAGATGGCGTAGCCGAACAGCACGTGCAAGTCCTCGGTCGGCGTTCCCGAGAAGGCGCTGCCGACGCCGTAGCTCAGCCCTTCCTTATTCCTGATCCGGCTGAACAGCCTTGATCCCATCCCAGACGATCCGAGAATGTAGTTGCCCAGCATCAGCGCCGGATACTCCGGATCGGTGTCCTTCATCTGAACCTGCAAGCCGGCGACCCACATCGCGTTCTGCTTGTCCGGCGTCTCAATCGTCTTGGCCTCTGAAGCAATCGTCTTGAAGCTCTTGGCGACGCGAGTATAAGGCTTCGGGCTCTTCCAATCGTTGAACAGCGCCGAAAGCTGAGTTTGGGTGGACTCGGGATCGAAATCGCCGATAATGACCACCTCGCCGTTGGAGGCGCCATAGAAATCCTTGTGGAACGCCTTCAGATCGTCAAGCTTAGCGGCTTTCACATCGGCGATTGAGTCTTCCAGCGTGTCGACATAGCGCACGTCGCCCTTGGGATAAGGCGCTAGTTTTCGCTGAATTTCGATCATCGCCAGAGCCTGTGGTTCACTCTTCTGGCTTTCCAGCCCGGCCAGTTGCTCCTGGCGCAGGTTCTCGAACTCGTTCTCCGGGAAGGCCGGTTCCTTCAACACTTCAGCCACCAAAGCCAGGACCTTGGGGAAGTTCTCCTTGGTCGTCTGGATGGACGCGCTCGCTCCGTCGGCCCCGCCGCGGACGCTGACCTGCGCCTTCAGCCTGTCAAACTCGTCCTTGAGTTGCTGACGGGTGTGCTTGGTTGTGCCGCGCATCAGCATCGCCCCGGCAAGTTCGCCGGCCGCGGTTCGGTGCATCAACGACTTCTCGTCTCCGAAGTGCAGCGATATGACGGCGTTCACCTGTTCGCCCCGGGTCTTCTTGTTGATGAAAGAGAGCTTCAACCCGCCCTTCAGGTCGCCGCGGATCGTCCGCTTGTCGATATTGGATGGAGACGCGTCGAACGCTTCGCCCATCGACACCGTCGCGTCGCCCTTGTAGTCTTTCACCAGCGCGGCCACGTCCGGAGCTTCGGGAACTTCGGCCCGGACAGGATTCTTCTCCGGGATAAACTCGCCCAAAGTCCGGTTCGACGCGATGAGGTACTTTCCAGCCACGCGGTTGACATCCTCGGCCTTGACCTTTCGCACCCGGTCCCTGTGCAGGAACAGCAGACGCCAGTCGCCCATCGCCTGCCATTCGCTGAGCGACAAGGCTACCTGCTCGCTGTTGTTCATCATCAGGTCGATGCCCTTCAGGATCTGCGTCTTCGCGCGCTCGACCTCCTCGTTGGTGAAGGGCGCCTGGGGCAGGCCGTCCATGGTTGAAGTCAGGGCCTGCTTGGCGGTGTTCAGATCGCTCTCCGTCCGGACCTCGCTCATGATCAGCAACATGCCAGGATCCTTCAACTGGAATGGCATCGCCATCACGCTGGCCGCCTTCTTGGTTTCGACCATCGCCTTGTACAGGCGTCCCGAGGGGGCGTCCGACAGAATTCTCGAAGCAATCTGCATCGGCGCGAAATCGTGGTGCGATCCGGCGGCGATGTGGTACACGGCGGCCAGCACCTGGGTGTCGCCTACGCGACGTAGCGTGACATGACGCTCGCCGTCCTGTGTCGGTTCCACGGTGTATGTCTGCGGGACCGGTTCGGCAGGGTTCTTCAACGGACTGAAGTACTGGTGAACCATGGCCAGCGTCTTGGCTTCGTCGATCTTGCCGGCGACCACCAGGATCGCGTTGCCGGGCCGGTAGTAACGGCGGTAAAACGCCTGCAACCGCTCGATCGGCACTCGTTCGATATCGGCACGTGCGCCGATGGTGGACTTGCCGTAGTTGTGCCAAAGATACGCCGTCGAAACCACCCGCTCCATCAGCACGCCGCCGGGGTCGTTCTCGCCCATCTCGAATTCGTTCCGGACCACGGTCATTTCGCTATCGAGGTATTTCTTTTCGACCCTCGAATTCAGCATCCGGTCGGCTTCCATGTCGAGCGCCCAGCGCAGGTTCTCCTCGGTCGCCTGAAAGGTCTCGAAGTAGTTGGTCCGGTCGTACCAGGTCGAACCGTTAGGCCGGGCGCCGTGATCGGTCAGTTCCTTCTTGATGTCCGGGTGGCGATCTGTGCCCATGAACAGGAGGTGCTCGAGCAGGTGGGCCATGCCCGTCTCGCCGTAGCCTTCATGCCGTGAACCGACCATGTAGGTGGCGTTGACGGTTATGTTAGATTTTGTCGGGTCCGGGAACAGGATCACGCGCAGGCCATTGGCCAGCCGGTACTCGGATATCCCCTCAACTGTAGTAACCTTGGTGACTCCCTGGGGGAGGCCCTGGGCCGCGGAAGGCAGGGTCACTGCCAACAGAAGGGCCAGGACCACAACCAAACGAACTCCCAGATGTGCCACTGGAGCGGTGATGTGTTTGTTTTTCAGTCGCATAAGGCGTGTTCTATTTGATGCTAACACCCCTTGTTGGACGCATTGGACACCGTTTAGTCGCGATTGGCTTGCCTAGGCTGGCGATTCGCAGTAGTCTTATGCGATGAGATCGTGACGCACTGGGCGCACGAAGAGGAGGGCTGGACAATGTCGAAATTCTGCGTGAATTGTGGTGCTCCCATGGAGGGCGTTTTTTGTGGCAAGTGTGGGGCGAAGGCGACGGATGCGACGCCACAGCCGCAGCCATCCTACACGCCGCCGACAGTGCAAGGGATGCAGCCGGCGGCCACCGGCCAGAAAAAGAGCTCCAATACCTTCCTGAAGGTCGTCTTCATCGTCCTTGGGGTCTTGCTGGTATTCGCCGTCATCGCCGGGGCCGGCCTGTACTATGCCGCAATGAAGGTCAAGGACAAGGTCGAGCAGGTCGCCTCGGAAAGTGGCGTCAATCTCAAGGACCTCGCGAGTTCTGGCGAGCAGACTGCCCAGTCCGACGGCGGCGACGGCTGCTGGCTGCTGCCACGCGAAGAGGCCGAAAAGCTCACCGGCTTTCGGATCATCCGGGCGGAACAGAAGCCCGATGCCGATTCGAGCAAGCTGACCTGCCAGTACTTCGCGGATCCGGATGAAGTCCAAAAAGCCGCACAGGCCCAGACCGAAACCGCCATGCAGGCTCTGAAGTCGTCGAAGGGGACCAACCAGGCTGCCGACCTCCAGGAACTCGAGAAATTCACCAAAGGCATTCTCAGTGGCGCTGCGTCGGGCAGCGCTGGCGACCGTCCGCTGATCGAAATTTCCGTCCGCCGGGGCGGCGGCAAGACCGACTGGGCAGGCGTCTCCATCGCCGGTAAGGCCATGGGTGGTATGGAGAAGATCCAGGGCGTCGGCGATCAGGCGTTGATGGCGCCGCTGGGCACGGGCCTGTTCGCAATCCAGGGCGACAACTTCCTGGAACTCGGATTCGGCGGTCTCCCAGGCGGCCGCCAGAAGGGGATCGAGATTGCCCGCGCCATCCTCCGGCGGCTGTGACGAACGTGCCTAGTTCGGTTTTTTCGGCTTCTCCGGTTCGATGGATGGCGGAATGACCTTCGATTTCTCCTTTTCTTCTCCCTCGAAGGTGATCTCGCTCTCCACCTGCAGGACCTGAGACTCCACGGTGAACTTCCGGTAGTTCCGGAACTCCACTGAGTTCCTGTTGCAAATGAACGAGTGCGTCTGGCAGGCCAGCGACTCACTGCTGATCGGCAGCAAGTAGCGTTGCCCCGAGATCACCACCCAACCGTAATCCACCGTCATCTCCACCTTGTCGAAGTCGTAGTTCACTGGCAACTGGCGGCTGCCCATCTCGATCCGCAATACGCGGGCAGATTCCGGGTCGATCCAGAGTGACCCGGTGTAGGCCGGCTTCACCGCGTGCCCATAGCGGATCGTCCAATGGGAATTGGGCTGTACCACCGAAAAATCGAAGACCTGCGCTTTCAATCCTGCCGCCATCGATTCTTGTCCCCGCGGCTTGAACCTGGCGTCCGTGCTGCTGGACATGATGTCCACCAGTAGCGTGCCGAACTCGCCGGTGGACCACGTGCCCGAATCTTCAGGCGATCCTTTCTTTAGCCGCTTGCCATTGACGCGGACGTTCCGGTAGTCCTCTTTGCCGCCTGAATAGGCCAACTCGACCTGGACGCGATCTTTCAGCTTCCAATCCGGTTTCCGCGTCTTGCTCTCATATCTCTGGACCACCTCATCGCAGATGAAGTCCGGTAGTTTGTCGTTGAATTCAAAGGCAGCCAAACGGGCCCGCTCGATCAGTTCTTCATCATTCTCCACCCGCATCGTGGCGATGGACTTGTCTCCGCGCCCTTCCTCGTCCACGGCGATCTCTTTGTAGACGGACTCCTTCGGCGCAGGCTTTGGCGCGGTTTCCTTCGCCTCTTCGTGCTTGGTGGCGGCGCCGCCCCGCTTGAGAATCGGGCGGCCTGACTCGGTTTCCTGCGCCGGAGCCAGCAGCGCAAGCGTGAACAAAGCAGTAATCGCTTTCCGCATCAGTAGCCTGCTGAATGGACGCGGGGCGGCGCCCCCGCGTTACCCGAGCATCCCGCGCCCGCGCAGCCAGTCCTTCAGGCGGTCCGGCCAGGTCGCCAGCACAGGGTCCTTTTGCGCCAGACCGACGCCATGGTTGCCTTCGGCGTAGATGTGCATTTCGGCCGGCACCCCGGCGCGGCGCAGCGCCATGTAGTAGAGAACGCTGTTCTCCGGCGGCACACCCTTATCGGCATTCGTATGGAAAAGAAAGGTGGGCGGGGTTTCAGCCGTCACTTTAAGTTCGTTCGACAGGTCCCACACCAGCGCCGGATCGGGCGGCGACCCCAAGAGATTCCTCATCGACCCCGAGTGCGTATACCGCGTTGTGAACGAGATCACCGGGTAGCACAACACGGCAAAGTCCGGGCGCTCGCCCTTCTGAAAGTGGGTCGACAGCGTGGATGCCAGGTGTCCGCCGGCCGAAAAGCCCATCACGCCGATCCGGGCCGGATCCAGTCCGAGCTTCGGCGCCCGCTCCCGGATCATCCGCATCGCCCGCCGCGCGTCGTCGAGCGGCGCTGGATGCCGGTATCGCGGCCCGAGCCGGTACTTCAGAATGAACGCAGTGACGCCAAACGAATTGTAGAACTCGGCGATCTGTTTGCCTTCGTGATCCATCGCCAGCGCGCCGTAGCCGCCGCCGGGGCACACCAGCACTGCCGCGCCGTTCGGCTTCGGCGCCATCCAGGTGGTCAGGGCCGGTTTGTCCAAGTCGCCCGATCCGAGCGCGCCTGGCGCGCCCTCGGGCCAGAGCAGTTCGGTCGTGGTCCCAGTCTGAGCTTGCGCAGCGGCCCCCGCAGATATCATCGCGGCCGCCGCCCGTCGTGTCATTTTGCTTTTCGTCATGGTTCTAAGCCTCCGTCGCCGCTTCTTCGATCGTCAGCGCCGCCGAATCGGCGTCCAGTGTCGCCCGGACGCCAAGCGGCAGCGTCAATTGATCGTCGGTATGGCCGATCGTCATACCTGTCAGCACTGGGACCTTCAGGTCCCCGAGTATGCTGTCCAGCACTTCTCCCAGTGAGAACGTCGATTCGAAGCTTGGCTGAAACTCGCGAGGCACGCAGCCCGAGCATTCCCCGATGACCAGTCCTCGAATCCCCCGGAACTTCCCTGCCAGGCGCAACTGCGTCAGCATCCTGTCCATCGAATACGGCTGCTCGCCGACATCCTCGATGAACAGGAGCTTGCCCTCTGTTTGGATTTCCCACGGCGTGCCCATCAGTGAGGCGATCAACGACAGATTGCCGCCTGTCAGCGGTCCGCTGGCCTTGCCGGCACGGATCACGCGCGTCAGGTGGCGCGGACGCAGTTGGTTTTCCTCGGGCGGATTCGTCAGCGTACCGAGCGGTTTCGGCTCGAACAGCGCCCGCCGGAAGCAATCCTGTGTGTAGTTGGAAAAGCGCGAGAGTGTCACCGGCCCATGGAAAGTGATCAGGCCTGTCGTCTGGTGGATGGCAAGATGCAGCGCGGTGATGTCGCTGTAGCCGATGAAAATCTTCGGGTTGCGCCGGATCAGGTTGAAATCGATCTTGTCCAGCAGCATCGCCGAACCGTAGCCGCCCCGGATGCAGAAGATAGCCTTCACTTCAGGATCGGCAAACGCGGCGTGCAGATCGTCCACCCGAGCTTGGATCGACCCGCCCAGGTATCCATCGCGCTTGCCGACGTTGGCGCCCCACTTGGCTTTGAGCCCAAAATGGACGATGGTCCGTCGCGCGAGTTCCAGGCGGTCAGGGTCGCTGACGTAGGTCGAAGGCGTGATCAGAGCAACGGTGTCGCCGGGCTTGAGCGCCTTCGGACGGGTCAGTTCCCAGGCTGACGCCTCGCGCGCCAGAGCCGAACCCATCGCTGCTCCGATCGAACCGAGAAAATGTCTGCGCCGCACCCTCAAATGGTATCCCTGAAGCGGCCCATTTGGGGCGGCACCCCGGGAGTGATAGGATAACCCGTGGCCCGCATCGCTCCACTTCTTATCTTTGTTCTCGTCTTCGTCTTCCTGTTCTGGCTCGTGGGCCACCGTCTTGTCCTCCTCAACAACGATGAAGGGATCTACCTCGACGCCGGCCGCCGCGTCGCCATGGGCCAGGCACCGTATCGCGATTTTTTCTACCTGAGCGGACCGGGAACCCCGTGGATCATGGGCCTGTCGATGAAGCTGTTCGGGACGAACCTGCCCGCCGCCCGCCTGCCGCTCATCTTCGATCTGTCGCTGATGGCCGCGCTCATCTTCTGGATGACGCGCCGGCTCTCAGGACCTGGAGCGGTCCCTGCCGTCGCCGCTTTCCTGTTTTTCGGCTTCAGCATCGCCCAACCCTCGGTACTTTTGCCAAACCACCGTTGGGATAGTGGAGCGATGACCCTGACGGCCATCGCCCTCGCCTGGACCAGCCGCGAACGGCCTCGCTGGTACACATCCTCACTCGCCGGACTCGCCTGTGCCGCCGCCGTCTGGACGACGCCCTCGCTCGGCCTGTTCGCCTTGATCCTCACCCTATGGCACCTCCTCGACCGGCGCATGCGTTCGTCCGCCCGCTCCTTCCTCGCAGGCGGCTTTTTCGGCCTCGTTTCGGGAGTTGCAGTCCTGTACTCGCAGGGCGCGCTTGCCTCGATGCTCGACCAGTTGTCGTGGATCGGGCGCAATTACGCGGGCGCTAACCGTATGTTCTATGGAGAAGTCATCGGCGGCTATGGCGCACTCGTGAAGGGCGCGTCGGGCCTTGAGTTGGCCATAGTCGGAGCGATACTGTTCTTTTTCACCCTCCCCGCCTGGCTCCCCATCCTTGCCACCGCCGGTTGGGCTTTGCACCTTCGCCGGAAGTGGCCGGAACTTGAAACAATCCGCGTTGAGATTACTTACTTGCTGGTCTGCGGCGCCGTCCTCATCGCCGCCCAGGCGCCGCGCCTGGACTTGCCGCACTTGATGTTCGCCTCGCCCGTTTACTACGCGCTCGCAGCCGCCCTTTCTGCCCGCATTCTCAAAGGAGTCCCGCTGGCTGTCTGCACCGTTGTCTTCCTTCTCGCCGCGGGAACGTATGCCGGATTCGCCTGCCTGACCCGTCTTAAGGAACAGCCCGTCCAGACCCGCGCCGGCCGCGCCTCAATGAACCCTGATGAAGCCATCGTGCTTGCCGCGCTGGAATCTTACGTCAAGCCCCGTGACTCGCTCTTTGTCTTTCCCTACATGCCGGTCTTTTACTTCGCCCTGAATGGCCGCAACCCGACCCGATACAGCTTCCTTCAGCCCGGAATGTCCTCGAATACCGACGAACGGAGCGTCCTCTCTGATCTTCAGCGCGACCCGCCGCAATGGATCGTCTACATGAATCTCAAACCGGCCGACTACCTCCGTATCTGGCCCTCAAGTGACCCCTCGCGCCTTCGCATGGAGTCCATCGAGCGCTTCATCGCCGATGGCTACGCGCCCGTCACTCAGGTTGGTCCGTACTCGCTGCTCCGCCGCCGCTAACCTCGCCTTCCTCAGGCTCAACCTTGACGCCGCCCTCCATCGGCGGAGGACCGGCCAGTACCGCGACGGGCACTTGTGACATTTCCTCGGGCGGCCGGCGCAGCGCGCCATCCAACTCGATCGCCACACCCCAGTACATCAGCCTGATCCAGATCCGGCTGATCACGTAAACTTGCTGCGCCGCGATCAACATCAGCACGGCGCCTATTGTCCGCGACTCGACTGCATTTTCGACCGCCCGCCATAAGACGAAGAACACCACGCCGAACAAGGTCACCACTGCCCAGCCGCCCATCGTTCTGCTGAAATTGCAAAAAACGAACCTGGCCGATCCTATCGCCGCACGCCATGTTTTCCGGCTGCCGTCCACGGCCAAACGAATCTTGGCGTAGTCGAAGATCGTCGCGACGAGACCCAGCAGCAGGAGGGTGACGGTCTGGGTGATCCACTCGCTAATGACAATTGGTTTCGCCTCCATCCCCTCGCCCCACAACTTGTCCGCCAGCTTGCCGCCGCCCGCGGCCAGCGCCGCCACCGCCACGTAAAACAACAGCGAAATGAGCGCCAGCCGCACGAACCTCCAGAAGTAGAGGCCCGCCCCATCGAGTACACGGCCCTTGTGCAGCAGGCGGTAGATCGCGCCGCCGGCAACCAGGACATGCACCAACAGCACCAGTCCAAACAGCGGGATGACCACTGACGCCAGCACTCCCGGAGCGCCCGGCGCAATCCTCATCGCCCATTCCACCGCGAATGCCAGATCCAATCCCGGCATATACTTTGGCCCGGATTCTGGCAACCGGGCCAGCTGCCCCAGGGAACGAACGGCCGGAACGGCAAACACCATCGCCAGCGCCGTGAACGCAAACCACATCAACACCCAGAGGCCCTTGTACATCGCCACGCGGCGGGCGGCTGCGGAAATTGCTGTTGTCAGTTTCATTGCCTGGCCCCTTCGCTACAGCAGCGCCCCCATCCAGATGGCCGCGTTCTGGGCGTAGAACAGGATGTTCGATAGCCATCGTGCCGACTGCGCCCTGTCAGTCTCGGCTCTCCACACATCGTTGGACCAGTTCACGTCCATGAAGTATTTGCCCTCGGGGTCGATCTCCACCCGCTCCACTTCGGAAAGCTTGAAGAACGTGAACTTCGCCCAGCGGTACTGCCCGTCCCAGCTCCGCTTTTCAATCGAGCCGTCCTTGAACCTCACCACGATTTCTACCGGCGCCACAGCGTCTCCCTCGCGCCGGATCTTCACCACGGTCTCGTACGACTTCTTTCCCTTGGCCTTCTCGTCCTGCTTCTCCGCATCGTCGATCGATACCGTCTTCTTCGCTCCGTCCGGCTGATCAAAGACGCCAAATGGCGTCTTCACCTCCTTAGAAGAGACGCTAGCCACGCTGTAGTCCAGCACCTTGTTACCGAAAACGAACTGGTCGAACATCCAGTTCATGTCGCGGCCCGACACCTCGTTCACTATGGCCACAAAATCTCGCGAAACAGGGTGCTTGAACCTGTAGCGCTGCTGGTAGGTTCTCATCACGCGCAACATGGCATCCCCGCCAAGCACGCGCTCCAGCATTCGCAGAAATGTCGTCGTCCTCGGGTAGGAGTTCATGCTGTAGCTCTGCGCGTTGTAGTATTCCCATGCCCGGCGCTGGATGTTGTCCGAATCCGCCTCGGCCACGTTCGCCGCGCGGCTCAACCGGAAGTCGTCTATCTGCGGCAGCCCCAGCCACTCCGACAGATTGAACCCAAATACCGTCAACGGCACGGGCCAGTCGCCGAAGGCTTTCTCCATTACCTTGGCCGTCGAATACGAGTTGAATCCCTCGTCCAGCCACGACTCCTCAAATTCGTTCGTCGCCACCAACTGCATCCAGAATTGGTGGCCGAACTCGTGCACAGTGACCTCTTCCGGCCCGAGCATGTCGGCCGGCATCCGCCAGCTTGTCCCAGCCGTAATGAATGTTGGATACTCCATGCCGCCCGCGCCGCCACCGCCATGCGGCGGATCGACCACCGTGATCGTCGTGAACGGATACCGCCCGTACCACAGGCCGTACCACTTGATTGCCGCCGCCGCGGCCTTGAAGTGCCGCTCAGCCTGATCGGCGTGTTCCGGCTGCATCAGCAGGATCATCTTGACGTCGCTCAGCCGCGCATCGGCTTCACTGATGCCATGGACGCGCGTCACCTCGCGGATCTCTGCCGCCGAGGTCTGCCTATCGGCCACGAATATCCGTTCGAAGCGGCGGTATGTAGGCTGCGCCGTCCAGGCAAAGTCGGTCACGCTCTCCTGACGGAACGTATAGACCATGTCCTTGCCGCTCTTTTTGACGGTCGCCGGTTCGCCGCCCGTCGCGCCGACGACCATCTCTGCCGGCACGGTCAGTTCGACGCGGTAATCGCCGAAGTTCGCGAAAAACTCTGAGTTGGCATGGAACTGGTGACAGTTCCATGCGCCCTGCTGCGAGTAACGGAAGCCTTTGGTCTCCCAAACGCCCAGCTTCGGAAACCACTGGCCGGCCAGGTGAAAGTCGCCGTGAAAACCCGTCCGCGCGAAAACCTTCGGCAACTTGGTGACAAAGTCCATCTCGACCCGGACCGTCGCGCCCGGCTTCACCGGCTCAGGCAACGAGACCTCGATCACTGTCTGGTCGTCCTTGTTGCCATCGTCGGGTTGGATGAACCGGATGGACTTCGTCAGATCGGCGCCCCCGGCGATCGCCATGCGTCTCACGTCGATCCAACCCCACTCTTTCTGATCCGAACGGTCGCCACGCAACTGCCCGCCGCTCTCCTTGAAGAAGGTCGAGCGCGAGTTCTTGAAGGCATTCATGTAGAGGTGGAACTGAAGCGTGCCTACCGTGTCCGGTGAATCGTTCAACCATGTGAGGGTCTGGCTTCCGGCGACTGTGTGCTTGCGTGCGTCGAGTTTCGCCTTGATGTCATAGCTGGCAATGGGCTTAGTCAGCCCGCCCCACGCAAGGCCCGGCAACAGGGCGAGAAAGATCGGGATTCTCACTTCATGTTCTCCAATCCGGTGCGCTTCCGCAGCCACTTCGTGATCCGGTCCAGCGCTGCCGGAGCCATGGTTTCCTCAATTTGACCGTATTCTCCAATTGCGCCGGTCTTGGCCGTCTGCATCAAGTGATTCAAGCCCGGCATCAATGCGATCTCGAAGTCCTCGTTGCCGCCCCGCTTCAGCGCCGCCTCGATCGCCGGCAGATTCTGCGATGCCACAACTTGCGTGTCCAGGCTCCCGTTCAGCGCCAGCACCGGGCATTTCACCTTCTCAAGCACTGGTTGAGGATTATACGTGAGGAAATAGCGGAACCACATCGACGTGACATTTTGGATACTCTGCTCCGCGGCAGGCGAAGCGCCCAGGACTGCCTTCAGTTTGGCTGCCGCGGCTTCCGGATCAGGCTCCGACCGGACAATTCCGAACATCTGTTCCTGGATTTGCCGCTGGGCAGCCATTCGCTCTTGGCTCGCGCCCTGCGCCTTCAGAACCGCCTGCCCCTGTTCGTACAGAATTTGCTCGCCGTCCACGCCCGAGCCTGCCATCAGCACGATAAAGGCCGTCTCCGGCCGCCGGACGGCGACCATCGGCGCAATCAAACCGCCCTCGCTGTGCCCAAGGAACCCGATCCGCTTGGGGTCAATGTCCTTTCGTTTCGTCAGGAAATCCAGCCCGCCCTCGGCATCTTCCGAATAATCGACGGAGGTTGCCTGAGACCTGTCGCCGTTGGACTTGCCGACACCCCGATCGTCGTAGCGCAGAACAGCTATCCCGTTACGCGAGAGGTGGTCGGCCAGCACATAGAACGGCTTGTGGTTGAAGATCGTCTCGTCCCGGTCCTGTGCGCCCGAACCGCTGATTAGTATGACTGCCGGGTGAGGTCCCGCGCCCGCCGGGATTGTTAACGTGCCACCCAGAGTTACGCCTTCGCTCTTGCTCGCGAACGCGGCATTTTCAATTGCGTACGGAAACGGCGGTTTTGGCGTCTGAGGACGCGCCGCAGGCCCGGTTGCTGCCTTGGCTTCTGCCGCGCCCATGCGTTTCAGGTCGAGCTTCAAGGCGATGCCCTGCGTCATCGTTCCTGTGATCGTGTCCCCTGCGGGCGAGAACCTCCCCTCATACGTCGCGCCCAGCCGCGTTATAGCCCACTTCACGGCGCCATCGGAGACCGAGATCAGATCAACAGGAATCCCGATTGCGCCTTGATCGACGCTGTCCATCATGGCTGAAAACGCTCCGCCCTCGCCGCGCGCGACGTGCAACCGGAGCCGGAGCTTCCCGCTAGGCGCTTCGAGCGTCCCTTCCCAACTGCCGGCAATGTCTGGCGCCTGAGCCAGCAAGACGGCTGGTAGCGCGAGGGTCATCAGAAAACGGGCAAAAAACGCGGACATGGCACTCCTCCGCCGCGGCCTCGCGGCTGAGCGGCGCCTGAGCGCGCCGCACCATCTTGTTGTACACGATTCGTGTGTGGCCGGGATTCCGCCTGTCGGCCTGTGGCCGGACCCGGCAAATCGCAAGCACCCAGCCAACCGGGCGCGAGTCAGATTTGGAGAGGTGGACGGCTGTTGCCCCCTCTCCAACCAATCATTCGTACCGCAGAGCGTCCACCGGATCCAGCCGCGCCGCCTTCGTCGCCGGCCACAAGCCGAAAAAAACGCCTACGCCCACCGAAACCACCACGCCCAGCGCGGCCGCCCACAAAGGCACTGATGTCGGCAGCGACGGGAACACTGCCTTTGAAATCAGTGAGATGACATAGCCCAGCCCCATGCCCAGCAGTCCACCGGCGAAGGTCAGCACCACCGCCTCGGTCAGAAACTGGATGATGATGTCCACCTTCCGCGCGCCAATCGCCTTGCGGATTCCGATTTCGCGCGTCCGTTCGGTCACCGACACCAGCATGATGTTCATCACACCAATGCCACCCACCAGCAGACCAATCGAACTCAGCACGACCATCACTAGCGCCGTCACCGATGTCACCTGCCGGAAGTCCTCAATCATCTGTTCAGCCGTGGACAATCCGAAATTGTCCGGTTCGCTGTACTTGAGCCGTCTCTCGGTTCGCAAAACTCCGCGCACTTCGTCCAGGGCCACCGGCAGCATCCCCGGTTTCGCAACCACCACCAGCATGTGCTCGCGCGCGCCGGGCTGGAACTTCCGCATCGTCCAATACGGCATGATGAGCCGGGTGTCCTGTTGTCCAGGAAACGAATTCGCCGGGCGCTTCATCACGCCAACAACCTGGAAAGAGTGGCCGTCTACTTCGATCTCTTTCCCGATGACATCCCCACTGGCAAAGAGATTTTTATACAGGTCCTCCCCGATCACAACCACCGGAGACCGGTGGATGTTCTCAAACTCGGTAAAGAACCGCCCGTACATCATGTCGGCCTGGCCGCCCTCGGCATACGATGGGTCGGTTCCGCCGAAATCGAGTTGGAGCGACTCGTTCCCCTTGTAGCGCGCCCGGTGGAATCCCTGCGCCGGAAACAGATAAGGGCTGACAACTTCAACCGATGGGCAGCGCTCCCGAATCGCCACTGCGTTCTCGTAAGTTAATGGCTTGCGCCGCCGCTCCTCGGCGGGGCGCCGTCCGAAGCTGATGCCTGCCTGCCACTTGAATACAATGATCGAATCGGCGCCAAAGCTCTGGATGGCGCTCGTTACAGCACCGTCAAACCCAGTGAGGATCGATCCGACTCCAATGATGGTCCCGGTGCCGATGATGACGCCCAGCACGGTGAGAAACGCGCGCATCTTGTGGCCCCGGATCGCATCCAGCGCCAGCTTGATCCCCGCCATGATCAACAGCCAGTTCTGCCTGTGCTTGCTCATCGTTCCGCCCTTAACGCTTCGATCGGGTCCAGCTTCGACGCCCGGTGCGCCGGGTAAATGCCAAAGAACAGCCCCACCACAGCCGAGATTCCCACCCCAAGGAAGATCGCAATGGGCGGCAGTTCCATCGGTACCGGCGTCGAATTCCTGACAATCATGGCCACTACCCAGGCAATCGCCACGCCCAGTACTCCGCCGCAACTCGATAGAACCGCCGACTCGATCAGAAACTGTTGCAGGATATCCAGCCTCCGTGCGCCCAGAGACTTCCGCACGCCAATCTCCACCGTCCGTTCGGTCACGACAGCCAGCATGATGTTCATGATCACCACCCCGCCCACCACCATGAACACGCTGACCACGGCCACCGCCGTCGCCGCGATCGCGCTCGTCAGCCGCTCCCAGAGGCTCATGATGGAATCCGAGGCAAAGACCGTGAAGTTGTCCTCCCTGCCCGGCGGCAGATGGCGGTAGGAGCGCAGCAGAACGCGAACCTCGTCCATCGCCTGCTGGAGGTGTTCCTGGTCGATCGCCTGTATTGCAAACGACAGGCCGGTGCGCGAAGTGTATTGCTTGAAATAAGTGTTGATGGGAATGTGTACGAAACTGTCCTGTGACTGGCCAAAGACACTTCCCATCCGCTTGGCAACGCCGATCACCGTATAGGGACGGCCGGCGATGTTGATTGTCTTGCCAACCGGATCGACGTTTTCAAAGAACCGGTCTTTCAGGTCCGAACCGATGAACGCGACGGCGCGGCGATTGTGATTCTCTGATTCTGAAAAATACCGCCCTGCTTCGGTCTGTATATTGGACAGCACGTTCAGGTTCGTTGATCCCCCTGTCACCTGGACCTCGTCCTCACGGATCCCGCCGGCCGTCAGATCCGCCCTCGTCGAACTGCGCATGCCCATATCGGCCACCAGCCTGGCCTGGGACTTCAGGAATTCGAATTCCTCCACCTTCAATTGAGGGTTCTTACGCATGAGTTCGAGGAATTTCTTCGGGTCGAAGTCGCCGAAGAAGGCCATGCGAACGACCACGAAACCGCCAGCGCCGAGATCGGCGATCTTGTCGGCGACATAACGGTTCATGCCGTGAATCACGCTCATCACAGCAATTAACGTTGTCGTGGAGAGAATAATGCCCAGCAGAGTCAAGAAACTCCGCAACTTGGCCGCCCGAAGCGAAGCCACGGCGATCCAAAAGGCCTCGGCGAAGGAGGCTCGTAAGTTCATCAATTGTCTAGACGGTCAGCTGGTGGCAGTTGTTCCGTAATCCAGTCAATTATCAAAGGATCCAGCCAGAAGCGGGGCCCCGTGCGGCTGATGAACCCGAGATGTCCACCGTGGCGGGGTGCAACCAAACGAATGGCCGGATTACCGGCAAGCCTGGGATCCGAAAACAGCTTGAACGGGATCATCGGGTCGTTCTGCGCCTGTACGACAAGAGTCGGAGTACGGATTCCGGCGACAAAGTTGAGCGCAGACTGTGTCCGGTAGTAGTTCAACGCCGTCCCAAACCCAAAGTGTGGGGCTGTAAACTTGTCGTCGAAATCGTAGATTGTGTGGACTCGATCCAATCCATCGATAGGGAATCTCTTCGGATCCACCATGTGCCGTCGCCGGTAGCGGTTACGAAGAGAAATCACGAAGCGCTGCTGGTAAATGAAATTCTCCTTCGCATCGATGCGGCAAACACATTCGGCCAGGTCGATCGGAGTAGACACGGCGATAAAACCGTTGACCAGTCCGGCCGCCTTTTCTCCCAACTCGCCCGCCAGCTTCAGCGTCAGGTTCCCGCCGAGCGAAAAGCCCGCCAGGAAGAGCGGCGCCCCGGTCGAGGCTCTGATCCCGCGCAGAACTGCCAAAGCGTCGGCCGTCAGCCCCGAGTGGTAGAGCGTGTTGGTGAGTCCGTCGCCATCGCCGCAGCCGCGCATGTTCATGCGGTGGCAGGCGAATCCAGCGGCGCACAGCGCCTGCGCCAGGCTGATCATGTACCCGCTGCGGCTTGATCCCTCAAGCCCATGAACAAGAACGACTTCCGCTTCTGCTGTCTCCTCCGGCCGGTTCTCGTGGACCACCACCTTCGTGCCGGTTTCGGTGTCGACTGTGCGGATCCGCGTGGGGAATCGCTCTTCGTCGATGGCGCGTTTCCAGAAATTGCCCGCCAGTGTCGATAGGTGTGCGTTTGTAAAGAATGGAACGAAAGGCTTCAACTTAACAGGTTAGCCCGCGGCCGGAGCCGGTGGTGCTTAGTCGCCTTCGAATTCGCGCTCAACCGACGCGGGGTCGGATGACTTGCGAGCCAGGTCCTCGGTGAGAATGATCGCCTCGGCCAGGTCGCGCATCGGGCGCCGCAACCGGCGGCTCTCATTACGCAGCCTCAGATAGGCTTCCTCTTCGGTCAGATTGTATTTGAACTGGAGGATTCCTTTGGCGCGCTCAACCAGTTTCCGTGTCTCGAGCTGGCGCTTCATCTCCAGGGTCTGCTCATGCAGGCGGACGTTTTCGTCCTGCAAGTGAGCCCTGGTGAGAGCCCCGCCCATCTGTTCGCCGATGAAGGTCAGCAACCCGATTTCTTCAGGACTGTATTCATGGGGCTCGCGGTGATGAACATTGACAACGCCGATGATTTCGCCTGCGCTGACCAGCGGGACAGAGCAGAAAGCCTCATAGGTGTCCTCGATCAAACCCGGTAGGCGAACGAACCGCGGGTCGGCGGCTGCATTTTTCGACAGAGCGACGACACTCTTGTTCTCCACAACCCAACCCGTAATGCCCTCACCGCTCTGGATCGCCAGCGAACCAATCTCGCCGGCGTGCGGAACCTGAGACGCCCGCAAAATCACGTCACCCGAAGCGGGGTCCAGGAGGTAAACCAGACATGCGTCGCACTGGGTTACCTGGACCGTCAGGCCCACGATCTCGCCGAGCATCTCGTCAGCACTCCGGTGGGAACTGACAATGTTGCTGATGCGATGCAGAAGGGTAACTTGTGAGGTTGGAGGCTCCATTGTAGTAGTCGCAGTTGCCATTGCTGATTGTAGGATAGGTTTGGGTACGGCGTGAGGTCCAATCGAAGTTTTCTATCGGCTCGATGGAAGACTGTCGATGTGCACATGTCATTCGAATTCAAGATTTTGGCGATGATCCTGGCGTTCGCCTCGCCACCGTTGGCCGCATCGGAATGGCGGCGTGCGGCAGCGGGCGGCGTGGAGGTGCATACCGATGCCGGGACAGGAATCGCCGAGCGGATACTGGCCGAGGCGCTCACTTTTTACTCCGGCTGCGCGAGGGTGCGCGGGCTCGACGAGTCTCTGCCGCCCGTAAAAATCGTGTATTTTGCCAGGGAGTCGGATTTCCGCCGCCTCCGCGGGGAGGACTATTCAAAGGGCTTCTATCATAAGTCCGGGGCGGGAACCTGGATTCTCCTGCATGGCGGCCCGGATGCGGTACGCAGGTTGCGGCATGAGTTGATTCACGTCATGAACGACCGCGCAGGGTTCTCTGTTGTGCCTTCCTGGCTCAATGAAGGAATAGCCGAGTATTACTCCGCATTGGACCTGTCCGTCGCCGCACGGGGTCGGACCCTCGTTGCTTCGATTGACAATCTTGCGCGGCAGGCCTCCGGAGAACCGTTCGGCGAGGAAGACCTTGCCAACGTCCGGGCCGCCAGGGACCAGGGGCTGTTCTACGCCCGCGCCTGGGCGCTTGTCCGCCAAATGGCGATCGATGGCGGCGATACATCTGTGCAAATCTTCGCCGGCCTGCTCCGCGATGGCATGAAAGAAGCACAGGCGTTCCAGATGGTTTACCGCACCACGGCAGCCGAAATGACGACCCGCGCGCGGCTTGGGGCTGGAAGGACAGGCTCAGGCGTCATCTGGGCGGAACGGCCCTGGCCGGCCGCGACAGGCCCCGCCGCACTACCCGTCTCCCGCGCCGAAGTCGAGCGGATGTTCGAAGAGATCCGCCGTTCAACGGGCGTCCCGACACTGGCGGACCTCCGCCGTGAAAAAGCGCTGAAGAGTGCGGGCGTGGGCCCAGACAGACAATCACGTGCGGCGATGGTGGAATTAGGGCGGGGCAACCTATGGGCCGCCCTGGAATTGATGCGGGGCGCCGCCCGAGCAGGCACCCGCGATGCGGTGATGTGGTTCGAATACGCTATGCTCATGCGGAATACGGGACAGGCGAAGCCAGAATGGCTGGCGGCGCTGCGGCGCGCCGTCGAACTCGATCCCGACAGGGCCGAGGCCTGGTTCGTTCTGGGCGTCTCCAGTGAGGCGGACGAGTCCATCAGTGCATTGCACCGGGCAGCCAATTCGCCCCACGCCACGTCCTGGATGTGGGAGGCGTACGGGCGGGCTCTGCTGCGCGGCGGCCGCAGGCTGGAAGCCCGTGCTGCCGCGCAGGAGGCGATTCGTCGCGCCGCGGGCACTGCGGAAAAGTCGATGGCCGAGGGGCTGCTGGCGAGTGTGGATGCGCCTCAGTCTGATGTTGAAGCGCCGCGCCCGCCTGTCATCACGCCAGGGAGCTGGACCGGCAAAGACGCGGCGGATTCGTTTGAAGGGCGGCTGATTGAAGTGGACTGCTCGAATTCAACCCCGGTGCTTGTAGTCGAGACAAACCGTGGCGCACTGCGAATCTCCGTGAAACGGAGCAGTGGCGTCGCTGTCAACGGGCCGGTGGAATTCAAGTGCGGGCCGCAGACGGCCGAACGAAGTGTCCTTGTCGGCCATGACGGGCAAGCTGACCGGGCACTGCGAACCACAGGAGACCTCGTATCGATCACGGGGAAGTGATGGATGCCGCTGAGTCCGCGTTGGGCTAGCGGCGCACCATATACACTGCAATTTCCGCCATCACATTCGGCATCAAAGTGATCTGCGAATGGCCTGAAAGGAATCTCCGCTTCTCAACCACCCATCCCTGGTCCTCGACGAGTTCCTCGAAGTCCAAAACCGTGAGGAAGTGGATGTTCGGCGAGTTGTACCACTGATAAGGAAACGTCGGCGTGCGGGGAGAACGGCCAGAGGTGAGGTGGCTCAGCCGGACGCGCCAGTGGCCAAAGTTCGGAAACGCCACGACCGCATGCCGGCCGACGCGCAGCATCTCCTCAAGCACGCGAAGCGGATGGCGGGTTTCCTGGAGCGTCTGGGACAGGATGACGTAATCGAACGCCTGTTCAGGGTATTCAGTCACCGACTGGTCGATGTCTCCGTGATAGACCGTGACGCCCCGGGAGATCGCTTTTTGAACCAGCTCGCGGTTGATCTCGACGCCGCGCGCCTCCACCTGCTTGTTCTCGCGCAGCCAGGCCAGCAGGGCGCCGTCCCCACATCCCAGGTCGAGCACCCTCGATCCGGGAGGAATCAATTCCGAGATCAGAGCGAAGTCGCCCCGTCCGAGGATGTCGCGTACTTTCAACGATCAGTCTCCAAACGAACTTCCATTGTATCCGCGCAGCGCGGCTATAATCGCAACGGAATGGTCTGGTACCGCGTCATTTGCGCCAGCCTGATCGGTGTAGTTCTCCTGACGCCTGCCGGCGCGGCTACTTTCCGGTTCTCAGACTCAATCCAAGCAGGCGAGACCTATTCGAAACCGGTTGCTGGCGGTCTCTGGTTCTGCCTGCATCCAAACACGGACCAGACAGGCTGGACTGTCGCCGTTTCTGCATCCTGCAAGCCGGAAGAGGAAAACTTTGCCGCCGCCGCCACGCCGCCGTTTCACGGACCGAACCCAACAAGTCTCGATTCCTGGCACTTCCTGCCCGGTGCGCGGGTGTTCAGCAGGAAGCGATCATTCCGCTTCGTCCTGCGCCGTGAGGACTACCAAGCGATCATGAGGAATCTCAGTGACCGGCGAGATGACGCGGGGATCCTGGCGGACATTGACCGTTTAGGGCGAGGCGAGGGCGAGATCGAGGTTTTGGGCGCGGAACTCGATCCCACCGGCGGCAAGGATCGTCCCCGATTCGTCCGGATGAAATTCAAAGCAAAGCTCATCGTGCCGCGCGATGCGCCGGACCGGCGTTAGGCCGCCTAGCGGAGATAAACGGCGCTGTATCGCGCGTTGCTGAACGGGACGGCGGCGCCCGCCGGCACCCGCGACGGCGCCACGATCAGGTAATCGATTCCCAACGCTCGATAGGTTTCAAGAGTCTTGAGAGGCGGCTTGCATTCGTTCACCGCCGACCAGCGCTGCCACCACTCCCTGGCGAAGCGCTGCAACAGATTCACCTGCCCGCCGCCCTTCCAGTCGACGTAAATCGCCCGCTTGGCTTCTGCGCGGAAGATGCCGGAAGCCAGATCGCGGCGGCCGTCGGCGAAGAGGAAGACGGCATCCTTGGGTGTGCTGGACGAAGCCCACGCCGACAGTTCGGTCAATTCCGGGTTGGCCTGCAAGTCCGGGTAGTTGACCGTTCTGCCGATAGTCGGTATGGCGAGCAGCGGAGCGGCGACGGCCAGAGCCACGGCGATGGCGTGCCGCCGCTGGGCAAACGAGGAGATGAAGGCCATGCCAAGTGCCAAAGCCAGGGCGAGCACGAGCCGCTTCGTAGCCAATGGCGTGGAAAACACCTGGGTGATCAATTGAAGGACCAGTCCATTCAACGGGATCGCCACGACGACGAAAAACCAGCTTGAAGCTTCCATCCAACGCCGTTCGCCCGCAGCCCGCCATCCGGCGATGGCGCTCAGAATGACCGCAAAAGCCGTGATGAACAAGACCGCCCGCGCCGGCTGATACTGCGGCATCAGAATCCACTTCCATTGGTCCAGCAACAGCCAGGTGAGCGGAACCATCAGTAGCCCGAAAACCGGCAGCGAGATGGAAAACCACTTCACTTTGGCCGGCATCGTGTGACGCAGCCGGAACCAGGCCGCCATCACGACGCCAAACAGGAGTGGATACTGCCAAAACCAATTGTCCGGCCAGAGCCCAATCCAGTTGTACGAGCCGCGCAGGCGCTGCAGCCGCTCGAGTTCCGGGTCGATGCTGCCAAACAGTGGCTGCGTTTCGGTAAGACCCGGCTGGATCATGGCGAAGATCAGGAGAATGACGGCCGCCACCAAGGCCCAAACCAGTAGCCGCAGGCGCTCGAAGGCGTCGCGCCGGACGAGCCACCACAGCAGCGCGCAGGCCCAGAACGGAGCGGTCGTGGGCGGATGATAGAGCGTCGCCAAAGCGGCGAACAGTTCGGCCAGGTTCCAGTGTTCCTTGGCGCCGAATCCGATCGCCGCCAGCAGCAGCATCACGGCGAATCCGCGCGGCACCGGCTCGTACTCGAAGGTCAGCACCGTCGGACCGTTGATCACCGCGCCCAGCCCGAACATCGCCGCCACAAACAGTGCCCCGGCGGTTCCGATCCCGCAGGAGTGCGCCACCAGGAACACGCCTAACAGCCCGAAGAAGCGGAACAAGATCTGTTCGCCCGCCAGGATGTCCCGGTATTCGAATCCCGTCAAAGCGCGGATGCCGCGGGCCGTTTCGTCATAGATCGTCCAGGTGACGTGCGGGCGGATGGCGACCGGGTCGTTGGCCAGCAAGGAAGGGTCGTCGAGGTGCTCGAAGATCGGGATGTAGATCTGGGTGTCGGACTGCAACCAGGTGTGACCCGGAAAGTAGTAGAAGCCCACCAGCGTGAGCGCCGCCAGGACGGCTATGACCAGGGCTCGTTCCGGGTATTTCACTTCGGCGGCGTCTTCTCCAATTGCTGTTTGGCCCAAACGCGCCGCGGATTCAGCTTGACGGCGGTTTCCAGCGCCGCCCTCGCTTCGGCGTTGCGATTCAGTTTTCGCAGAGCGATGCCCAGCCACATGTGCGCCTCGGCGTTCTTCGCGTCCAAGGAAATGGCTTTCTTCATGTCATCCACGGCTTTGGACGGGCCGCCACCGAAACTCTCCGGTAAGTAGTAGTTGCCCACGCCCCGGCTGAGCCAGGCAGCCGACGATTTCGGATTCAGCTCGATCGCTTTCGAGACTTCGTCCAGCGCGCACTGCCCGTATCGCAATCCGAGCAGCACGTTGGCCGGAATCACCTGTCCGCACAAAGTGCCGAGAATGCGATGGTATTCGGCGTTGGACCCATCCAAGGCGAGCGCGCGGCGAGCCAGATCGATGCCTTCCTCAGCCGCCGCCCCGGCCGCCCGTTTGTCGCGCATCTCCATCGCCACTTCGCTTCGAAGCGACTGCGCCACCGCGGCCTGATAGAGCGCGTCGGCGGCTTTGGGTTTCGCGTCGGCCGTTTTTCGCGCCGAGGCGGCAATGGCATCCAGCGCTGCCCGGTCCTGCGCGTCGCGCGCTTTCAGCCATGCCTCTGGCGGAGCAGCAAGGCAGGTCAGACAGCCAATCAAAGCAACCGGTATCAGTTCCAGTTTTATCCACATAAGGCTCTACTCGGCCAGCATCCGCCGGTTGGATGCCAGCAGCGCCAGACCGATGAATACCAGGATCGCCCCCTCGCCCGCAATCACGGGCCGCGCCGCGAAGTCCTCCACCAGCCGGCCTGTGATCAGACTGCCGATCGGCATTCCGCCGCGGAAGGCGATGTTGTAAATACTCATGACGCGCCCGCGCATCTCATCGGTTGCCATGAATTGAATCAGCGAACTCATCATGGCGAAACACGTGATCAGCGCCATACCGCCGAAGAAAAGGAAAACGAGCCCAATGAGCATGGACGGCATCAACGCAAAAGCCGACATGCACGCGCCCAGCGCGGCTAGGCTGATCATCGCGTCCCGCCAGAGATGGGCGGTTTTTCCGCGGAAGGCCACCAGCAGCGCGCCGCTGATGGCGCCGGCCGCTTCCACTGTCAGCAGCAAGGTGTAGGTGGCCTCATCTCCGCCGTACACATCCTTGGCGAATACTGGAAGAAAGGTAACGATCGAGACGCCGAGCGACGTGGATGCAAACGACACGGCGATCAGTGTCTTTACCCCAGCCTGCCGGCCGATAAAGCGCAGGCCCTGCCTCATGCTCTCCAAAACGCCCTCTTTGCCGGGCGACGGGACGAACATCGTCGTGATCATCATCAGCGAAACGATCACGGCGATGTAGCTGAGGCCGTTGAGTCCGAAACACCAGGCGGCGCCGAATTTGGCCAGCGCGAATCCGCCCAGCGCCGGGCCGACCACGCGCGCCAGGTTGAACTGGATCGAGTTCATCGCTATCGCATTCGGCAGATGCTCGCGCGGCACCAGCGACGGCAGAAGCGACTGATAGGCCGGCGCGCCGAAGGCCTGAGCCACGCCCACGACGAATGACAGCGTCAAGATGTGCCAGACCTGGACCGTGCCCATGGCGAAAAGCCAGGCCAGGGTGAAGGCGCAGGTCATCTGGATTACCTGCGAAATGATCAACAAACGCCGCCGGTCGAAGCGGTCGGCGGCGACGCCTGCCACCAAGGCCAGCAAGAAGATCGGAATCTCGCCCAGAAACGCATCCAGACCCAGCATGAACGCCGATCCCGACAGTTGAAGCACCAGCCAGCTTTGGGCCAGCTTCTGCATCCATGTGCCGATGCTCGAGGTGCAGGCGCCGGCCCACATCAGCCGGAAATCGCGGTATTCAAACGCTGTGAAAATGCGGCGGATCAACTACTGCCTCGATTAGGGGAGCGGCTTCTCACGCGCGATCAAATGGAGGAGATTTCCTTCGATGTCGGTGAAGAACAACAAACGGTTGCCCTTCACTTCAATTGGCTCGCCGGCCAGGTGGACACCCTTGGCTACGAGATCAGCGTGCGCGGCGTCGAAATCGGAGACCGAAACGGCAAGATGACGCAGTCCCGGCGTCTTGGCCGAGGCAGGCAGCGCCTCGCCCTGCGCCGGAATAATCTCAAGCATCGCGCCGTCGGGCGCCTTCACAAAGTAGTTGCCGTCGTACTCGAAGTTGATGACGAAGCCCAGTGTGCTGACGTACCACTGCGCGAGTTCGCCCGGTGAGTGAGCCGCGATGGCCGTGTGTTCCAGTCCGGTGAACAACATATGTACAGATTAGCAGTAGCCGCCTCCTGTCCTGGCCTCAAATCAGGCTCCGACAAATAACGCTTGACTTCCGGCGGAGCTTGTGTGACATATTGTAGCGTGACACTTCGTAACAACCATTCGGCGCCCTCCAGGGAGGCAAGCAATCTGGAAAAACTGGTCCTGGACTTCCTCTGGGCCAACGGCCGATCGACGGCCGAGGCGGTCCGCGAAGGCCTGACGGCCGGCAAGCCGCTGGCTGAGTCCACTGTACGGACTCTACTCCGCCGTCTGGAAGAAAAGGGCCACGTCCGCCACGTCGTTGAAGGCCGCGCCTACGTGTACACGCCGGTGGAAAAGCCTCGCAATGCGGCGGTGCGCGCGCTCCGGCAGATTGTTGAGCGTTTTTGTGGCGGCTCGGTCGAGGAACTGGTCACCGGCATGGTCGAGCATGAGGTGATCGACCCGGCGGAACTGAAGGAACTGGCCCGCAAACTGGAGCGTCTCAACCGGAGGTAATTCCCGTGGAAAGCCTGCCGATCTTCTTCATTCAATGGGCGGCGCGCGGGCTGGCGCTGCTGGCCCTGGCAGGATTGGCCTCGCTGCTTGCGAGAAAGGCGGGCGCGGCCGCGCGCCATGCGGTATGGATCGCCGCGGCGGCGGGGATGCTGCTGTTGCCGGTTCTGCAACTGACGGTCCCGTCCTGGCCCGTACCGGTGTGGATCGAGCGGGCCGCGCCGGAGCCGGATGTGGCCATCGATCCGCTGCCAGTGAAGTTGCCCGATGGCGTTCTAATCACGACGGCAGCCCCTCCGCCGCACCCGCTCAACTACGGTGCGATCCTGCTGGGCGTCTATCTCGCCGGTGCGGCGGTCTTGCTGGCTCGCCAGTTCTCATCGTCAGTCAAGTTGAATAGACTCATCTGGACCTCGACGCCCGTCGTGCCGAACGGGCTCACTGCGGCGGCGCAAGCGGTCGGCTACGGCGGCAGGTTGCCCGAGGTCATGGAGACCGGTCTCATCAGGGTGCCTTTTACCTGCGGCGTGAGCGACCCGGTCATCGTTCTACCGGAGGACTGGCGGGAGTGGCCGCCCCCGAAACTGCTGGCCGTGCTGGCCCACGAAACCGCCCATGTGGCCCGCCGCGACTGGCTCACTGCCCGTCTCGCCGCAGTGAACAAGGCCGTGAACTGGTGGAATCCGGCCGCGTGGTGGCTGGAGCGGCATTTAGCGGCCGAGGCCGAGGAGGCTGTCGATGAGATGGCGCTGGCCGCGGTCGGCGACGTGAAACAGTATGCGAGCGCGGTGGTGGATTTCGCCATCGCCATGCAGGGACAAAGGATGGGATCGATGGAGGCGACAGCGATGGCACGTTCAACAAAGGTCGGGCGCAGGGTGGAGCGCATCCTGTCGAGCAATGCGGCAAGCGTACGGAGCCTGCGGCGAGGCGTTATTCTGATGATCGCGGCTGCGGCTGTGCCGCTGGTGCTGCTGGCGGCGTCGGCGCTGCCAGAAATCAGGCACTTGGGACCAAACGAACCGCTCGTGGCGGCGATTCTGGCCCCCGAGGCTCCGCAAGTTGGCCTTCAATCCACCGTTTCTCTACCGCCCCCGGGAGCTCCCCAGTCCGCGGCAACATCCCTGACGCCAGGGGAGTCGATTGCTGATCTTGAAGCACAACTCGTACTCAATCCCACCTCCGCCGAAGTTCGCGGCAAGCTGATTGGTCTCTACCTCGCCAAGGGCGAACGCGACAAAGCGCGCGATCAAGCCTGGTGGCTGGTCGAGAACGCCCCTCAGTCGCGGGAGAGCTTCAACGCAACGTTGGCTCTGCTGCCTGGAAGGAGTCTGATCCGTGACGATGCGGATCGCGACCGGCTGCGTAATGTCTGGCGGACCCATGCCCGCAACTACCCCACTGATACCAGGGTGCTGGCCACGGCTTCGCAGGCATTCCTCGGCGCCTTCGATTTCTTCGATGCCGAGGATCTCATTTTGAAGGCACGAAGGCTTGAACCTGACAACCGTGGCTATCTCGGCCAGTTGGCCGTCATCTATATCACTGCCCTAGACCCGCCCACGCGCGTCAGCACGATGGCCCAGGACATTGAATCATTCAGGAGGAAAGCGGCGAACGAACTCGACACCTCGTCCGACGCGCAGCTAGTCGGTCTCGCCGGCGAGATGCTGACCTCCAGCCAAACGATTACCGTGACCGGTCATAACCCTCAACAGGAAGCCGAACTGCGGGCACGGCTCAATCGGCGCAACGAACTGGCAACCAAGTACCTGAAACGCGCCCAGTCGCTCGATCCCGAGAATCCGCGCTGGCGGGTGGCGCTGGAGCGGGCCTCGGCCGAACCAAACATTGTGAACATGCCGCCGGCTGAGCCGGGTGTGAAACGGATCACGGTCGGCGGCAACGTCCAGCAGGCGAACATCGTGCGAAAGGTGGAGCCGGAGTATCCGCCACTGGCCCGGCAGGCCCGGATTCAGGGCACGGTCCGGTTCACGGCCGTTCTCGCGACCGACGGGTCAGTAAAGCAACTCACATTGCTCAGCGGCCATCCGCTGCTGGTTCAGGCTGCCAAGCAGGCGGTCGAACAATGGAGGTTCAGGCCGACTCTGCTGAACGGCGAACCTGTGGAGGTAAACACCAACATCGATGTCGGATTCACGTTGCCAGACGCACCGGCCGGTGCCTCGCGCTCGGAGGAGGCGCCCGATGTTCACCGCATCGGCGGCGGAGTCTCTGCCCCGGTGCCGATCAGCCGCGTGCAGCCCAAGTTCCCGGCAGGTATCCCGCCTGAAACTCAGGAAGCAAGAGTGATGTTGAAAATCGTCATCGGAACCGAAGGGGAAGTCGCAGAGGTTGAGCCGCTGGATGGCGATCCCGCATTCTTTGAAGCCGCCATCGAGGCGGTGAAGCAGTGGAAGTTCCAGCCGGGCATGAAAGAAGGCAAACCGGTCAAGGTGAGGGCGAACGTGGAGATCAACTTCCGCAGGACATGACGCATCACAACCAAACGAACTCGCGGCGGCTTGGGAGCGCCAGACGGCCTCTTAGCCGCCGTTCCTGCGTTTGCCAGTGAACAGCGACGCCAGCCAGATCCACGGTTTCCGCCAGATGGCCGAGAGCGACAACAGCCCCGCCAGGACGATCTGATAAGCCATACTGCCGGAGGCCGGGTCAAGATAGAGAAGGCAGAGCATCTAAGGTCTCCAAAGGTCTGAAATCGGAATCTCCACTGGTTTGCCTTCGCCGTCAAACAGATATGCGGCGCTGGCTGAACGCTCATCCGGCAGGGGTGCGACACCTGTGTACGTTGGAATGACGCGGACCAGGCTGATCGGGGTTACTTCTGTATTACCAATCTTTTGTCCGCTTCTTTTGGCGGCAAAAAGAACTGAAAAGCGGTCGCGCAGTTCCTGCGGATCGGGCTTGCCCGCATAGTCGAAGCGGTCGACGCTGAGCGGACCCGAAACCTCAAGTTTGGCGATGCCTGGCCGTTGTTGGAGAATGCGGCTGCCGTGGTCGCCGTGGACGAGCACAGTCATCGGTTCGAACAAGCCGCGGGCGTTCAGTTCGGCAAAGAGATAGGTGATCTGGGATTGAAGGAACTGCACCTGTTCGCCATATCTCGAATACCTGGCGCGGTAGTCCTCTTCGTTCAGCCGCTGGTAATCCTGGTCGTGCGCCCATTCACGCGGCGCTCTCAACGAGCCGTCGGCTTTGTAGACATACGGGCCGTGGGGACAGAGGATATGAGCGAAGAACAGGGTGGGTCGTTCGGCGGCGAGGATCTCCTCGATCAACCAGACCGGCCATTGCCGGCCGGCCGACAGCGGGAATAGCATCCTGAGACCAAACCGGAAAGGAAAGAACCCTTTGAAGCGGGCGAAGACGAGGTCGGATGCCTGGTATCTTCCGACGAGCAACTTGAACCGGTCGGTCCATCCGCCGGGCATATCTCCGGCCTCGGCGATTGAATCGTCGTAATTGAATGCTAGTTCCGGGTGGCCGCCAGTGAAATCGATGTTTCTCAATTGGATAAACCGCAGCGCGTAGCCCCGGCGCGTGGCAGCTTCGCGAAACGCCTGGGTATCGGGATGGTGGATGCCCCGCGCGTCGGGCGGCGGCGAAAGTTCCAAGTGGCGGGACAACAGGCGGCCGTTCATCGCGCTGGTGAGCGAATCGAAGGTGGTGGCGTAGTTGCTGTATGCGTTGCTATGCAGCGTCAGACCCCAACGCCGGGCCGTACGCTCGATCCTGCCGCGCGCTTGCCGGCACTCCTCGATGTCCGCGGGCAACCCCTCCGGTCCCATGTGCTCATCCAGAACGAGATAAAGGAAGTGCGCGGGCGGTCGCTTCCCGTTGACGGTTTCCGCCGCTGGCAGAATGTGGGCCGGGGCGCCGATTCGAAACAGATTGGCGGCCAGCAGGGTGGTCGAGAAGACGGCCACGGCCAGGTAGAAACGGCCCTTGAGCCGCCACATCAGCAGGCCAAGCGACAGGATCAAGACCGGAGCGAGAACGGCCAGATCCAGATGCACCCATCGCGCGATCTCGCGCTGCAAAGGCACAAGCGCGCAGACACAGCAGACGGTAAGCACAACCAGGCGGTAAACCACGCCGCGGCAGATCAGGCCAGCGAGGATGCTGATGGTGGAAAGGACGAGCAATCCCACCATCGTTTCCGGGCTGAACAAAGGATACTGTCTACGCAGAATAAAACCCAGGAACGGAAAGACAATCAGGCACGCCAGCACGGCCGACCGGCCGCGCCAGTCCTCCGTGGTCAGGACTTTGCCAAGTTGAGGCATTCAAACACCATGAGGATCCGGTCCATGCCCGGCAGTGCGGCTTGCTCAGTCAGGCGGTAACGGCTTGAAAACGCAGCCAGGAACTCCTCCAGGTTGTAGCCGGCCACAGGAGTTCGTTTGGTTGCCAGCATCGCCAGAGCCTTTTCGTCTTGCGGGCCGACCCATTCGATCAACAGCCGGTCGCCGATACGGGAGAAGAACTCGGCCATCATCCCAAATGGGATGTTCTCCCTCAGTCCGAGGTGGTGAACGAGGGCCAGGGCCATGACCAGTCCGGCCCGGCGCCGGTCAAACAGCCCGTCCCGTTCGGCCAGGTTCACGCCCAGCGATGGCGTGGGGTTGCTGACGTCGAGCCGCAGCGGCAGTATTCGCCTTTCGTTCGCATTTTTCACATGCGCGTATGCGCGCTCGACGCACTCGATATCTGCGTCATACAGCACGCAGAAATGGCCCGCGGCGGCGGCCATCCGGCTGAACTGGCCGGTATTGCCGCCCACGTCGAAGACAAGCCCGCGCGGCGTCTGTTCGAGGATCCGGCCAACGAAACGGGCTTTTAGCTCGGCCGCCTCGCTCGTGTAGTGGCTCGATTGATCCTGGTAACCGCTCCACTCCGAATCACGCCTGGCGCCTTTGATGCCCTCGACCGCCCTGCTGAGCGATTCGGCCAAGTCGCGTTTCGCATGTCCGCCCGTTGACGTCTGTCTGGCGCGGTGCGTGGCGGCGCGGCCGCGTATCGCCCTGGCATGCAGATGGATGTGGAGCAGCGCTCCGGAGCACAGATACGTCGTCCAGCCGAGGGCGCGCGAGGCTGCTTCAAGTCCGACACCGTTCAGGTCCAAGCACAACATCCGGCCGAGCTCCGGCGACACCCGCCGCATCAACATGAGCGGAGCCAGAAAATGCCGGCAAAATTGCTCGTAGGCCACCCACGGCCCGTCGTCGTCGCGCTCGAACGAGAGCGTGTCAATGAAAACCGGCCGGCCCTCATGAAACTGGACATTGAACGCCGATGCGTCCTTCAGGCTCATCCCTTTCTCAAGCGCGCGCCGCTGGACCTCGAGCGTGAGCAGGGCGGCGTCCTTGAGTTGTGAGAAACACCATTCGTACGGATAGGAAACCACTTCAAGCGGCTCGGGCCGGAGTTCGTAGCTGATTCCGGAAGTGTCCTGGCTGCCGGTACGGGTCTCGGAGTGAGAGATCAGCAGGCCGTCGCGCATGAGTTCATCGCCGAGGCCGGACGCCATCAGGTGCTCATAGTCCGGCGCCCCGTGGACGGTAACGGCGCGCAGGACTTGGCCCTGCCGGCTGAAAACAAAGCCGGCCGGGTCCCGAAATGAGGCCCCCATGCGGCGGTCACAAGATGTAATCATCGGGATGGCACAGCCATTCCGCAGGAATCCTGACGTGACGCACTACCAGGGTGCACTGCGGTTCTGCCGAGCTAAGACGTCACGCAACAGCCGAGAATTTCAACATCTTTGGATAGGCGGCGCCAGCACAGTTCACGGCTGCCCCGGTTAGGGTTGCTAGTCAATTCGTCGGATGGGGTTTGATGCCGCCGTGCGAGAGGCGCCTGACGAAATCCAGATCGCCGTCCAGAAGGTCGAAGCCCGAAAGATCCTGGGGCAGTTCCCACCGGATTTCCTCGAAAGCGACTGCCTTGGGCTCTCCGTGACAACGATCCACCTGAAGAAAAAGCAGCAGGAGGGGGCCGCGCCCTCTGGTCACATGCTCGTAGCGCGCCAGTTCGCGTCCGATCTCGCATTCCACGCCGAGTTCCTCACGCAACTCTCTGACGAGGGCCTCTTTGGGAGTTTCACCCGGCTCCACTTTGCCACCCGGAAACTCCCACTTCAGCCCATGGCGGTCACCGGAAAGCCGTTGTCCAATCAGGAGCTTGCCATCACGGCACAAAACCCCGGCGACAACAATTAGCGTCTTCTGCATACGTCTTAGAATGGTTGAGGAGGCGGCGGAGCGAGTTCCCCCGGTTTCACCATTGTACAGTGAGCGCCTATTGTCGCATTTCCAATCGGCTGCCCACGCCGGAGAGCTTCCTCCGCCAGCACTGACTGTTGACGTCGAAAACCCCGTTTGCGGTGATCAACTGCGCCTGACCGTCCTGATCGAGGACGGCCGATTCGTTCAGGTCCGGTTCCTGGCCAAGGGCTGCACGGCATCTGTCGCCGCTGGAAATGCACTTTCAGTTTGGCTCTCAGGGAAGCGGAGAGAAGATGTCGCCGGGCTCACCAGCGCCGAAATCGGGCAAGCGATCGAGGACGAATTGGACGGACTCCCGCCGGCTTCGCGCCACGCAGCCGCGCTCTGCGCGACAGCGGTGAAGCGGATTCTCGAATCGCGTTAAACTAAGATCTTCCCCCGCATGAAGTCATTTGAGATCCGCCAGCAGGCGCTTCTGGACGCCCTGAATACCCGTATCCTCGTGCTCGACGGAGCCATGGGGACAATGCTCCAGCAGAAAAATCCCACCGTGGCTGACTGGGGCGGTCCGGCTTACGAAAACTGCTCGGAAAACCTCCTGTTCACGCATCCTGAATGGATCAGGGACATTCACCGCGCCTACTACGCCGCCGGCGCCGATATGGTTGAAACCAATTCGTTTGGCGGACACAGCATTACGCTCGGCGAGTTCGGTCTCGAAGAGAGAATCAACGAAGTGAACCGCCTCGCCGCTTCCCTGGCCCGCGAAGCAGCTGCCGAATACGACCAACCCGGCAGGCCGCGCTTCGTCGCGGGTTCAATGGGCCCGACGACGAAGGCAATTTCGGTCACCGGCGGAACAACATTCACGCAATTGCGCGACGGCTATTACAAGCAGGCCCAGGGGCTTATCGACGGCGGCGCGGACGTTCTGCTGGTGGAGACTTGCCAGGACACCCGTAATGTCAAAGCCGCCCTGCTGGCGATCGAATCTCTATCCAAGGAGCTGGGCCTCCGAATCCCCGTGATCGTCTCAGGGACCATCGAACCGATGGGCACAATGCTCGCCGGCCAGTCGGCCGACGCCTTCTACGCATCGATCTCCCACGCCGGCCTGCTGGCGGTTGGGCTGAATTGCGCCACGGGTCCCGAGTTCATGACGGGCCACATCCGCACGATCCACGAGATGGCCACGTCGTTCGTTTCGTGTTACCCCAACGCCGGACTGCCTAACGAGGAGGGCCGTTACGAGGAGACGCCTGAGTCGCTCGCCCGCCAATTGGAAAAATTCGCCGGCCACGGCTGGTTGAACATCGTCGGGGGCTGCTGCGGGACCACTCCGCCGCACATCCGGGCTATCGCACAGATGGTTGAGGGCAAGTCGCCGCGCCGCAGGCCCGAACCGTCGCACCGGACGTACTTCTCCGGTATTGAACTGGTTGAGGCCGAAGAGTCAAACCGTCCGCTATTGGTGGGCGAGCGCACCAACGTGATCGGGTCACGCCTGTTCAAGAACCTGATCGCTGAGGAAAAGTGGGAAGAAGCCAGTGAGATAGCCCGCCGCCAGGTGCGCAATGGCGCCCAGATCGTCGATGTCTGCCTCCAGTCGAGCGACCGCGATGAGCCGGCCGACATCCCACCCTTCTACGAGAAGCTCATCCAGAAGATCAAAGCGCCGGTCATGGTGGATACCACTGACCCTCGGGCCGTCGAACTGTCGCTCACATACTGCCAGGGCAAGGCGATTATCAACTCCGTCAATCTCGAAGACGGCGAGGAGAAGTTTGAACGGATCTGCCCCATCGCCAGGTCTTACGGCGCCGCGCTTGTGGTCGGGACGATCGACGAGGACCCTGTCCAGGCTCAGGCCTTCACCCGCGAACGCAAGCTCGCCGTCGCCCAGCGCAGCGTCGAGTTGCTGACCACGAAATATGGCATGAAGCCCGAGGATCTCGTCATCGATCCGCTGGTCTTCCCGTGCGCGACAGGCGACGAAAACTACATCGGCGGCGCCGTTGAGACCATCGAGGCAGTTCGCTTGGTCAAGCAGCAAATCCCGTACGTCAAGACGATCCTGGGCGTCTCGAACGTCAGCTTCGGCCTGCCCGCCGCGGCGCGCGAGGTGGTCAATTCGGTCTTTCTGTATTACGCAACCAAGGCCGGACTCGACCTCGCCATCGTCAACGCTGAAAAGCTCGAACGCTTCGCCTCCATCGACGAGCACGAACGCCGCCTGGCTGAACACCTGTTATTCAACACGCCCTCGCCAGAAGCCTTCCCGGGCGTACCTGAGGACTGGCGCGAACAGTCGAAAGAAGAGCGCGCCGCCGTCAACCAGCACAACATCGCCGCCATCGCTGAACACTTCCGCGGCGCGGTGGCGAAGGAAAAGCAAAGAGCAGCCGACCTTCCACTGGACGAGCGGCTGGCGCGTTATGTGGTCGAAGGCACCAAGGACGGCCTCGTCGACGACCTGAATCTGAAGCTCGCCGGGGGAGCGCGACCACTCGACATCATCAACGGCCCCCTGATGGCCGGCATGGCCGAAGTCGGCCGCCTGTTCAATAACAACGAATTGATCGTCGCTGAAGTGCTGCAATCGGCGGAAGCGATGAAGGCTGCCGTGTCGCATCTTGAAGGGTTCATGGAGAAGTCTGAGGGCTCGCGGCGCGGCAAAATCGTACTGGCAACGGTGAAGGGCGATGTCCACGACATCGGCAAGAACCTAGTCGAGATCATCCTGTCGAACAACGGCTACGAAGTGGTCAATCTCGGCATCAAGATCCCGCCCGAACAGATCATCCAGGCTTGCCAGGAGCATAAGCCCGACGCCGTCGGTCTCTCCGGCCTGCTAGTCAAGAGCGCCCAGCAAATGGTGGTCACCGGCGAGGATCTGCGCGGCGCGGGCATCAGCATTCCGCTGCTGGTGGGCGGCGCGGCGCTGTCGGACAAGTTCACCCGCACGCGCATCGCGCCGGCCTATGGCTCCGCGACACTGTACGCCAAAGACGCCATGACCGGCCTGCGCCTGATGAATGCCATCACCGATCCGGCCGAGCGTGCCGCAGTCCTTGAAGCGCACCTGCCCTCAGCCGCCATCGAAGCGCCCTCAGCGCCCGCCGCGGTTGGCCCAAACATGTCCACGGTCCGCAGCCCAAAAGTGCGGACCGGCATTCCGATTCCTGCCCTTCCCTACCCCGACCGCCGCGTCCGCGCGGTGCCCGATCTGAGCGACGTCTGGGGCTACATCAATCCGTTCATGCTCTACGGCCGGCATCTCGGCTTCAAGGGGAACTTTGAGAAAGCCGTCCATGATCGCGACCCGAAGGCGCTGGCGCTGCTGCACGACGTCGAGGAGGTGAAGCGCGACGCAATGGCGTGGATGAAGGTCCGCGCTGTTTGGCGCTATTACGAAGCTCAACGCGACGGCAATTCGATTCTGCTCTTCGAGGCTGGCAAGGAGTCTCCCGCCTACGCGTTCACCTTCGGCCGGCAATTGAAGGACGACGGGCTATGCCTGAGCGACTACATCCTCGACGCCGATGAATCGGGCCGCCGGGACCAGATGGCTCTGTTTGTGGTCACGGCCGGAGAAGGCGTTCGAGAACGGTCCGAAGCGGCAAAGCACGCGGGAGAGTTCTTCAAGGCCCATGCCATCCAGGCCCTGGCCATCGAGACGGCCGAGGCCTGCGCTGAGTGGCTTCACCGCCGCCTGCGCGAGGACTGGGGCTGCCCCGACCCGCCAACGATGACCATGCAGGAACGCTTCACATCCCGCTACCGGGGCAAGCGCTATTCGTTTGGCTATCCGGCCTGCCCAAACCTCGATGACCAGCAGGGCCTGTTCGCTCTGCTCCGCCCCGAGGAGATTGGCGTGACGCTTACCGAAGGCATGATGATGGAACCGGAAGCGTCAGTCAGCGCGCTGGTCTTCCACCACCCGGATTGCGCCTACTTTACCGCCGGCGAGTAGGACCGGCGGGTACAGCCTCGACTCCTTCATTTGTCGATGGTCAGGCACACAGACTCCTGAGCGATCTCTGTTGCACATACTGCTGCCCGCCCCGCAGGCGGCCGGTTACAGCCGGCAAGGTGTTAGATCAATACTGCCTGCCGTGCGAACCTTCTCCCCGCTGGCGCGTACTTATCCAACAGAAGGAGTATTCAACGCAGTGAGAAACGCCGTCTACCGTATCGTGGCTTCATGTGCGCTGGCAGCCGCATTTGCGGGCGCACCCGCACTCGCGCAGATCCCAACCGGTGAGCGCGTGCGCGTCCGGCCACTCACCCAGCCTCAAGACCTGGCCGCCTTGCAAGGAGAACTCGACGCAAACCGTACACGGGACGAGTTGAATGAACTCCTCAACCGTCACGCGCCGGCGCTGCGAAAGATTCTCGCGCTGGACCCGACATTGTTGACCAACCAGGCCTACCTGGCCTCCTATCCAGGACTGGCCGCCTTTCTTACGGCCCATCCCGATATCGCGCGGAACCCGGCGTTCTACCTTGGCACTGGCGAGGACATCTTCCGGCGCGAGCCCGAGGACAAGGTGTTCGAACTCTGGACAGGCGTTCTCGCGGGTACGGCCGCATTCATCGGGGTTGGTATTGCCATCGGCCTCATTACCTGGCTGATCCGCACCTTCGTTGACTACCGCCGTTGGAGCCGGCTGTCGAAGGTCCAGGCCGAAGTCCACACGAAATTGATGGACCGGTTCAGTTCAAACGAGGAATTGCTTGGCTATATTCAGTCGCCTGCCGGGGCTAAATTCCTCGAATCATCGCCGATCAAGCTCGATCCCGGGCCCCGCGCGCTGGGGGCGCCGCTGGGACGGATTCTCTGGTCTCTGCAAGGGGGCGTGGTGCTCATTTGCGCCGGCGGCGGGCTGTGGGTGATCAGTTCGCGGGTGAGCGCCGAGGCGGCGCAGGCGATTCAGTCATTCGGGGTTCTCGCGCTTGCGCTGGGCGTGGGCTTCGTCGCATCTGCGATCATTTCTTATGGAGTCGCAAGAAAGCTGGGACTGATCGATCAGACGCCGCACAGCTCGTCTTCAGAACCGGCGGGAGCTTAGCCGCCAGCGGCAAATGAAAAAATGTTTCAGGACACGACATTTACGGATCTCTCCCGGGCAGATGCCGATGCCAGCGTGGAATTCGTGATGGACGAGGAGGCCTTTCGCGGCTTCTACGACCGGCATGCGCGCGGAGTGTGGGCCTATCTGGTCCGGCTCAGCGGCGACCGGCAGCTCGCCGACGACCTGTTGCAGGAGACGTTCTTCCGGTTCCTGCGGGCAGCCGATAGATACGAGTCCGATGCGCACCGGCGCAACTCACTCTACATGATTGCGACAAACGTGGCGCGCGATGCCCGGCGGCGCAGTCTGGTCCGGCTTCCGTTTCTATCGGGACAGGATCCTGAGCTGTGCGGTGGCGGCAACCCCGCGGCTAGGGCCGATCTCTCCACCGACCTTGAGCGCGCAATGCAATCCCTGACCCAAAAGGACCGCGCCCTCCTCTGGCTGGCCTACGCCGAGGGCGCTTCTCACGAAGAGATCGCCGTCGCGGTCGGCGTGCGTCGGTCGAGCCTGAAGTCCATGCTGTTCCGCGCCCGGCGAAGGCTCGCAGCGCTGCTGGGCGAGGGCAAAGGGGGCGCGAGATGAAACGGATCGAGTGCCCGCGCGAGCCGGAAGTTCTTCAGGCGATCGAGTGCCGCTCCCATCGGGCGGTCGGCTCGGAACTGGAGCGGCATATCGCCGCGTGCCCGGTCTGCGCCGACCTCGCTTGCGTGGCGGCGGCCTTCGAGGGCGCGCGTGAAAGCCTGACCGAGTCGGCGGCGCTGCCCGATGCCGGCCGCGTCTGGCGGCAGGCCCAGATTCGCGCCCGGCAGGAAGCCATCCGTTCCGCCGGACGTCCCATCACGGCGGCGCAACTGGTTTCGTTCGGCGCGGCCATGGGTCTGCTCGGGGCGTACGTCGGCGCCACATCGACGGGAGTGCAGTCGGCGCTGGCTTGGGCGCAACGGCAGTGGGGCGCGGCCGACAAACTGGCCTGGCTCACCACGGCCGCAACGTTCATCGGCGACCATGCCTTTTATTTCACCGTTCTCGCCGGAGCGGTGGTTCTTCTGCCGACGGCCGTCGTCTGGGCGCTGAGCCGGGAGTAGCGGTCGCGACACGTCCGTCACCAACTCTCGGCCCCGTCGTCAGCTGTCAAGTTCCCACCCGGTGCGCCACCGCGATGGCATGTTTGAGGCGGTTCCAATCGGTGTCGCCCGCAACCGTACAATCCGCCGCCAGGAAGAACTGTTTCGGCGCGCTCTTGACGACCCGCCGGATCTCGGCTTCCACCTGCGCCGGAGTTCCTTTCGCCAGCACCCCGTGCCGGTCCAGTCCGCCCATATAAGGCCGCTTGAACAGCTTTGACAACTCCACCGGACTCAGTTCCCTTCCCACGAGCTTCGTATTGCAGTTCACCACGTGGCCCGGGTAGTCGAGCACTGCTTCCAGGCCGGCGTAGGGCGCGTGGTAGTCGCAGACGTGGAGGATGTTGAACGGGCACAACCGCTGGATCTCGGTCATGGCCACCAGGTCGGCCGGCTTCACGTAGTTGAGAAAGATCTTCGGATTCGAAAACCGCCCTGTCTCCGATCCCTGCGTCGACATATAGAATCCATCCACGCCCGCCTTGATGCACGCACGCACAAAGATCATCTGGCTCTCGGTGAGGATCTCCAACCCGCGCTTCACAGCCTCAGGGTCTTCTTCCAGGTGCCGCTTCAGTACCGCCGCCGGAGCGCACTGCCCGGCGCACATGAAGGGCGAATAGAGCGTCATCAGAATGAGCGCTTCTTTCTTGGCCGATTTGACGAGTTCCCGCACCGTCACCATCAACGGTTCGTAGAAATCGATCTTGCGCAGCGCAAGCTTGGCCCAGTCGGAGGGCCTCAGAAGGAACGCCTGCGGCTCGTAGGCCTGCTCGAACTGGATCTTCACGAAATCCATATCCGTGTGCCGGAAGAACTCCAAATGGCGCTTCGCGGCGGCGAGCCCGTTCTTATACTGGTCGCCAAAATGGAGGAAGAACGCGGCTGGCGTGTAATTGGGATCAGTCTTGCCCGCGAGCCACTGAAGCATCCGCTCACGCTTGTTCGCCGGACCTGCGGCGAAGCTCCTGGCCGTGGCTACGCTACTCGCCATCGCAGAACCAAGCATCGGATATCTGAGAAAAGCGCGTCTGTTCATGGATGTAGGGTACAGCATCGCCGGGCCCATCGCCCAGGACAGAAATCCCGTGCGAGTCTCGTCAAAGCCGCGCCCCGCACAGAGCACTGAGTTCCACTAGGGTAGATTACGGGTCGGATTCGGGGTGTTTCCCTATTCTCGCCATGGACCCAACTGGCTAGGCTGAAACATGTAAGTCCCGGACAGAGGAGCAGTACTATCAATGAGGCTTTACTCGTATTTTGGAATCCTGGCACTCATCCTTCTACCCGCCTCGGCGGCCACCATCCAGGTCCAGGCGGTCGACTATTCACGCGGCGGAAATGTCAGCTTCCTTGAAAACGGCGCTCCAATGACCGGTTACGCAGGTGCAATCCTGGGCAGCTACGACGGAGGCCCTCAAGCCACCTTCTTCTGCGTGGACCTTTTCACGCCCATCGGCTACGGACTCTACGGATCAAGCACGATCACTCCTCGGATCGACCGCAATGAGGATCGCGTCGCGTGGCTGTACATCAACGAACTCTGGACCGTAACAACAGCCCAGCTCGGCGAGGGCTTCCAACTCGCTATCTGGGACATCGTTCACGACAACGGCGATGGCCCGCTCACAGGCGCGGTGGCGAAGTCACTCTCCACGCCTGCCGCCGTGGTCGCTGCCTGGGAATACTACCTCGGGGCGAGCCTGGGCAGATCATCGTTCGCGGCATCCATCTACATGAACACGGTGCTTTCGAATGGAAGCCCGGCACAGGCCTTCATTGGCGCTTGGAATGGCACTGACATCCCTACTGCACATGCGCCTGAGCCGAGCACGCTGCTTTTGGCCGCAAGCGCGTTAATGGCCGCCGGTCTCCTGAAGCGGCAGCGGCGGTAGCACTCCAGATTTCATCATCGGCTCGCCTCATTCATGTTCTTTCGGAGAGACTGCTATAACAACGGCGCCACCGTCCCGTTCAAACCATTACGCCACCAGTTGTGTCATGTCCTCTTAAGCGTGAGCGATGATCCGGAGATCCGTTCCCTAGAAATCGGAGTCCCTGCGGGGGCCCCTACCTTGCGCCGCATCACATCCCATTTGATTCCAGAATGAGCTATCCTCACCGCATCCAGTGATAGCTGCAGCCACACGGCCATTTCCTCCTTCTCAACCAATCCTGGCGGATCTCAGGTCCGGGGCTGGCTTGCCCTGGCGATGCTCAGCAAATGGAAATTAGCAAGCGTCATGCAATTCACGACCTTGCTTGTGGACTGTATGCCGGAAAATGGAATCGACCAATTCCACCTCTTGCCAACCACAACTCTGAGGAGTGATCGGTCAATGCCCGATGCGGAGACCTGCGCCGGCTCTGATGTGCTGAATGCCGCCTCGGGAGAAGATGCGAACCGCATCACCGATCGGGCCTCTTTCCCCTCGCCAGTTTGGATGATGTCCTCACCTTAAGTGGCCCGACGTGCGCGGCAGACTCAGCCGCCTTGTGCTGGGGCATCTCCTACTGGCGGGGAAAGCGAAGTACACCGTCACTGCCCTTTCATTCGTTTCTTTCCCGAATCTTCACCGTGACAACCCCTCACGGATCCTGGCATCCCCACGATACGGTTGGGAGTGCCAGCTTTTCGGCCACCCCGGTTAATTGGCCCGGGCCCGGAGCCGCCGCTCCGCCACACCCCAATCAATCCGCGATTGCACCCTTGCCAGTCACTTGCCCGGGACTGGCTGGTCGTTCACGACACCGGGATAGTCGCGGCCTTGGCGGTATGCGGCTTCTCCTTTGCCAGTGACCGTGAACAGTTTGACCTGGTGCGGCAGAAGGCGGGTCACGAACCAGCCTCCGCTCACATCTGCCCGCTCGTTGCCATAGAGTTGCCGTAGCGAGCGCCCGTTCAACTCGGGCAAGCCTGTCACTTCCACATCGAAGTGGGGTTTTTCGTCCTCGTTGACCAGGGCGACGAGCCAGTCGTTACCAGATCGCCGGACCGTCAGACTGATGCCTCGCTCACCCTTGACGGGCGTGATTTTCGCCACTTTGTGGCTTGGTTCGAGCAGGAATGGTTCAACAGCGGCCAGTTCGCTGGCCATTGCATACAGTGAATGACGGAATCCGTCAGGGATGGGACCGGACTTCCGGCCGCCAAGCGATACATTCATGCCCCAATAAAGTACCCCGCTGGCTCCGTGGGTAATCGAGGTCCAGGCCATCCAGCGGGTCTCGCGGAAGGAGGGATATGCGATGCCCTCTTTGCGCTCGGGCATGATCTCGCGCCAGGCGAAGCCCTGGAGAACCATCCAGATTGGACGGCCGAGCCCGATACGAACAAATCGATCCGTGGAATCGGGTACCCGTCCCAGGTTGCGCGAATGGCCGTGGACCGGGTAATCGTCGCAGCCGGTGATATCTATCGATTCAATGAGGCGGCGGATGAGCTTCATGTCGCTGGGCGCGGCCTCATTCAGCCAGATTGGATGCCGGTTATTGTCCAGTTCCCGGACATACGCGGCGCCTTCGCGGAACTTGTCGATGGCGTCTTCAGCGCGCTGATAGGCATCGTCGAGAGCGCCGGGGTTCGATGTCCACCAGTCAGGCGCCGACTCGAGGAAGTTGATGCCCTTGAGCAGAGGTTCTTTCTGGGTGAGGTTCCAAACGATCTCGTCAGGCGCTTCCCAGACTAGCACGGCCGGATGGTCCTTCAGGGCGTCCACACGTTCTCTCAGCTTGGGGTCGCGGCCAAGGTGCATTGGCAGTGGCGCCCAGGCGCGCGCGCCCCCCGCGGCGACGCGGTCCAGGCAGGGCCTGCTGTGACAGACGAACAGGTTGAATCCCGCCTGAACCATGGCCTTCAGCTCTGCATCTGACTCCGGAACTTCATAGCTTCCGCGAGGGAAAAATTGCGGGAGCTTCTGGGCAGTAAGGTCAGGAAACGCCAGCCCAAGCAGAACGGTGAGAACGATGCGTGATATGAACCCAAACATCGCGAGATTCCTCCAATTGAAACTTCAGTCTGGGGCAAGTATACAGGAAGGCACTGGCCGTGAATTGACGTTGCCCAGGCGAAGCTCCCCAACCGCGAGTCCCTGGCTTCAACGCCTCCGTGGGTTGGGCCTGCGTCCGGATCGCCAACCTTTTCGGAATGGTCGTGCAGCCGCATCCATCCGGAATGACGACACCTCATTTACTGCCGGGAGGCCGAAACCCTTCTTCTCCACGATCGGAAGCCGAAGAGTGCCGCTGTCTGGCCGCAAGAGGGCCGTCCTGCACCTCTCATCTACGAGCCTTTCCGCTCCGCTTCGAACGAACCCTGGATGCCCCAGCATTGGGATAATAAAAGCCTCATGCTGCATCTGCGAGAAGAAGAAGTCCGGCAACTCCTGCCGATGAAGGAAGCCATAGAAGCGGTTGTGGAGGCTTTTCGGGCTCTGGCATCCGGGGAGGCGTCCAACCAGCCTCGGCGGCGGCTGTTCCTGCCCACCGGCAGCGTTTTGCACCAGATGTCGGGCTGGTTCCGGGGCTACTACGGACTAAAAGTCTATGCCGCCAATGTGAAGAAAGGTGCGCTGTCCTTTCATGTCCTGCTTTACGATGCCGCGGCCGCACAACCGCTGGCACTGATCGAAGCCAACGCGCTGGGCCAGATCCGGACCGGGGCCGCCACGGGTGTGGCCACGGATCTGCTTGCCCTGGATGGTCCGGTGGTCGCCGGCATGATCGGCACGGGTTTTCAGGCCTGGACACAACTGGAAGCGGTCGCAGCCGTCAGGCCAATCACCGAAGCCCGCGTCTGGAGCCGTTCCGCGGAGAAGCGTCAACGATTCGCCGAGCGGGCTGCGGCGGCGTTTCATTTCCAGGTCACCGCTCCAGAAACGGCCGAAGATGCGATTCGTGGCGCGAATGTCGTGATCACAGCCACATACGCGAAGGAGCCTGTCATCGACGACGGTTGGATTGCCCCGGACACCCTGGTCAACGCTGCCGGCTCGAATCAGGCGAACCGGCGTGAAATACCCGCTGAGTTGGTCCGAAGGGCTGCGTTGATTGCCGTGGATTCGATCGAACAGGCTCGTGACGAGGCCGGCGACCTGCTGCTGGCGGTTCCGGAATCAGAATGGCCCTCGCTGCCTCTTGTTGAGTTGAAGGACCTGATTGGCGGCGGTGCGGCTCCGCGCGGCGGAGTTACTATATTTGAATCGCTTGGGCTTGGCGTGGAAGATATCGCGGTTGCGGCGAGAGTCTACGAGCGGGCGAAGGAGGCGGGAGCAGGCGCCAGGATCTGACTACTCTTGCATGGCGCCTTGAGTGTCCGATTCGCGCCAGGCGCTGATCTTGAGCCTCCGGCACACCCAGCACAGCTCCTCGGTGGAAAAGGGCGCGACCGGATCGCCGCACACCACGCACTTTAATTCCCTGCCAGCCGGCTTCCGTACGGCCGCCTTGCGCCCCTGCGCCGGGCTTTGAGCCTTGGATGTGAGTTTGCGCGGCATCTTTCCTACCCTCAGTTCATCACATTGAACCGGCGGATCGCAATGGCCGCGCGCCACTCAAGCTGTCGTCAATCACCGGTAGCGGCGGCTTCCGCGGGATGGCGGCGCCGGCTGAACCAAGCCCGGACATCTTCAAGATAGGAGTAGCCAACCGGAACCACGAGCAGCGTCAGCAAAAGGCAAAGCGTTTGTCCGCCGATGATGGTGACCGCGATGGCCGACCTCGTCGCAGCTCCGGTGCCGATGGCGACAGCGGTTGGGATCAGGCCGGCGATGATGGAAAACGTCGTCATCAGAATGGGCCGCAACCGGATCCGGTTAGCTTCCATGATGGCCTCCCGCAGCGGCATTCCTTCGGCTAGCAGCCGGTTCATGCAGTCGATCTGCAGAATCCCGTTCTTTTTCACGATGCCTAGCAGCAGCAGCACGCCCAGCGCGCTGAAAAGGTTCAGCGTACGGCCAGTAATCTGGAGCGAAAGCAGGGCGAAGGGAATCGAAAGCGGCAACGTCAGCAGAATGATGAATGGGTGCGTGAGGCTTTCAAACTGCGCTGCAAGCACCATGTACATGAAAATCGACGCCAGGCCGATGGCCAACAGCATATTGATGGTCGTCTCTTCCAGGATTTTCACCTGGCCGGAGAACAGGAGGCGGTAGCCGGCAGGCAAGTCGAGCTTGTCCACTTCCTGCTGGGTGGCGGCCGCCGCCGCGTCCAGCGAATAGCCGGTGGCAACGTTGCCATAGAAGCCGATGCTGTATTGACGCGATGTCCGGTCGATACGCGAAGGACCCGCTCCCCGTTCGATCTTGGCAATCGAGTCCAGGCGTATCAGTCCAAGCCGGGCGGAAGGAACCAGCAGACGGCTCAGGACATCCTGGCTGTCGCGTTGGCCTTCCATCAGCCTCATAGTGACCGGATACTGCTCGCCTTCATCCTTGAAGGTAGAGATCTCGTCGTCGCCAGACATCATCAGCCGCACGGCGCTGGCGACATCGCTCACCCTGACGCCCAAATCGCTCGCCAGTTGCCGGTCGATCTTCACCTGAAGCTCCGGATTGGCGAAGTTCAGGTTGGCGCGGATATCGGCCACCTCGGGCCGCGTCATGAGATTGCCGACAACCTCCCTGGCGATGGGGAAAAGCCTTTGCAGGTCAGGTCCGAGCAGTGAAGCCCGGATGGGTGAGAAGGTGTCTCGTCCGCCCAGCACGTTAGGAAAGCGAAGGCCTGGCCGCGTGTATGCGTATTCGGGAACCAGGATGGCTCTTACCTTCGTGGCGATTTCGTTCAGCGATCCGCGCTCGTTGGGCGGCGCCAGCAGGATTGTGATTTGCGCCTGAGCCACGCGGCTCATCATGTGGCTCGACGAGGGAACCACCGCGATCACGCCGGGGACTTTTTCGATCTTCCGCGCCACTTCAAGCGTTACCTTTTCAGTCGCGTCCAGCGAAGATCCCTCGGGCATTTCCAGTGACAGGCCGAGTTCGGACTGGTCTTCCTGAGGCATCCAGTCGCGGCCAATCGTCCTGTAAAGTGGCACTGTTGAGGCGAACGTAACCGCGCAAATCAGCACGATCACCCAACGGTGGTCGAGCGACCAGCCCAGCAGTTTCAGGTATCCCCGTTCGAGTGACGTTGATTTATGGCCGTGGTGCTGCGACTTCCCGTTGGACTTTCTCTTCAGAACGCGGGCACTGAGCGTTGGCGTCAAGGTGAACGCCACCAGCATCGACACCATGATCGACACCGCCATCGTCCATCCAAACTGATTCAGATACCGCTTCGCGTAGCCGGAAGTGAAGGCGATGGGCACAAAGATGATGACCAGCGAAATTGTCGTGGCGACGACAGCGAGCGAAATCTCTTTTGTCGCGTCAATGGCGGCCTGCAACGGGTTCAGATCGGGCTTCTCTTCCAGCCACCGGTAGATGTTCTCGAGAACAATGATCGCGTCGTCAATGACGATTCCCACGGCTAGGGTGAGCGCCAGCAGCGTCATCGCATTCAGCGAGTAATCGAGCATCCTCATCACCGTGAAGGTGGTGATGATCGAAGTCGGAATGGCGATGGAACTGATGAGCACCGTACGCCAGTCGCGGATGAAGAACCAGATGATGAGCGAGGCCAGCAGCGAGCCCAGGACAAGGTGTTCCTCGAGGCTCTCAACGGACTTCTTGATATAAGTGGCGGTTTCAGTCACAACGTTGAGCTTGAGTCCGCCGGGCAGCGTCGAATTGATTTCGGCGAGTTTGGCCTGGACGGCGTCGACCACCTGGACGGTATTCGTCCCCATCTGGCGCTGCACCGAGATCATCACGGCAGGTTCGCCTTTGTAGTAGGCGAAGTTACGGCGTTCGGCCATGCCGTCCTCGGCGTAGCCAACATCGCGCAACCGGATCGGCGAGCCTCCAACGTTCTTGATGATGATGTTGTTGAATTGTTCGATCGTTTCGACGCGTCCCATCGTCCGGACGCCAACTTCCGAGGGACCGGTAACGATTCTTCCCCCAGGCGACTCCACGTTCTCAGCACGAACGGCCCGCTCAACCTCTTGCGCTGTCAGGTTGTAGGCGTTCAACTTGTTGATGTCCATCATCAAGTTCACCTGTCGCAGCCGCCCGCCTGAAATGCTGACCTGGGCGACGCCATTCACCGTTTCCAGCGCTCGCCTGATCACCTTGTCCGCAACCTCGGTGATCTCACGCACCGGCCGCGTGCCGCTGAGTGCCAGCGTAATCACCGGATCCGAGTCCGGGTCGGACTTCCGGACGGTCGGCGGACGAGCACTTTCGGGGAGCATGCGCTGCGCTCCCGCAACCTTTTCGCGCACCTCCTCGACCGCTTCCGAAATGTCTTTCTCGAGGTTGAAGGTGACGACGATGAAGCCGCTTCCCTCGCTGGCGATCGCCCTTAATTCGTCGATGCCGCTGACAGCGGAAACCGCCTCTTCAAGCGGCATGGTCATCTGCGAAACGATCTCCTCGGGGCTTGCGCCCGGCAGGATGAAGTTCACGTAGACCGTGGCCGGATCGGTGCGTGGAAAGAGGTCCACTCCCAGGTCGAGGAAACTGAAGACGCCCATCACCACCAGGAACATGATGAGCATGAATGCGAAGACGGGCCGCTGAACGCAGATTTCAGATAATCGCAAGTCGTGGACCTTCCCGCCCGGTCCAGACACACTCCAGACCAAGCCTTAACTATTAAAGATGACTTCAGGTTATCCCAAAGTTACCCTGTCATTCGTCCACGGTAGAATCGTCGGCGGAGCTTCGATGATGCGTACCGCCATTCTCCTCCTGTTTGCCTTCGCCTGCCATGCCCAAACCAGCCGCATAGCCGGCTGGTGGACGACAGAACCAATCCGCTGGCTCCAGACCAATGTCCGGGAGATGGACGCCACCATCGACTCCAGGGCATTTGTAGCCGAGGCGGCGCGAATGCGCGCCACCGTCCTGCACTACAACATGGGCGGAATCTCGGCTAACTACCATTCGAATGTCGAGTTTCATCTCTCCAGCCGGTTCCTGGCCCCGGGCCGCGACCTGTTTGGCGAAATCCTGCGCGAAGCGCACGCGCGCAAGATCCGCGTCGTGGGCCGGTTCGATTTCAGTAAGACCCGCAAGGAAGTCTACGACGCGCACCCGGAGTGGTTCTTCAGGAGACCGGATGGTTCGCCCGTGATCTATAACGGATTGCACTCCACCTGCATCAACGGCGGCTGGTATCAGGAACACGTCTTCAAAATCCTCGACGAAGCCCTGACCCGCTATGACGTGGATGGGTTGTTCTTCAACATGTTCGGAAACCAGGAGCGCGACTACTCGGGAGCAGATGTCGGACTGTGCCACTGCGATGCCTGCCAGCGCAAATGGACGCGGGAGAAGGGCCGGCCGCTGCCTTCGAGACCCGACGCCGAGTACCGCGCCTGGATCCGCTCCTGCGCCCTAGACGTCGGACGCCGCATCGGTGAACTAATCGCCCGGAAACGCCCCAACGCCGGATATTTCAACTACATGGAGGAGTTCACCGACGGCATTATGTCGGAGTCCAACACCGCCGTCGACCGGCCCTTGCCGCTCTGGCCATACTCGTCGAGCGATAACGTCAACCGCGCCCGGAACTCACAACCCGGCAAAGCCTCCATCAACCTCTGCATGCAGTTTGTCGACTACGCGTGGCGGTTCGCCACCGTCCCGGCTCGGGAGATCGCCCTCCGGCTCTGGCAGAACATCGCTCACGGCGGCGCGCTTGCCTTCGCTATCAATTCGACCTTCGACCAGCCGGACCGCCAGGCGCTGGAGACGGCCCGTCCGATCTTTGAATTCGCGGCCAAACACGAGCGGCACTATACGGGACAGCAGAGCGCCGCGCGCGTCATCCTGCTGGAGCAAGGCGATGCGGCGAATTACCGCGGGTTCTTCCGGCTGCTGTCAGAGGAGCATATTCCCTTCGCCGTCTCGACCAACCTCGATTGGATCGGCAAGCGCGAAGTCGACCTGGTCATCGCCGCACGGCCATCGACCGAGATGAGCCGGATTGTCGAGAGGGGGATCCCACTTCTGGTGGCTTCCGATCAGGCTCCGCCGGGGATTACGTCAAACGTAGTGAAACACTGGGATCGGACCCAAGGCTACATCCGGGTTCGCGATCCCAAGCGATTCCCCTCTCTAAGCTTGGCCTCTCTCCTTATGCTCGACGGGCCATTCGCCGAGACAACTCCAGCACCAGAATCCCCGCTCACCCTGGTTCCTCCGTCGATGTTCGGGCCCCCCGAATACATCCACGCCGACCTGAAGGACACCGGCATCCCAGCATATGTCGAATTCGCAGGCGGCAAAGCGGTCTGGCTGCCGTGGAACCTTGGCGCTCTCTACTACCGCCACTCGCTACCTGCACACGCTGGGTTGTTCCGCGATTTGGTGGACAGGCTGTTAGGCGGGCATCGTCAGATTCGAACGAATGCCCACCCGCTGGTCGAAGCCGTCTGGATGAAACAAGGCGCCAAGCGCCAGCTTCATTTGATCAACCTGGCAGGCCACTCGCAGACCGGCTACTTCCAACCGCCGCCGTTTACCGGACTGGTTTTCGATGTCGACGGAGAATACACGTCCGCAAGAGGCGTGCGATATGGCGCCGGTCTGAAAGTGGCGCGCACTGGGGGACGCACGCGGTTCACTCTGCCGCGGCTGGAAGACTACGAACTGATCACCCTCGAATAGAGCCCTACCCGCGCTGGTCGTACAATGGGAAGGTTCTATGTCCAACATCGCATTTCTCTTTCCAGGACAGGGTTCCCAGGCCACCGGCATGGGCAAAGCTCTGGCCGAGGCCTACCCCGCCGCCAAGGCGGTCTTCGAAGAAGCCGACCAGGCCCTGGACTTCCCCATCTCGAAAATGTGCTTCGAGGGCCCCGACGAGGCGTTGAAACTCACTGAAAATACGCAACCCGCGCTGCTGACGGTCTCCATCGCGGCTTTCACGGTATTGAAGGAACAGGGATTTACACCTAGCCACGTGGCTGGCCACAGCCTGGGCGAGTATTCGGCGCTGGTGGCCGCCGGGGCCCTCAAGTTCGCTGATGCGGTTCGGCTTGTCCGGAACCGCGGTAAGTACATGCAACAGGCCGTGCCGGCTGGCGTGGGCGCCATGGCCGCATGGCTGAAGCCCCCGGCCAGCGAAATCGAGCGGATTCTAGCCGAAGCCGCGCAGGGAGAGGTGGTCGAGGCGGCCAACTTCAACTCGCCTGACCAGGTTGTCGTGGCGGGCCATGCGGCGGCCGTCGAACGCGCCAACGAACTGGTGAAGGCCGCCGGCGCCAAGCGAGCCATTCTGCTTCCCGTCAGCGCTCCCTTCCATTGTTCTCTCATGAAGCCGGCCCAGGAGATGCTGAAGGCGGACCTGGATGCGGCGGAGTTTTCCGACCTCTGGGTGCCGTTGGTCAACAACTGGCAGGCGCGGCTGATTTCGACCGGCGCCGAGGCGCGCGAGGGTCTCTATCAGCAAGTGCCTAACTCGGTCCGCTGGACCGATTCCATGCTGGCGCTGCGCAAGGCTGGCGTCGAGCGCTTCGTCGAAGTTGGCCAGGGCGCCGTGCTGTGCGGACTGCTCAAGCAGATCGACCCCTCGGCGAAATCGGCCAAATTCGGTGATCCGGCCGACCTCGACAAGGTCCGCGAACTGCTCGCCTAGGCCCCCCGGGCGTCTGTCACTAACCCGCCTGAGTTGAATGATTTGGAGCGGGCCGGGTCCTGGCTTGCCGGGCAGTCGTCTCCCCTTTCCCACGGGGAGGGTAGGTCGTTGAGGTAGGATCTCCAACAAGTGAGGCAAATAGGTGGGCTTCAGGTGGGAACCGGACTCGTCCCCGCTCCAGTGTCACCATAACCTCCGCCGATCGGGCAAAACCGGCAAGCGCCTGTAATCGATTGATTCGTTTGATGCGATTCTCTTGTTAGTCCTGTGACCGCCGCTCACGCCAAGGCTCGTAAGGATGTAAAGTAGTCGCTGCGGCTGCAATAGGTTGCTGCCAGGACCTGATCGGCGGCGTGGAGAATTCAATGCGATCTCTCGAAATTCTGTTCGTACTCACACCCCTCTTTCCGGCAATCTGTCAGACGGGCTCGCCGCTGGAGCCGATCCGCTACCTCGGGGGTGTTTACGTTGATCAGGAGGTGCATGATGGCCGACTGCGACCGGCCATCGGCGTGGAGAGTTATCAGGTGATGCGCGCCAACCGCACGCAACCGGAACTAGGCGACGGCTTTGGTTGGACCTACAGCCACGCCGCCATGCTCGCCCACTGGCGAGGGCGGTTCTACCTCCAGTACCTGAGCAATCCCGTCGGCGAACACGAACCGCCCGGCCAAACGCTTCTGGTCACCTCCGCCGACGGCCGGCAGTGGGGCAAGCCGCAGGTGATCTTCCCGCCCTATCAAAGCCCGGCGGGCGTGGATGCCACCTTGCCCACAGGCGTCACTGGCTACATGATGCACCAGAGGATGGGATTCTATGTTGCGCCAAACGGACGGCTGTTGACCGTTGCGTTCTATGGCTATGCCCCCAATCCGTTTGGTCCTGGCGGCATCGGCCGAGTTGTCCGCGAAATCCGGGCTGACGGTTCGTTTGGTCCGATCCATTTCCTCCGTTACAACACCGGAACCAGGTGGAACGAATCCAATACCGCCTATCCGTTCTATAAGCGATCGGCGGATGCGGGCTTCGTCGCCGCATGCGACGCCCTTCTCTCAGATCGACTGATGATCGCCCAGTGGCGCGACGAAGACCCCGACGCGCCCGACACCATGCCCGGCCCATGTTCCTCGGTGAGTTACTTCCACCGGGCGGATGGCAAAGTCGCCGGCGTCTGCAAGGGCGCAGTCAGCGCCATCACCGAAGACAATGGTCGCACCTGGTCCAAGCCCGTCCGGTCCTCGACTCTCATCACGAATAATGCGAAGGTCTGGGGCCAAAAGACCAGCGACGGGCGCTACGCATTGGTCTACAATCCGGTCCTGTTTGGCAGCCACCGCTGGCCGCTGGCCATTTCGACCGGCGCGGACGGTGTGGTCTTTGACACTCTCATGCTTGTCAATGGCGAAGTCCCGCCACGGCGTTTCATCGGGAAGTCAAAAGACTTCGGGGCGCAGTACATGCGCGGGATCGCCGAGGGCAACGGCAATCCCGGCGACGGCGCGCTTTGGGTCGCCTACAGCATGAATAAAGAGGACATATGGATCAGCCGCATTCCAGTGCCGGTGAACGACACGGTGAAAGATGGCCTGGGCGATTGGAACATTTATAGTCCGCTTTGGGCTTCAGTGGGCAAGACGAACGAAACATTGGAGTTGCGTGACAGGGATCCGTACGATTACGCGCGCGCCATCCGCGTTTATCCTGAGGCGCCGGCGGCGCGAATCAGGTTCAGGGTAAAGGTAGACTCGCCCGGCCGCGACGGCATGGAGGTGGAGATCACCGACCGCTATGGCAACCGCCCCGTCCGGCTGGTCTTCTCAGCCGACGGATGGCTGCGCGCGCAGGACGGCGGGCGGAGGGTCGATGTGCTGCGCTACCCGAGGGGTGAATGGCTTGACCTGTCTGTCGATGTCGATGCCGCCGCGCCGGGCTACGGGCGCTATCGCCTCAGCCTGGAATCGAAGGTGTTGATTGAAGGGGCCCAGTTCGCCGAGGCGGTCCGTTCGGTCGAACGGATCTCATTCCGTACGGGCCCTTATCGCAACGAGCCAAACCGCAGGTTGGACCGGTACGATCCGGGTTTGAAAGATCTGGACGGCGCAGACACACCGGTGGCCGAGGCGGTCTTCCAGGTGTCGGGGGTGATTGTCGGACCGTGACGGCGTCTCCGGCCAAGAACTGAATCGAAATTTTCATTTCCGGCTGGTCCACAACGGCATCATTGTTTCGACGTAGAGCAAGCCGAAACTCTTTTCCTTCACCCATTTGGGGGAAGAAAAGTGGCTCTCTGTGCCTGGCAAACGTGTTAGTGTCGCCCTTTAGTACCAAAATACCTGTTTTTCGTGTTCTGGTACTTGACTCTACGGCATTCCGTATGAATAATTGCCATAGTCGCGTGCCTCATCGTCATGCTCGCGGCGCCACCAATGGAGGTTACCCAGTGTTGTCTAAGTCGATCATCTTGAGTGTGCTTGCCCTCTGGTCTGCTTTTGCTGGACAAGTTGTCGTCGGCGATCCTAGTAACAGCAACAACTGCATCCCATTCGGGTGTACAACGGTTATTCCAACCCCCCGTTATCAGCAGGTCTATGACGCCTCTTTATTCGCCGGGCCGATGACGATCTCGCAAATCGTTTTTTTCGCCGATGGGATTGCATGGGACCAGAACCTCTTGGGATCTGATACATGGGATCTCTATCTGACTACAACCGGAAGACCAGTGAATTCCCTACTAGATTCATACGACGACAACGTCGGCCTAGACCGCGCCCTTTTTGCCACTATCAATGGCGGAGTTACAATCTCAGATGTCTGGGAGATCCCTGGCAATCCCTTTTTCTACGATCCATCCGCCGGGAATCTCCTATTGGACATTATCAGAACCTCCGAAGGACAGAATGGAGATCTGTTCCTGAATGCAAGTTATTCAACATCATATAGTAGGAAATATCAAAATTACTTTGACTTCGGCTACGGACTCGTGACGGGATTCGATTACGAAATGGCAGCCGTCCCCGAACCCGGCGCACTGAATGGGCTTGCGCTGTTGGGTGTCGGAATAGTCGCTGGTCTCCAGAGGCGCCGGAGAACCTGAGCTCGGATTCGCCCAAAAAACACGCCGAGTCATGAAAAGACCTGGTTGCCGCCACGCAGCCAGGTCTTTTCGGTTCGAAGGACGAATGCGCTCCGACCGTCTTGAGATTGTCAGGCCGAGGGATCCGGCTCAGGTCGCCAAAGTACTCCCGGTAAGCCCGCCCGGCTATTTCCGCGGTTCGCTCGACGGCGGCACGATCCCCTTGATCCGCATGTAGGTGACCAGATTACCGTAATGCTCAAAATCGTGAGCGACGTTCAACTGGAGAGCTGCCATCCTGGTGCGTTCGCGGCCGAACATCCGGATCATTTCGGCGGCTGAAGCATCGGTCAGCGCATCGAATGCCGAATCGCAGTAGGCCGCCGATTCGGCCAGCGCTGCAACCAAGTCAGCCTTGGAAGTCTTTGATTTCTCGATGCCCATCGACTTCTGTTCACCCTTGGCGGCGCCGCAGATCATGTAGTTGGCATCGGCGATGTGGGCGATCAACTGCCCGTACGACCGCACCTCTGGAGCCGGCTTGAAGGCGTAGTTCTCCTCGGGCATTTTCTCGGCGGACCTGGCGACGTAGCCTTTGATCTGAGTCCACGAAGCCTTCAGATCCGCGCTTATCGGATTCGACGGCGCCTGGGCGAACACGGGCGCCGTCAACAGCATCAGGACACCAAACAGTTTCATCTTATTCGGGTCTCCTCTGACCGCCTGATCTCAGTTGTATCACTGACCGCGCCAGCAGCAACAGACTCTTTCTGTAAATCCTCCGCCTCCGGAGGTTGGGTGGCCGAACTGTAAGCCGGTTCCTGTACCCCTTGCGGGGCGGCAGTCATTCATCTTGGCCCGCCATTACTGACGGGCTCTAGCAGCCTACCCGGAAGTCAAGCGCGGCGGGCCGCCGCATCCTCCCCTATTTGGCCTTGCTCCGCGTGGGGCTTGCCCTGCCACGCCGGTTACCCGGCGCGCGGTGCGCTCTTACCGCACCATTTCACCCTTACCTGACATCCCCGAAAGGACACCAGGCGGTATATTTTCTGTGGCGCTTTCCGTGAAACCCGCTTTGAGCGAGTCCCCCCGGCCGTTAGCCGGCACGCTGCCCTATGGAGACCGGACTTTCCTCGACCCGCTTCACCCGGCCCGATGGGCGCGAGCATACGCGGGCCGCGACTGCCCGTCCGGCCACCCTCTTTATTCTCGCACCATCCTCGGATATACTCATTTCTTGGTTTTAATGTTTTGAAGTCGGACGTGTGCGCCCGGTCATGGAGGAGGTGTCAAATGAATTCCACTGCGCTTCGCATCTGGAAGTTGCTGGCCGTGGTGATCATTCTGGCCGGATTGGCTCCAGCCCAATTCCTGGTCAACACTGCAACCAAAGATGACTGGGAAGAGATTAATTTCGAGTTCAACTCGGCTGTTCTCACCGACGGATTTCCCAGCCTGCTCCGCCTCGCCGAACTGCTGAACCAGAACGCTGCGTTCAAGGTCAGGCTTGACGGCCATACCGACTACATCGGCAGCGAGAAGTACAACGAGAAGCTGGCCATGCGCCGCTGTGAAGCCGTCCGGTCGTTCCTGCTCAAGTACGGCGCGCGCGCCAACCAAATTGAAGTCCTCCCCAAGGGCAAGCGAGAACCCAAGGTGGACAACAAGACGAAGGAAGGCCGCTGGATCAACCGCCGGGTCGCCATGAGCGTGGTCGACGGCAACGGCAAGCTGATCGGTCCGGCCGCGGGTGGCATTGGCGATGCGATCAAGACGATCCAAGCGAATTGTCCCGACTACACCCAGACGCTGAACGATATTCTCCGGAAATTGGACAAACTGGACGACATCGCCAAGATGCTCGGCAACATGAAGAACGACAACGACAAACTGCGTGCCGATGTCGACGCTCTGAAGGGCGCCGGTGCGGCAACCCAGGCTGCAGTTCAGGCTTTGCCGAAGGCGGCTACCCCTCAGGAAGTCCAGCGCACGGTGGAGACTGAGGTCCGGAAGATGCAGGAATCCAGCCCACGGCTGTCGATTCTGGGCGTCAATCTCGGCGCCGATCAGGACCGGAAGGTCACCTTCCAGGGACGTGCCCGGTACTTTGCGCCATTTGGAGACAAGTACGCGTTCCAGGGCCAGGGCGAATACTTCTACTTTAAGGACCGCCAGGAAGCGCAGGGCGATTTCGGCTTGGTGAATCGCTTCCACCGCCGGGCTCAGTTCGGCGCATTCTCCAGCTTCAAACACGTCCGGCTCGAAGCTCAACAGCAGGGTGGAACACTGGGTCAAGCGGCGTTCACACTGGACTACATCTTTAACCGGGGACGCGTCGGCTTCTTCGGGACCAAAGCCTTCCTGAATGAGGCAGTTGTCGGCAGGGCCGCCATCTCCAGCAATGTGTTTTTGGAGAGCTACTTGCGGGTTGTCGACCAGGCTGGCGGCTCAGCCTCGGTGGTCGTCGGCCGCAATACCACGATCGAGGGCAACCTCGGCTGGCTGAATATGCACGGCGATAAGAACAAGCCGGGCGGGACAATCCGTTTGATTCAGCCGATCAACAAGCGGTTCGCCGTGACAGCCGAGGGCGGCTGGAACGAGACCCTCATCGCCGCCAACAAGACCTACGGACGCATCACCGGCGGCGTGCTGTTTGGCGACTATACCGGGGCCAAGGAGATGTTTGCGTCAGACCAGCCTGTTCCGGTTGACGTGCCGCGGGTCCGCTATGAATTGCTCACCCGCAGAGTTCGCACCGGCAACGACGCTCCTATAGCCGACGCCGGGCCGGACCAACTCAACGCCTCCGCCGGGACAATTACCCTTGACGGTTCAGCATCTTACGATCCGGATGGAGACGCTATCACCTTCCAATGGGATCAGGTTTCAGGTCCGGCGGTTGGTCTGACCGGCAAGAACGAATCCAGGGCCACCTTCACAGCCGCCGCGGGCCAGACCTACAGCTTCCGCTTGACGGTGAAGGACGAGTTGGGTCTCTCGTCGCTGGCGCGCACCACGGTGACTGTAAAGGAGATTCCGAAGGCAGCCATTACGAAGTTCGCGGCCAATCCTTCGCGCATCAAGGCGGGTGAATCTTCGACGCTCACCTGGCAGGTCACCAACGCTAAGTCGGTTGAGATTTCCGGCATTGGGGCGGTGAACGAATCCTCCGGGTCAATTCAGGTATCTCCTACGGTCACAACAACATACAAGCTGACCGCCAAGAGCGACGCAGGCGAGGTGAACGACACCGTACAGGTGATCGTCGATCAGCCGACAGCCCGCGTGCTTACATTCCATGCCGTTCCGTCCACCATCAAGGTGGGCGAAGCGGCCAATCTGGTGTGGGAGACCGAGGATGCTGATCGGGTGGTCATTTCCGGTATCGGACAGGTGAACCCCACCGGCACGCTATCGGTTTCGCCCACTCAAACGACGACATACACCATCACCCTGACCAACGCTCTGGGCGAGATCAATTCCTCGACCACGATCACGGTGAACCCGGCGGGATCGTCGCCCAGAATCGGAGCATTCACCGCTTCACCGGTAGAGATTGGCGAGGGTGAGGCCACCACGCTGACCTGGCAGGTGGAGGGCGCAGACAGCGTCGAGATCACCGATCTGGGCACGGTCGCGCCGAGCGGTTCTGCTGTGGTTCGCCCAACGGTGACAAGGACTTACACACTCACGGCGAAGAATCAATTCGGAACCGAAACCGCCGGCGTCACCATCAAGGTTGAGCCGACGGCCAGAATCCTGTCGTTCACTGCGTCGCCGTCACAGTCGCAAAAGCCGGGCGATCCGGTTCGTTTGGCCTGGTCGACGTCCGGCGCGTTGGAGGTCTCGATCTCCGGCATCGGAGCGGTGACGCCCAACGGCCAGTTGGATGTCACGCCGGCGGGTGACACCACTTACACCATCACGGTGCGCGGCGCCAGAAATACCGTTACTCAGTCCGTTTTGGTCAAGGTGAACGGCCAGCGCCCGCCCACGGTGGTAGTGAACGTGGCCGACTACTTCCAGACGACGCTCACCGACCACGTCTTTGACGCCTCCGGTTCGATTGACCCCGACGGCGGCCAACTGACCTACCAGTGGACCTACATCGGCACCAATACTTTCCGGAACGTGACCTTTGGCAGTCCCAATTCGGCTACTACGACTGTCAAACTGACGCCAAACACCGGTGAGTACCTGATCAACCTCACCGTCACATCCAGTCGCGGCGTCTCGGTAACCAAGACCATCCGCGTCATCCTGAGAGGGCCTGTCCCGCTCTAGCAGCCGGATGAACGTTCGTTCAAGGCCCGCCGGGGAGAGATCTCCGGCGGGCCTTCTCGTGTCGGCAGGTTCGCCAAACGGAAACTCAGCACACTGCCGTAACTGGCATTGGGCAGCTTCGCCAACTGACCGTTTCCACATGACCGCCAAGGCCGCTCACGGCGAGCTAGCCGAACTCTGCCAATGTTGATCAAGCGATGAGACACATCAAATTACAACCAATTTTAATAATACTTTACCGAATATTGTTAAGGCGTTGCCTGAGCATTCTCTTGGGGCCAGAGCCTCAAGTCATCGCCCGTGGCACCGCATCTGCCCAGACAAGGACAGCCGGCAACCTGGATCGACTCGCGGTCCGCAGAACGGCTTAGGGCAGGCAAGCAGAGGGCCGGTCTTAGGCACTTCTATGGGCCATGCCGCCGAGTGCGATGCGCGCGGTTTCAGGAAGCGGCCTGTTTCGATTTGAGCAACCGGTAGATCGCCAAGAGAACGATCGCGCCAACCACCGACATGATGAAGCCCGCGCCCTGGCCTTCGGCATACCAGCCAATCGCGCGGCCCAGATACCCGGCGACGAGCGATCCGGCGATGCCGAGCAACATTGTCACCAGCAGCCCCCCTGGGTCCTTCCCGGGCATGATCCACTTGGCGACGGCGCCAGCGATCAAGCCGATGATGCACATCCAAACGAAACTCAGCATGGAGTCCTCCTTGGTCAGCGTTTGCTACGCCACGCGTGAGTATACTACCTGGACTACCCCAACGCACCCCGCCATTTGCGAGTACACAAATGGACTCCAGACGCCTCTACGGCTATGGCGCTGTTGCGGCTGCTTCAGGAGAGCAACCAGGGTTAATCCTTGTAGCGGTCCCAATAGAAGTCACCCGGTTCGTAAATCGACCGGGGCGCTGTCCTGGCCGTCCTCAGAAACGCTTCCATCCGGGCCAGCACCTTGGGTTCGCTCGCCGCGAGATCCTTGCTCTCGGCGCGGTCGGATTTCAGGTTGTAGAGTTCCAGCGGCCCGTTCGGCGCGGGGCGGACCACCTTCCAGTCGCCGTTGCGGGCCGCCTGCATCGGGGTTTCGTCAGCGAACTTGCCTTCCTTTGCAATGAACCGAGGCAGTTCCCAATACAACCACTCCGGTTTCCGCCTTTGCGGGCGGCCGAGAATCGTCGGCGCCATGCTGATGCCGTCAATCCCCTCGGGCGCCTTCGCGCCGGCGATTTCGGCCAGCGTCGGCAGCATGTCGCAGAAACTCCATGGAGTGGAGTTCACGCCGCCCGGTTTGACCTTGCCTGTCCAGCGCGCAATCATCGGCGCCCGTATGCCACCTTCGTATAGGTTCTGCTTATGGCCCCTGAAGCCGGCGCTCGAATTAAAGTAATGTTCGTCGATGATGCCCAGCGCATTGCCGTTGTCGCTGGTGAAAACGAACAGGGTGTTGTCTTCCTGGCCGGTCTTCTTCACCAATTCAACGATGCGGCCCACTTCCCTGTCGAAGCGCGTCACCATCGCGGCATAGGCCGCCCGCATTTCGGGCTGTTCCGCGTACCGGCTGCCGGGTCTCTTTGTGAACGCCTTTTCGGGGAACTTGCCGCGGTACTCGGCAAAGGAGTCCTCCGGCACGAGTAATTCCCAGTGCGGCATGGTTGAGGGGAAATAGCAGAAAAACGGCTGCTTTGCGTTGCGCTCGATGAACGAGAGGGCTCTCTCGGTGATGACATCCTGCGAATAGGTCACCCGTGCGCCGCCTGTATTGCCGGGCAGACGCACGATCTGCTCGTTATGGACCAGTACCGGTGTGTAGTAGTTGTGCGCGTGCGCCTGGTGGAGGTAGCCGTAAAACTCATCAAAACCCTTCTTTGGCGGAGTTCCGGGCGTCCCAAGGTCGCCTAATCCCCATTTGCCGTAGCCGCCTGTGGCGTAGCCGGCCTGTTTCAGCACCATCGGCATCGTTACATCACTGGGAGTGAGCGACTGCCCGCCGGTGTTGCCCCGCACCGACGTGTGGCCCATGTGGAAGCCCGTCATCAGGACGCTGCGCGACGGCGCGCAGACCGTGCAACCGGAGTAAGCATCGGTAAAACGCAGACCCTCGGCGGCGAGGCGGTCGATGTTTGGGGTGCGTATCTGTTTCTGGCCGTAGCAGCCGAGGTCGCCATAGCCCAGGTCGTCGGCCATGATGAGGACAATGTTGGGAGGACGCTTGGCTTGAGCGCCCTGGATCAATCCGCCAAGCCCCGCAGCCGCACTGCCGATGAATCCGCGTCTGGAAATGGAAGACATGAGGAGATCGTACTACTTCGGTTGTTCCCGCGGAGACAGCGCTTGTTGTGAACTGAGGGAGGGAGCCCAGTCGCAGCACGAATGAGAAATCGTGCACAGCTTCGGCGAGCCGCTTCCCGTCACGTTTCAGCGGTCGCAGAGGTCGGCAACGAGGTGGCGGCTTCGAACGAACCACGGGAGTGACCGCGTTCCGCGCCACTGCCTCACGTTGCCTTCGCCCCACGGGGCTGATCCCCGGCCCCCGCACACTCCACCCGGCTCCCGATAAGATTGTAGTCGGTTCACGACCTCAGTTGCGCCAGTTCAGCGGATGCGGCCTGGGGGACCGCGGGTTGCATCCCAGCCGCTTCCAAGGACGGGGCGAAGGCGACTGGCTCGTTGCCTCGAAGCCGTTTTAGGCAGTAAAAGGCGTTCATCACCAGGCACATCAGGAATGCGCCAAAACGCAGACGGCCAATCGATCTCACTACGCGCAGCACGGAGTATTTCAACGAAAATGCCTCGCGCCAGAGCGCCCTGTGCGCCTCGATCAACTCCTCTGGCGACATGCCACGCGGCAGGAACGACGCGTTGTAGCCGTTGCTAAACTCCCAGCCTCGATCCCTCAGGATTCTGCCTTCCTCTTCCAATTTGGTGTAAGCAGGCGTGCCCCGATAGGGCGTCAGCACGCTCAGGAACGGGACATCCACGCCGGACTCGTAAAGCTGCCGGGCCATGGCCCTGATGCTCTGCGGCGTGTCGCCGTCGAAGCCCGCGATGAAGCCTGCCATGACGCAGATGCCGCGGCCGTGCAAAGCCCGAATCCGAGCCTTGTATGTGCCTGCCTTGTTTTGAGGCTTGTGCGCGTCCCGCAGCGACTCAACGCCGAACGATTCGATGCCAAAAAAGACTCCGATGCAACCCGACTGTTTCATCAGGTCCAGCAGCCCGCCATCGTTGCTGATCTCCATGCTCGCCTGGGTCAACCACCACCGCCGTAACGGGATCATGGCGGCGAGCAGTTCGCGGATGTAGGATCTCTTCGCCGTCAGATTATCGTCCCAGAACCAGACCACCTTGCGCTGCCACCAATGAGGGAAACGATCATACTCGATGTCCTTGATGACGTCGGCGACCGGACGCGTGCGAAATCCGGGGTTGATGCTCGGGACAGTGCAGAACGAACAGGTGAACGGGCAGCCGCGCGTGGCCTGCACAACGCGCGGAATGAAGAAGCGGCCTTGAAGCAGGTCGTAGCGCGGAACCGGCAGCCCGTCGAGCGGCTCCGCAGTGCCAATGTACTTCTTGCGGAGATGGCCCGCCGAGGCGTCCGCGATCAGTTGAGGCCAAACCGATTCGGCTTCGCCGATCACAACGCTGTCAAAATGTTGGAGCGCCTCTTCGGCATTAAAAGTGACATGCGGACCGCCGGCGACCACGGGTTTACCGCGCTTTCTGAATTCGCCGGCGAGTCGGTAGGCTTCAAGCGCGAACCCGGTGAAAAAGCTGATTGCAATGAGATTGGCATCGGTGTCGAAGTTCACCCTTTCCACCTGCTGATGGACCACTCGAACCTGGCAGCCAGGGGGCGCGAGCGCGGCCAGATGGATGCCCGTGATGGGCGGGACGAAATTGGCTTCGTGACCGCGCTTGTAGCGAGGCGTGTAGACGACAACGATGTCGATGCGGAATGGCCTGTTCGCCGGCGAGCCGGACGAGCGGGCTGGCGCAGTGCGCAACGCTGGGTCGCTGGTGGAGAGTTGCATGGCCTTTACTCTATAACATAAAGTACTTTGCATCAAGAAAAATTCTACGGCTCCCCAAAAACCGCATCCCCGCGCTGCTGCGATTCCGTGGTCCATGATAGTGGTCAGAGCGTCGGCGAATGAATTAGCTTGTACAGGCAGACGGCGCCAGGAGGAATTCATGCGGCTTCCCGGACGGAACGAAGGCACTTTGAGGCTGCCAGTCGCCAGCAGCCGGCGCGAACTGTTGTCGCTGGCCGGCGCTGCTGCGCTTGGGACAGCAGCCGCGCATGGCTCGGAGGCGGCTGATCCGGCGGCCCCTCGGCTTGGCATCCTGGTCGCCACCACCTACACCACTGGGACACTTGAGGCCCGGCTTGATGAGGCGAAGGCTCATGGGCTTGCCTGCGTGCAGATGAGCATGTCCTGTGCCGGACTGCCCGACATGCCCGACGAAATGCCTGCCGGGCTACCGGAGCGCTTCCGCCGCGAAGCCGCCACGCGCGGCCTCGCCATAGCCAGCCTGCAAGGCACTTTCAACATGTGTCATCCGGACGCCGAACATCGGCGCACGGGACTGCGGCGGCTGCGCGTCCTAGCCGAGGCGTGCACGCCGATGGGCACGAGCGCGATCCATATATGCACCGGGACGCGGGATCCAAAGAGCATGTGGCGGCGTCACCCGGATAACAACTCGCCGGAAGCATGGCGCGACATGGCCGCCTGCATTCGCGAGGCTGCGGACATCGCCCGGCAGGCCAACGTATTGCTGGCCTTTGAGCCTGAAGTAAATAACGTCGTCGACTCCGCAATCAAAGCCCGGCGGCTGATGGACGAGATCGGGTCGCATCACCTGAAGGTCTGCATCGATCCGGCCAATATCTTCCATTCTGGCGAACTGCCACGCATGAAGGAGATCCTCGAAGAGGCCTTCGCTCTGGTAGGCAAGGACATCGTGCTGGCCCATGCGAAGGATCTCGACCACGACGGCGACGCCGGCCACAAAGCAGCCGGCGAGGGTGTGCTCGACTACGACTTGTACCTGCGGCTGCTGCGCGCCAACCGTTTCAACGGACCGCTGCTGCTCCATGGACTCACGCGCGCTCAGGCGCCGGGCTGCGTGGCTTTCTTGCGCGCCAAGCTGGCGCGTGTGGCGGGTTAGGTTCACCGTGGTTCTCTGCGGCGTTGCTGACATGGGGATCGTGGCCTTCGTCCTGGCGCGTGCGCCGGTTCTTTGAGTAAACACGGCCGATGCGTCCCCAGGTGAACGCCGGCGTCAGGGCAGCTATGCTGCGGAGATGAGAGGCGAGACTAAATTTCGAATGACGGGAGACGCACAATGAAAGCTGCTGCACGGGCATTGCTGGGCATTGTCGCGGGCATGGCGGTGGCCTTCGCTCTGGTTGTGGCGGTGGAGATGTTCAGCGCGGTGGTGCATCCTTATCCGCCGGATTTCGATGGCGACATTCCCGCTCATGTGAAGCACTATCCGGCGTGGGTGTTGGCGGTGGTGGTGCCGATGTGGGGCGTTGCGGCGGCGGCCGCGACGTGGGTGGCGACGAAATTGAGCAACCAAGTGGCTGGGATCATTGTGGCCCTGCTGCTGGCGTGGGCGTTGATCTTCAATTTGACCCACCTGCCGTATCCGCTTTGGTTCAAGATGGGGATGCTGGCGGCATTCCCCCTGTTCTGTCTGCTCGGTGTCCACGGCGGAAGAGGGCCAACACGCGCGACGGCCACCAAGTCATAATTCGTCTGCCTGGTCCGCCCGTACCTGCCCATCACGACTGGGAGGCTAGCGCGCCTCCCGCATGCGAAGCCTCGCCATGGCGGCGGCGCCGCGGACTCCAGCGTACTGGCCCTCCTGGGAAAGACGGATTGAGAGGCGGCGAAGCGAGTAAACAAGCACACGCTGCGCCAATGCCTCTTCAAGCGCGCTGACAAGATTGGCTCCTGCCGTGGCGATGCCACCGCTGAGCACGAGCACCTCTGGATCGAGCAGGTGGATCGCGGGCACGAGCCCCTGAGCCAGCAGCGAGGCGTATTCGCTCAGCGCGTCCATGGCACTGGGATCGTTCGCGCGAACCGCCGCGGTCCACTCTTCGAGCGACTCGAAGCGCGCCGCAATGCGGGCCGCTCCACGTTTACCTGCCTCGGCTTCGAAGCAGCCCGACAGGCCGCAACAACAAGGCTGAGAAGACAGCGGCAGCGGAATGTGGCCGAGCGCATTGGCCAACCCACGCGCGCCCCGCTGGAGCCGTCCTTCGACGATTGCTCCGCCGCCGATGCCGGTTCCCAATGTCACACAGAGCGCATTCGTTGCACCGCGGGCCTCGCCATAGAGCCACTCGCCGGCGGCAGCGCAGATCGCATCGTTCTCGACGAAGACAGGAAGCCCTGCGGCCGACTCCAGGCGCGCGCGAAGCGGCGTACCCGTCCAGCCGGTCAGATTGCCCGTGGCGAAGATGATGGAGCCGTCCGCCTGATCTACCCAACCGGCCGTGCCCACGGCTACGGAGCCAGGCGTGTCGCCGGGCGTTTGCAGGAGTCGGCGCGCAATTTCGCACAATCGCTGAAGAATCGCCTCGGGCCCGCCGTCCGGCGTGGCGACGGAAAACGGTTGGCCGATGGACCCGTCCGGCGCGACGATACCCGCTTTGATATTGGTCGCGCCAAGGTCGATGGCAGCGACCGGCGCCGGCGGATGCGCCCGGGCGACTGCTGCCGCATACGCGCGCGTGATCTCGTGAGGCCGCGTGATGGCCGTGCCGACGACGACGGCCCAAGCGCCGGCTTGGATCGCGTCACGGGCATCGGACGGTGCGCCGATCCGTCCTTCCGCGATCACCGGGACCTGCAACCGCCGGACGAGTTCCACGATGAACTCCGGCTCGAACCGCCCGGCGAGATGGCGGGTGTCGGCAGTGAATCCGCGCATCGTGCTCAACACGAAATCCGCGCCGGCCGCGGCCGCCGCTTCGGCCTCTTCGATGGTGGCAATGTCGGCCATCACCGGCAGTTTCAATTCGGCCCGGATGCGACGCAACCGGTCCAGCGCGCCACGCGCGATTCCGCGCTTCGTACAATCCAGCGCAATGGCGTCAGCGCCGGCATCGGCCAGAGCCTGTGCGCGTTCAAACGACGGAGTGATCAGAATCGATCCGTCGTCCACAATCTCTTTGTGGATCGCCAGAACTGGCAAATCGACGGCCGCGCGGATGCTGGCCACATCGGCCGGGCCATGGCACCGGATCGCACCCGCCCCGCCTGCTTCAGCCGCCCGCGCAAAACGCGCCATTTCGCCGGCAGCGCAAAAGGCATCGCCTGCCGAGGCCTGGCACGAGACGATCAGTTTGCCGCGCGCCGCAGCCCAACGCGTCCCGGCCATCTTCAACCTTTCAGGCTGGCCAGCGGAGACGCCTCGACCGCATGGTGCAGCGACGCAATCTCATCGGGCGACAGTTGCCGCCTGGGCAGCGCACAGACGCCGCAATCGTGTCCCAGCCAGCGAAGCATCTCTTTCACCGCCGATTGCACCGGATACCGCAGCCCGATGGTGATGATCTCGTTAATCCGCGCCTGCACGGCACGCGCCGAGGCCCAATCGCCGCGCCGCGTGGCCTTATACAGATCGACAAACCACTGCGGGCAGACATTGTAGAAACTGCCAATGCCGCCGTCGGCGCCCATGAGCAATCCGGCTACCAGGATCTCATCGAATCCGTTGTAGATCACCGCACCCTGGCGTTTCAATTCGCCCAGCGTATAGAGGTCGGTGGAAGTGAACTTCAGTCCGGCGACGTTCGGGATTTCGCACAGGCTCATCAAGTCGCCTAGCGTTCTCGGATTGGCGGCGAAGGCCGGAAAGAAATATACCAGCAGCGGTATCGACACCGATTGCGCAATCGCCCTGTAGTAAGCCCGTACTTCGTCCATCGAATACTGCCCCGCCGGCGGCAGGCTGCTCACCGCGTGCGCGCCAGCACGCTCCGCATGGCGCGCAAGGTCCACAGCAATCCCGGTCGATGATGCGCCTACATGAACGATGACAGTCTTGCCCTTGGGCGATACCTTCACCGACGCCTCGGCCACCCGCTTGCGCTGCTCTGGCGACTGTTGCAGGCCCTCGCCCGTCTGTCCGCAGACATACAGCCCCTCGACGCCGGCGGCGTAAAGCGATGCGCACAGCCGTTCATAAGATTTCGGCAGAAACTCGCCGGCTTCGTTCATCGGCGTTACCACGGCCGGAACAATGCCCGAAAGTTCACAATCCATTTGAGCTTCCTTTCACACGCCCGGCACTGCCAGGCGAGTCCAGCGTACACTAGTCGGGAACCGCTCTGGAAAAGGTGAATCGGGTACTGATGTCGAAGCGTGCCGCATGGTTTGGCGTGGCCCTGCTGTGGGTCGTGGTGATGCTGAATTACCTCGATCGCCAGGTGATCTTCTCTCTGTTCCCGCTGCTGCGCCAGGACCTGAGTCTCACCGACGTTCAACTCGGACTGCTCGGCACCGCTTTCCTCTGGGTCTATGCTGCCTGCAGCCCCTTGGCGGGATGGATCGCCGACCGCTTTGGCCATCGCCGCGTCATCCTCGGCAGTCTGTTCGTTTGGTCGCTGGTGACGGGGTTGACGGCCCTCGCGCCGAACTTCCCCGCCCTGATCGCCGCCCGCGGACTGATGGGCATCAGCGAGGCGTTTTACATCCCTGCCGCCCTTGCCCTGGTCGCCTCCTGGCACGGTGAGCGAACGCGGTCGCGCGCGGTCGGAATTCACCAAAGCGGCATCTACGCCGGCGTTGTGCTCGGCGGCTTCGGCGGCGCCTGGGTGGGTGAGCACTACGGCTGGCGGACCGTGTTCTGGATGCTGGGCGCGGCTGGCGTTATCTATGCGCTGGTTCTGCCCATGATTCTGCCTGGCAAGGCAAAGTCGGAAATCATCGCGCCGCAGGCCTCCTCCGGATTCTGGAAATCGGCCCGGACAGTCGCCACGCGCCCCGGATTCCTGCCCGTCCTTGGCGTCTTCACGACTACATCCATGGCCGGTTGGCTCATCTACACTTGGATGCCGCTTTTCCTCTACGAAAAGTTCGGCCTCAGCCTGACGAAGGCTGGATTCACAGCCACTTTCTATATCCAAGCCGCCAGCGTCGCGGGAATTCTGTTCGGCGGGTGGCTCGCCGATTGGCTCACCCAGCGCACATCGCGCGGACGCATCTGGACCCAGGTTGGCGGCCTTTGCCTCGGAGCCCCATTTCTTGCCCTGAGTGGTGTGACCAATGAGATATGGGTCCTGTACGCAGCCCTCATCTGCTACGGAGCCGGCCGCGGCATCTACGACTGCAACATCATGCCGGTGCTTTGCGGCGTGGTCAACGACGATGAACGCTCCACGGGCTACGGTCTGCTGAATTGCATCGGCACGCTATCGGGAGGCGTCATCGCCTTCGCCGCTGGCGCGCTCAAGGCCACGGTTGGTATTGGCGGTGTCCTCAGCGCCCTGGGCATCATCACCTTGCTGAGTTCGTTACTGCTGTTCCTGATTCCGCGGCGGGATGATGCCTGAGCCCCGTCACAGAACCGTGGCGTCCACCCAGAACGGAACCGCCCCGCCGTCGCCCTGCACCGCCTGGACATAGACGTACCACTGCCCCGGCTCCGGCGACGCCACCCTGAGCGGCTGCGCCTTCTCGCCCGCGTTGTGAACGAACTTCTTGCCCGATGGACTCACCAGGTACAGATCGAAGCCGGCCTTCGGATCGTCCCACCCGTGCCACACCTCGATGGTCCGCGCCCTCAGCCCCACTTCCAAAGGCTTCGACCACCACTGCGCAAACGCCACCGCCCCTTGCCACTTTGGCTTGCGCTTCGGCGCCATCGCCGCAACGGCGGTCCTCGGCGCCGCTGGGACGCTGCCGGTTGGACGGTTCTGGGACACCACTGGCCCCCTGTAGTTTCTCCCTTTCCCCTCGGCCAACTCCGCGAATCGGAACGGGATCGACATGGACGCAATATTCGGCGCCCTCGTCACGTGCACGTGCAAGTGAACGCCAAACGAATACCCGCTCGTGCCCACTTCGGCCAGCGGTTGGCCGGAGTCCACGCGGTCGCCTGTCCTCACCAGAAAGGTCCGCGTCTTTAGATGGGCGTAATGCGAGTATTCGCCGTCGCCGTGATCGATCGAGATGTAATTGCCAAACGAACGCGATCGCGGCGTCTGACCTAGGCCCCTATCCTTCGCCATGACTACGCCCGGCCGCATCGCCGCAACCAGACGATTGGTCACCGGCGCAATGTCCCAGGCATGAATCGACCGCCCCCAATGCGAAAACGAACCGAACGGACCCTGCGTGATCCGCCAGGTCTGCTGGTCGAGCCCCGGCAACCGGTATTCGCTTCGTGTCGCCACCTGAAACGCAAACGGCGGGCTCTGCTCACCGGATTCCGACCGAAGAATCGCGTAGTACTGCCCCGGTTCGAGCGACTGGGCCCCGGCGCTTAGCCGCCCCGCCTCCTGCGCATCGGGCATGGCGCTGAGGACAAACTCCCAGCCGCCAGCAGGCCTGTACCGGGCGACATTAATTGTGGTCAGCGACCTCATCCCAACGGCATCCAATTCGATTCTTCCCCGGCCACTCTGCTCCTGCTGCCAGCGCACAGCCGAAATCCGCAACCCGCCGGTCCGCGCCACGCTGGCGATGATGAACCGCCTCTCGTGCGCCGCAACACCGTTTATCGACACCCTCGCCAACCACTCGCCCGGTTCCGCGCCCGCCGCATACCCCGCCACCGGCAAGGCGCTCAGGAAACACAGCGAACTTGCCGCCGGCAACTCCTCGTAGGGCGCCGATGAAACCACTTCCCCGCCCGGCGAGATCCAGTCAATTTTCAGACGGTCGCCGCGCCTGAGCCCAAACGACACGAACCGCAAGAAGATCTGCTCCGCAGCGCTGTCAAATCGTTCCCCTGTCTTCCGAACAACGCACCTGTTTTCATCGGCTTCCAGACCAAGGCGGCTCTCGCGCACAGCGGCGGCTTCCAGAACCCAACCCGGTCCCGCAAGCATCACAAGGATGGCTGCAGCAGGGCGCATCGCTTCCCAATCCATCGGCGCCTTTCGGCTTCGTCTTCAGACGGCTTGACAGTCTGATAATAATTATTGTTTAATAGAAATTGTCAATGTACCAACGGCCACAACGCGATACAGCCACCCTGGTTGATCAGTTTCGCCACGATTGCCGAGCCGCGGGCATGGCTGTCACGCATCAGCGCGAGGTCATCTACCGCGCCCTGATGGAGATGGAAGGTCACCCCAGCCCAGAAGCCATCTATGGCCGCGTGAAGCAGCAGATTCCTGCCATCTCGCTGGCTACGGTCTATAAGAACCTAAAGACATTTATCGACGCCGGTCTCATCGGCGAGGTCAGTTTGCATCACGGGGCGTTAAGGCTTGAAACCAATTCGCTTCCGCATCATCATTTTGTCTGTACCCGCTGCAAGGAAATCTTCGATATCGAAGACGATCACTTGGCGCCTGTCGAGCTTCGCCGGGAGTTGCCTGCCGGATTCAAGCTTCAGCACTGTTCCGTAGAGTTTCAAGGCTTGTGCGCGCGTTGCGCCGCTCATGCCGCCCAGTCCTAGTTCAGATCGTTAAAGGAGTATCAATCGAATGCTTGGTGTTGGACAGAAGTTCCCCCAATTCAACGTGAAGGCCACTGTGTCAAACGACCTCAAAACCGCCTTCGCCGACGTTTCCAATGAGACCTATGCCGGCAAGTGGAAGGTCGTCTTCTTCTGGCCGAAGGATTTCACCTTTGTTTGCCCGACCGAGATTGTCGCCTTCGGCAAGCTCAACAAGGAGTTCGCCGACCGTGACGCGGTCTGCCTCGGCGCCAGCGTCGACAGCGAGTTCGTCCACCTGGCCTGGCGTCAGAACCATGCCGACCTGAAGGACCTGCCCATCCCGATGCTGGCCGACGTGAAGCGCGAGCTTTCCTCCGCCCTCGGCATTATCGACCCGGCCGCCGGCGTCAGCCAGCGCGCCGTCTTCATCGTCGACCCGCAGGACATCATCCGATTTGTGATGGTGACCGACCTCTCCGTCGGCCGCAACTCGCAGGAAGTGCTGCGCGTGCTCGACGCCCTGCAGACCGACGAGCTCTGCCCCTGCAACTGGAACAAAGGCCAGGAAACCATCCACGTCTAAGCTCGTGGCGCAGGCCCTTGGCCTGCCGCCTCGACACTCGTGTCGAGGCTTGGTTCTGTGCTGCGTCCTCCTGGCGAGCCGCTTGCGTCAGCGGGCGGCGGGCCATCCGGGAACGAAGAGGTCGGGTTCCGCCGTCCCCGTCGTTTCCAAGCAGCTCCATAGGGGCGTCCAACCGGGCGCCCCACACCCTCCTCAATTCATACCCTGAAAGGAATTATTCTTACGCCATGACTCTGCAACAACTCGCCGACGCCATCCCCGACTACGCCAAGGACCAGCGCGTCAACCTTCAAAACGTCCTCCAGCAGCAGGAACTGACCGAGCAGCAGACCTGGACCGTCGCCGTCGCCTGCGCCATGGCTTGCCGCAACGCGAGACTCACCGCCGCCGTCATTGCCGAAGCCTCGGCGAAGCTCTCCCCCGAGCAATTGAACTCAGCCAAGGCCGCTGGCGCCGTCATGGGCCTGAACAACGTCTTCTACCGCTTCCGCCACATGATCGGCAAGCCCGACTACGAACAGATCCCGGCCCGGCTCCGCATGCAGGCCATCCGCATGCATGGCGGCGACCCGGTCGATTTCGAACTCGCCTGCCTGGCGTCGTCGGCAATCAAGGGGTGCGAGGCGTGCGTGAAGTCACATGACGCCGTGGTGCTCGACAAAGGCCTCAACCCGGAAGCCGTCGTCGCCAGCGTCCGCATCGCCGCGACGCTGCACGCCGTCGCCACTGTGCTCGACGCCGAGAACATCTAAGCACCGCACGGGCCCAGCTCGTGGCCTCGAACTACCAAAGATCTCCAAAGGGCAGGCCACAATCTGAACCTTCGATCCCTGCATCGCCTTCGTCCGCCGACGATCAAGAAGGGGCCCTTGGTACTACTCTTCCAAGGCACTACCGAGCCCAAGCACCGAGCTGAGCTTCGAAGGACACAACTACTCCAGGAAGAGCAAACGGAAATTCTCCCTGCCTTTCGGAGACCACTCTGGAGCCTTAAACTGGCCCTCCTGCGTGTAGAATGTCAGCCGCACCGATCGGATCACACCGTCGTCGGGGAACTCCCCGTAGGGCGTCTCTGCCCCTGCCTCGTTTACGACAACTGCCGAGAATGAGACCCTCCGTTTCTTCAGATAGTCCTTAAGCGCGGCCACGGCGCGCGCCTCTTCCGCACTGCTCTGGCTGCGAATCACAGTGGTCCATTTTTCATTAAGGCTGTTCATTGTATTCCTTTCCTGACACCCCGATAGCCCAAGCAAAGCCATCAGTGTCAGGCTCAGCGCGAAATGCACACCGCTCATTGGATCGCCTTTTCCTGCAGCTGCGCGTCCAGCCACTTCAAGAAGTAAGCATCATGCCGCATCAGCACCGTCTCACCCCTGTTCATTATCGAACGGTAGTCTGTCTTGTACGCGCTATTTGACGTGTATTCGTCCTCGAGACCCAGCATATGGCCAAACTCGTGTACAACTCCTCTTTGGCTCTGCCCTTCGCCTTTTGGCGTCATCGAGAGGTCCTCACTGTCTAGGCTTACGTTGTTGATGAAGCCGTCTCTGACGTAGCTCTGCAAGAATGACGATTTCGGAATCAGCTTCACAGTGATCTCCCAGTGATCCCACATCACACCGCCGATCTGTGTCTTGAAGCGGAATTCGAGCATTACCTGCTTGCCTCCGCCAAGGTTTTTCAGAACGCGGTTGCCCCACTTTGCTCTCACAGCCTCCTGCCACTGTTGAGTGAATCGCTGTTTCTCTTCTTTTCCCCACTTCAATCCATTACTATCCTCAAAGAAGAACTGGATTTTCATGAAAACCACAAGCCTGTAGTTGCCACCGGCTAACTGAACTAGACCAAGGTCGTAGTTGTTGCCTGAGTGGGAGGAAACAAGGGTCTCCCCGGGCAGAAGGTACATATCCAGCCTCCTTCTCGTAGCCAAGGTTATCCCAAAACGCGGGGGGAGGCAATGCTTAAACTGAACGAATGAGAAAGGCGGCTACCCATAGAAAAAACAGGGTCTTGAACGCAATGTGACCTACCTCCCGAATTCTCTACCAGGTAGAGCAAAGTAGCAAAGGGTCAGCAAAGGGTCGGCCTCATACGACGGGATGGCGATTTTCGCCAATGGGGCAGACAGCTCTGCCGCTTTGGTGGTTTTTAGCATTCTTTGGGAGCCAAAGAGCCTGGAACCGGACAGAGTCCCGTTCTTTGGCCCCTCGCCAAGCTCGCTGCACGTTGCTGTCGCGGTTGAGAAAGAGCTGCTGGCCCTTGGATTGGCTTCAGCCGACCGTCCAAGCGGGCTCGGTTGCCGCTGCGACAGGTGAAAGTGGTCCAAACCGGGGACAGAATTGGCTGGAATCCCGAAAGTGTCATACAGCTCTGCTACCTTCGACGAAATCTCGAGTCGATCGTATCAGGCCGACCCCGTGGCGGACCCCGTGGCGACCCCGTGGCACTTTTGACATCCCTTGACCCTTGACCCTTGACCGCGGTTGGCGCGCATAGAGTGAGGTCTTATCAATAAAGTTAGTGGCAAAAACAGGGCGATTTCAACTCGCTTGTTTCACAGGAATTTTCCCGTGTTACCGGCGCTGCAATTCAGATTCGAACGATGGGCTCGCCCACTTCGCCAAGGCCTGCTGCAGGGCGCTCAGATCTACTGGTTTGCCGATGTGGTCGTCCATGCCTGCTTCCAGGCATCGCTTGCGGTCCGATTCGTGGGCCGAGGCGGTGAGCGCGATGATTGGCACACGGGACCGGTTCGGCTGATCCGCGCGGATCAGGGAGGCGGCCTTGAAGCCGTCGATCCCCGGCAGGCGGCAGTCCATCAACACCAGGTCAAAGCCGTCTTGCCTGGCGATCTCGACTGCTTCCTCTCCGCTTGAGGCGATGGTCACCGAGCAGCCCAGCTTGGCCAGCATACGGCTGGCGACCAATTGGTTCACCCGGTTGTCCTCCACCAGCAGAACCTTCCGCGGGCAGGTTTGCGGCTGCTTCACAACCACACTGCCGGCGGAAGCGGCCGTTTCCGCACCGGCAGCCGGAGTCAGCGGCAGATGGATGCGAAACTCGGTTCCCCGTCCGCGGATCGACGTCACCTTGATCCGGCCACCCATCAACTTCACCAGTTGGCTGCAAATGAACAAGCCAAGCCCGGTGCCCTCAATGCCCGCCGCTTCATGCTCCTTGCCTCGCGTGAACTTTTCGAAAGTGCCTGCACTCAATTCCTCCGGCAAGCCGTCGCCGGTATCCCAAACGCGCAGACAGACGCCTTCCCCGCTGGACTCGATCTTCAGTCCGACCGTCCCTTGGCGCGTGTACTTGACTGCGTTACCCACAAGATTGTGCAAGATCTGGGTCACGCGAATCCCGTCGCCGGACCTGATCCGCTCCAGCTTCTCGTCCCAGCTAAACTCCACCTTCAAGCCCTTCGCCTCGGCCTGGGGCTTCAACAGCAGCATCGTCTCGCGCCCGACTTCGTGCAAATCGAATGGGCCGGTCTGCAATTTCAGCGATCCCGATTCGGCCTTCACCACGTCCAGCACGTCGTTGAGCACCCTCAGCAAGGTGGCTGCCGAACTCTGGATCAGCGAAACATATTCCCGCTGCTCCCCACTAAGATCCGTCCCCGACAGCAATGCCGCCACTCCCAGCACGCCGTTCATCGGCGTCCGGATCTCATGGCTCATATTGGCCAGGAAACTGGCCTTTGCTTGAGCTGCCGCGTCGGCCCGTTTCTGCGCTGCGCGCCACCGGAGGGTCAGCCAGATCGCAGCCACTAAAGCGATCAGCAGTAGCGCCGCCGAAGCTGTCAGCCAGCGGGAATAGCGTTTGGCGGCGAGGTAGTCGGCCAGCATTCTGGTCTCGGTGCTTGGCAGCCCCCATTTGAGCCAGATGCCGGCGAGCACGCCTTCATCGAAGAGGTGGACAATCTCGTTCTGAAGCTGTTGCGCCGCCTGCTTCGAGGCCTCGTCGGACTTCCTTGCGGCAATGCCGAAATTGAGCAATCCGTCTGGAATCGGCAACAAGCGGAGCCCTTTCGTCTGGCAGCCTCCCTGACGGACCACCTCCGAGTCGCCCGTACCCTGCGCCACCAGCGCCGCATCGGCCCTCGATTCGCACAACGCACGGACCGCATCACGCCCGGAAGGCTCGGCCACGCTTCGCACCGGCGGCAGCAGCCTGTCAATGATCGTCGAGTAGAGCGCACCGCGCGTATGGGAGATCACCCGGCCCCTCATGTCTGCGGCGGAATTGATGCCGGAATCGTTGCGGGTGAGCAGCCAGAACCTCACCCTCATATAGGGTTCTGGAAAGAACAGGAACTCGCGCCGCTGGCTGATGTCGGCTGCCAGAGGCCAAAGGTCGGCTTTGCCTTCTTTCAGGGCCTGGTCCGGTCCTTCCGGACAATGGACCCAGGCAAGGCGAATCCCCCGCCGCCGTGCCGCTTCATCCAGGATCTCGATGACAGGCCCCGATGGACTCCCGTCCGGCTCTACGAACTGTACCGGCGGCGAGAACTGAAACCCGATCTTCAGCGGTCTGCTTGATCCGGGCGCAGCCTGTCCCGCTGGCAAACTGGCAGGCAGCGTCAAGATGAGCAGGACTAGGGCGAAGCAAAGCACTCCAGTCTTTTCATCGGCAAGCCAGGCGGTTCTCTGTAGTCGCAAACCGAACGTGATCGGAGTGCAATGATGGACCGCTGTTCCGCTTCGCCGGGCCCATACCCGGTGATCGGCCCCGCGCGCCCGCAAGTGGCGGCCTGGACCACCCTGATGGCGCTCTGGCAACCCTGCGCGGTAACGGCGTTGCCCGTTTAAAGCCGTTGAGATAAAAGCTGCGAGTCCGGTTCCCGGCGGCTAGTTGAGCAACTTCTCTGCCACGGTCTTCCAGTCGATCGATTCCACCACTTCCTTGTTCACGTGGTAATAGATGTTGCGCTGCGACCGGTCGGCCCCACGCTCCACCTCCTGCCTGGCAAGCCAGTATCGCTCGATCGTCAACATCTGCCACGCGCTCCTGGGCAGCTTCGGGTCATACCAGTGCGCGTTCACCGCCACCATCGGCACACAATTCGGCGTCCCCACCGGCACCGGATGCGGCCCCATCACACGCGAGTCCGGCAGATGGCACGCTTGAGCCGCCTTTTCCGCCGCCGGCATCGCATTCAGCGCCGAGCGCAGCCGCTCCAGTTCCTTAATGGCCGCAGCGTAGACGGGGTTTCCTTCAGGCGTCGTCAGCAGCCGCAAAGCCTCCTGCTCCGCCGCAAAACTCGCCCGCACACTGGCCTCGCGCGCCTTCAACTCCTCCGGCGTTCGCGGCCGCCTCTGGTAGCTGGCCATCGACTCCGCGATGCGCGCTTCGCGTTTCGCCGTGGCTTCCGCCGACAGGTAGTACTCGTAGTCCTTTTTCTTCGCTTCGATGTAGCTCTTCCCCGAAGCCAGCTCCTTCTCCCGCTCCCTGATCGCGAAACGGTAGAAGCGCTCGTTCGACAGCGGCAGAAATGGCTTCACATTTGCTCGATGCACGAAGACGATCCCTGAAACTTCCACGCCGCCGAAGCCTCGGTAGACCGGGAAACCCTGGAGTTCGCCCACCTTCTCAGGCATCGTGTAGAGCATACCCTGCTCGTCCCGCCAGACGTTTTGCGACAGCGATTCCACCCGCGCGGAATTGAAATAGAAGATCAGGTGATTGATTTCGCCCGCCGAGCGGAGCTTCCCGTTGGTGATCGCTACATCCTTGGGCGGCCAGAAACCGATCATCATGGAAGCCTGGTGCGGCCCCGCGGGTTGCGGCTCGAATGACGAGGTCGCCTTTGGGTACACGCCAGGTGGCGGGTTCAGCACCGGGCTGGCCTTGATCAGACTGAGAAACGCCGCCATCTGTTTGCCAGCCACCCGAGCGTCCGCCGTCCGCGGACCCTGCATCGGCTCATCCGGCATCCAGCGCGGCGGGCCGAGCGCCTCCTGGCTGAAACTCGCGGCCGAAAGTACAAGAGTTCCAAACAGAGTTTTTCGCATTCGATTCGAGCCTGGGATTTAATATACCAGCGAAGTCGCACTCTGACGTAAAGATTAATGCGTCGAGTTGGTCATTCTGGATTAGGGCTGGCTACTCTTGCAGGAACCAGTGGAATCCGGGCTGACCTGACTGCCGAGGCCCTACCACCTGCCGTGGCAGCGCCGATCAAGCCGCGCGAATCACTTGCCAGGGGCGGCAGGAGGCGCTTGCGCAGGCTCGGCCGGTGGCGCAGTTTGTGCGTCATGGAGCGTTTTGGGCGGGGTTTGTTCGATGGTCGAAACCTTGCCATCGACGACGCGAATCCGGACCGACCCGCCTTCCGACGTCGCGTAGTTCATCATCTCGTAGTCGGAACTGGTGATGGCGAACTGGGGTTTACCAGCCTTGGCAATGAGGTCCGCGCGCGGAGTTCCAGGTTCAATTCCTTCAAAGGCCTTTTGCGAAGGTTTGGGCGGAGGAGGCGTACCGCCGGCCCTTGGAACCGGGATCGCCGAAGTTGAGTTGGACCTGACGCCAGCACCGCCTGCTCCTGAGAGAGTTGAGTTGAGCTTCCCGAGTGACTTGGATAACGCGCTGCCGGTGGCTTTGGCCGTGCCAGAGGCCGCGCTCGCGGCGGCGCCGGAGAGAATGGCGCTCTCCACCATGGCCTGGCAAAAGGCCGGCACAGGCAGAAGCACTGCGACGGCGAGAACGACAATCGAGCGCATTAGTGGTCTCCTTATGGAAAGGACCGAAGTCCCGGATGCCCTCTTCGGCCGGCCATGGTCGATTCATTCCCGAATCCCGACCACTGACTCTTGACTTGGCTTCACTATACAACCAAACGTCTTCAAATCCTAGTGGTGCGCGGGTGCGGCGGGGGGCAGGACGGCGGCGGGACAGGATAGGGTATTCAATCGCCTGTCCGTGGCGTCAGCGGTTGCCCAGACCGCGAACGGTCAGCCAGTGCTGTGCCTTGGTCATAGCCAGCGCCGGACCTCGATTGAATTTGGGCTCGGGAGGCAGCCGCGGCCCGTGCTTGAGCTTCCCCGGTGGACTCGTTTTCGGTCAACCAGGCCAGCGCGGATACCAGCAACATCGCTATGAGGATCGGTCTCATCTGGGCCTCTCTGCATTGGAAGACGCGCGAAATGCCCAAACAGGTGACAGGTGGGTGAAACTTTACAAATGTGGCCCTGGATTTTTGCCGGACAGATGGCCCAATCGGTTTAGACCGTCGAACGCCGCAGTCTTGTAGCATTCGGCCAGAGTCGGGTAGTTGAAGACGGCCTCGACAAAATAGTCCACCCGGCCCCCGAAGGCCAGCACGGCCTGACCGATATGCACCAATTCACTTGCGCCCTCTCCGATGATATGCACCCCCAGCAGCTTGTGCGTTTCGCATTCGAACAGCAATTTCAGCAAACCCGAGGTGTCGCCGATGATCTGGCCGCGCGCAATCTCGCGATAGCGAGCTTTTCCCACCTCATATGGAATGCCCGCCTGGGTGAGTTCCTCCTCGGTCCGGCCCACCATTGAAATCTCGGGAATTGTGTAAATGCCATAAGGGAACAAGCCCGGTACCGACGTTGCTTCGACTCCAAAGGCAAAACAGGACGCTACCCTGCCCTGTTCCATCGACGTCGAAGCGAGCGACGGGAATCCGATCACGTCGCCGACCGCATAAATGCCCGGCGTCGAGGTCTGATATGAGGCGTCGACCGCGATCCGGCCTCTTTCGTCGGCCTTGAGCCCGGCCTTTTCGAGATCCAGCGTCGCCGTGTTGCCCGTGCGTCCGATCGAATAGAGAGCCATGTCGGAGACGATCTGCTTGCCGGACTCTAGATGAATCCGGACCTTCTCGCCGGAATCGTCCTCAACCAGCTCAACCCCGGCAACGGACTCATTCAACCGCATGGTGACGCGGTTCTCTCGCAGATGGTAGGCCAGTGTATCGACGATTTCGCCGTCCACGAACGGCAAAAGCCTGCCGCGTTTGTCGACCAGCGTGACGCGAGTGCCGAGGGTGGCGAAGATTGAGGCATACTCACAGCCGATCACTCCTGCGCCAATGACGGTCAGCGTCCGCGGCAATTCACTGAGCGCCAGGATGTCGTCTGAGATCAGGACCCGGCGCCCGTCAAATGGAATGTGCGGATCCCGCGTGGCTTCGGTACCCGTGGCGATCATGATCTTCTGGGCGGTCACCCGGCGCTCGCCTGAGCCATCCACCGACTCCAGAATGAGCGTATTGGGCCCGCTGAAGCGGGCCTTGGCCGTGATCACTTCCACCCGGTTGCGCAGCAACTGATGACGCGTGACATCGATTTCATGACGGATAACGGACTCGACCCGGTGCAGCAGGTCCTGACTGGTGATCCGCTGCCTTAAAGCGTGCGACAACCCGTAGAATTCTCGCTCGCGATAGCCCGACAGATCGATCACGGCCTCACGCAAGGTCTTTGAAGGAATCGTGCCGGTGTTGACCGAGACGCCGCCTAGGACACTCTTCCGCTCGACCACAGCTACCTTGCGGCCAAGCTTAGCCGCCTGGATGGCGGCTTTCTGGCCGGCCGGCCCGGAACCGATTACAAGTAGATCGAAGTCGAAGCTGTGCTGCGTTGATCCCATCGCCAAGCTCTGGTGCTGCCGCTGGCGGATTCCGCCGCCCCATTGATTCTAGCAGGCCGACGCGGGACTCCCCGCGCAAATCAGCCTCGCTTTAGGCGTCCCCTTACCGATTCCAGGCGTGCCGAAGCCTCTTCGAGCCGGCTGAAGATCGCTATTCCTCAATCTCGACACGCACCGGCTGTTCGATCAGCTTTGGTTCCTTGCCCCTGGTCAGCAGCATGAGCTTGTAGCGCACACCAACTGTGACCTTCGGCGGGATCTTGCACTTGATCGTCGTGTCGGTTTGTTCGAGGATGGCCGTCTTGATGTCCGTTGTGCCATCCGTGAAATAGAGTTCGGCGACGTTCGCCTTGCCGATGTTCTCGCCCGTGATGAGAATCTCTGTGCCGACCTTCCCGCTCATGGGCTCTACTGTTGTAAAGCGCGGGATGACTTCCTGGCCGGTGAGTAGAGGAGTCGCGATGAGTGCGAACAGCGTGCACGCGAGCATGAATTTGAGGGACAACCGCATCTGAAATTCCTCCCGATACGATCCTAGGCAACCCGCAGCCTGAATGCAAGCGGATTGAGTCCGGTTTCAACAATCGGCTGCCCAGCGCATCCTGGTTACCTGCCGCCGTCCGACAGGTGAAGCCCCTTGTGGATGGCGTACAGGGCCAGTTCCAGACGGTCACTGACGCCCAGCTTGTCAAAGATGTTATGGAGATGATTCTTCACCGTTTGTTCGCTGATGAACATCTTCTCGGCCATCTCTTTATTCTTGTATCCCTGCGCCACCAGGCTGACGATTTCCCGCTCACGGTTGCTCAACGGCGAGCGCTCCCGGACCCGCCCGCCCGTGGAACCGGACGATCCGCCATCCAGCGGCGCCGCGAATTGCCGCATGACAGCGGCGGTGGTGTGCGAATCCAGCCAGATTTCGCCGTTGTACACCTTCCGGATACTTTTAACGATGAGATCGGCCGAAGTCTGTTTCAACACGATGCCCGAGCAACCCAACTTCATCGCCTGGACGAACTCGTTCTTGTCTTCAGAAGCCGTCAGGATGATCACCCGGGCTTTGGAACCCGTGTGTTGCAGGGTTTGAAGGGCTCCAAGGCCGTCGAGATTGGGCATCCGCAGGTCGAGCAGGATCACGTCGGGCTGGAACTCCGAAGCTTTGTCCAGAAGATCGCGCCCGTCGCAGGCTTCGGCCACTACGTCGATATCATCTTCGAGGAGAAGCAACTTCCGCAGACCTTCGCGGACGATCGGGTGGTCGTCGGCGATGATCACCTTGATCTTACGCGGCTCGGACGCGACGTCCTGCGCTTCCGCCGGAGCCGGATCTGGAACTGGAATCGCCGGGTTTGCCATATTACCCTCTATCTCCTCGTTTTTGATTCTAAAGACAGTTCCAGTACCAGGCAATCTGAGGTAACACTTAGGTCGGTAGTCTCAATTACCGTAAGTCGTACTAAGTAGTTTCACTCTCCCTACCTCTCCGATAGCTACCCGACGATAAATTCACTCCGGTTTTGACAGATTCGCCGAGATGGCCGAAACTACCTCATTCACCACTACTTCGGGCCGGGTGTCGAGCAAACGCCCCGACCAGATCATCCGGCCGCTATGCACATCTGTCAATCGTGCTGTTCCTCCGAGAGATGAGCCGGCGCGAGGCCAATCTCCTTCTATCATCACATCGACGCCGAGAATTCTGGCAGTCCAGTGATCCGGCACTCCCAGAAAACGGTACCTGCTGATCGTGGCCGGCGAAATGACCCTTAAATTAGGCCGGGTTGCCAGTTCAGCTGCCAGTGCGGACGAGAAGCCAGCCGGTTCCCCTTGGAATGGCATCACCGCCAGGTCGGCCCGCCCACCCTTCGCCGGTAGCCATTTCGATGGCCTATAGAACTGCCAGTAGACAAGGAGACCGAGAACAAAAATGGCACAGGCCACGGCGGCTGTCCGTCGCGGGCGACGGGGTTGGCTGGCGTCTGCTACCGGTGGTTCTCCCACCAGCCTGTAGCCTCTCCGGGGGATGGTTTGGACGTATGTTTCCGAACCTGCCTCCTCACCCAATGCCTTGCGCAACTGCGAGATGTTACGAGCCAGTCCGGTTTCCTCGACAATTGTGTCGGGCCAGACAAGCCTCATCAACTCGGCCTTGTCCACCACCTCGCCCCGGCGCTGCGCCAGGGCGTGCAACGTCTCCAGGGTTTTCGGCTGTAAGTCCACCGGTTCCCCGTCGCGGTAGAGTTGCTTGCGCTCCAGGTCGTAAACAAATGGCCCAAAGGCCACCACGCCTCCGGCTTGCCGATTCCCGCTCATACCGTCGCCGCCCGGCCTCCAAGCCCCGTACCCAGAACCTGTTTGAGCCTGCCTCGATGATGATTCCGCAAAAGATTATGATTGAGAGCGATGGTTCGGCGCATGCTTTGTCGCACTTCTGGTTTGTTATTGGCTTTTACTCTTATACCGGCGGCCGCGCCCCAGGACAAGCTCTCCTTGCGGGAGGCTCTCGATTCTGCTCTCACCGGCCACCCCGACATCCAGGCCGCGGCCGCACGAGCCGAACAGGCCCGCGGAGCCCGCGTCCAGGCGTCGCTTGCGCCCAACCCCCAACTCATTTTTCAGGCGGAAAATATCCGTCCTTCCTCCTCATCGAGTCCGTTTAGCTATTCACAGCAGACCGACAACTTTATCTACTTCCAGCAGCAGTTCGAACCTGGAGGCAAGCGCTCCCGCCGTGTGGACGCAGCGCAGGCCGCTATCGCGGTTGTGGATTTGGAATTGGCTTCGATCAAGTTGGACGTCGCTGCTCGCGTAAAAGATGCCTATTGGGCGGCCTTGGGCGCGCAGCAGGCTTTGCGGTTGCTCGAAGCTAACCACAAGACATTCCTGCAAATCGTCGAGTACCACGAAATCAGGGTCCGTGAGGGGGCGATGGCGGAGTCCGACCTGCTGCGAGTCCGCTTGGAAGCAGACCGCATCGCGCTGGCCGCCAACCAGGCGCGCCTGGATGCCCGAAAAGCCGAAATCAATTTATACAGGGCGATGGGACGGACTGCATTTCCCGAACCCGCATTGGCCGGTTCACTCAATGCCTTGGATGAGCCAGTGATCACGCCCGACATCGCTGCTGCCCTCGACCGGCGCCCAGACGTATTGGCGGCCCGGGCCGGAGTTGAAGCGGCGCAGGCTGGACTTCGTCTCCAAAGGGCCAACGCCCGGACCGACTATTCGTTGTTCATGGGCTACAAGCGGACTGAAGGATTCAACACGATGATGGGAGGCGTCCAATGGGATCTGCCATGGCGCAACAGGAATCAAGGCAACATTGAATCGGCGGCTGCGTCAATCCGCGAATCCCAGGCCCGGCTCGCTGCCGTGCAAGCCTCGGCAAGAGCTGAGATCGAAGCCGCCCACAGTGAGTACCTGATAAGACGGCGTCAAGTCACCGATTTTCTCGAACGCTTCCGGCAGCAGGGCATTGAGACTTCGGCAATTGCCCAGGCCGCCTACCGGCTGGGAGGCGCCGACCTGCTGCGGTTGCTCGACGCCGAACGGCTGAGAATCGAGATTGAAATCCTCTCTGTTCAGGCAGCTGCCCAGTACCGCCAAAGCGCCTCCGCGCTGGAATCTGCCATGGGTATTATTCAATGATCCGAACGCTCCTCATCTTGTTCTTATTGGCGGTCTTGGCCGCCTGCAATAAGCCCGGTGCACCTGCCGCGGCGGTCGCTCCAGCGCCGGCGGACAAACAGCCGGCGACAGTATCTCTCGATGCAGAGGCCCGCCGTGAAGCCGGGCTCGAGATCGTCGAGGCGGCGGTGCGCTCAATCCCTGTTTCCATCACGGCTTCTGGCAGACTGACGACTAATGAAAACACAACCTGGAGAGTCGGGGCCATTACTGAAGGGCGGATCATCCGCGTCGAAGTCAAGGTGGGCGACCATGTCGAGAAGGGTCAGATCCTTGCCAGGTTGTACTCCCACGATATCCATGAATCGCGCGCCGAATATCGCCGGGCGGTAGGGGAGGTCACCAGGCTCAGAGCCAATCTCGATTTCGCCAGGCGGAATCGCGACCGCATACGGCGCCTCTACCAGATGAAAGCCGCCAGTCAAGAACAGCTCGACCAAAGCGAAAACACCCTTCGAAACGAACAGGCGGCTCTCGATAACGCCATCGTCGAGGAACGCCGCACGCGGACACACCTCACGTCTTTCCTCCAGATCCCCGCTTCAGGCCCTACCGACGACGGATCAGTGATCGATCCGGAAACCCGTGTCGAGGATCTGATCCCGGTGCGCTCCCCGGCCAACGGCATCATCCTTAAACGCGACGTCACTCCGGGCGCCGTAGTCAACGCGTCATCGGACCTATTTACCGTCTGCGATCTCTCCACCATCTGGGCCATCGCCGCCGTCCAGGAGGAGCACCTCTCCAGACTGAGGCCGGGCACAACCGCGAGGGTCTCGGTGCAAGCGTATCCCGATCGAACTTTCTCCGGGCGATTGTTAAAGATCGATGAGCAGTTGGATCCAGCGACAAGGACCGTTTCGGCGCGAATCGAGATCGACAACCGGGCCGGTCTACTCAAGCCGGAGATGTACTCCACGGTCGAAGTCGACTCCGGGCTATCAGATCCGGCCATCCTCGTACCTCAGGATTCCGTACAGGACGTGAACGGCCAGCCCACGGTGTTTGTCGCGATGGATGGAGGGCAGTTCCGGGCCGTCGCGGTCTCTCCTGGACGTTCTTTCAAGGGTCTGGTCCAGATCTCCAGCGGCCTTCGCGGTGGCGAGAAGGTGGTGGCTCGCGGGAGTTTTATCTTGAAGTCCCAGATGCTGAAGGCATCCCTGTCGGAAGATTAGGAAGCGGCGCCGAATGCTCGAACGCATTATCAGTTTCCACTTGCAGCAACGCTGGGTTGTGCTTGTTGGGCTTGTCCTGTTGGTCGCTGCCGGCTTGTGGGCTTTGCTGGGCATCCCCGTCGAAGCGTTCCCCGACTTGACGAACAATCAGGTGAATGTTATCGCCGAATGCCCGGCTATGGCGCCATCCGAGGTAGAGCAACTCGTTACCTTCCCGATCGAATCAGCACTCATGGGCATCCCCAATACCCAAGACATTCGTTCGGTTTCCAAACTCGGATTATCTCTCGTCACCATCATCTTCGACGACTCAGTCAATCCTTGGTTTGCCCGCCAGTTGGTGAACGAGCGTTTGCAGGAGGTCCGCTCCAGATTGCCCGAGGGCATCGACCCGGTACTCGGGCCCATGGCGACGGCGTTCGGTGAGGTGTACCAGTACACGGTTGAAGGCAGTGGACTCTCCCCGATGGACGTAAAGACGATCCATGACTGGCAGATCCGCTATGCCTTGAGGACCGTCCCGGGAGTCAACGAGGTCAATTCGTGGGGTGGTGAGACCCGGCAGTACACTGTCGAAATCGATCCGGTGAAGCTACAACGGTACGGGCTCACCTTGTCGCAAATCTTCGAGCGAATCCGCGACAACAATTCCAATTTCGGCGGCGGCTTCATCGAGCACGCGATGGAACAGTACACGGTCCGCGGACTGGGCCGGACCACGAGCATGGCCGACCTGGGCCGGATCGTTGTTCTCGCCCGCGCCGGCACTCCAGTCCTGCTGAGCGAAATCGCTGAGATCCGGACCTCCCCACTGCCCCGCCAGGGCGCAACGACCCGCGATGGCCGCGGCGAGACCGTTTCTGGCATGGCCATCATGCTCAAGGGCGAGAACGCCATGCGAGTGATCGAGCGAGTGAAGGCGAAGCTCGCCGGGTTGCGGTTGCCCGAGGGCGTGAGAGTTGTGCCCTTTTATGATCAGTCCACAGTCATCAATGGAACCATCGGTACGGTGCGCAACGCGCTACTGGAAGGCAGCCTGCTGGTCTTTGTCGTCCTCTTCCTGTTCCTGGGCGACTTCCGCGCGGCTTTGCTCACCGCCGCCATCATCCCGTTTTCCCTACTTTTCGGATTCCTTGGGATGGCTTACTTCGGCGTTTCGGCCAATCTGATGAGCCTGGGCGCCATCGACTTCGGCATGATCGTCGACGGAGCCGTCGTCATGATGGAGAATTGCGTTCACCGTCTACAGCGGCGCCCGGGGGAAAGAATGCAAATCGACGCCACTGGCACAATCCGGTCAGCCGCAACCGAGGTCGCCCGTCCGATTCTTTTCGCGGTCGGCATCATCATCGCTGTTTATCTGCCGGTCTTCTTCCTCGAAGGATTGGAGGGCCGGATGTTCCGGCCCATGGCCATTTCGGTCTGCGCCGCGCTGCTTGGCGCTCTTTTCCTCACCCTGACGGCGCTTCCGGCAGCTACCTCCATCGTTCTGAGGAAGGGCGTAAGAGCGCCAAAAGACCGCTGGTTCCAGTGGATCCAAATCCACTACGCTTCGTCGCTCGCTTGGGCCTTCTCACACAAGAAAAAGGTTCTTCTTGCGGGTTTGGCCATTGTGGCGCTGATTGTGCCCGGCTTCATGACGCTAGGCACGGAGTTCATTTCGAGACTCGATGAAGGATCGATTCTCATCGAAACACGCAAGCTGCCGGGCATTTCGCTCACCGAGTCGATCCAGATCTCCACGCGAATCGAACAGATCCTTCTCGAATACCCCGAGATAACAGGCATCGTCACACGAATCGGCCGGCCCGATGTCGCCACCGAAGCCATGGGCATCTACCAGGGCGATGTCTATGTCCTGCTGAAACCATACCGGGAGTGGACCCGGTTCGGCTCTAAACAGGAACTGATCGAGTCGCTCGACCGGACCCTCTCCAAAATCCCGGGCGTGAACTTCAATTTCACCCAGCCCATGGCGATGCGGCTCGACGAGACGATCTCGGGCATCAAGGCCGACGTTGCACTGAAGATCTTCGGCGAGGACTCGGCCCAGCTCACCAGCCTTGCCGAAAAAGCGCTCCAGATTGTTTCCACCATCCGTGGAGCGGCCGACGAGCAGATGGAGATCATCTCGGGCGTCGGCGAGCTTCGCATCGAGATCGATCGGGGCGCCCTGGCCCGGTACGGGCTGAATGTCTCCGACGTTCGCGACCTCATGGATGCCGCCATCGGCGGGAAAACGGTCTCCGAGATGATTGAAGGCCAGCGCCGCTTCGACATCACCGCCCGGCTGCCAGGCAATTACAGAACCGATGATTCAGCTGTCCGGAACCTCCTTCTATTCGCTCCCGGCGGTGAGCGCGTCCCGCTCGGCCAGGTGGCCCAGGTTTATCTGGCACGCGGGCCAGAGCTCGTCTCCAGAGAGAACGGCCAGCGCCGCATCGTCGTGCAGTCCAACGTCCGCGGACGTGACCTTGGTTCCTTTGTCGCTGAGGCCAGGCAGAAGGTTGCGAACGAACTCAAGCTGCCGCCCGGCTACTCGATCGATTGGGGCGGCCAGTTCGAGAACCAGGAGCGGGCGACCAAGCGCCTCATGCTCGTGGTGCCGGCTTCCATCATCATCATCTTTGGATTGCTGTTCTTTACGTTCACATCCACTCGCCTCGCGCTGCTCATTCTATTGAACGTTCCATTCGCCCTTGTCGGCGGAATCGCCGCTTTGCACTTGCGCGGGCTGAACCTGAACGTCAGCGCGGGCATCGGATTCATCGCACTCTTTGGCGTGGCCGTCCTCAATGGCATCGTGATGATTAGCGAAATACACCGCCGCGCTGCATCGGACCCGCCGGAGACCGCCGCCGTCGAAGGCGCCACGCTCCGTTTGCGCCCGGTGATCATGGCCACACTGGTCGCCAGCCTCGGCTTCCTGCCCATGGCGCTGGCCACCTCCACCGGTTCCGAGGTCCAGCGCCCGCTGGCAACTGTTGTCATCGGAGGACTGCTCACCTCAACAGTCCTCACCATCTACCTGCTGCCGCTCCTTTACCCCTGGTTTGCACCCCGCGCCCGGAGCGAAGCGTTTTCGGACGCCCGTTGACCCCTTGCTTGGCCAGAGCCGCCTAGCAGGAATCTGTACGACTTTGTGACTCAGGTCATGGAATCCCCTGCGCTGCAGCCCTACATTGGGGTTGATATGAGCGAATTGATCGACAACAGCGCCCACCGCATCCGGACCCTGAAGACCATCATCAAGCGCCTGCACTCGGGCGAAGCGCCTGAACAGGTGAAGGCCCAACTCCGTGAACTCGTCCGGGAGACCGACTACGCCGAAATCGTGGCCATGGAACAGGAATTGATGGCCGAGGGAATGCCCGTCGAGGAGATCAAGGGAATGTGTGACCTGCACAGCCAGGTCACCCGTGAAGTCCTTGTCCAGCTTGCGCCGCCGGCTTTGCCGCCCGGCCACCCCGTGGATACCTTCCGGCGCGAAAACCAGGCTTTGCAAGGCGTTCTGGCCCGTATGAGGAAGGCCATGGCGGCGCTCCATGAGTCACCTGATGAACAGGGGAAATCCAAGGCCCTCCTTGAATGGCGTCAGGCGCAAAACGACCTGATGGATATCGACAAGCACTACCAGCGGAAGGAGAATGCCCTTTTCTCAAAGCTCGAAGCGCACGGAATCACTGGCCCATCCAAGGTCATGTGGGCCAAGGACGACGACGTCCGGGCCCTGCTGAGGGACCTCGGCGAGGCCCTCGCCGTCCAGGACGCCGCAGCAGGTGAACTGGCCCTGCTGGCATCGACGGCCGGAGAAATGGCCGCCGCCGCGGTGGAGGAGATGATCTACAAGGAAGAGAACATCCTTTTGCCGATGGCGCTGAACACGCTCACCGAGGACGAGTGGGGTGAGATCTGGCTGGCCTCACCACGCTACGGATGGTGTCTGGTCGCGCCTCGCGAAGGCTACAAACCACCCGAAAGCGTCGTGAAGCAGGGCATCCAACTTCCTGCCAGCGAAGGCGTCCAGTTGCCGACGGGTTCGCTCAGCGTCAAACAGATGATCTCTCTGTTTGAAACCCTGCCCGTCGACATCACCTTTGTCGATGCCGACGACCGGGTGGCGTTCTTCAGCGAAGGGCCGGACCGCGTCTTCGCCCGTTCCAGGGCGATCATAGGGCGAAAAGTCCAGCACTGCCACCCGCCCAAGAGCGTCGATACCGTCGAGCGCATACTCAGCGATTTCCGCTCCGGCCGGCAGAGCGTCGCCGAGTTCTGGATTAATTTTCAGGGCCGGTTCGTCCATATCCGCTACTTCGCGATGCGAGCCTCCGAAGGAGAGTATCTCGGCACTCTGGAGGTTACCCAGGACCTGACCCGGCTGCGCGCTTTGGATGGCGAACGCCGTCTCCTTGAATACGACTCTCCAGCCATGGAAGGAGCAAGACTGTGAGCGTCTCAATTAATCCATCAACCAAGGTCGGCGAGTTGCTGGATGCCTATCCAGGCATGGAGGAGGTCCTGATTGGCATCGCGCCGGAATTCTCCAAACTGCGAAATCCATTGCTGCGCAGAACAGTCGCCAAGATTGCCACCCTCGAACAAGCGGCGAAAATCGGCGGCGTCGAGGTGAGAGATCTTGTCAACCGTCTCCGGGAAGCCGCAGGGCAGCCCGAAATCGTGCTTACCGAGTCCGGCGCTGGGCAACCAAACGAACCCCAACCTGACTGGTACGATGCCTCCAGAATTGTGCTCCGGATCGATGCGGCGGCCATGCTTGCCCAGGGGGTCCACCCGTTGGGGATGGTTCAGAAAGCGGCACGGGAGTTAGAGCCGGGCGGAATCATCCGGATCGAGAGCGGCTTCCGGCCGGAACCGCTGATCGATGTGATGAAAACAAATGGCTTATTCGTTTGGTCGCACGAAACCAGCCCTGGGCGCCACGTCACCGACATCTGCCGGCCTTAGCAGGCTGCGCCTGCCTACAACACCCTTGAGGCCCCTGAGACAGGTACTCGGTGGCGACCGGATCCATCGCCATGTCGTGGTTGGATAGCCGCCCGAGGCGGACCGAGCCGAGATCTATTGGATCAGGAAGGGGCCTCGACGGTTCCAGCCAACCTCAATCCAGGAGATCGCCCAAGTGCGGCCTTTGTCAGCATTACCTTGATGGAAGAGGTAGGTGCGGCCATCCTCGTCAGCAAAGATACAAGGGTGGCCGGATTCGGATGAGTTCCACTCTCCAGGCTTTCCGTTTGCCAAAAACGGAACCTTCGAATTCCTCACCCAGTGGATCCCATCATCGGACACTGCCACGCCGACCTGTTGGGGTTCATTGTTGTAGCCTCCCGCGTAGAAACACCACAACCGGCCGTCCCGATTGATCATGGACGGCGCTTCGATGCAGGAACGCTCCCAGGCAAGCTCGGGTTTCAGAATGCTCTCATCAGAGACCTGCGTCCAACTGTTCCTGCCGAAATCCGAGTTCAGCGGGGCTCGCGCCGCCACCAACATTTGAGTTTTGTAGGAAGGGTCGCGTGTCGCCCCTAAGAGCAATAGAGATCCCTTGTGCACGATCACGTCGGCGTCAATGACGCGTCCGCAGTTCCAGGTTCCGGTGGCGCGGAAGATGGGGTTTGTGGCATTGCGCCGCCATGTCAAGCCATCATCGGACACGGCATGGCAGATGGAATCTTTCGCCCCGCCGCCATAGGTCTGGTAAAACGCGTGGAGCCGCCCTCCAAGGCGTAGAATACCGGGCGCGCAGATTCCCTTTTGTTCCAACTCGCCCTCTGGACGTATCTCGGAAATCCTGCGCCAGTTCACAAGGTCCGGGGATTCAGCCACGCCAATGCCCCAAGCTTTTAGCGGATCATCCGGACGTGGCATCAGGGAGTAGTACATCAGGTAACGGCCCTTGTGCCGGACTACGCAGGGGTCCTTTGAGAAGGGCTTACCGCGGCTGTCGTCGGCCCAGATCGCCGGCCGGCGTCCAGGCGCGGCGAACAAAGCGGTGAACCGAAGCAGGTCTCTGCGGCTTCGAGTTGAGGGGAACTTAGTTGAATCGACCACGATAAGACCAGAGGCCCAGGGCAGGGTTCGAAATGTAGAAGATTTCCTCGCCATCGACGATATTGACTCCGTCGTGCAGTTTCTCCGGATCATACTTGCGGGTCATTTCGTCAAGGCTGGCGTAACGGAAGTTGACGCCCTCCACTTCCTCGCGGGTCAGGTGTCCGGGGCAATAAGTAATGGAGAAACGGTCTTCCGAGGAGCCGTGGATCAGGTGGGCGGCTGCGCTCAGGTTGCCTGCCAGATCCTCGTTTTCCTTCACTGCCCGAAGAACCTTCGGGGTGCCAACATAGCCGTATTTGCGGATGAGCTTGTCGATAGCAGGGTCCTCGCCAAATTCGCGGACACCCGGAGCGAGAACGATCAGTTCTCCTCCATCGGCCAGGGCCATCCGGGTGCGATAGACGGATTTATTGCCTAGCCAGGTGCTTTTGAATTCGCTCGGGTCGAGGAAGACCACGGCTTTGCGGATCTCAGTGTCCAGCATCTGGAAATTAACTTTCAGGCTCAGCTGCGACGCCTGTTCAAAGCACTCGATGCCGTCGCCTGCGTAGAGACCGCGCAAGACGAGTCTGCCGGCCTCGTTCTTGGAAATGACGGTTTGTATGTAAACGATGGGCAGGTGGCGGGCGAAGTTGTCCGAGGCATAATTCAGGACCCGGCGAACTGGAGTATCGGCACGGCCCATGATGCGCTCCATGCCGTAGACCGCACCCAGGAAGTGGGACTTGTTGATGCCGTCCGCGCCGCCGGTGCCGACAAAGATGTTCTTGTTATAGTTGGCCATGCCGATCACTTCGTGCGGCACCACCTGTCCGATGGATAGGATCAGATCGAATTCGCCTTCCACTAGTAAACGGTCCACCTGCGCGGGCCAAGGGTAGTCGAGCATGCCATCGGAGACCTGAGAAACGTAATGGCCGGGGACCTCGCCGAGAGTCACAAGACCATTGCGCCAGTCGTGGACGCGGAACAGGGATGCCGGCACGCCAGGGAACATATGCTCAATCTCGGCGGCCGTCATGGCGAAGTGGGTACCGAGCGCCGGCAGGATGGCTGCGAGCCGGTCACCGTAGTAGTCGTAGGCATAACGCGTGATCTCGCCGGCACGGGAATGATAGCGCGTATAGTCAGGAGGTATGGCGAGCACCTTTCTCCTTTCGCCAAGCGCACCCAGTGCGCTGAAAACAGCTTGTTTGATTTCTTCGGGCGAATACTCGGTGGATTCGCTGCCGGCGGCGTAATAGAGGCTCATCGTTCATCAGTCTATCAGCGAATCCGTGATTGCTGACTTCGCACGCGCTCACGCACGGCTATGCAAGGGGCGTTGCGCTAAGATGAGAGGGACTCCTTGCCCATGAAGCCTTTGCTTGATTCGTTGGACCCGGCCTCGCGCGAGTACGGTTTGGCCTGCTCGCTGGATCCGGCCCGGCTTCCCGCGCACATAGGGGTCATCATGGACGGCAACGGGCGGTGGGCCAACCGGCGGCGTTTACCCCGGGTGGCCGGCCATCGGGCAGGCGTCGATTCAGTGCGAATGACGGTCGAGACCTGCGCCATGGCGGGCATCGAAGTCCTCACTCTTTACGCATTCTCGATTGAGAATTGGAAGCGCCCCCGCGCCGAGGTGGAGACTCTTTGGCGGTTGCTTCACTTCTATCTCGGACAGGAACTCGACCGTTTATGCGGCAACAACGTCCGGCTGAAAGCGATCGGGCGAGTGGACGCATTACCCGCGGCCGTACTCAAAGAACTGAACGCCGCCATTGCCGCGACTTCAGGCAATACTGGCCTCACCCTGAATCTGGCCATCAACTACGGCGGGCGGGCAGAGATCGTCGACGCCGTCAATGCTTTACTTGAAGAGGCCAGGCGCGGTGGGGGTCCAGCGCGGCTCACCGTGACGGAACAGGACATCTCGCGCCACCTTTACACCGCCGGGCAGCCCGAACCCGACCTCCTGATCCGCACCTCAGGCGAGATGCGGATCTCGAACTTCCTGCTATGGCAGAGCGCCTACTCTGAACTCTACATCACTGATACCTGCTGGCCCGATTTCAGCCGCATGGAACTGCTCGAAGCGCTGGCCGACTACCAGCGCCGCGATCGCCGCTTTGGCGGTCTTCAGAGTGGCCCCGAGGAGCCTGCCCGGCTCGGCGTTGCTGACGCCGTCAGCCTCCCCACTCCATGAAGCGGCTTCTCACCGGACTCATCCTCACCCCGTTCTTTTTCTATGTGGTCGCGCTCGGACCTTCCTGGGCGTTCCTGGCCTCGCTTGCCGGAGTCGGCCTGTTCTGCCTTTACGAATTCCTGGGCATTCTCTCGGCGCGTTTCCCGGAATACGAGACCCTCCAAAAGAATCCGGCCATCTATGCCGCCGGGCTCTTCTTCATGATCCTGCCCTCCCAGGAGGGAGTGCTGCTGACGCTGCTGGCCATGCTTCTCATGGTGTTCGCGCTGCGCATGCGCGATCTGGCAGGAACCCTGCCAATGGCCTCAGGCGCGCTGCTGGGCGTGGTGTACATCTTCGGCGCCTGGCGTTGCGGCGTCTTCCTGCGGGCCATGGACCCGTGGTGGATGTTGTTCGCGCTTGCCATCAACTGGCTCGGGGACACATTCGCCTATTACGCCGGCAGCGCTCTGGGGAAGCACAAGATGGCGCCCCGCGTCAGCCCGGCCAAGAGTTGGGAGGGCGCCGCGGCATCGCTGATCGGAGGAATGGTTGCCGGAGCACTATTCATCCAATACAAGTTCCCCCACGTCGGCATCGGCCGGGCTCTCATTCTATGCGCTGCCGCGAACATCGCCGGCCAGTTGGGCGATCTGGCTGAATCGGCGTTCAAGCGCGGCGCATCGGTCAAAGACAGCGGCAACCTGCTGCCCGGTCACGGAGGATGGCTCGACCGGGTCGACTCGTCGTTGTTTTCTGTCCCAGTCGTCTACTGGCTGCTGACACAGCAGTGGTTTGTCCGATGATCTTCGACGCCATTGAATTCGCCGCCGCCGCCCACCGCGGCCAATATCGCAAGGGAACACTGATTCCATATCTGCTTCATCCGCTCTCCGCGGCCCGGACGGTGATCGCGGCTGGTTGTCCCGAACACGTCGTTGCGGCGGCGATCCTGCATGACATCATTGAGGACACCAGCCACACCATCGACGATATCCGTGCCCGTTTCGGCGAGAGGGTCGCGGCGCTGGTCCACTCTTGTACCGAACCCAACCACAGGGACGCGACCTGGGAGGAGCGCAAGCAGCATACTGTCAACACGCTGAACGCGACTGACGACCAGGAGTTTCTCATGGTTGCCATCGCCGACAAACTCGACAATATTCGATCGATCCGTGAAGACCTGGAACTGCGGGGAGACCAAACCTGGGGACGCTTCAAACGGGGGCGCGAGAAACAGGAGTGGTATTACCGGTCGCTGTCGCAGGCCTTCAACCGGCAGATGACCACCGAGCATGGCCGAGGCCTCGCGTCGCTGTTCGAGGAAGAGGTCCGGCTGGTTTTCGGCGGGAGGTGATCCCGCCGCGAAGGTCCCAAAACACCCTGCCCGCTTGCGCTGTCACGCCTTTGTGGGCCACACGGCCCTTGCCACGCGCATGACATTGCCGCCGAGAATCATGCGGATGCCGTCGTCGGATATGCCGCGCTGCACCATGCCGACTGTGATCATCGGCCAGTTGGTCCACGCAAGGCTCGGATGCGACCTGTTGTCGAGCGCGCCGTCCGGCCACATCGCCTCGTAAAATGTCCGTGATCCCGGCCGTGGGCCGGCCTTCTTATACTCGACGCCGGCGCCGCTTGGGATATAGGCCAAGTCCGTGCCGATGGCGACATGCTCGGCGCCGAACCGCTTCACCATGTACTCGATGTGATCGAGCATCGAGTTCAGGTCGCCTGGGTTGCCGAGAAACGAAGTCACGCCATAGACGCCCGAGTAGCCGCCGGTGTCGGCAATGGCGCGAAGCACTTCGTCGGGCTTGGCTCGAATGTGGCGCTGCACCTCGGCGGCCCCAGTGTGGCTCGCCACGACGGGTTTTGAAGATGCCCTGGCCGCTTCCAAGCTCGTCCGCCAGCCGGAATGAGCGACATCCACAATGACGCCTACCCGGTTCATTTCGGCAATGGCCGCTTTGCCCAACTCACTCAAGCCCGCATTGGCCGGCTCCGCGCAGCCGTCGCCAAGCACGTTGCGCCTGTTGTAGGTCAGATGCATCATGCGGACGCCGAGTTGGAAGAAAACACGGATCCACGAGAGTTCTTCGGCCTCGGAACTCCAGTTCTGGGCAAGCGGGACACCATTGGCGGTCATGTAGAGACACCGCCGGCCTTGTTTCTTTGCCGTCTCGATGTCGTCCGGCGTGGCGGCGCGCGAGACTTCGTCGCGCATCCTGTCGGTGAGGTAGGTCAGATAGGCCAACCTCTTCAACAGGCGCTGAGGCGAGTTGCCCTCTTGACCTGCGTTTTGCAGCACACACGTTACGCCGGAGGCGCGCCAGGCTTCAAGGTATTCGCGGCGCTGAGCCGGGTCTTCCGCCACACGCGACAACAGCATGTCCGTGTTGAGGTCCTCAATCTCGGCTGCACTGGCTCCGGCTTCGACGGCGCGCCGGATGACGTCGCCGTCGATCGCGGACCGGGGCGAGAATCCATAGGACTCCACCACGAGTGACTGGGCGTGCAACTCAAGACCGTGCTCCAAGTCGCGCGTGCTAGGTTTGAGGACCGCCAGCGCAGCATCGCGGGAACGTTGAATTTGCGGATTCACATCGGCGGCCTGCGCCAGCAGGGCCGCTGATCCACTCAGAAATTCGCGCCGTGAGGTCATGGCGTTTCTCCTCTCGTGCAATCAAGCACTGCTCTCTATGTTGCATCGATTGGATCAGGCAATGTGTGGTTGGCATGAAGGCGGCCTTGCGGCCGGGTTCCGTACGATATCCGGCGGTCATCCGTTGAGAGTGTCACGATCCGGTGCTCGCAGGCGACTACGGCATGCGTGAATGGACCCCTGGCGGGAGTGCGATGTCCGCCGTTGCGTCCTACTGTGTTAAATCGTGAGAATCGCGCTTCTTTAGAGGGCCGCCTGAGCGTCGGCGCGATTCCATTGGGTCCGCGAGGTGAGACGCTGCGTCGACCCCGACGGATCCGGGCCCTGCCAGGTTGACCGCCGATTCAATTGCCGGCGAACTTGGCCTTGGCTTCCTCGGTGACGGTCCACATGTAGACCGTCCGCCATTCGATCTGAATCTGCTTGTCGGGCTCCCAGTCACCCATGTCGAACTGGTGCGAAACGATGCGTGAGCCGGCTTTCAGGTCCTTGAGCAGCTTCGGGCGCAGTCTCATGTTCACTTCCGGCAGCAGATATAGGGTAACGAGAGTGGCGTCGCGGAAATCGGCCTCGAAGAGGTTGCCGAGGATGAACTTCACCTTACCTTTCACGCCGGCCTGCTCGGCGTTCTCGTTCGCTTCCTTGATGCGCTCAGGATCGATGTCGTAGCCCGTGCCGCGCGCCGCGCCGAACTTCTGCACAGCCATGATGACGATGCGGCCGTCGCCGCAACCGAGGTCGTAGTGGATGTCGCCGGCCTTGGCATTACCGAGCTTGAGCATCCTTTCGACCACGTCTGGCGGGGTCGGCACATAGGGAACATCCTTCTGTACCTCCGGCTCCTGAGCGGTGGCGGCCGCAGCCATGAAGAGAGTTGCCAGAAATGCCAGAAGGATGCTTGCCGCGCGGCGGCGGGCGTTCAAGCTAGCCGAGAAATTGGGACCCATGGGCGAGAGTGTAACATGGGTGGCCGGCCCGTATTCCAGGCAGATTGACCTTCCACGGAGCGGCAGGAAAAGCGCCGCCGGGTCTCGTCATCGCGCCGCGCTATGCCACGCTGGCGGATTTGACTTGATCCTTGCCGGTAAGCGTGCCGCCGCGGCCCTCAGGACTTGCGCGGGAACAACCGGGCCGTGTTTGACGACAGGAGCGCCCTGGCGATCTCGACCGCGCCGGTTTCCGAGCACCAGCCCTGGGCGGTTTTTTCGGCCAGGACCATGGCGATATTCTCACGCGCCATCAACGAGTGGGCGTAAGTGAGCTCGGCGTAGCGGTAGTCGCCACCGAAGCCGAGGATCTTGGTGTAGGGCATGGCGTCGAGCATTTCCGACAGCGCCCGTCTGGCGGTCGAGGGCGACAGGATATGCGCCCAGCAAAAATCGACGTGCACGTTGGGAAAGATCTTGCCCAATGCAGTGATTTCGTCAACATAAGGGTATCCGATGTGGAAGAGGTCGAAGGTTACTTTGGGGTAAAGGTTGAAGATGTTTTGCAGGTGCATGGGCCGGGTGTTTTCGACCCAACCCGAATTGCCGGCAAGTGTTCCGGTATGGATCTGGACAGGCAATGAATGCGCCTCGGCCAGTCGCATGGCGTGATGGAACATGTGGTCTTCGAGGTTTCTGTAAGGCCGCTCGGTGAAGCGGCGTGCGCCGGAGGGCCGGGGACGGGCATCGCGGGCGAGATCCTCGAAGTCGCGCGCGGCATCGGCTTCTGACGCCTCGTAATAGCGGATCTCGCGCTGGTAGGCAAGTGTCGATTTGATGGCGATCATACCCTGGGCAAGGCTCTGTTCGAGCCGCTTTTCCATGGCGGCTTTCAATCCGGCCAGCGATGTGACGGCGACGCCCGTCGCCTTCTCCATGTTCTTGAGCGCCGTGGCGTTTTCGGGGGCAATGAACCAGTCGAGTTTGCGGGCGAGGACGAAGAACCGCGGGTCAGGACGCATCGGGTCGCCATGCCAGTAATCATCTAGAACGCTGTAGAGGATCTTCGCGCGGCGGTGCAGGACCTCCTCATAAAGGCCGGGCTTGTTCATGGCGCGGATGGCTGCTTCGGCCTTCTCGACGGTCGAGGAGTTCATGTCGGCGATCCCATAGATGTCCTTCATGGCAATGCGGAAGGCCTGGCCGTAGCCGGTGAACCGGGCGGCGCGGTAGTAAGGCTCGAAGGAGGCCCAACGCTCCCGCAGCGGGATCTTGGGGTCATCGAGGGTTTTGGCCGTGGCGAGCGGCAGGCCGGCGCTAACGGCGTCATTGAGCAGGTAGTGGCTGATCAGGGTGAAGAGGCCGGCTTTGGACTTGATTCGTTCCTCCTCCCATAGAAGGTGTTCGTGAGAACTCACGATGTCAAGTTTGTCGATCTCCTTGCGCAGGCTCGAAAGCAGGGCCGGCGCGGCGGGGGCGGCCAGGGTGGAGGACAGGAAGCTGCGGCGTTGCATGACGCGATGATTCTATCGCGGCATGGCGTGAACTGGCGGAAGCTCGTGGGGGTCGAACCCACCGGCGCGCGCCTTAGGCGGCGCCCACTGGTTTTGAAGACCAGGCCCGGCACCGGCCGAAATGAGCTTCCGCGTCTGAATTAGAGGGTACAACAGCAGGCGCACCGGATGCGCCGGGACAGCGGGTCCTGCTGCCGCGCTAGCAGATCGGGCCGGCGGCGGCGATGTCGCGATCCACTGAACCGAATTTCACCTCGAAATTCTGCTTGAACAGTGATGCCAAGTGTTTGGCGGAGGCGTCGTAGGCGGCCTTGTCCGCCCAGCCGAGGCGCGGGTCAAGGATTTCGTTCGGCACGCCGGGGCAGAAATTAGGCACCAGCACTTGGAACACAGGATGAGGCGTGCAGGGCACGTCATTGAGTTCGCCTTCAATGGCCGCCGCGACCATGGCGCGCGTGTGCGACAGGTTCATCCGATGGCCGGTTCCATACGCTCCGCCGGTCCAGCCGGTGTTGATCAGCCAGACGTGCGACTTGTGTTTCTTCAGCTTCTCGCCCAGCAGCCGGGCGTATTCCTGCGGGCTGCGGGGCAGAAAAGGTTCGCCGAAACAGGAACTGAAGACGGCCTGCGGTTCCTTGCCGAGGCCGCGCTCGGTGCCGGCCAGCCGGGCGGTGTAGCCGCTCAGGAAGTGATACATCGCCTGTTCGTTGGTCAGCTTGGCGATGGGCGGCAATACGCCGAAGGCGTCCGCCGTGAGGAAGACGACGTCCGAAGGGTGCCCGCCGATGCCTGGGATGAGGGCGTTTTCGACAAAGTGGATGCGGTAGGCGGCGCGGGTGTTTTCGGTGTACGCCTCGCTGTTGAAGTCGAGGCTGCGCGTTTCCGGGTCGATCACGACATTTTCAAGAACGACACCATAGCGAATGGCATTGTAGATCTGCGGCTCGGCTTCCTTCGACAGCCGGATGCACTTGGCGTAGCAGCCGCCCTCGAAGTTGAAGACGCCACGATCGGTCCAGCCATGCTCGTCGTCACCGATCAGTTTGCGGTGGCGTTCGGCGGAAAGGGTGGTTTTGCCCGTGCCGGAGAGTCCGAAGAACAGGGCGACTCGTTTGTGCTCGCCGACGTTGGCCGAGCAGTGCATCGGGAGGATACCGTTTTCGGGCAGAAGGTGGTTGAGAATCGTAAAGACCGACTTCTTCATCTCGCCGGCATAGCAGGTCCCGGCGATCAGGACCATGCGCCGCGTGAAGTTGACAATGATGGCGGTCTCAGAGCGGGTGCCGTCGGTGGCGGGACAAACCTGAAAGTCCGGAAGAAAGATGATGCTGAACTGGGGGTTGTGGCTGTCCAGCGCTGCACCCTTGGGACGAATGAAAAGCTGGCGGGCGAACAGCCCGTGCCAGGCTCGCTGGACGATGATGCGGATGGGCATCTGGTGCTCGGGGTCGGCCCCGGCGAGCAAGTCCTGCACCAGCACCTCCTGCGTGGTGAGATAGGCTAGGGCGCGCTTCCAGATCCCTTCGAAGCTCGCTGGCGTCATCGGCTGGTTGACGCTGCCCCAGGCGACAGTGGATTCCGTCGTTGCGTCGCGGACAATGTATTTGTCCTTTGGGGAGCGGCCGGTGAACTGGCCGGTGCGGACGGCGAGAGCGCCGCGGCCGGTCAACATGCCTTCGCGCCGTTGGATGGCTAGTTCAAGCAGACGGGCCGAGCCGTAGTTCCAATGGGCGGCTGCGACGGATGGAATCCCTTGTTCAGCGAGAGTGTGGCTGGAGGGATGTACACCTTCATTGTTCATGTATGAGACCTCTTGGGGAGATTAGAGAAATAACGGCAGGCTTTATTTACTGCGTAGCTGAAAACGGTAAGAACTGGCACCAGTCTATCATGGAGACATGAGGATCACGCCGGCGAGAGGCTTTACACGGTGGCTGCCGGCGCTTGTCCTGTTGGGGGCGGGGATGGTGCGCGGGCAGGCCATCGAGTTTGAATCCAACGGGCTGCGTTACCTGACGATGACGCGCGACGGGCTGACGATCATGTTCGCCGAGCTGCCGGTCCGTGTGCGGAACTTCGCTGTGATCCAGGTGGCGGTGTCGAACGGGTCTGAATCGAACCGGACGATCAAACCGGAGGATTTTGTCGTCACTCCGGAGTCGGGTGTCCCGGTGCGCGCCACACCGGCGAGATACGTGGTCGAGGAATTCCTGGGCCGTGCCGGGCGCAACGATGTGATCAAGCTGGTTTCCATGTACGAAGCCGGCCTGTACGGCTTGAGCCGTTTTCAGTCGACCAATGGCTACGAGCAGCGCAGGCAAAACGCGCTGGCCGAGCTGACATCGTCGAAGCTGAAGGCTGCGGCGACAGCTTCAGCGGTCGCGCTGGTGCAAACCAGATTGAAACCCGGCCAGACGACCGATGGGGCGGTTTTTTTCCCGCTGGCGAACCGTCCGCTGGCGCCGGGCAAGCTCGTCGCGCAAGTGGGCGCGGAGAGGTTTGAATTCGTTTTGGATGAGTTGAAACACCCAGGCTCACTGAGCCGGAGACCCTGAACCGCCGGCCCGAGCCCGCAAGGCTTTGGGGTAGCATAGACGTTTCTCCCCACACGGGTGGTCCGGACTTGGCTCGATCATGATCGATCTGCACACACACTCAACGCGTAGTGACGGGACCGATTCTCCGGATCGTCTGGTTGCCCTCGCCCGCCAAGCTGGGTTGAGTGCGCTGGCCATTACGGATCATGACACTCTGCTGGACCAGGAGTCCCATAGCGCCCTCTCTGCGGAAATTGACTTGGTGCGAGGCATCGAACTGAGCACGCGCATCTTAGAAGAGTCCAACCCGGCAAGCCGCAGCGCACATCTGCTCGGATATTTCTTCAGCGAGCCGCCGGCCACTTTTCGCGATTGGCTCCAATCGCTCAAGTCGGCAAGACGCGAACGCAACCGGGAAATGGCCAGGCGGCTCAACGAACAGGGCATTCTCGTGACATTGGAGGAAGCCGAGCAACTGGGGATGAACATCACGGGCCGTCCGCATTTTGCCCGCCTGATGCGTGAGAAGGGCTACGTCTGTAGTTGGGAAGAAGCTTTCTCATTGTACTTGGGTGAAAGTGGCTCGGCGTACGTCGAGCGCGAAGATCCTCCGCTCCGTGAAGGTATCGAGCGGATCAAGGCCGCCGGCGGGGTCACTTCGCTGGCGCATCCGGCACGCCTAGGAAAGCTCGATGTGTCCAGCGAGGAAGCGTTGATAAGGCGGCTGGCCGATTGGGGTCTGGATGGAATCGAGACATGGCATCCGGATCACCAGACGGCCGATGTCGAACGCTATGCCGGATTGGCGAGACGCCTCGGCCTGATCGTCACCGGGGGCAGCGATTACCACGGAGAGAACAAACCGTCACCCAAACTGGGCAGGTGGGACGGCGTCTCTGTCCCGTCAGACCTTTTGGACCAGCTTCGCAGGCGCGCCATCCACGGTCACTGATCCGGCTGAGGCCAGCGCTGCTGTACGGATGTAAGCCAGCGCACGAACGTATCCGGAACGCGGCGATTGAGCGGCAGAGGTGATTTCCCCGGCTTCGGTGCCATCCACGGCGACTTTGGCTCCCGGCGCCGGAGCGGAGCCTGATTCAACCTCCAGCGGCGTCAGAACCTTGTTAATGTGGCCGCGCGACCGGACCCGTTCGACGATTTCCTGGCCCAGGTAGCAGCCCTTGTTGAAGTTCAGGGCGTGGGCGAGGCCGGTCTCTTGAGCAATATGGGACTCGGTAAAATCCACGCCGTACCGCGGTGTCCCGTGTTCCAAACGGACGATCTCCATCTCCTCGACCGCTGCGGCCACCGCACCGGCGGCGGTGAGAGAATCCATCAGTGACCCCTTCGCTTCCGCTGGAACCACGAGCCGGTAGCCGGGAACGCCAGTCGCCGATGCGAGGACAACACTGATTCCGTCCCAGTCAGTGAAACCGAATGGTTCGGTCGGAAGAACTGCCCCAAGTTCCGCCAGGATCGCCGCGGCGTTCGGGCCTTCGACGGCGAGTTCGGAAGTCGATTCTGAGACGTCTGCAAGCGTGACATCATCGGCGATGATGTGGCGGTCAATGTGGGCGTAAATCTTCCCGCAGACTTGTGGCTCGACTGAGATCAACAAATCGTTCTCCCGGCACAAGATGATTGCGTCGGCCAGCACCCGGCCTTGTGCGTTGAGGAAGAATGCATAGACGCCTTCGCCCGGTATCAGTTTCTCGATTTGATTGGTCGTCAGGGCATGAAGGAGGCGTTTGCGGTCTTCGCCGGTTGCAATGATTCGGCCCCTGGACGAAAGATCGGCGAGCGCGGCGGATTCATGAAAAGCGTCGTAGCCGGTCATCACAACCACGTTAGCGCGCAAAGTTCGAGAAGTAGAGGCCGATGAGAATGGTCAGCGACGCCGAGATCAGGGCGCCTTTGCGCCACCGTGACAGCTTCTCCGGGCTTGCCGTCCCGCGCACGGACAGCAGCACAATCGCCAAAACGTGAAGCGCCAGCAGCGTCTTGATGCCGATCCACATATGCCAGCCTGGGGGAGCCCCCTGCATGCGGGTCATGAAGTTATAGGCGCCCGTGGCCAGCAGCAACGCGGCGAGACTGGCGGAAAGCCCACGGTAACGAGGAATCCGGCCGGCCAGCGAGAGTCCGAAAAGCAGCAGCGCAAGGGCGAGGTGGAGATGGAGAATGCCAGTTGTCATGGTTCTGATTCACGAGGGCGCAAGTAACCCCTGTCAATTGTGATGCAGGAAAGTGGCTGGAAGGCTCTGAATTTGAGAACCGGACACTGCTCCATCTCGCGCCGGGTCCCTATACTGAAATGATGATCCGCGAGACGTTTCCCGTCGGCATGCTTCAGTGCAACTGTTCGGTCTTTGGAGACGAAACGACGAGGGAAGCAGTGGTGATCGACCCGGGTGACGGTCTTGACGACATGGCTCTTCTGGAACGGGTGCTGGACAGGAACGGTCTGAGGGTGAAGGCGATCATCATCACCCACGCTCACATTGACCACATCGGAGGCGCTGCCAAGCTGAAACGGTTGACCGGGGCGCCGGTGTACTTGAATACCGAGGACGAGCAGCAGTACGCCAACATCGAGTGGCAGGCGCGCTGGCTCGGCATAGCTGTGCCGGAAACCACGGAAATCGATGCCACCCCAAGGGATGGGGACACGCTCAAACTCGGCGCCGGTGAACTCACGCTGATCCATACGCCGGGCCATACTCAAGGCAGCATCTGCGTGTACGCTCAGGCGGAAGGAGTGCTGGCGGCCGGCGACACGTTGTTTCTCGATTCGGTTGGAAGGTCTGATCTGCCGGGCGGCGACGGGAAGCAATTGTTGAGTTCGATCCACGAGAAACTCTTGACCTTGCCCGACGAAACAACAGTCATCTGCGGCCACGGACCGGCCACTACAATCGGGCGTGAGCGCGAGCGGAATCCTTTCCTTCGCGGCTAAGGCTTAGGCTTCAACTGCCGGAGTTCCTCCAGCACTGACTGAACCAGTTCCTTCGATTGCTCAAGCCCCTGCAAGATGATCTGCAAGTCCATGGCCGGCTTGCCCGGCTGACGCGCGCTCTGGCAGTAAACGCCGTGCTGCCCAACCATGATGAGCGAATCGGTCAGTAGGTCGAGAGCCACGGCCAGGCGCCCAGCTTCCAGCCCGTATTGGAACTCGGCATTCCGCAACTCGTCGCGTTTGTCGGTGAAAACAGAAGGTGGTGGCATGGGGAATACAATGAAGGGAGTTATGTTGATCCGAACTCTGTTGGTTCTTCTCATTCTGATGCCGCTGGCGGTAGTTTGGGCTCAAGCACCCGCCATTTCCACGAGTTCAAAACTCAAGAAGGATATGGACCTCGACGCCGACCCGAATTCGAAGCTCTGGAAGGGCGTCAAGGGCGTGTTTGCCGATCACAGCGCCCGTGGCGAGCTCTCGCCGGGCCACAAAACCGAGATCCGCTCTCGCTGGACGAAGGACTATCTATATTTCCTATTCGTCTGCCCGTATAAACAGCTCTACCTGAAGCCGGATCCGGACACCGTGAACGAAACCAACCGCCTCTGGAACTGGGATGTGGCCGAGTTGTTCGTCGGAGCCGATTTCGAAAACATCCATCAGTACCGTGAATACCAGGTGTCGCCGCACGGCGAATGGGTTGATCTCGACATCGACCGCAAGCAACCCAAGCCCGAGGGCGGGTGGCTGTGGAACTCCGGGTTCAAGGTGGCCGCCAGGATCGACGAAGCAAACAAGGTGTGGTACGGCGCCATGAAAATCCCGATGAAGTCGATCACTGATAAGCCTGTGAAGGAAGGCGTCGAGTTCCGCGCCAACTACTACCGGATCCAGGGACCGCCGCCGAAGAAGGTCTTTGTCGCCTGGCAGGCCACCGGCGGCAACCACCACATCCCAGAGAAATTCGGATTGCTCAAGCTCGTCAAATAGGCCACGGGAAATGAACGTGAAGACACCGTTGCGGATCTCGCAGTTCGGCTTGCGCGGCATTGTGGGCCCCGGGCTCACGCCGGCGCACGTTTTGGATTTTTCGGCCGCTTTCGGCACGATGCTGGGCGAACGGTCCAAGGTCATTATCGGCCGCGACCCGCGCGCCTCGGGCCAGATGATCCGCGAAGGCGTCGCATCGGCGCTGATGGCCTGTGGACACGATGTCGTCGACCTCGGCATCGTTTCGACGCCGGTCATTCAACATGCCATCGCTGCCACAGACGCCAGGGGTGGCATCTCCATCGGCGCCAGCCACATGGCGACGGAATGGAACGCACTGAAATTCTTCGGCGAGCAGGGTTCTTATTTGTCTACCGCCGAAGCCGACGAGTTGCTCGACATCTACCATCTAAAGGGTTTCGACTTTGCGCAATGGAACCAGCTCGGCTCCTATTCGCGTGACGACGGCGGCATTGACCGCTATGTCGCGAACCTGGCCGAGGTCTTCGACTTCCCTGTACTGCGGCAATTCAGGGTCCTGGTGGACTGCTGCAACGGCACCTCGGCCCTGATCCTGTCCCGGCTGCGCGATCAGTTCGGCCTGAATCTTGTTCTGATCAATGAGCAGACCGAAGGCCGGGCCTTCGCGCATGAACCGGCTACCGACCAGCGAACCGTGCAGATGCAACTCGCTCCGCTGATCAAGCACGTTGGGGCCGACGCCGGGTTTCTGTTCGACGTCGACAGCGACCGCGTGGCGCTGGCGACCGGGAACGGCGAGGCCGTGAGCGAGGAACTGGTGCTGGTGCTGCTGGCTGACGAAATGCTCGCGTTGGGGCCCGGCGATACAGTGATCGCCAATCTAAGCACCACCGCGCTGCTGGACGAAATCGCGGCGCGGCACAGCGGCCGGGTGGTCCGGGTGGCCGTCGGACGCAACTCGACCGCCGACGCTCTGACCGCATTCCGGCGGGAACAGGTGGCCATCGCCGGCGAGGGAACCGGGGCTGTGATGATGCCGCAGTTCCGCTTCGTCTACGACGGCATCGCCTCTATGCTGGCGATACTGACGATGATGAAACGGCGCGGCCAGAGCCTTGGCGCGATCCTTTCAGCCTACCCGAAGTACTCGATTCTCAAGGGCGAGGTGCCGCTCAAGTCGCACCGCATCCCACAGATGATGGATGACATCGAGAGCCGCTACCCGGATGCCCGCAAGAACAACCTCGATGGGCTCAGAATTGACTTCGACGATTCCTGGTTCCACGTTCGCGTCAGCCAGACGGCGCCCATCGTGCGCGTCATCGCCGAGCGCCGCGGCGAACCGCCGCAGGCTTTGTTCGAGGAACTGATGGACACGGTAAGGAGCTACAACTGATGAGCCGCGCACATCAGCTCAAAATCAGCGTCTCCGGCATCCGGGGCGTCGTTGGGGGGTTTTTCACACCGAACCTGGCCTGCGCCTTCGCCCAAGCGTTTGGTACATACGTCGGACCCGGCCGCGTCGTGCTGGGACGCGACACGCGTTCGAGCGGTCCAATGCTCGAACATGCCGTCACCTGCGGGCTGCTTTCTGCCGGATGCGAGGTCGTCAAAATCGGCATCGCGCCGACGCCAACCGTCCAGGTCTATGTGGCGGAAACAGGCGCGCGCGGTGGAATCGCCATCACCGCATCCCACAATCCGCCCGAATACAACGCCCTGAAGCTGTTCAACGCAGAAGGCCTGTTCTTCAACCATTACGAGCGCGGCGAACTGCTCGAACTCTACCACCAGAGTGCCTTCAGCCGGGTCGAAAACGCCGGCATGCCGGGCATCCGGTTCGACGAGGAATCAGCGCCCAGACTCCACATTGAGAGAGTCCTCAAGCACGTTGACGTGGACCGCATCCGCGAGCGCCGCTTCCGCGTCGCTCTGGACGGTGTCAACGGCGCCGGCTCGGTGATGAGCGTGAAATTCCTGCGCGACACGCTCAACTGCGATTTGCACGCCATCTCAGTGGACCCCGCCAAGCCTTTCCCGCGCGAAGCCGAACCCAAGCCGGAAGTGCTCGGCGCACTGCGTGAGGTAATCGTCCGCGACAACTGCGACATCGCCTTCGCGCAGGATCCCGATGGCGACCGCCTCGCCGTCGGCGACGAAACCGGCCGCATTCTGGATAACGACGATGTGCTTGCGCTCGCCGTCGATTGCACCCTGCACCGGCTCAAAGGTCCGGTGGTCGTCAACCTCACGACATCCTCGGCGATCGAGGAGATCGCGGCGCGCCATCAGTGCAAGGTGTACCGCTCGCCGGTCGGCGAGGCCAACGTAGTGGACCGGATGAAATCGGTCGGCGCGGTGATCGGCGGAGAAGGGTCAAACGGGGGCATCATCTTTCCTGCCGTTCAGTACTGCCGCGACTCCTACACCGGCATGGCGATGCTTCTGGATCGCATGGCTGAAACCGGCATGACGGCCAGCCAACTGGCCGCGACTCTGCCCGTCTTCCACCGCCGCCTGGGAAAGACGGGCTTTGAGCACGGGCGCCTCGGCGGGCTGATGCAGTCTCTGGAAGCTGGATTCCCAGGCGCCAAGATCGATCGCCGTGACGGTCTGAAACTGATTCTCGACGACGGCTGGATTCATGTCCGCGCATCGAATACCGAGCCGATTCTGCGGATTGCTGCTGAGGCCCGGACACAGGACCGCCTCAACGAACTCTACGGACAAGCGGAACGGCTGCTCTGAGCCTGAATTAGCCTGCCTTCAGCACGGTGCAGACCGATGCGCAGATCGGCCCACCAATATTAAAGGTCGCCGCTGCCTTTGGCGCAGCGACCTGTAACCCTTGCGGCGCACGGCCCAGCAGTTGCATCGCCGCCCACCCGATCATCGCCACGCCGGTTGCGCCCACCGGATGGCCTTTGGCGATCAACCCGCCCGATGTATTGATTCCGCATTCACCGTCTGGCGCAGCCTTCCCGTCCACCCAATACTTTGCGCCGTGTCCCGGCGCCGCTTTGCCGATTACCTCGGTCCCGATCGCGCCCATCACCGTGAAGCAGTCGTGCACCTCGGCGACATTCACGTCCGCGGCCGCCACTCCCGCCATCGCATAGGCCGCATTCATGGCGCTGTATGCCCCCGCGGGCCGCAACACATCGCGCCCCTTCCTGGTCAGCGGGTCGGTCGCTTGCCCCCAGCCAGCCACTTCGACTGCGTCCTGCCGCTTGACGCCCAGCCGCGACAACCCCTCGTCGGTCGCCAGGATCAGCGAGGCGTAGCCGTCGGTAATCTGTGAGCAGTCATAAGTTTTGAGCGGCAGCCCTTCGACGACATACCGGTTGATCCCCTCGATTGCCAGGGCCTGTTCGAGCGAGACGCTCGCTTTACGCATCTGGGCCTTGGGATTCAGCCGGGCATTGGCGTATTCCTGTACAGCAATGGCCGCCAGATCGGCCTCCGTCACGCCATGCTCGGCCATGTAATCCCGCATCACCTCGGCGAAGATATGGGGAAAGACGAAAGTCTTGCCCTCGCGGTCGTCCGGGTGCGAGAAGTAACCTAACACCTCCCCGATGAGTTTCCCGTCCATTTTGCCGTCCGCGCCGCGCATCTTCTCATAGCCAATGGCGACGCCAGTCTCGGCCAGCCCTAATTGCAGCTTCTGAATGACCGACAGTACTGCCTGTCCGCCCGAAGCGCAGGCGTTCTCCACCGCTTCGATCGGTTTGCCCGCCATCCCATCGACATCGGCAATCAGTCCGGCAAGCAGTCCCTGCCCGTTCAGGGTGAACCCGCAGGCCGCACCGATCGACGCCGTACCGAGCGCTCCTGCGGTCACGCCGATCTCGCCGCAAGCACCCTCAACCGATGCCCGCACAATCTCCGGCACGGTCATGCCCATCAGCTTGCCGAACTCTGATTGATGATATGCAGCAATGTAGATCTTCTTCATGAAGTTTCCCCGCTAAGTTCCAGTAACCACACCGCCATCCACGCTCAACACCGCGCCTGTGACAAACGACGCCGACTTCGACGCCAGCCAGACATACGCCTCGGCAATCTCCTCGGGCTTTCCCATCCGCCCCAGTGGAGTGCGGGAAGTCATTGAATCCAGGACCTTTTGCGGCATGGCAGCCAGAATCTCCGTGGCAATGAATCCTGGCGCGACGGCATTCACTCGAATTCCGTGCCGCCCCAGTTCCCTGGCCCAGACCTTCGTCATCCCGATCACGCCCGCCTTGGAGGCAATGTAGTTCGTTTGGCCGAAATTGCCGTAGAGCCCAACCACCGACGATGCATTGAGGATCACGCCGCCACCCCGGTCGATCATCTTCGGCGCCACCGCCCTGGCGCAAACGAACACCCCTCGCAGGTTGACATCGAGGACGGCGTCAAACTGCTCGTCATTCATGACCGACTGCACGGCGCCGTCTTTGTACTTCACCAGCATCGAGTCGCGAAGAATTCCCGCGTTGTTGATCAGAATATCGACGCCACCCCACTGCGCTGCAACCTCCTCAACTGCGGCGTTCACCGCCGCGGAATCGGTAACATCCACCCTCATTAGGACGCCTTCGCCGCCAGCTTCCGCCATCTCCGCGGCAAACGCCGCCGCGTCGCCTTGTACGTCCCAGCCGGCCACCTTGGCCCCTTCGGCGGCAAAACGGTGCGCGGTCGCCCGGCCGATGCCAGCCGCCGCTCCGGTCACGATCACCACTTTCCCGTCGATCTCAGTCTCAATCATGTCTGCCTCCCGGCGGCAAATCCGGCTTCCAGAGTAGCAAGACGTACCGCGCGGATCATGTCTCGCTTGGCATCCGTCTTGTGGCCCGCACCGTTTTCCACGGCGACTCTGCCCGTCAGACTCCCTCTTGATCATCGTCCGTGCCCGGCCCGATGCCTCCGGCCGCTCCGATACTTGCGGCGGTGGGCCCGCCCAGCTACTCTACAGGGCTGCGGCAACCCAGTTCCGATCCAACGATCGGATGCTGCGCTAGAATGTGAGCAATCCCATGAGCCAATCGAACTCCTTCGGCACTTTATCCTCCTTGCGCGTCAATGGCCGCGAGTACACGATTCATTCCCTCAAGGCGCTCGCCAAAGCGGGCTACGACTTGGACCGGATTCCCTATTCGATCAAAGTCCTGATCGAGAATCTGCTGCGTCAGGAAGACGGCGTCGTCGTCCGCAGGTCCGATATCGAGTACGTCGCCAAGTGGGATATCACGGCAAAGGCCGAGGAGATCCAGTTCATGCCGGCTCGCGTGATTCTGCAGGACTTCACAGGCGTGCCCTGCGTGGTCGATTTGGCCGCCATGCGCGATGCACTTCGCAAGATGGGTGCCGACCCATCGAAGGCCAACCCGCTGATCCCGGTTGATCTCGTCATCGACCACTCGGTCCAGGTGGATGAATTCGGCACGCCGAGGGCGTTCGAACAAAACGTCCTGCTCGAATACCAGCGCAACGCCGAGCGCTACGGTCTGCTGCGCTGGGCGCAGACGGCGTTCTCCAACTTTCGCGCCGTCCCTCCGGGCACGGGCATCGTCCACCAGGTGAACCTTGAATACCTGGCGCCGGTCGTCTTCACGAAGCAAGCCGGCGGCGCGACGCTGGCCTATCCTGACACCGTCGTCGGCACGGACTCGCACACGACGATGATCAACGGGCTGGGCGTGGTCGGCTGGGGCGTCGGCGGCATCGAAGCCGAGGCCTGCATGCTGGGCCAGCCGGTGTCGATGCTGCTGCCGCCGGTGGTCGGCTTCAAACTCCATGGCAAGCTGCGCGAGGGCGTCACGGCCACGGATCTCGTCCTGACTGTGGTCCAAATGCTGCGCAAGAAAGGCGTTGTCGGCAAATTTGTCGAATTCTACGGACCAGGTGTTCTCGACTTGTCGCTGGCCGACCGAGCCACCATCGCCAACATGGGCCCCGAATATGGCGCCACCATCGGCATTTTCCCGGTCGACGAGCAGACGCTGGCGTATCTGCGCATGTCGAACCGCCCTGCTGAGCTGGTCGATCTGGTCGAAGCTTATTACAGGGAACAGGGCATGTTCTTGACCAAGGACTCGCCCGAACCCGAGTTCAGCGACACCCTTGAACTGGATCTGGGTACAGTTGTTCCCTCCATGGCCGGCCCGAAGCGGCCGCAGGACCGGTTGACGTTGCCCGAAGTGAAGGCGAACTTCGAGGCCGTACTCACGGAACCAAAACGGGAGACGCCTGTGGTCGCCGACGGCGCGGTCGTCATCGCCGCCATCACTTCCTGCACAAATACTTCGAACCCGTCGGTGATGCTTGGCGCGGGTCTTGTCGCCAAAAAGGCGGTCGAAAAAGGCCTCACGGTGAAGCCCTGGGTGAAGACGTCGCTGGCGCCGGGATCGAAGGTGGTCACCGACTATCTGATTCACGCCGGCTTGCTGCCTTACCTGGAGCAACTGAAGTTCAACCTTGTCGGGTACGGCTGCACGACATGCATCGGCAACTCTGGCCCCCTGCCCGAGCCGGTTTCCACTGCGGTGGCTGAGAACAAACTGGTCGTGGCCAGCGTGTTGTCGGGCAATCGCAACTTCGAAGGGCGCGTAAACGCGCAGGTCCGGGCAAATTACCTGGCTTCCCCGCCCCTGGTGGTCGCCTATGCCATCGCTGGACGCGTGGACATCGACCTGACAACAGAACCGCTCGGCACGGGCAAGGATGGCCAGCCCGTCTATCTGAAGGATATTTGGCCGACAACCCAGGAAGTGCTCGACGCGGTCAATGCCAGTGTGAAACCCGAGATGTTCGCCGAACAATACGGCAAGGTCTTTGAAGGCGATTCCATGTGGCAATCGGTGAAGACGCCGCAGGGGGCCACTTTCGCTTGGGATCCCGCCTCCACCTACATCAAGCATCCGCCGTACTTCGAAGACATGCGCGATCCTTCGAAACCGATCGAGGACATCACCGGACTGCGCGCCCTGGCCATGCTGGGCGACTCGATTACGACCGATCACATTTCGCCCGCCGGATCGTTCAAGCCCGACACGCCGGCGGGCCGGTTCCTGGTTGAGCGCGGAGTAAAGCCGGCCGATTTCAACAGTTACGGTTCACGCCGCGGCAACGACGACGTAATGACGCGCGGGACGCTGGCCAACATCCGATTGCGCAACGAACTCGCCCCCGGTACCGAGGGCGGCTGGACGGCGATGGAGCAGGGCGGCGAAAAGGTCTCGATCTACGACGCCTCGGTTAGGTTCCGCGAGTCTGGCACGCCACTGCTTATCATCGCCGGTAAGGAGTACGGTTCCGGCTCGTCGCGCGACTGGGCGGCCAAGGGCGTCGCCTTGTTGGGCGTCAAGGCCGTCATCGCTGAGAGCTACGAGCGCATTCACAGGTCAAATTTGGTAGGTATGGGCGTTCTGCCTCTGGAATTCGTCGACGGCCAGACGCGCCAGTCGCTCGGTTTGACCGGCTTTGAGACATTCGATGTCACTGGCGTTCGCGAGGCGCTCGAATCCGGATCAAAGTTCGCAATGGTGTCCGCTTCGGCCAAGACCTTCAAGGTCAGAGTCCGGATCGACACCCCTCGGGAAGTCGACTATTTCCGCGCTGGGGGGATTCTGCCGTACGTCCTACGGCAGATCGCAAAGAGCTGATCCCCAGGCGTCACGGCAACGCGACATCCCATCCTTCCCCCTCCGAGCGGCTAAGTGATTGGTTGCATGGGGCTAAGGGGTTCTCCTATTGATCCCTTAGCCCGTTAGGGGTAGACACGACCTATTACTCTGTAGTTCATGTATGTATAGATTTGTTTTGGCCTTCTTGTCCGCTCTGTGCGCTGCCCGCGGTAAAACACTGCTGCTGGCTGGTTTGGCATTATTCACAGGGGTGATGGGAACGGCGGCCCCAATCCCGATCACAGCCCCAACCAACCTTTGGAACGTGGTCAGCCTGGGCAGCTTGAACCAGATGGACTACATCGTCGACTTGCAGACAGGTCAACCCGAGTCCGACATCGTGGGAGCGCCTGGTCACCCGGGTTTTTACTGGCACTTCGACAACAATGGAGCGGCTTCGTCCACCGACGGCACTCTTTCCTTCAGAGTGCGCCTGGGCCAGGACACCAATCCAGCAGGCTTCGATAATTACCTCTACGTTGGTATCCTTGCCGATGCTGGCGACACGATCGACATGTTCGTGGGCGTGCAGGGGTCTGGATCGACGGCGCAAAAGGGGATCAAGATCTGGGCGCCCGGCGCCGGCCTGAACATCTCACCATCCACGACCACCATCAGCAGCCCGGCTGACCAGGTACGCTATGCGTTCACCTCATCCAATTACGACTGGAGTCCGGTGAACACGACCGGTCTTGATCCGACGCTCACCAACAGTGACCTGGATGGCGGAGGCAAGACGGATTATTTCCTCAGCTTCAGCATTCCATTCTCGGCCGTAGTCATCGAGGCGCAGCGACTGGCCGGACTCATGATCACGGACCAGACGGCGTTGAGATTCGTTCTGGCGACGGCTACGAACCAGAATTCCTTCAACCAGGATATCGGCGGATTGAATGGCGGTCTCAGCAGCACCCAGACCTACACGCAACTCGGCGCCATCAGCGTGGCCTTGACGCCAAGCGCGCCACCACCGCCACCACCGCCACCACCGCCCGCACCCGTGCCTGAACCGGCTGCGATGCTGTTGACCGGATCTGGACTGGTGGCAGCGGCACTGCTGGCAAAGCGAAGTCTCGCCAAATAGGGCCCCCAGCATCTATTCAGGCAGAATCGCGCTCCGGGCAGCGCACTGCTTGCTTCAGTTTGGGCGCGCCTGCTGGCTTTGCTAAACTCTTTAGAAACCATGTCAGAGCAGGCAATCTTCCCCCCGTCGCTGGAGTTTTCTTCGCGCGCGCATGTCCCCTCGATGGACGCCTATCGTGAGTTGTGCAGGCGGGCGGATGAGCACCCTGAGGAGTTCTTCTCGCGTTTGGCCGAAAAAGAACTCACATGGTTCAAGCCTTGGGACCACCCCTTCGAATGGCATCCGCCGTTCGTGAAGTGGTTCGTTGGGGCAAAGATCAACGCCAGCTACAATTGCCTGGACCGGCACATTGAAGCCGGTTACGGCTCAAAGATAGCCCTGCATTGGGTGGGCGAACCCGGCGACACGCGCGACATCACATACGCAGAACTTCACCGGATGACCTGCCGGTTCACCAATATGCTTAAGTCGCGTGGACTGAGGCCAGGAGACCGGGCGATCATCTACATGCCGATGGTGCCCGAAGCCGCGGCCGCCATGCTCGGCTGCGCGCGTCTTGGCGTCACGCACAGCGTTGTCTTCGGCGGCTTCTCGGCCGAGGCGCTGAAAGCCCGCATCCAGGATCTGGAGGCATCCGTCGTCATCACAGCCGACGGCGGTTGGCGTCGCGGCAAAGCCCTACCCCTGAAGGCGACCGTGGACGAGGCCCTTGCCTCTGAGTGTCCGTCAGTCCAGAACGTGATCGTGCTCAAACGAACCGGCACGGAGACGCCCATGACCGTCGGCCGGGACCATTGGTGGCACGATCTCGAGGCGGCCGCCGCGGACGAATGCCCCGCCGAGGAATTAGATTCCGAACACCCGCTCTACGTCCTCTACACTTCCGGCACGACGGGTAAGCCGAAGGGGATTCTCCACACCACCGGAGGCTACCTGCTTCATGCTGATCTGACAATGAAATGGGTTTTCGACCTGAAGCCCGAGGATGTTTACTGGTGCTCGGCCGATATCGGTTGGGTGACTGGCCATACTTACATCGTCTATGGCCCCATGGCCGCCGGCGCCACGCAAATCATGTACGAAGGCGCGCCCGACACGCCAGGTTGGGACCGCTGGTGGGAGATCGCCGCGAAGTACAAGGCCACTATCTTCTACACCTCGCCGACCGCCATTCGAGCATTACTGAAACAGGGCGAGGAACTGCCCAAACGTCACGATCTGTCGTCGCTGCGGTTGCTGGGTTCAGTGGGCGAACCGATCAATCCGGCGGCCTGGGAATGGTACTACCGCGTGATTGGCGGCAGCCGGTGCCCGATTGTCGATACCTGGTGGCAGACCGAAACCGGCGGCATCCTCATCGCCCCCATGCCCGGAGCAACGCCACTGAAACCCGGCTCGGGCACCCTGCCCATGCCAGGCATTCAAGCCGAAGTGGTGGATTTTGACGGCAAGCCAGTCGGCGCGAACCAGGAAGGCTTCCTCGTCGTCAAAAGGCCCTGGCCGTCGATGATGCGCACTATTTGGCGCGATCCGGCGCGTTTCGAGCAGAACTACTTCAGCCGTATCCCTGGCATCTATTTCACCGGCGATGCCGCCCGCCGCGACGAGGACGGCTACTTCTGGATTTTGGGGCGCGTCGACGACGTCATGAACGTCTCCGGCCACAGGTTGTCCACCATGGAGATCGAGTCGGCGCTGGTGCGGCATCCGGCCGTGGCCGAAGCGGCCGTGGTCGGGAAACCGCACGAAATTACGGGTCAGGCGGTTTGCTGCTTCGTGACGCTGAAACAGGGCAATTGGGACCACCATCAATTAGGCCAGGATCTCCGCAAGTGGGTGGCGCACGAGATCGGTTCGTTCGCCCGTCCCGAAGAGATCCGCTTCACCGAAGCGCTGCCCAAGACCCGCTCAGGCAAGATCATGCGGCGCCTGCTGCGCGAGATCGTGACGTCGCATACGGTGTCCGGCGACGTGACAACGCTGGAAGACCTCGGCGTGGTAACGAAACTGGCAGCCCAGCACGACGAGGACTAGACCTCCGGGCAAAATCGCTCCCTGGCACAGGAGGGCGGACGCCCCCGTCCGCGGCCGGCCCCCGGCCCGGCATCCCGATTCGTCTGAAAGCTTGAGCGAAAATCGCGGCGAGGCGGACTGCTGCCGCTTACGCCCGTTTGCCGTTGATGATCGCAACCGGCTTGATCGCCGTCGCCAGGCCGGTTGTTTCATCGACTGACACCACGACGGCCCTCAACTGCGGGTTGCCTTTGGCAGCCTCAAACCGCATCGGCAACTGCGTCATGAAGCGTTTAACAATCATGTCTTTCTCGACGCCGATCACGGAATCGTAGGGGCCGGTCATGCCGCAGTCGGTCTGGAAGGCGGTTCCTTTGGTCAGGATGCGGGCGTCGGCCGTTGGCACATGCGTGTGGGTCCCAATGACGGCGGCGACGCGCCCATCGAGATACCACGCCAGCGCAATCTTCTCGCTGGTCACGTCGGCATGGAAATCAACAAACCGCACCTTCACGCGTTCCGGGATCTGGGCCAGCAGCTCGTCGGCCTTCTTAAACGGACATTCAATCGGGGACATGTGTACGCGGCCCTGGAGATTCAGCACCGCGTACTCGATCCCGTTGCGCGCCGTGCCGGTGTAAAGCCCCTTGCCCTGGAGCGACGCGACATAGTTCGCAGGCCGCAGCAGGCGAGGCTCACGGTCCAGGTAGTCGTAGATTTCGCGTTTGTCCCAGATGTGATTGCCGCTGGTCATCACCTCGATGCCCAGCGCGAGCAGCTCCTGTGCGATGGACGGCGTGACGCCGAAGCCGCCGGCGGCGTTTTCGACGTTGGCAATGACCAGGTCGATCCGCTCCTCGCCGACAAGCTCCTGAAGGTGCTCGGCCACCATGCGCCGGCCGGCGCTGGCAAATACGTCGCCAATGAAAAGGATGTTCATGCTGTTAACAAAAAGGATTCAGGAAGCGCACCGCTCGACCGTACCGGGGCCGTGAATCGACCCCTGTAACCGATACAAGGCAGACCCAGCCGAGCGCCTTTAGGCTTCTCAAACCGCCACAGAAGACGCGTCCAAGCATGCTCACCAGCGCGTTCATACGAGCCGGACCCGGATTCATTGACTATCGGATCAATTATGTGGACCCGGTTACCTGTTCCGCAGGAACGCTTCCTGAGCTTTCAGGATAGCCGACCTTGGCGGCTTTCTGCCCGTTTTTCTCAAGATAGAAATCACCTAGGCGCGCCAGACGAAGGTGCGGACGCTATGCAGCGTCGGCCGCAGCACATCCACTTTGAGCGAAAGGATCACCGCCGAGGCGAACTTCATCTCCACAGTGACGGACTGGCCCGGCAACAGCGTTTCGAGCGCGTGGCGTTTCACTTCCACCGGAACATCACCTGGACCGATGGCCACAGCCTCGACGGTGTAGCGGTGCAAAGGGTGGGCTGGCACGGAATTCCGGCATTTTAGCGAGATCTTGTACTCGCCCGGTTTCACCATCCGGACCTTCAGTTCCTCCACGGGGCTCGATTCATTCCTCAACTCCTCGAACGAAGCCTTCCGCCGTCCATACAAATCCACGACGCCGTGGACGCGCTGTTTCAGAATGCCCAGACCTTTGTCGCCGACATGGGTCCGGTAGTCGTTGTAGCAGAAAAAGATCAGCCCGGCGACGAAGGGACGCTGGCGCAGGATGCGGCTATGATCGCGCATGATCTCGATGCGGCGCGCGTCGCCTTCAGGCCGCTCTGGCGTACAGGCGCAATAGCCGTACTCGCTCACGACGATCGCCTTGTCCGGAAAAGCCCTACCGATGTCGTCGATGTTCCGAGCCAGATCCTCCTGCGTCCCGCCCAGCCAGCTTTCGTAATACTGGTTCCACATGACGAAGTCCATCTCCCGGGAAACATCTTTTTCCGGAGTCTTCGTCAGCGAATGGGAGGCGTATGTCACCAGGCGGTGCGGGTCGAGCTTCTTGGCTTCATCGTACATCCGCTTGCCGAACGCGTAGGCGGGCGGATTCTGGCCGCCGATCTCGTTGCAGACGCCCCAGGAGCAGATCGACGGGTGGTTCCGGTCGCGGGCGATCATCTCACGCAACTGCTCGAGACCGTTCTGCATCAGCGCCGCGGAGGGCTCGCCCTTCATGCCCGCAAACGTGCGCGGACCCCAGGTCGGCACCTCGGTCTGGATCATGATGCCGTGACGGTCGCAGTAGTCGAGCGTGCGCTTGTCCTGCGGCCAGTGAACCCTGGTGTAAACGCAATTCAACTCGCGCATGTCGGCATGATCGTGTTCAATCCACTCGCGAGGCTCAGCCATGCCGTATGTGGGATTCGAACCAGCCATGCGCTCGACTCCCATCAACTTCACCTTCTCGCCATTCAGGTAGAACTCCCGGTTACGAACGGTGAATTTGCGGATGCCGAACGTCTCCGTATAGCGGTGGCCGGAATCGAGTTCAACTTCAAGCCGGTAGAGATTCGGATGATCGAAATGCCAGAGCAACGGTTGTTCGATGCGCGTGGCGATGCCGCCGTCAGCCAGCCCCGATCCCTCGGCCGCCACCCATCCGCCGGCGTCCTCGACGATCCGCCACGCCATCTTTGTCGTTGCATTGCCCCCGGCGGCAATGATCTTCACCGCGACAGTTGCCGCGCCTCCGCTCACACCGGGTTCAGCGTTGATCTCAACCCGCTCGACATAGGTTTTCGGCGTCGCATGCAACCACACCGGACGGTAAATGCCGCCGTCATGCGCCCAGTCGCTCGACCGCCCGCGCGGCAGCATCTCCTCGTCGAAGGCGTTGGTCACGTCCACCTGGAGCTTGTTTCGCGCTCCAAAATTCACCAGCAATGTCACGTCCAGCCAAAATGCTGTGTAGCCTTTTCGCAAGTGTTCGCCAGCGGGCTTGCCGTTCACCGTCACACGGGCAGAATGGAAAACGGCTTCGAACTCGATTCTGACCGCCTTGCCCTTCCACGCTGCCGGGATGTCAAAATCCCGTTCATAGACGGCCGCGCCGTAGTGTTCAGCCGTCGTCTCCTCCACTTGCCATGTGTGCGGCACTTCCACCTTGCGGAACTCGCTCTGGCCATCGATTTTGAAACGCCAGACGCCGTTGAGCGGAAGCGTCTCTTGAACCCCACCGCCCGCGATCGAAGGAGCCGCCGCCGCGTTGACAGGGGCGAGTCCCGCCGCCGACACACCAAGAAAGTGCCGTCTATGGATCATGGCAATACCGCCTCCTCCAAATCCGTGAGTATGTTCCAAAGCCTGGCTTCCCTGCCCCGGTTCTCGCGCAAGTATCTCTTCCCCGCCTCCGGCAGACTCGCCTGGCAAAGTGTGTCTTCAGCCTCGCTCCGGTACTCGAACAGACGCTCCTCCGTGGCCGCCAGTACGGCGAGCCGCTCCTCGTTGCCATAGTTCCGCGCTCCGAGTTGCTGCGCGAGAGAGACGACGAACCCCAAACGGTTCTGCTTGCCCCGGCGCCGGGCTTCCTTGATCGCCCATGACCAGTCGAGGTTCCAATATTCGAGCGCAAGCCACGGCAGCGCGCGGAGGAGCCGGTGTTCAAGGTCATCGCAGGCGATAGCGGCGATGAGGACCACTGCCGGGTCCTGCGGCGGCATCGGCTCATCGTCAAAATCAAGGCGCAGTTGCCCCACAAACGGGCAACCCAATCCCATCAGCGCCTCCTCGATCGCCGCCGCCCTACTCTTGCGTTTGCGAGCCGCCATGAACTCTATACTTTACATCTTGGACGCCGAAATCAGAAGAGAGCGTCCCGCCTGCTGCAGCGGTGCGAGCAGGGAGATCGCACGTGAGAATGCCCAAGCCGGGATGCGAAATCACTGTTGACAGCGGGCTCTCTGTCGAATCATTATGGCCACAATAAGAGAGGGCGCTGGAGGAGATATCCTGCGTTAAGCGAAAAGCGGGCTGCATGGCTGTTTATGCGGTGCGTTGAGGCTTGCAGCTTACACGTTTTCATGGGATCCCCTCCATCTGGAACTGCGGGATGAATGAAGCCACTCTTATTCATCCAGCGCAGCTGCCGGGAGCCCGATATGGATTGGAGGAGATAGAAATTGGACCGACTCAGAGTAGACTATAGCCGCATCGTCCGCCTGGACGTGAACAGGCTGAAACGCCCCCTTTCATCGAAGGGTCCGCCGCGCAACGCGCTCGGAACATTTGAGCGGCCGGTGCTTACAACGGCCATTGGCGCAGCCGCGCGGGTGTCTTCCACTGGGAAACTGCTCAAGGAAGTTGTTGACATCGCCGATGCCGCCGGCAGAATCCCGCTGTCGTTTGTCGGCAGTTCTGGGCCCATGTTCGCCGCGCCTCCAAGCACCTCGGTGATCACCGTCGGCGTCGGGTCTTCGTCGTCGGCTTTTGCGGTGATCGGCGTTTCATTCGGATGCGGCCTGTACGGCTCGAACAGCCCGGAACTGGGCGCTTATAGCAGTACCGGCGGGGGCATCTGGACCAATGCGGGAGTCTCTGGAGGCTTCCAGCTCACCTACGTCTTCGGACCTCCTTCTGCCTTCGGCGGATTGAGCTGGAGCGTCGGTGTGAGTTGCGATGTGCCCGGCGTTGGTTTTGGGATTAGCGGTGCGGTCCTGTTTGGCGCAAGCGGTCCACCATATCAGTTCCTCGGCTACTGCGTCGGAGTGGGCGCGGGAGTTTCACTTCTCCCGGCGGACATTTCCTTCCAGGTGTCCAATACGGATCTGATCCCATTAGTCAAGTGAGGCTGCCTCTCAGCCGATGATGCCGCCGCCAGGCCGGCAACCTGGCCATCCGAACTGCGTATAATAAAGCGTTTTCGCATGGCAATCGACTGGTTCCCGCTCTGGCTTAGTCTGCGCGTCGCGGCGTTGTCCACGACCGTTGCGTTCTGCATTGGACTCTGGCTGGCTTGGTTGCTGGCGCGGCGCCCGTTCCGCGGCCGGGACGTAGTCTCGGCTGCAGTGACGTTACCGCTGGTCCTGCCTCCGACAGTGCTGGGCTATTACCTGCTCGTCCTGCTCGGCCGCAACAGCCCCCTCGGCCAGTTGTGCGAATGGGTCTTCGGGCAGCCGCTCGTCTTCACCTGGCAGGCGGCCGTCGTCGCTGCCGTTCTGCATTCGGCGCCGCTTCTGATTCTGTCAGCCCGCGCCGCGCTGGAAGAAGTCGATGCTTCGTTTGAACGCGCCGCCCGCACCCTCGGTGCATCCGAATGGCGCATCTTCTGGCACGTCTCCCTCCCGCTGGCCTGGAAACCGATCCTGGCCGCAACCGCGCTCGCATTCGCCCGTTCGCTCGGCGATTTCGGTATGACGATCATGCTGGCCGGTAACATCCCCGGCCGCACTCAGACGCTTTCAGTGGCAGTTTATGATGCCGTTGAGACAGGCAACGGCCAACTGGCGCGTGCACTCGTCCTGGTCATAAGCGCCGTTGCACTGGCGATTCTGTGGCTGGCCAACCGCATCGCCCGCACCACCTTCTCGTTCACCTCCGGGCAGGCCAACCGATGATCGACGCCCGCATCCGCAAACGCTTCCCGGCCGGAAAGGACTCGGCCGCCTTTGAGCTCGACATTCATCTGAAGGCGGTTTCTCCCGTCACGGTTCTGTTTGGTCCCTCCGGTTCTGGCAAGACTCTAACCCTGGACGCCATCGCTGGCTTCATCGCCCCCGATGAAGGCCGTATCGTCGCCAAGGACGCCCTGCTGTTCGACGTCGCCGCCAGAGTGTCCCTCTCTCCACAAGAGCGCCGCTGCGGCTACGTCTTCCAAAATTACGCTCTGTTCCCGCATCTGACCCTGAAGGAGAATCTCGCCTTCGCAGCCAGCAGGCTGCCGCGCGGCGGCCGCCGCGGCCGCATCGCCGAAATGCTCCATCAGTTCCGCCTCGGCGAGGTGAGCGGCCGGAAACCTCACGAACTATCCGCCGGCCAGAAACAGCGCGCCTCTATCGCCCGCGCCTTGCTCGCCGATCCGCGCGTCCTGCTGCTCGACGAACCCGCCCGCGGCCTCGACCCGGCGTTGCGATCCGAACTCTACTCGTTGCTGAACCAGGTTCTGGACAATTTCCGTGTGCCCGTCATTCTGGTGAGCCATGATCTGGAGGAGTGTTTCGAGCTGGGTGATCAAATGGTGGTCATCGATAATGGCCGTATCGCCCAATCCGGACAGCCCGCCGAGATCCTCGACGCCCCCGCCACCGCTGCCGTGGCGCGTCTGCTCGACCGTCATAATTTGATCCCAGCCGAGATCGTTGCTTTGGACCCTGCCCGCCAGTTAAGCAAGCTCCGCTGCTACCCCACCGCTGAGGACGCCTTCGAAATCATCGCGCCCTACCTCCCTGGCCATCTCCTCGGCGCCCGCGTGACGTTTGCCATCCGCGCAGACCGGCTGGTGGCCTCACCTGCCGATCAAGCTCCTCAAGGTTCCGTACGCCTCGATCTCTCCCATATTTCCCTCCGCCCCCAGACCGCGCGCCTCATCTTTTCCAATGGGCTCACCGTCGAAATGCCCCTTCGGGCGTTCGAGCCGCACCGTCATAATAAGAATTGGTCGGTGCGCTTCCCCCCGGAAGCCGTACGGCTGATGAAACCATGAAATCCTTCGACGAATACGTGGCACTGGCCGAAATCGCCCATGGCCACATCTGTGCCGGGCAAATCCTGGGAATCCGCCTGGCCTTGCATGGCCTGAAACTGCTCGGACTGGACGACCCCACTGGCACGCATCGCAAGCGTTTGGTCACCTATGTTGAAATTGACCGCTGCGCCACCGACGCCATCCAGGTCGTCACTGGCTGCCGCCTCGGCAAGCGTGCTCTGAAGTTCCTCGACTTCGGCAAAATGGCCGCGACATTTTGCGACCTCGAAACCGGCCGCGCCGTCCGCGTCGCGGCACTGGACACAGCCAAGGATCGCGCCCGCGAACTCTACCCCGACCTCGAATCCAAAAACGAGCAGCAGATGCGCGCCTATCGCGAAATGCCTGATGACGAGTTGTTTGCCCATCAATGGGTCCGAGTCTCGATCAGCCCATCCGATCTGCCGGGCTTCAAGGGCCCGAGAGTAGTCTGCGCATCGTGCGGAGAAGGTATTAGTTTTCAGCGTGAAACCGTCGTCGGAGGTCTCACGCTCTGCCGTGCCTGCGCCGGCCAGGCCTACTATACGCCGGCCGAGCCGTGAAGCGCTGCTGGATCACAAACCGCTCCCTGTTCCGCTCAATCGACGCTCTACTGGACTGCGCCTGCCGGGCCGAAGCCGCTGGCGTCTCTATGATCCAGGTCAGGGAGAAAGACCTTCCCGCCCGCCAGTTGACAGACTTGGTCCACCGGCTTCTTGTCGTCTGCCCCAATACCCCGGTCATCGTGAACTCGCGCTTGGATGTCGCGCTTTCCTGCGGCGCGCACGGCCTTCATCTGCCAGCAGAATCGCCTCCGCCATCGGCTTTCAGGCCCATCTGCCCGCCAGGGTTTGTCATCGGAGTCTCCTGCCACTCAACGGCCGGCCTCCGGAAAGCTGAACTCGAAGGGGCCGACTACGCCTTCATCTCGCCTGTCTTTCCACCGATTTCTAAGCAATCTCCGCTGCCGCCGCTCGGCCTCGACGCGCTCGAGGAAGCCTGCCGCCAAGTCTCGATCCCCGTCTATGCGCTCGGCGGAATCACCAACGAAAACGCCCGGTCCTGCATCGAAGCGGGAGCGGCTGGCGTTGCCGGCATCAGTTTGTTTCTCTGATCCCTGACTTCGGTTTTCCGCCACCGGTCGAAAGCTGGTAGTGTGGGACTGTTGAGAGGCCTTTATGAATAAGACAAAATCCATCGAACTCTTGAATCACGCCGTTGCCGACGAACTCCAGGCTGTCCACCAGTACATGTACTTCCACTTCCACCTCGACGACCAGGGCCTAGGGCCGTTGTCGATGATGTTCAAGCGCATCGCCATCGAAGAGATGGGGCATGTCGAAAATCTCGCCGAGCGAATTCTCTTCCTCAAGGGCGATGTCATCATGCAATCGGCCGGCCCGATCGAAACCATCACCGATCCCGAGGCCATGCTCGCCAAGGCCGCGAGTATGGAAGACCAGAGCGCGAAGGACTACAACGCCGCCGCCATCGAGTGCTCGGCCAACGCCGATTCGGTCTCGAAGCAAATCTTCGAGCAGCTCGTCCAGGACGAGGAACGCCACTTCGACGCCTTCGACAAGCAGCTCGACAACATCAAGCGTTTCGGTCCAAGTTATCTCGCCTTGCAGTCCTTCAACCAGAGCCCGGAACCTGGCCCGGCGGCTAACTAGTGGAGGCGTAAAATCTCGGGGCAGGCACGCAACCTGCCCCTTCGTATGGCTCTCTGAACCTCAGTGTGCCGGGCTGACAACTCCAGACATGCCTGATTTCTATAACCCAACCCTCGACGGAGGCGAACTTGAGCCGGGAGCCTACGCCGGATGCTTCGCCTGTGGACCTGATAATCCCAAGGGCCTGCGCATGGCTTTCGCCATCCCCGTACACGGCCGCGCCGAAATCGAATGGACTCCCACAGGGCCCTACGAGGGCTACCCCGGCATCCTGCATGGCGGCGTTGTCAGTACTGTACTCGACGAGGCCATGTCAAAAGCAGTCACCTCGGAGTTCAAATTCGTGATGACCGCCGAACTGAAGGTCCGCTTCCGCGCACCGGTCCGCTCGGGAGTTCTCCTCAGTGTCGCCGGTTGGATTGTGAAACGCGGCAAGCGTCTCATCGAGGCCGAGGCTTCCATCGTGGGGCCCGATGGCGTCGAATGCGCCCACGCTTGGGGATCTTTCTTGCCCGCCAGGAACGTGCCCGTCTGATTCAGTCGAGCCAGTCTCCGAAATACTTTCTGTGCGCTTCGCAGCGGCAACGCTCATCCCACGGCTCGGCACAGCGCCGGATGATCTCCAGCCGTCTGTCGCCCTCCTCTTTCGCAATTGCGATGCCCGTGCTCTCGGTGTCCGGGCCGGCGAAAATCTCGCGCAGCATCCGCAGCGTGTATCTCCCGCACGCATCGCACCAGTAATAACTGTCCGTGCATTCGTCGCCCATGATCCGGCCCGATATGGACGCCACCCGGCCGCTTGCCTTGAACTCCTTCCCGCAAACCGCACATCTCATCAACTGCCCCCTTCAGCCCTCCAGACCAACACGCATCACTCGCAAACCGGCGAAGACAAGACTCGCAATGAACACAGCCGCCGACAGCACGATGCCAACGATATAGACAACCGTCCTTTCCATGTGCGGCCGCAGGAAGACCACACTGTGCGCCGGGTCCGGGGTGCCCGGCTCGTTAAGGCCGCCAATGATCAGGGCGTACCTCCCAGGCCGCGGGATGTCGAATGTCATTAGTTCCATGGTTACGGTCGAAACGCCCGTGGTTCGAGTCCTCAAAAGCGACGGTCTGCTCGGTACGCGCTCGCCGTCCATCTCCTGGAGTTCGAATTTGACTCCGGCGAATCGCGTGGTGAAACGCGGACCCTCCATCGCCAGCGCCACGCGGCCGGCCTCTGCGAATCCGATCTCCTGTCTTGAAACCAGCGGCACGTGGAAGAGTCTTGATCGCTTGGTGAGAGATATGACGCCCGTGATCAGCATCCATAGGGCGAACGCCGACGCTAGCGCCAGCGGCACGCCGATCCACATCCAGTGCCGGTAGATTGCCAGCCAGATGCTCTGATTCATCGGATCGCTCCTTTCAGCCGGCGGCTGAAGTCGATCAGGTAGTCCCATTCCTCCTGAGATTGCGCCCAGAAGCTGGAGACGAGAACGCCACCGCTGGCAATGGTCACGGTGACCACCCAACCTGGCCCAGCCAAGTGGCTCAGAAGAATTCGCTCCACCTCAGGATTCAAAACCGTCTCCGCATAAGCCCCGCCCTCCGCCGTCACCGTGAAGGCGTGCCGGAACTCCTCGCTGCCCACCTGTTGGCGTCCGCTGTACAGCTTTTCAATCCCCGGCACGCGATTGAAGATCGTCAAGGTTCCCTCAAACCGGCGGCCAGGCCGCTCAAAAAAACAGGCATGGCCATTTGAGGGGCTCGACCTGCCGCTGGTGGCCGTGCGTTGGTAGGCGAAGAAGTAGAACCCGTCGGGCGGCGGCTCTATGGTGATGACGTTCCGTGGGCTCCACCTTGATTGCGGGTCGAGTTGCTCAAGCAGCCCGGCTAGCCGTTCGTCAAACTTCCGGGAGACTGTCCAACCGTGTCTGGCCGAAAATTCTTCTAGCTGGCGCCTCTGCTGAGCCCCTTGATAGATGCTCAGGCACAGGGCTCCTATCACCAGCAGCCCGAAAATCGTCATCCCGATCACAGTCGAGGATGGCATTTTCCTCCCCTCGATGAACCGCTTCACTTGGACGGAGTCCCTGGCTGGACGGAGAACCATAGCTGGCAGTCATATGGCACTCTGTCGCCCGCCGGCACGCCGAGCTTGGACAGATTGCCTCGGAGCGGCGTCGCCCCAGCCCGTTGAACCAGCACCTTTTCGACCGCACTCGCCTCGAGGCGCAGCCCGGCTGTCATGAATGCTCGCTTTAGTTCGTCCGTGATGCCTGCCTCCCGGAAGATATGACGGACCAACCCGTTGATGTCGCCCTGACGAGGCTTGCCCGCAGCCATGTCCCAGGCCGGCGACTTCCGCGCCGCCACGGCCAAACGGACTGCCATGGTGGCATCCCGCTCTCCATCTCCAAAAATGCGCCCCCAACTCAGAGTCCTGAACTCCCAGCCAAGCCCCTCGGACTCGATTACTTTTCCAAGAAGGAGCTCCATCAGCCGGGCCTTTGTGGCCAGCGGCCCAGGGCAATCAGACCAGTGCCGCACCACGCCCCGGTTGGGTTCCCGCGAGTAGACTGTCCACTCGACCCGGCAATCCTCATGAGCAATCGTGTAAACGTTGGCGCGCAGAGACTCGTCTCGTCTGATGGATACCTCGGATCTGGCGGGGCTGTCACCGCGCGGAGATTGGCCTCCCAGCCCGAGTGCCAGCCCGGCCCCTACCAGCACCCCAACACTCAACTCAGCCACGCGCATCGGAATCGGACTCATTATGGCAGCGCCAAATCCAAGCGGCAATGGCCTTTCTTCCGCGTTGTCGGGCTTCCGTCTGACCGTAAAGCTGCTATTTCTGCAAGTGCGTCACTTCTTCGGAATGCGGATGAATCCGTGGACCCCTGTTCCGTCTTTGAACGAGCCAACCATGACGCCAGTCTCATCAATCCCATACACAACTGTATGAATCGCATCCGGGACGTCAATCGGCGTGTAGGAGCCCTTCCTCAGGAGGAATCCCTGCGGGAATCCGGGTTTGAGCGCATAAAAACCGACGATGTCGCCCAAGTTATTGATGGCCTGCGGGAACGTCATGAATACGGTGGTCGCTGGCAGAGGAGGCGGGAAGTTGATATCCAGCAGCTCGCCGTCGGGCTCCCGAAGGAATCCGAGACGTTTCATATCGACGGTGCGGTAGATGCCCACAACCTCGCCGCGCTCATTGATATCCGCCGGGTAGGTCAGTGCGGCGCCAGGCGGGTCGATCAACTGGAATGCGCCCTTCTTGCTCATCCAGCCGCGCCAGATCGAGCCTCCCGTCGGATCGTTGGGATCGATGTAGCCGACCTGGCCGATCATATCGCCACGCCCGTTGATGCTCATGACATCGGTCACCATTGAATAATTGATGCCCGGATCCAACTGATCATAGTCGGGCCCCTCATACACAACATCTCTAAAGCGGCCTTTCTCCCAAACCCATCCAATCTCGGCTCCGGATGGTTCGGTCTCGGGCGCGCTCCAGCCGGTGACAGTGCCATCGGTCCTGATCTTCAGCGGGTAGGTCGGCAACACTTTGGCTGGATCCGCGGGGTCCGGGTGGACGAGAACCGTCACCTTTCCGTTTTGAAGGACAAACCCCGCCGCCTTTAGGTACTGTGACGGTAGACTTGTCGGCGCCGGGTCCACTGACGCGAAGCCGGTGATTCTCCCGTTGGCGGCGATTCCCATGAGGAACGTGCTCGCAAAACCTGGCAAATCCACCTGAAGGTAGATCGCCTCCGGCGTTTGCATGGTCTTGGTAACGTATTCGGGCTGAGTCGCCTGTGCCAGGCAAACGGTGGCCAACAAGACGAGAACAGCAATGTACTTCAGATTGCGCATCGAAATGTACTCCTTGAGGTGACCTTGCCAGCCGCTGATCTCTGCTGCAACGGACAAGACGTGTCAGAAGGCGAATGTCATCAAGTGGCAGGCCTTCAAAAACGCGCCCGGGAGCCGATTGCGGCGGCGGGAATTCGCGGGTATATTCGGATCGTGGCATCCGATAGGGGTGGCAGTGGAGCAGGCGTCGAAGGGCGGCTGGAATCCTGGAAGGAGATTGCAGCGCATTTCAACCGTTCTGTCCGGACAGTCATCCGCTGGGAGCGGGAGGAGAATCTCCCCATACACCGCCATCAACATGAGAAGCGGGGTTCTGTCTTCGCATATAAGCACGAATTGGATGCCTGGTTTGCGGAGCGGAAGGAATCGCCCCAGAGCCGGCGCTCGTGGGCTCTGGTTTTTGTGGGAGGAGGGCTCGCCGCCCTTGCCTTCGTTTTGGTGGTGTGGCTGAACTATGCGCGCGGCAGCGGTCTTGGATCGGTCGCCGTGGTTCCGCTGGTTGACGGACAGGGTGGCGATTCCACTGAGGCCGTCGTATCCCAACTATCCGAGGACCTGACGCGGATTCTCTCGCACGAACTCGACGGAGCTGCCAAGGCGGTTCGGTACCGGTCCAAAGTCCCTGATATTAAAGAAGATGCCATCCTGCTCGTGCGCTTGATCGACGGCGGCGGCAGGTACTCGGTAAGCGCCGAACTCACCAATACGAAGGACAACACCCTGATTTGGAGCCAGCGCTACGAGAGTCCATCTGTGGGCCTGTCGGGGATTGGTGAGCGGATTTCCAAGGATGTAGCCCCGCGGATCCTGCGCACTCAGCCTGCCCCGCGGGCTCAACTCGCCAGACGGCCCGTTACGGCAAACGCCGAGGCTTACCGGGAATACCTTCGCGGCAGGCACGAGTGGAACAAGCGCACAGCCGAGGGAATGGAGAAGGCGCTCGTCCATTTCCGGAATGCCATCGATCTCGACCCGGCTTACGCCCAGGCGTATGCGGGACTAGGCGAAACGTATGCGCTACAAAGCTACTACGCGCCTCTGCCTCCATCCGACACAATGCCAAAGGCCCGTGCCGCGGCGTTGAAAGCGATCTCAATCGATTCGGCCCTGGCTGAAGCATACGCCGTGCTTGCTTATGTGGAGATGGATTACTACTGGGATTGGGAGAGCGCCGAACGGAACTTCCGTCGGGCGGTCGAGTTGGACCCTGGGTGGGCGGATGGGCACCACTGGTTCGCCGAATTCCTTGTCGCAATGGGACGCTATGAGGAGGCCGTGGCAGAGTACCGGCGAGCCTTGGAACTCGATCCCCTCTCGCCGATCATCAACACGAATTTAGCGCACGCCTATTACTTCTCCAAAGGCTACCGGCAGGCGGCGGAGCAGTGCCAGCGGGCAGTGAAACTGGCGCCGGACTTTGCCAACGCCCACGCCGATCTTGGCAGGGCTTATCTCTTCCTGGGACGTAATCAAGAAGCGGTTCTAGAGATTGAGACGGCCGCCCGGCTGGGCGGCGGGGTCATGAACGGGCTTGGCCGTTTGGGTTTTGCCTACGCTAAGGCCCGGAGAATCGAGGATGCGCGCCGCATTCTGGCCAACCTGCTTGAAGAGCGTCGAAAGGGCTGGAACGCGGACCTGGCGATTAGCCTAGTGCTCGCCGGGCTGGGAGACGCTGAGAAGTCAGTGTCATGGCTCGAGCGGGCTAGGCAGGAAAGAGCGCCTTATCTTCGAATGGCGTGGAATGATCCAGCGTTCGAGGCATTGCGATCGCACCCTGGTTTCAACTCATTACTGAGGGCCATGCGGCTCCCGCCAGCAAGTCAGGACCATCGGCAAAGTCGGGGGCTCTAGGTTGTAGACCGCTCGAAGCCGCTTTGCAGGCCGCTAACGCAACCCCTGTCCCCCAGCGCCGCTTCAACCGTGGCAACTCATTCGCCGCGTTTCATCTCCTCTGGGCGGTGGTCCTCCCGCTCCAGGTTTCGGATGCGGTTCCAAATCGCCAGCTTCGGCTCGGTCAACTGGCGGCAACCCAGGCGGCGAGTAGCGCGTCTGAGTGCAATGATGCAGGACTTGCAACCTGTGAGCCCGCGGCAGGCGAAAATCGTTCTTTCATTGCTGAGCCTGTTGTCGTGTTCGGCGATGGGGCAGTCCAGTGCCGATTCTCGTATCTCGATCGATAACCTCGTTCACACTGATCGCAAGATCCGTTTCGACCTCCGCAACAACTCAAATTCGGCTATCACGTTCATGCAGTTGCGTACGGAGGCCGCCTGTCCCGACGGCACGGTTGTGCCTACCGGCGGATGGGGGACGGACGCTCTCTGGACAATCGCTGCGGGCGAGGATGGTGAGTTGTTCGCTCCGGTGCGCGTTGAACCGATGCTGGCAGGAAGTCTGCGGCAGATGGAATACATTAGGTCCTCGGTATGGAATTCAGCGGCAGGCGAATGCGAACCAAGCCGGTTCAAGGACTTCACGGTCATTTTCGAGGATGGTATCGGCGTTGGACAACCCGAATTAGTCGCGGAGCAGCTCGCGAAGCGGCGGCTTCAGGCGGAGACGCTGAAGCAATGGGCCGGCGAGCTTCACGCACTCCTCGATGCCGACGATCCAGCCGCCGCGCTGAAGGAGCTGCGTCAACGTCTGGACGGCGATTACGACGACTCTCAGATGAAGCAACTGACCGAGGATGAGAGTGAGCGCCTGATCATGAATCGCGAGATCCGCCAGGTTGTTGACCGGCAGTTTGTTTCGGTACGGCGCCTGAATGAGCCGTTCGAGAGGGCGCGCCAGCGGGTGGAGCGGATGGTTGGGTTCTTTGACCGGCTGGAATCCCTTTTGAAGGAGCAGTCGCGCTCAACTGGCGTCGCCTCTTTGCGGCCTATGCCGTAGCGCAGACCAGGAAGGTCCAGAGAGGCGGGATTGCGGAGATATCGCTGTGCACTGTTTGCCAGGCGCCGCGTTGTCTCCCGGCAGCCGCGGCATGGTCCGGAACCGGCGCTGAATGCTGTTTGCGGGTTACCCTGCCGGTCTGGACCGCCGATATGCCGGTGCACGGATACTCCGCGTTTACAACTCCGCCTACGCACAAACACAGCGTCAGCAGACTGTAAGAACTTCGCTGAGTCCGATTTCCGGATGCACGTACGAATCAGTTGATTCAGAAGGTAAGGATTCACCATGCCGGTGGCGGCAGGCGCTTGCGGGATTGTTCCCGCCACACGCGCGACGCGCTGGTGGCTATTGAGAACCGATTCGGGCTGCGTCGTTCACGCTCTTCCGATTCGAATCTCCATGGGGGCGCAGTCGGTAAATACGAACGCCGCGTGTTTCTGTCGCCAGCTCGTATTGGGCAAACCAGTCACGGAGATCCTCGTACTGGCCGATAGCGAGCGCTGGGTTCAGCGGACCAAGTCCATCGGCGACAAATGTGGGTCTCGTTCCAGCAAGTTCACGGCGGAACCGCGCTGCCAGTTCCGGCGCCGACGGGGTGGAAACGGTGAGATGACGGTCGGCGATGACTCCGGTCAGCGGCTGCGAGTCGAGAAACCGTGTTGCGCCTCCGAGTCCTGCCAGGACGTTCAGCTCCGGCCGGTAACCCCATACCAGCAGCGTATCGCCCGGCCGCGCCAGCTTGTGGATGGCGAGCGCGGCTTGCCGTGCGTCGGCCCAAAGCGCCAGATCGCGCATCGCGCGAGGCTCGCCTCTCAGGGTGGCGATGTGGCGCGGACCGAAACGCACGGCTGGGAGGGCGAGCGAGATGGCAACCAGCGCCGTTATCCATGGCCTCCCCGGTAAACAGACGCCTCGCGCGGCGGCGATGGTCAGGGCCGGGAGCAATGCGAAATAGTAACGAGGGAAGAACCTCATGCCTGCCGCGGTCATCAACACGCCCGCCACAATCCAAGCCGCCAACCTCCAACGGCCTTCCTCACGGCGCAGAAAAAAGATGGCCGCTCCCATCACCAAAGCCGCGTGGAAACCGGCCCAGTTGAGTGTCCGGACCGCGCCTTCCATGAGCGGACTGGCAAACAGGCTTTCACGCGAATACAGGATCCCCCACCTCCACACCGGGTCCAACCAGCCGTCCGCCGCCAACCAGACAGCGGCGGCAGCGGCGGCGTATGCGGCCAGTAGCCGCGTCGCGTCGCGCGGACGCCAGAACAGGAGAAGCGGCAGCAGCACCAACGCTTTCGCATTGGCCAAAAGTCCCGCTGCGGCCAATGCGCCCGATGTCGCTGGACGGCCAGCCTGAGCCGCCCACACCGCTGCCAGCGCGAATGGAACCAGCAAAATGTCCGGCGCCAGCGAGATGAGCGACGCCGGGTGGTCGAAGCAAAGGAAGAACGCCATGAACACTCCGGCCACATGGCCCTCCCGCCGGCCGAACATGGCCTCAGCCGTGCGGCCGGCGAGCCAGCAGCAGAGCAGCGCGAACAGAGCGCCTCCCAGCCGCAGCAGCCACCCCGCTTCGGCGCCCCACGCCATGTAGATCCAAGCATAGAGCGGCGGCTTGTCGAACCAGATGTCCTGGTAAAGCGCCGCACCCTCCATGATCCGGCGGGCGGCGGCCAAGCCGTAGGCTTCATCCACCCAAAGAACTTCGACATGGCAGAGCCTGACGGCAAGCAGGACGGCGAAACAGGCTGTCCACAACGCCGCTCGCCTCCAGTCGGGATCAAACCGTCTCATAGGGCAACTGGCTGATGATGTCCCACTGCTGCCGCTCGGAGTGGTTCCTCAGCCGCATCCGGTGCGGACGAAAGATCTCGGCTGCTTCGCGACGGCATAGCGGCTGCGGTCTCACCGCATCATGGACGAAAAAGGCGTTCACCCCGGCCGAGTCCACCGCCACCAGACTGTAGCCCTTTGAACGTCCCAGCCGTTCGAGCGCCGCCAGTGACGCGCCATGATAGTAGCCGCTCGCGTGGGCTTTCATGGCCGAAAATGACTTATCGTATGGAACCATTCCCGGCCGCTCCGGCCCCATCGAAGCGTTGTATTCGATGATCACCACCTCCGCCGCAGTGGCTTCCACCGCTTTCCAGAGCCAATAATCCATGCCGTCGACATCGATCGAGAGAACCCCAAGCGGGCTGTCCCCCACGATATCATTCACGTTGTCGCAGGTGACGAGGGTATGGCAAACGTCCACACGGTTCGTCCGCCCGGCCAGCATTCGTTCCGCCAGTTTCCTCGCTGTGGCCGCCCGCAGTGGATCCGCTTCCACCATCACGCCATCCCAGCCGAGCACAAATCCCAACACCGCCGAATTGCACTCCAGGCCCTCCTCAACTCCAATCTCAACGAATCTCTTGGTCGGACTGGCCAGTTTTGACAGGATGGCGAGCAGAATGCCGTCCTCTCCGTTCTGCGAAAAGACCTGAAACTCATCGCCGGCGCCATCTGCGAAAAGGTCCGGATATCGCGCCCGGAGCAAGATCCGCGCCAGTTGTGTGCGCCGGACCTCAGAACCCATCAACCTCTCATCCGAGTGAATGAGATTGTTGACTCTCCTCAGCCGCGCCGGCGGAACGTGCCGCCTCAACCAGGCCCGGTATGGCTTCATAAATCGTCCCGCATATCCTATACAGCATAAGTCCGCATCGGGGCGAATTGTATATTCTTTCGAAATTCGTGAGTGCGCGCAGCCCAAGCGCCAGGAAGCCCCGAACCGGGGCCCGGGGCTTCCTGCCGTCGCGCTTGGCGGGCAATGCCGCCGTCTTGCGGGCGAACTCTAATTGCGGCGCTTCAGTGTGGGCCGCTCGTCGGGATCTTCCGTCTTCTTCTTGTCGTCGCCTTCAGCTCCGATCGGTTCGTTCGACCCGGGAGCCCGCCGCAGCGACGGCCTGTTGGGATCCTGAGGAGTCTCGCGCCGACGGTTCTGGAGCATCAAGATCCGGTTCTTCACTTCGTCGAACTCCGAAGTGGTTACGACATACTCCGGCCGTTCCTTGAGAAGCTGCTCGATATTCGCTTGAGCTTTGATGATCCGGTCGCCCGTCGGAGGATGCGAACTGAACCATTCGGCGATGGTCCCCCGCTTGCGCTTGTTCATCGCCTCCAGCTTCTCGAAGAAATCCACAAACCCGTTGGGATCGTAGCCTGCCTTGTACATGTACTGCAGTCCCAACAGATCCGCCTCCTCCTCGAAGCCTCGCGAGAACTTCAGGAACCCCATCGGAATAGCGACCGAAGCCGCCTGCCGGATGCCGTAACCCGTCCATCCACCCATGAAGATCAACGGGATGGTCGCCAGATTCGCCAACTGCCCGCGCGTCGCCTGTTTTGTGCCGTGGCGCGCGGCGATGTGAGCAATCTCGTGCCCCATCACGCCGGCAATCTCGCTCTCATTCTCCGCCAGCGTGATCAGACCCGTATTCACATAAAAGAACCCGCCCGGCAGCGCCATCGCATTGGGTTCATCGGTGTCGATCACCTTGATCGTCACCGGAAACTGGCAATCTGAGTTCCGTACCAGGTTCTGCCCGATCCGGTTGATGTACTCGGCGATGATCGGATCGTCAACAATCTTCGCCTGCCGCTCGATCTCCTGCGCCAACCCCTTGCCCAGCCCGATCTCCTTCTCGATCGAATACCAGTTCAGCCCCTTGCCGACATCCCGGTCGCCGATCGCCTCAACGTCCTTCTTCGAACCCTTTTTGACCTTCGTCTCGTTGGTCTTCTTCTTCTCGTCGGTCTTCTTTGTCTCTGTGGTGGCCGGCACGGTCGCCTTCGACTCATCTTGCGCCAGCGACGGAATGACGCCAACGGCAAGCGCCATGCCGAGACCAAGGATTGTCCGGACTGCCAGTTTGTCGACTATCATCATCGCGCCGCTCCTTCGCGGACGCCGCCTGATGCAAGTATACTCTCGCGCGGTGCGCCCGTTCCCTAATCTGTGTAACGTACACTCGAATAGATGGGTTACAACGAACCGTCGTCGCCGGAAATCTGGCAGAAGTGGCAGCAAGAGTTCCCTGTCGCCCAACGCCTCACTTACCTGAACCACGCCGCCGTCGCCCCGCTCTGCCGCCGCTCGGCCGAGGCCATGAAGTGGCTCGCCTGCGACGCCCTCGAAAACGGCTCGCTCCACTACGACAAGTGGATGAGGTGCTATGACGATTTCCGCATCGCCGCCGCCCGCATCTGCGGCGCCACGCCCGGCGAAATCGCCATGGTGAAGAACACCTCCGAAGGCATTGCTACGGTCGCCCTTGGCCGCAAGTGGCAGCCCGGCGACAAAATCGTCGCCTTCCGCGAGGAGTTCCCAGCTAACTACTACATCTGGAAGAAGTTGGAGGAGTGGCACGGCGTCCGCGTCGAGTGGCTCTCCTTCCTCGACCCGCTTGAAATGGTCGAGCAGGCCGCCCGCGGAGCCAAGCTCCTCGCCATCAGTTTCGTTCAGTACCTCAGCGGCTACCGGGCGGATCTCGAATCCATTGGCGATATCTGCCGCCGCCACGGAGTCTTCTTCCTGGTCGATGCGATTCAAGGACTTGGCGCGTTCCCCCTCGATGTCCGCCGGATGAACATCCAGGCCCTGGCCGCCGACGGCCACAAATGGCTGCTCGGACCCGAGGGCCACGGCATCCTCTACGTCCAGCAGGACTGGCAGGACCGCATCGAACCCGTCGAGTTCGGCTGGACCACCGTCAAAGGCTACGCTGACTACGCCTCGCGCGATATGGCCCTGCGTACCGATGCCGGCCGTTACGAGTGCGGAACTTTGAACACGATCGGGGCCTTCGGCCTCACCGCTTCCATGCAGCTTCTTCTCGAAGTCGGCATCGAAAACGTCGCCGCCCAGGTTCAGCGGCTCGGCGACCAGCTCGCCGCCGGAGCCCAAGCCAGAGGCTACGAGGTCATGGGCGGCGAACGCACGGCGAAAACCGGCGCCGGCATCGTCTCCATCCGCAAACCCGATGTCGATTCGCGCCTGATCTTCGCCCGCCTCCGTGAAGCCGGCGTCATGTGCGCTCCTCGCCAGGGCTGGGTCCGCCTCTCGCCGCACTTCTATGTGAGCCCCGATCAGATCGAACGGGCCCTGGACCTGCTGATCTAGCCAGAAGAAGAACCTTCCATCACACATCGCGCCAGAATCAACCCTGTCTTCGCGGCGGGATCCACGCGTATTGCTCGTAGGTGCGCCACCCTTTCGGCGCACCTTGAAGCAATTGCGGTGTTCGCAGCCACTTATTCAGGGCTTCCGGCTGAGTAGCACCCTCCTGCGTGTAGACGGCAAGGAGACTCCGCGCCCTCATCCCGTTGAAGTCCGGCGTCTCCCATTCCTGGAGGGTGATGATCACCAGCGTACCCATGCCCCGTTCCTGCGCTCGAGCGATGTAGGCCGCGTGGGTCGTTTCGACTTCTTTTTGTACCTGCCGTCTGATTCCGATGTCGCCCAGACTCTGCAGCGCTGCTCCTATCATCTGCCCGACAACCGCCATCGCCGCCTGGTTGCTGACAATGCCTCGAGTCATCCCCGGCGGAGCCATGCTTCTGCCTGCGGTGATGTTCGGCGGTGGTGGCGGCGGATTGACCAGAGCCATCTTCGCCCGAATCGAGTTTGCGAACTGCGAAGGCTTTCCATTGCGGTGGAGAAGGCAAAGTTGGCTGCCACCCCGCACAAATTCCGGTCCGATAACGGCATCGTACTGGTCGATCCTGATGCCGTGCTGCTTTAGGAACTGCTCAAAGAACCTCCCGTAGTTCTCGTTCGCCATTCGGATAAGGGTCTCTGGAGTCGTACCGGGCTGGCCCGGGATTTGAGGCTTGCGCAGGAACTCGCGCCAGCGCGGATCCGTCTCCAGGTCGAGAACCCTTCCGAGTTGGCTCCTATCGATTTGAACTGAAAACACTCGCGGTTCGCCGCCCCCATGGTGTACACGGGTCTTAGCGTAAAGCTCCGCGACTTCCTTGGAGTTTGTGAAATAAAGCCCGTCGCCGAAGTCGTGGATCGCGCCCCCGGCCTTTGACGGTGGGACGGTGGTGGACTCGCCCCGGAACCAGGTGTCAGCCATGGCGGCTCCTAGAGACAGAGGCTCACTTCCGGAGTCCTGACTGGAGAACAGCTTACAGCAGGTCTGAGTCAAAGAACAGCCCACGAATTGGGTCATCTAAAATGTCACCGAAGGCGAGGGCGTGGCTAAGGGGTCAGCCTGATACGACGGGTTCGTGATCTCATCGAAGGTTGCAGACAGCTCTGTTTGAATGCATAGGTACGGAGGGTGGGACCCTCCGTAGAGTGAGAATCGGACCCGATGCTGCTTCAAGTCTGCACGGGCCTAATTCCAGAAGGGAGAATCCCACACCTATGTATTACATCGGACTGGATGTTCACAAGCTCTCCATCTCGTTCGGCATCAAGCAGGCCGACGGAACTATCGTGCGCGAGGGCAAACTGAAGGCCAATCGTCAGGCGCTCTCGGCCTGGGCTGGGCAATTGCCGCAACCCTGGGCCGGCGCCATGGAAGCGGCGCTGGTCAGCCATTGGATCTACCACCATCTGCAGCCGTTCGCCGCGGATCTGCAAATGAGCAATCCGTCACGAATGAGGGCGATCGGCTGCGCCAAGAAGAAAACCGATCGCATCGATGCGGCGATGATCGCTGACCTGCTTCGCTGCAATCTCCTGCCGGCGGTAAGCGTGCTCCCCGAACCCTTCGTGCGCATGCGCCAGATCCTGCGCTACCGCCGCTTGCTCGTCGAATGCGAAGTTCGGATGAAAAACAAGATCGCTGGCCTGCTGATGGAATCCGGCATCGAGTACGACCGGGCGCGTCTGCACGGCAAGAACTACTTCAGGCGGCTGCTCAAAAACAATCAGGAGATTCCGCCGAGTGTGATGGATCTGTTGGAATTCAGCCGTGAGCAGGCTGAGACGCTGCATCGCATGGAGCAGCGGTTGGTTCAAGGCCTGGCCGGGTTGCCTCAGTTGGCCGAACGTGTGAACCGCCTGACACGGATCCCCGGCGTAGGCTTGATCGTGGCACTGACCTGGGTACTGGAGATCGGGCCTGTGGAGCGGATCGGGTCTACCTTAAAGGCAATCAGCTACTGCGGGTTGACAAGCGCACTGCGCTCGTCCGCTGATGCGGCCAAACGAGGGCCGATCTCGAAACAGCGCAACCGCCACCTGCAAAGCGTCCTGGTGGAAACGGCGAAACTGGCACCACAATGGAACCCTGCTCTGGCTGTTGTCCATGAACGGGAAAAGCAGCGCGGTCATGCCAATCGGGCCACGCTGGCGGTGGCACGCAAACTGGTCGCCTACCTTCTGGCAGCCGACCGCGGGCATCAGCCGGCCGCTACGCAGGCCGCCAAAGCCATTTCGGCCTGATCTTGTTTTTGCGTTTATGAGGCATGGCAGATCTATCTATCCGATGAAGACTCACGCCGTGCCCGCCGATCTCTCCCGGTGAAGCGGAGGCGGGCAACGCTGGCGAGCGACCCGCTAAGGAATAACCGGGCAGACTCATCCAGACGATGAGAGTGAGCTCGATGATTCGAAGCTCCCTGCCAGACCTACTAGGAAAGTGGCTCCACGGCGCAGGGATGCGCACGCGACATCGGTTCTGTTTCTTGGCTGGCAGGGCAGCGTCCCAAACTCAAAATTCTTGCGCGCCTCCCAGGCGACGCCGCAAATGAATGTCTGGCTACCTGCCCCAAGGCAGGATGGCCCGGGCGATGAGCCCAATGCGCTTCGGATCACACGCTCATAATGGCTGTCACCGACTCGCACCGTTCCAACAAAACGGGAGAGAAATCTCCGTTTTCCCTTGACAGAAACCTATCATGAATGCCACTTTCATCAAAATCGCCATCCCGTCGTATCAGGCTGACCCGTTCGCGACCCGTTCGCGACCCGTACGCCCCTTCGCGACCCGTTCGTCCCGTTCGCCTTTTTGCTCCACCCTTGACACCGGCGGGCGTTCAGAGCCCCAAGTGCAAACGCTTGGCAGCCTTGCCTATCGCGAGGAGTATGCCATGCAAGAGGGCTTGCGGACGGGGAGGGCAGCCCGGTACGTAGACATCGACAGGGATGACCACGTCGACCGGGCCGACCGTCGCATAGTTCCGGCCGAAGATGCCGCCGCTGATTCCACAGGCGCCAACCGCGACGACCAGCCGCGGTTCGGGGGTCGCCAGGTAGGTCTTCTTGAGAGCCATCTCCATATTGCGGGTAACCGGCCCCGTCACGAGAAGCATGTCGGCGTGACGTGGAGACGCCACGAAGTGGATTCCAAACCGCTCGATGTCGTAGATCGGATTGTTCAGCGCATGGATCTCCAGTTCGCACCCGTTGCAACTGCCGGCATCCACCTCCCGGATGGCCAGGGAGCGCCCATACAGTGCGCTGATCTTCTCCTTCACTTTACGCCCAGCCCGTTCGATGGCTGGGTCCGATTCTGAACTGCCCTGCTCGACGGAGAGAAGACGGCGGTGCGAGCCATCCGGATTCAGCTCGTAGCGGGCGGTCCAGATGAGATCCTGACGATTCTGGGCCGCCGTTTCGAAATCCTTCGTGATTCGAACGGCGCCATTCCGAGTTGTCTCCGCGCATAGTCCACAGTAAATGCACAAGCCATGGTCGATCTTGACATCGCGTGTGCCATCGCACTCGCTGTGCATGATCGCCCCGGTAGGGCAGACCTCGCCCGCGGGCCGGGCGTCGTCCCATTTTTCGAATTCAAACTTCGGCAGCCCGCGAAAGGAAGCTGGTATTTCGGCAGGTCCAACGGGATAGCGGGTGGTGACGATCCCGGTACGCAGCGTCTGGTTGAGTATCTTGAACATCTCAGCGGTCCGTTCCCGAGTACGACAGGTTGAAGCTCTTGTTGATGACCGGGAAGTCAGGCACGATGTTGCCTTGCACGGCTTCGACGAGCGCCGGCCAATTATTCAGAGACGGGTCCTTGATTTTGCATCGTTCGATGCGGTTGTGGTCGCCAATGCGGAGCCAGTGCAAGATCTCGCCGCGCCAACCTTCCACGGCGCTGAGAGCGCAGCGCCCGGAGGGAATGGACGGAACGGGGCTGCAGGGCTCGCCCGTGAACGGCGGACCCGCGAACTCGCGAATCATCTTCACGGAAGCCCACACTTCGTCGATGCGCACCTGCATTCGATGGAAGACGTCGCCGGCCTGGTAGACGGGCGGATCCACCTTGACCCGGTGATAGGCCGCATACGGATGGTCGCGGCGGACATCCAAATCCACACCCGAGGCTCGGCCAGCCACACCAACGATGCCCAGATCGCGTGCCTTCTCGGGCGGGAGGATGCCGGTATGCTCTAATCGGTCTCGCGTGGAATCGGAGGCTTGGAGCATGTCGACCAGCCGCCCGAACTCGGGTCCGAACTGTTCAATGGTGTGACGCAGAGCGCTGACCTGATCGTCATTCCACATGCGGCGGACTCCGCCGATACAAACCATGCCCCGCAGAAGCCGATTGCCAGTGAGTTCCTCGTTCAGGCGAAAGAGCATCTCGCGAAGGCGCGAAGCATGGGCATTGGCGACGACGAACCCGACATCGGTAGCGATGGCCCCGATGTCGGCGACGTGGTTGTAGATGCGCTCCAGTTCGAGCAGCACCGAACGCATGCGTTCCGCACTCTGCGGTACGGGAATGGAGGCCGCCCGTTCCACCGCCTGGCAGAATGCTGTTCCATGGGAGAAACTTGAGTCGCCGGAAATGCTCTCGGCAAGGAACACCGCGCGTTGGACCGGCATTCCCTCGAACAATTTTTCAATCCCTTTGTGCGTATAGAACATGCGCAACTGGAGGTAGAGAATGGGCTCGCCAGCAACCGCGAAGTTGAAATGGCCCGGCTCGATGATCCCCGCATGGACCGGACCCACCGGGATCTGAAAGACGCCTTCCCCGAGGGCCGGGCGGTAAACGTGCCGCTCGCCTTCGAACTCCGGCAGGACAGTACGGAGGCCAAAATCCTTCCTAAGCGGGTAGACTTCGGGCCAGTTATCGTGCAGCGCCACCCTTCGAGGGTTCGGATGCCCGTCGAGCGGGATCCCAAACATATCCTGGATCTCCCGCTCCTGCCAGTTCAACGCGGGGAGTTCCGCTGACAGGGATGGCAATCGCGCGATGCGCGGATCCACGCGGGTGGAGACCAGAAGGTAAGCGGGTTGTTTGGGAAACTCGAGCGCGTGATAGACAACGAAGCAGTCTTCGACCTCTCTCCGGTCCTCGGCAAAAATGGCGGCGACGCGGGCGCCATAGCGCGTCCGAAACTGCGAGACCGCCTCACGGTTGTCGGAGTCGCGCAACTGAAGATAAACCTCGTGCTCGTGTCGGGCCGTGATCCCCTCAACCTGATCACCCAACCGCCGTGCGACTTCCTCTACGAAAGTAAACATAGTGGTTCTATCGAACCTCCAATACGATTTGCGCCGCTCCCTGGATGAGGGAATAGAGCGGAGCCGGCAGCCAGAAGCCCATCACGATGACGACACCCGCCATTCCGAGCAGCGAGTACTTCTTCCAAGCGCAGGTATCGGCTGGCGGCAAGCCCGGATCGGGGCCGAGCACGAGTTTGGCGATATGGACGAGAAACCCCGAGAAGATCGTCACGAGAAAGGCCACAAACATCACCGCGGCCCATAGATGGCCTGCCTTAAAGGCGGCCCGGAGAATCGTGAACTCGCTCTGGAACATGCTGAACGGAGGCGACCCCGTCACCGCCAGCGTGGTCATCAGAAACAGAGCGGAGCTGATTGGCATGGCGTGGATCAATCCACCCTTCGCCTTCTTGAAGAGATCGGTGTTGAGGTGTTGCTGGATGTTACCGGCGCAGAAGAATAACAGAGGTTTGGTGACGGAGTGAAAAGTCATGTGCAGCAACATGCCAAGCACGCCGAGCGGCCCGCCGAAGCCCAAACCGAGAATCATGATACCGCCATGGTCGATGCTGGAATACGCGAGGATGCGGCGAAAGCTCTTTTGGACGAGAACGAATGGCACAGCGATGCCCATCGACAGGAGGCCGAAGAGGATGAGCAGGTTCGAGGCAAACTCCGGTCCAACGCAGCGGGACGTCAAGATGAGGAAACGCAGCAGGCCGTAGAGAGCGCAGTTCAGCACGGCAGCGGCGAGCATAGCCGCCACCGGAACGGGCGCCTCGCTGTACACGTCGGGTTTCCAGGTATGCATCGGCGCGATCCCAGCCTTGGTGCCGTAGCCGAGCAGGATCAGGATGAAGGCGAGCCGCATCGTCGTCCGATCGAACTGCGCCGCCTTTGTAATCAGCACCGACCAGTTCAACCCAGCCAGGGTCTCAGTGCCCATCACCTCGTGTGCAGAATAATAGGTCAGGATCGTGCCGAAAAGCGCCATTGACAGTCCGACACCGCCGATGATGACGTACTTCCAGGCTGCCTCCAGCGAGGTGGCACGGCCATAAAAGGTCACCAGGAACACAGAGGTGAGCGTGGTGCCTTCAATCGCCACCCACATGATGCCCAGATTGTTGGATACCGCGACGAGCAGCATGGAGAAGACGAACAGCGGCGTGAGGGCGTAATACTTCCTCAGTTTCCCGATCAGGACAGTGCCTAACAGGTCCCCCTCAAAAGCCTGGCTTTTCTCGTCGTCCCGGAAATAGCCGATGGCATAAACTGCGCAGGCAAGGTAGACGAAAGCAACCAACAGGACCACCAGAGAGCTGAGGGCATCCGCGTAGAGGAGTTCGTCCCATTGCGCCACATACTTTGAACCCGCTGTAGCGCTGGCCAGGAGCACCGAAAGGATAAATGTCAGCAGCGCGGCGGCCAGGTTGATCCCTTCCATGACCGCTCGGCGTCGTGCCAGAAGTGCACCGAGTGCAGCCACGAGTGGAATCAGTAAAAGAAGGGACAGCAGCATAATCAGCCTCTCAGCCTCCGAAGTCTGCTGACATCCATGGAGTCGAAGGTCTCCCGAATGCGGTAGACCAGAATGCCAAGCACCATCGTCGCGACCAAAAGGTCGAAGAACACGCCGAGTTCCACCACCAGCGGCATCCCGTAGGTCAAGGAGATCGCCGCGAGAAAGAGGCCGTTCTCCAAAGACAGCAGGGCCAGCACCTGTGTCACCGCCTTTCTGCGATTCAACATCATGAAGAAACCAATGAGGAACAACGAAATTGCGACTGCAAGGGTGTTATGGCCCAACGTGGCCGCCCCAGGACCGGCCTCGGGATGATAGAAGGACTCAGCGACTACGTAGCCAATCATCGTGAGGCCGCCCGAGATGAGGATGGAGAGGGGCACGTTCACCAGAGGCTCGATCTCCTGGCGGATTTCGACCCTCGCGACCAACCGCTCCATGAAGATGGGAAGGAAGATGACCTTCACCAGAAAGGTCAGCGCTGCGGCGAAGTAGATGTGCGGCGCATGATTGAAGTAGGCGATCGTGTTGGCGATTCCGGCCAGGAGGAATGATTGAGCGGCGAATACGCGGATGTTGGTCACGATCCAGCGCTGCGCAACCATGGCGATCTGGAGCACCAGAACGAGCGCGGCCATCAACGTGATCATCCGCTCGCCGAATTGTGGGTCCTGATAGAAGTACATGGGGCGTCCTAGAAAAGGAAAGTGGAGATCAGCGCCAACGCGCCAAGAATGAATGCGACCGCCAGGAGCTCCGGCACCCGAAACAGGCGCATCTTTGCGTTGGTGGTCTCCACCAGAACAATCAAAAGCGAGAGCAGGAGTAGTTTTGCCAGAAATGAAACGCAGGCGAAGCCGATACCGGTCAGGCTGTATTCGAGGGTCAATCCGAACGGGTAAAAGGTATTGATGAGCAGCGTCATGAGTATGAGCTGCTTCATCCAGGCGCCCCACTCGATCAAGGCCAGGTAGGGGCCGGAATACTCGAGGATCATCGCCTCGTGAATCATCGTCAGTTCAAGGTGGGTCGCGGGATTGTCGACGGGAATCCGGCCCGTTTCGGCGATCAGAACAATGAAGAGCGCGGCGAAGGCCAGCATTTGGGAAGGGGCCAGGAACCGCCAGCTTTGCCCGATAGCCGAGCGCGCGATCTCGCTTAGATTGGTCGAGTTCGCGCTGAGCGCAACCGTGAAGATGGCCAGCATCATCGCAGGTTCCGCTAAGGCGGAAATGGTCATTTCGCGGCTGCTTCCGAGTCCGCCGAATGAACTGCCAGTATCGAGTCCGCCAAGCGCTAGAAAGAACCGGCCCAAGCCGAGGAGATAAACCACGGCCAGAACCCCGCCGAAAAGGCTCAACGGCGCTTCCGCGGTGACCATTGGGATCATGAGGCCAACCACGGCTGCGGTGGCAAACACGACCACTGGCGCTGCGCAAAAGATCCACGAAGCGCTCTCCGGAATCACCATCCCTTTCCTGAACAATTTGGACAAATCCCGGTACGGCTGGAAAAGGCCCGGACCCCGGCGAGTCTGCAAGCGGGCCTTCAGCGTCTTGATCACGCCAACGACCAGCGGAGAGACTGCCAGCAGAAGAAGCAATTGAATGGGGGCAAACCACACAGCGGCGGTCATTGGCGGACTCCAAACAGCAGCAGAATGATAAGAGTGACGAAGATGTAGGCCAGGTATGCGTGGATGCTTCCAGCTTGGATCGCTCTCAGGCCGGAAGCGCGGTCGAGCAGCATCTGCTTCAGCGGGGAGTAAAGTCTGCGTTCGAATGTCTGCTCGACTTCAGATTCGAAAACGATCGACTTGGGATAGTAGGGCGAGACCTCGAAATCCCGTTGGATTTCGCGCTTAGGCTGGTAGAGGACCGCGAAGATCATGCGAAGCGGCTTCGAAAAGGCTGTGGCTGTGTACTCGTTCTCAGCAGTTAAGCCCGGAAGGCCGCAATCCCACGTTGGCGCCAAGCGGCGCACGGAGAACATCCATTTGATCCCGGCGAGGATAGCGGCCAGCGAGGCCATCAGCGCCAGCAAACCCGCGATGCCGGCCGGCGACATCGTTCCGCCCTGCGGTGTGCCGGAGGACACAACGAGACCCGCCGCCAACGAGAGATGCCCTCGGGGCGAACTGTGAACCAACTGGGAAATCACCGGAGTGAGGACCGGCAGAAGCCAACCGGCGCAGAAAGCCGCGATCCCGCAGCTCACGGCGAGAAACGACATTCCCGTGAGCATCGTCCAGTGGGACTCGTGAGCCTCCGAGGCTTGCGAGCTTCTCGGAAGCGCCAGGAAGCTGATCCCGAAGGCCTTCACGAAAGCCGCGGCGGCGAGAGCGCCGGTCAACGCCAACAGCGCTCCGCCGACTGGAAAGATGATCCGGGTCAGGCTGGTTGTGCTGCCGAAGCCCGCAAGCAGAGACTGATAGGTGAGCCATTCGCTGACAAATCCGTTCAGGGGCGGCAGCCCGGAGATCGCGACGGCGCCTGTGAGAAATAGGGCCGCGGTTGCAGGCATCCTTCTCACCAGCCCGCCCATCCTTTCCATGTTTCGCGTTCCCGCGCCGTGAAGGACAGAACCCGCAGCCAAAAAGAGGAGTGACTTGAAGAGGGCATGGTTGAAGATATGAGCCAAGCCAGCGACCAACGCCAGCGCGGCCAACTCCGGCTTGCCGAAGGCAGTAAAGACCAGCGATGCGCCGATTCCAATGAAGATGATGCCGACGTTTTCGATCGTTGAGTAGGCCAGCAGGCGCTTGAGATCGGTCTCGATTAGCGCGTAGAGAACGCCGAGCAGCCCTGATCCTACACCCAGAGCGAGGATGAGCAGCGCCGCCCACAGGGGAGGAGCGCCAAGAAACTCAAAGCAGACGCGCAACAGCCCGTAGATGCCAGTTTTCACAACAATCCCCGACATCAGTGCGGAAACGTTACTGGGGGCGACAGGATGGGCCGCAGGCAGCCAGACATGAAGAGGAACAAGGCCGGCTTTTACGCCGAAACCGATCAGAAACAGCCCAAAGAGAGCCGCTTGTTGCAGAGGCCCAGCCGGGTGGAGGAATCCCTCGAACTCGAAGGTGCCGGAGATGGAGTGCAGGAGTAGGAAAGCGAGGATCAGGCAGCCGGTTCCCACATGTGACATGACGAAGAAGAGAACGCCAGCGCTCCGGCTCTCCGCTTTCGAGTGCTCGAAGCTGACAAGGCAATAAGCTGTCAGCGCCATCACTTCCCACGCGATGAGGAACAGGAAGACACTCGATGCGGTGAATACAAGTGAAAGGCTGAGCAGAAGGAGATTAACTAGTGCTCCGAGTATACCTGGGCGCCAGCCCTGAGTGTGTTCCGTGTAGCCGAAGGAGTAGACCGATGCCGCGATGGCAACGACGCCGAGGGCTAGAAGAAAAACCGCAGCCAGAGGATCCAGACGCAGACTGAACTCGAATAGGGGGACTCCGGAGGGAAGAGCCCAACTCACGGTGCTGCCTTCCAGTAGGACAACTGCGGCGCCCCAGGCCTGGATCAATCCGCCAATCGCTCCCAGGACTGACGAAGTGAATCGCGCCAGACGGGCATTGCCGCCCAGCAGTAGCGAACCTGCCGCGCCCAAGCCATATGCGAGCATCGACAGAGCCCAAGTCTCCACGTTCAGCGACTCCATGAACCCTTCAAATACGCCTCGTTCTCGCGATGCCTCGAGAAGACGAGGCCCATCTCAATCCTTCTTCGTCGCTCACAAACAGCCTTTCCCAGGCGCCCCAGGAAGATCCGGCCTCAGTCGCTTTGCCTTCCACATACCAGCCGGAGCCTTTGACATGAAGAGAAGCAACCGGACTGCCAACGGCCAGTGACATGAATAAGTCTCATCGATTGTTGCGGTTGTGTAGATGCCGAATGCATCGCCGGCTTGAAGGCCAGGGATTCGAGCCAGTCCGCCTGCAAGACTTGCAGAGAGAGCCATCACATCCGAACTCACGGCCTCACCGCGAACAGCAGAAGTAGTATCAAGGTAACGAAGATGTAAGTCAAGTAGAGGTGGACACTCCCAGCTTGTATCGCCCGCATACGCGAAGAGACCCAATAGACTAAAGACTGAACAGGGCGGTAGAGGCGATTCTCAAAAGTTGGTTCGATCTCACTCTCGAACCGGATGGACTTCGGGAAATAAGGGGAGATGTCGAACACCGCCTGGATTTCCCTGCGCGGTTGATAGAGCGCGGCAAACACCATGCGAAGAGGCTTGGAGAATGCGGTGGCGGTATATTCGTTCTCCGGGCCGAGTCCAGGCAGGCCGCAATCCCACGACGGGCCGCGCGATGCGATTCGCAGACGCTTCCATGCAAGGAGCACTGGGAAGACCCCCACCATGAGCAGAAGCAGCCCGATCACGGCCGTGGAGACTGTTCCGCTTCGCCCGATCCCCGCAGAGATGAGGGACCCACCGAGCGCGGAAGCCTCGCGACCAATCGTCGCCCCCACCAGGAGTTGAGTGATCCCATCGAACAAGACCAATACCCAGGACGCGCCGAGTCCAAGTCCGAAGCAGGCGAATGTCAGGATGCCCATGCCCACCAACATCGTGCGTGGAGCTTCTCTGGCGTATTCAGCATGTTCGCTCCTCGGCAGCGCGAGAAAGGTGATCCCGAATGCCTTGACGAAGCACGCGGCGGCGAGCGCGCCGGTCAGGGCGAGCAACGAACCAGCAATGGGGAACATCAGGGAGACAAGCCCCTTAGTGGCGCCAAATCCCGCCAACAGGCTCTGATACGTCAGCCACTCGCTCACAAACCCATTGAGCGGCGGCAACCCCGAAATGGCGATTGCTCCGATCAGGAAAGAGAACGCGGTCCAGGGCATCCGCCGGATGAGACCGCCGAGCTTTTCGATGTTCCGCTCGTAGGTCGAGTAGAGTACCGATCCCGCGCCCAGGAACAGCAAACACTTGAAGACCGCGTGGTTCAGGGTGTGGAAAAGACAGGCGATGACTGCTAGCGCCGCCAAACGCGGGTGTCCAGAAGTACGGAACATCATGGCTGCTCCCAAGCCGAGGAGGATGATCCCGATGTTTTCGATGCTGTGATACGCGAGCAGCCGCTTCAGGTCGTGCTCCATCAAGGCATAGAGTACGCCGAGGACCGCTGATACGACCGCGACAGCAATTACGGCAATGCCCATCCACCCCGGCAAGTCGCCCAGAAACTCTAGAAAGACCCGAACCATGCCGTAAATCCCGCTCTTGATCACGATGCCCGAGAGCAGCGCGGATACGTTGGAGGGCGCAACGGGATGCGCGGCCGGCAGCCAGATATGGAGCGGAACGATGCCCGCCTTGATCCCGAAACCAAGGAAGAAGAGGACAAAGGCAATTGCCTGATGGGGGCCATGCAAAGTGGCGCTCGCCTGCCTCAGATCGCTGTAGTTGAGGCTCCCGGAAGAGGCGGCCAACAATGCGAATCCAGCCAGGAGGCAACCCGCGTCGACATGGGCCATGATGACATAGAGCAGCCCGGCGTTCTGGCTCTCCTGCTCCTTGTGGTCGAGTGTGACGAGCGCGTAGGCGGCCAGCGCGGTGATCTCCCAGCCGATCATGAAGAGGAATGCGTTCGCCGCTGTGAAAGTAATGGAAAGGCTCAGCAGGAGGAAGTTGTAGCAGAACGCGAGAAATGGGAGATTGAGCCGCCCCCCGCCGTGTGCAAGGTATCCGAACGAGTAAATCGACACCGTAAATGCGAGTATCGAGAGTGCAATCGTGAAAAAGGACGACAGAGGATCCAGCGCGAAGCGCGATTCAAAGAGCGGGATTCCAGAAACGAAAGTCCACTCTACTGGGCGGCCAAGCAGCGAAGCACAGCCCGCGGCGAACTGCAGCAATGCGCCGAAGGCGGCAAACGAACAACCTAACTGGATGGCGCGGCTCGGACGCCGGTGGAAGACCACTCCAGAGAGCGCGCCGAGTGCGAAGGCGAGCAAACCGGCCGTGTAAAGTTCAACTATCGGAAATGATTCCATGGAGTGTTAATGGCCATCAGCAACATCGCGGCGGCCACGCCCATGCATTCTACTGTAGAGCAAGCTTGCTTCCAAGTTCCAGAGATGGAATTGGGCTAATGGAATTAGTTATTTACGCCGGATCGCTGAATCGGGCCCACGCGGTTGCGCCGGCTACCTGCAAATTTTGCAGGCAGCTCCAGGTCAAGAGTGTTCGTCGTGAGGCACGGCACCGAAAAGTTCGGCAGGCTATCAAGAGGAAGCCTGCTAATCGGCCACCGCATCGGGTTGATCGGCGTCCGGTTCAGAACCGGTTTCCATTCCCATCCGGCGCAGCTTGTAGTGCAGGGCTCGTGGACTGATTCCGAGGATGGCGGCAGCCCGTTCACGATGCGAGGTAATCTCGGCGAGAGTACGTCGAATCATGAGCTCCTCCACTCTGTCCAATGGCTCTCCAAGCGGGATCTCCACCATCCGCACAGCGCCGCTCACGGGCCGGTACTCCTCGGGGAGATCTGCGGCTCGAATGACGGGTTCATTGGTCAGCACAGTGAGGCGTTCCATCAAATTTCTCAGCTCGCGAACATTGCCGGGCCACGAGTGGCAGAGGAGGGCTTCTACTGTGTCCCGCGCCAGGCGCTTGGGTTGGCGGGCGTACAGGTCTCCAAATTCACTCAAGAAGCGATCTGCGAGCAGAGGCAGGTCCTCCAGACGCTCCCGCAGAGGAGGGACTCGGATTGGTACAACATTCAGGCGATAAAAGAGATCCTCGCGGAATCGTCCCTGCGCCACCTCTTCACTCAGCGTCTTGTTTGTTGCGGCGACGACTCGAATATCGACGTGGATCAGTTTCGATCCACCCAGCCGGCGCAATTCCCTCGTCTCCAGGACACGCAAGAGTTCGATTTGTGTCTTGGGGTTCATCTCCCCCACTTCGTCCAGAAAGAGGGTGCCGCCGTCGGCCATCTCGATCTTGCCCTGCCGGGCCGTATCGGCTCCGGTGAAGGCGCCCCTCTCGAAGCCAAAGAGCTCACTTTCGAGCAGGCTCTCCGGGATTGCTCCGCAATTCAGCGAGATCATCGGCCCCGCCGAATGCGCGCTCCGCTGGTGGATCGCCCGGGCAATCAACTCCTTGCCGACGCCACTTTCGCCCTGGATCAGCACGGTTGCCGGCGTTGGAGCCACCATTTCAATCACTTCATACAGGCGTGCGATCTGATCCGACTTGCCGACAAGGGTTCCGTACTCTTCCCTCGCCGACACCATCCTTCGCAGGCGCGAATTGTCCTCGGCGAGGCCCTGGCGTTCAAGAACCCGATCGATCAGAAGTGGAAGCCGGTCCTGATTGATTGGCTTTTCAATGTAGTCGTAGGCGCCCTCTTTCATCGCCTCCACGGCCGATTCTATCGTCCCGTAGGCGGTCATAACGATCACGTCGGTTCGCGGATCGTTCGCCCTTAACTGGCGCAGGAGTTGGAGACCGTCCTGTCCCGGCATCTTAAGATCCGTAATCACGAGTTGGATCTTGCCATGCTTCATCAAATCAAGGGCTTCGGCAGCGTTCGCGGCTGTCTTTACGTTATGCCCGAGCTTGCTGATCAGCTTGGCTAGGGCCGCCCGAATGTTCGCCTCATCATCGACGATGAGAATTCTGCCGGGAGTCGCGCTCATTGTCCACCCTCATGCTCCACGGCGGGGCTCGCCGCGGGTAGCCGTACCGTCATGGTTGTCCCGATACCCAGATCGCTTGTGGCCAGGATGCTGCCGCCGTGGTCCGTCACAATTCTCTCCGCAACCGCCAAGCCAAGCCCAGTGCCGTCGGCTCTTGTCGTGAAGTAGGGATCAAACAGCCTCGGCATAATGTCCGCCGGAATTCCTGCGCCTTCATCCTTGATTGCGAGATCGACGAAACACCGGTCATCCACCTGCATCCTGGAGGCCGAAACGCGAATTTTGCCGCCCTCTGGCATCGCCTGCATGGAGTTGATCAGGAGGTTCAGGCACACCTGCTCCAGCTTCGTCTCATCGGCGAGCACTTGCAGTTCCTCCTGCGGCATCGCCACTTCCAAACTAATCTTCCTGGATTGAGCCTCGGACTCCAGCAGCCTCAGGACCCTTCGCGCGGGACGTTGGATAGGGAGCCTGGCCTTCTCCAGCGATTCGGGCCGGGACAGTTGGAGAAAGCTAGAGGTGATCCGATTCAGTCGTTGGGTTTCGGCGAACAGGACATCGAAGTACTCATCGATGTCAGCCGAGTTTAGTCCCGCCGCTTTCACATCGTCTTTCAGCAGCCGCAGGTTCAATTCGATCGCGCTGAGCGGGTTTCTGATCTCATGTGCCACGCCGGCGGCCAAGGTGCCTGCCGCCGCCAGCCGGTCCTTTCGCCGAAGCTCCTTCTCCATGGCCACCATCCTGGAAACATCCTTGACCAAAACCACCAGCCCGACCCTTCGCCCCGTTTCGTCCAACTGCGCCGACACCGTGGTTCGGAGGACCAGTTTAACCCCCGCCGAGTTGACGAAGTCCACATCATCGTCCTGAACGTAAGCGATCTCACACAGAGCCTGACGAATCACCTGTGCGAGCCGGGGGTGGCGGCTGGATAGGGATTCCAAGTCCGGATAGGGTGCCTGCGAGGGCAATTCCAGAATCTCACTCGCGGCACGGTTAATGATCGTGATATTGCCGTCAATGTCCATGGTCAGGACTCCGCCGGCGAGGCTCTCAAGAATCGCCCGCGCCGTGGTGCGAATACGGGAGAGCCTCTGCCGCGTGGAGAAGTAGGAGAAAACCGTGAGTAGGACTGCCGTCAGAACGATCCCTAAGAAACTGGAGAGAACCAACAGGCGGATCCACGTGTTGCGGAAGCGGCCCATCATCTCTTCCATGGCGCCGGTGGGGGCTTCGGCAGCGGGGACGGACGGCACAGTCACGGCCATCATCAGAATGATTGCCGCTGCCAGACCAAGAAGTATGAGCAGGATCGTCCTGTAGCGCAGACCGAATAGCCGGATCTCACCTGATTCGTTCAACATGCTCTGGATTGAGTCTACCCTGGTCGCAATGATCGGGCCGCCGGTCAGTGCTGCCGGCTGGCGGCTTTGGGAAAGTGGACGGGCTCTATTCTGCGGGCGGCTACCCCTGCTGCGAGAATTTTGGGTGAAGTGCCATGTCGAGCAGCTTTCTGGCTTCCAGATGATTCGGGACGAGAGCGATGATGGAGCGCAACACTTGTATCGCCTCGTCGAATCTTGAGGCGGCCACCAACTCACGCGCGAGACGGCATCGAAGGTCGGTATCTTGCGGCGCCAGTTCAACCAGACGTTTCAACCGGGGTATCGACTGCTCTGTGGTTTCTGGCCGTGTTCTCTCATTGTTCCCAGTCACCGTCGGTTCCTCTCTCCATTGCCCGACCCTATCCGGAATGACTCGGCGATCTCCAGTGCTTTCCCCCCGTTAGGGCGGTCGTTCTCTGGCTAGCAAGGCCGTGACCAGTCCAGGCGCCGAAGCCACGTGTCTTCGGACCGCTAGCACAAACTCTGCCATCGAATGATCCGGTCCGTGAAGCCCGCGCTGGCCATCGCTCCGGACGATCGAAATCCAACCGCACCGCTCTTCATGTTCTACAAAGCATTTCAATACTCCGCGCTGCACTCTGATTGCCGTCGCCGCGCGTTCCCAAGCAAGCCGCTCAACACCCGTTTCAGGGAGAGACTGCCCGCAGGCTCCCTAGCCCTATTCGCCGGCGGATCTGCAAGTTTTGCAGTCCGGTTCGGTGGTTTTACGCAATGCTACCTCTCGCTTTCTGCGGATTGGCGTAGTGCCGTGGGAACGTCCTTCATCGAGTAGGGCGGAGACTGCACATCCAATACGCGCTGGATGTCTTCGTCGGAAAGATTGAGCCTGTGCCTCAAATGGAGGATGAACCTCGCCTTGTACTCATCCCGGCCTGAGATGTACACAAACCGGCCTTTGGCTACAGGTGTGATCCATTCGCGATCCGCCAAGCCTAACAATTCCTCCTCGGAACTGGCGATCTTTTTCGCCGCGCTCGATAGAACAATTTGGTGGGGCATTGTCGTTGTTCCTTACTCGTAGACTGGTGTGTCAATCAGCAGGCGCATGCTCGGCACCGCTGCGGCCGGATGCGACCTCGCCAATGCCGTGATTCTGGCTCTTCCTGCATTCGACTTGTCCGTGACTCTCATCGCGGTGCCGTTCGATCGAAAGACGAACTCCAGCTTTCGCTCAGATGTAGTGGCTTCTGTGCATCTCCAAAGCCAATCGGCCAGGCGCAGGGAAGCGGTTGGAAAACCAAGGGCTTAGACAGGAGCCCGGACTTCTCTACCAGACGGCAGTCACGGATCTAGACAAAGAGTCTGCAAAGATTGCAGGTCGCGGCTCGGATCAGGAATCGGCGAGAGCGGGTCTAGACTTGATTCGTCCAGGACTCTCGCCTGCCGGAAGGCCCACCGGTCAAGCAGGTCTATTCACCAAGGTCACCCGGTCTGCGCTAGAGCAGAATCCGGAACGTGTGCATCTTGGTCGGTTCTGTGGCCGATTCGGTAGGAGTTGCCGTGAGAATTCCGTACTCGCCTGGCCCGAGGGGCGTCTGCAAAACCATGCGAAACGAATTCTCACCCACCTTTTCCACACCGAACGGAATCGCGCCCTTGGCCACGCCGCTTTTCTGGTTCACCGGCCCGACGTTGAACTGCCGCATCCCGTTCTTCGTCGTCATCGGCAGCAGGATGAAGGAGTTCACAGTGATTCCGGACGACGGCGAGAGGATAATCTCGGTCGGATTCGTCAGGAAGTTCCGGCTGCTCGGCCCGGCCAGGGTTCCGGTCATGTTCTTTTTGACGATGCCGGCGCTGACGATGTTTTTCATCGCGCCCTTCGTCTTCCACTCTACGTTCTCGGTCAGCAGTTCGAAATACTCGCCGCCCTTCTTGTAGTACAGTCCGGGCTCTGTCACCGAATGCCGCACAGTGAGTCCTTCATTCGTCCTGGCAACGCCCGTAGCGCCCGCCGCCGGCTGGCCCTTTGATTTGGCCAGCATGGCCGCGATGATCTTTTCAGATACGCTGGCTTCCTTCAACGCCACCAGGTCGGCCGCGCCCAGGGTGTAGACCCCGGTTTGCTGGTTGATCACATTGATGATCAGGTCCTCGGTCATGCCGGACTTCACCAGTTTCACGACGCCTTCATTGTTCAGGGGCTCCTGCGCCATGACGAGAAGAGCAACGCATGCAAGAAAGAATGCCTTCATGAATCTAGCCACATTTCCTCCCTTCGGTTGACCCGAACCTGCCTCAGTATACCACCGCATGAGGATTCCATATCCAAATCGACTGCAACTTACTATCCGTAACACATTCTTATGCAATAAGTTATCTGTCCGGCGAGTTCGTTTGGCCGGACTTTGCCAGTCCAGTCCCAGCGCCCCGGAACTGCGTGCTCAGCCCCCAGCCGAGCAGAGCGAGAGCCAGGCCGGCGACGGTGTCGATGGCGAAATGATAGCGCCCATAGATTGTCGCAAAGGCGATCAGGACGGCTAGGATCAGCATCCCGCGGCCCCACCAGGGCCTCTCCGGCAAGACCCGCATCAGCCCGAAGGCCGAGGCGAACGCCGCCGCCGAATGGCCGCTCGGGAAGACGCTCGTATGAATCCCGTAGCCGCCAACGATGTGCAGGTTGAAGGCCCGCAGCATAGACATCAGCGGCAAATCGGTATTGCGAAACACCGTTCGCGGCGGCTCGGACGGAAACCATGGATACATGGCGTAAGCAGTCAGCGTGCCGAACAGCAAGATGCTCATGTAGTCGTCAATCTTGGCGCGTGCATGGGTCTTGTAGAGGATCATTAATCCGGCCACCGGCACGGCATAGACCATCAGGTAAGACAATTCGAGCAGGTTCGGCAGTACCGGCCCGAGCGATTCAATCGCGGCGCGCAAACCGCCATCAAGCAGCGCGCGGTCCAGTCCAATCCAGTAGTCCTCGAACGACGTTGACGAGTGCGGAAGCGCGATCCAGCCCATCTCGCGGTAGGCGAGCAGGATGAGCGGCGCGGGGTACCAGTCGCGCACGTGGTCGAGAATGTCGAAACCCTTGCCCTTGTGCGCCCAGGCGAACAGACAGAACCAGCCGATGACGGCGATGTTTGTCGTGATGATCAGCGTCCGGACGCCGGGAGAGACGGGCCGGAAAAGGACCACTGCGATCAGGTAAAGGAAGTATGCCGAGAAGAACAGTTCGCTGCGTCTGAATTGCATGAAGGTGCGGCTAAGCCGGAGGATGCGCGCGGGAATAGAATGGACTCATGTCCTTCTCACGTCGTCATTTTATCCTGCAATCGGCAGGCGCGGCCGCGATGCCCGCCCTGGCGCAAACGGGCGGGGCCAACAACAAGGTCCAGTTCGCCACCATTGGCATCGGCGGCATGGGCTTTGGCGACACGGCCACAGCCGTTGCGACTCCGGGCACGAAGCTGGTGGCTGTCGCCGACATCTATGATGGCCGGCTCCGCCGCGCCAAGGAGATTTACGGGAACGATCTGGTGACCACCCGCGACTACAAGGAGATCTTGGCTCGCAAGGACATTGACGCCGTCATCGTTGCCACGCCCGATCACTGGCACGCCCAGATCGCGATCGAGGCCATGGAAGCAGGCAAGGACGTTTATGTCGAAAAACCCATGGTCCAGAAGCCAGAGGACGGCCTGAAGGTGCTTGCGGCGTCGCGCAAGACGGGGCGCATCGTGCAGGTGGGCAGCCAGCGCGTGTCGTCGATCGTCTACAAGAAGGCGCAAGACCTGTATCGAGCCGGCGCCATAGGCACGTTGAACATGGTCGAGGCGTGGTGGGACCGCAATTCGGCCATCGGTGCGTGGCAGTATTCGATTCCCACGGATGCCAGCCCCGAAACCGTGGATTGGGACCGCTTCATTGGTTCGGCGCCAAAACGGCCATTTGAAGCGATCAGGCTCTTCCGCTGGCGGAACTATCAGGATTACGGCACTGGCGTCGCTGGAGACCTGTTCGTGCACCTGTTCAGTGGCCTCCACTACATCCTCGGCGCCAACGGTCCCGAGCGCATCTTCGCGTCCGGAGGACTGCGATTCTGGAAAGATGGCCGTGACGTTCCGGACGTTCTGATGGGCCTGTACGACTACCCGAAGACCGTTGCCCACCCTGCCTTCAACCTGTGTTTGCGGGTGAACTTCGTCAACGGCGCGGGCGAGACTTCGGGTTTCCGGTTTGTCGGCAGCGAGGGGGTGATGACCGTGGGCAGTGATGTCTCGGTCGTCCGGCAACCGCCCGAAACCGAGCCCGGCACTTCGATCGGCACGTTCTCGAAGGCGACGCAAGAGCAGTACATGAAACAGTACCGGCTGAAATACCCGGTTCGCAAACCTACCGCGGCTGCCATGGGCGGCGTCAAGGAGGAGACTTACTCCGCCCCGCGCGGTTACTCGGATCACGCTGATCACCATGCCAACTTCTTCGCCGCCGTGCGCACGCGCAAACCGGTGGTGGAGGATGCGTTGTTCGGCATCCGCGCCGCAGGTCCTGCGCTGGTGTCCAACGCCAGTTATTACTCGGGCAAGATCCTCGAATGGGATCCGGTGAAGGCGCAGGTGAAGGGCTAAGGAAAGAGGTACGGCAATGCAATCAGCCAACGACAAAATCGGAATCGCCCTCATCGGCGCGGGCGGAATGGGAAATGGCGACGTGAGAGATGCCCTGCTCAATCCCGGAGTTCATTTGGTCGCCGCCGCCGACATCTACGACGGCCGCCTGACCCGCATCAAGGAGGTTCACGGCTCGCACGTTTTCACCACGCGCGACTACCGCGAGATCCTCGCCCGGCGTGATGTCGACGCGGTCATCGTGGCTACGCCCGACCACCTTCACGCCACCGTTTCCATCGACGCGCTGAACGCCGGCAAGGACGTTTATTGCGAAAAGCCGATGGTGCAAAAGCTCGAAGAAGGCAAGCGCGTGATTGAAGCGGAGAAGAAAAGCGGGCGCATCTTCCAGGTCGGCAGCCAGTATGCCAGCGCGCTATCGTTCCACAAGATCGGCCAGTTACTCAAGTCCGGCGCTATTGGCGAGTTGAACATGATCGAGGCCTGGCTGGACCGCAACACGGCCATGGGCGCATGGCAGTACTCCATAGCGCCTGACTCGACCCCGCAGAATACCGATTGGGACCGCTTCATCGCCCACGCGCCCAAGCGGCCGTTCGAGCCGATCCGCCTGTTCCGCTGGCGCAACTACCAGGATTACGGCACCGCTCTGGCCGGCGATCTCTATGTCCACCTGTTGACGGGCATTCACACCGCCACCGGGTCGATCGGGCCGAAGCGGATGTACTCAGCAGGCGGTATCCGTTACTGGAACGACGGCCGCGACGTACCGGACACGATGTTCGCCATCATCGAATATCCGAAAACCGAGGCCCATCCGGAGTTCACCTTCGCCATGCGCGTGAACTTCAAGAGCAGCGAGGCGCAGGAACGCTTCGGCTTTAAGTTCGTCGGCAGCGAAGGCACGATTCTGACCGACGTCGGCAGCGTGACGCTGTCGAAGCGGCCCCGGGCGCCCGAGCCGGGCTATACTATCGACACTTTTCCGAAGGACCAGCAGACGGCGTTCCTGCGCGAGTACCGCAAGCAGTATCCGTGGCGCGAGCAGACCGTCGAGACGCTGGATACAACCAGCGAGCAGCGATGGGTGTCGTCGCGCGACGCGCACCGGGATCATGTGCGCAACTTCATCAATGCGGTCCGGACGCGCAAACCGCATTTCGAGGATGCCACGTTCGGATTCCGCGCGGCCGGTCCGGCGCTGCTATGCAACACGAGCTACTTCGAGAAGCGCGTGTGCACATGGGACGCTGAAACCATGACCGGCGGATGATAACCCGGACAACAAACAGAACTGCACTGTGCCTTCTCGTTAGGTCAAATGCATGCGTCGCCAAGTGGCGCTGCTGGATGCAGCGCCGGTTCTCGTGCCCATTTTGCCTCACCGAGCGGCGCGCTGTGGGATTATTTCTCAGCCACGATGAGTCTGTTGTGGTACATTCTCGCGAGCATGTCCCATGGCGCCAGTAGCGACGGTGATCGTAGCCGCATCCAACTCAGACAGTAGTTCAGGGTAAAGAAGAAAAAGGGTATGGCGTCTTCGCCACAATCCACGCCAACAAAGCCATCGTAGTCTCTACCTGGCGGCGTGAAGCCTCTCGTTCGTTCGGCCGGGTGCACTTTCAAGCGCATCAAGAGGTACCCTGGGTCCACGACACAAACGATGTCCGGCAGTTTTGTTCTGTTCGTAGGATCGGACGCAAACCTCTTGTTGAGAACAGAAAGCAGGGTGGAAGGAACCGCTCCACGCAGTGAAAGCACAGGGCAGATGTAAGGGTTCTTCACATCACGGTCGTAGTCAAATACCGTATCGAGGGGCACTCGGACATTCGGCGAGAAATCCAGCATGTCGGTTGCATCACGCCTCAGAGATTTCACGGAGAGCACATTCTCACAGCACATCTCAAGCGCAGCAGTATTCAACTCCGACTTGATTTCGATGGACCCATAGATCGACTCAGCGGGTAGCAGAACCCTCCGGTAGCCTCTCATCAACACGAGCGAGTCGATCGCGTCATAGAGGATGATATCCAGTTGCTTTGAACGAGTACCGTCCGAGGCGAACACCTCGCCTTTCGCCAACCCTACCCTGGGCGGTAGTAATGGGCGCAGGAACTTCTCTACTACTTCTTCACGAAGATCTCCTATATCCACTGACGCTTGGAGATGACTGGCGTACTCCTCTAGGCCAAGTTTCAGTTCTTTACTGAAAGACCGGACCGCTTCGACCAATGTTTCGGCTGACATGCGGGCACCTCTCCGACTAGGATTCCCGTCCACGAGGATCGCTGCGCCTCGCGGTGTATCCGTGACGATAGCACGGATGGAGAATCAGGAATGGCTAGACCCGAGCCGCGTCAGGGCGGTGAATGATCGGCGACTCAATTCGCTACGCGGTTGTTGATGCGGGAGTGACGTTCACGAACATTCAGGTCCAGCGGTACTATATCTGCCCTATTTCCAGCAGTTAGCTCAATATCTCGTAGTGCGGTGGCGATTGCATGAGATAATAGAGGTATAAAGACTTCAAAGAAAGGAGGATGGTGACGTGCCCAAGAACGAGAAAACCTCGGCTCGGGTTGCCAGCACTGCTGCCCGCTTGCTCAGCAACCCGAAGACCCCGAAGCCGGTTCGCTCCGTTGCTGCTTCTGCCCTGACCCAGAAGCCAGGCAAGAAGTAGCTGCTTGTTACCTCTGGCGCTGTTCCAGCAGTGCCAGAGGCCTTTTCAATCTATCACAGCGGGCCGGATGATGTGTGGCGAAGCGCTCGCGAAGGAGGCGATGAAGAATACGCCCGGAGAGACATGGGTTTGGGTGCCCCGATCCCCGTGACCGTCATGAATCCTGTCGGCACTCTTGGCTTGCTGCCCCAAGCTGACGGGGACCGGTTCCTCCGCCGGAGCGCGCGGCTATCTCACTACCCTTGAACTAGCACCTCCCGCCACGCGAGGCTCCTGTTGACTTACCTCCGCTACACCCGCTCCCTGTTAGACTGAGAATCGAGAGGCCACTCATGGAACGCGCTTCGATCATCGTCAGCGACCCCGAGATCCTTGGCGGCACCCCGTGCTTCCGGGGGACCCGCGTCCCGGTCGATTCCTTGATCGACTATCTCGAAGCCGGCGACACTCTGGACGAGTTCCTAGACAACTTCCCGTCGGTCACCCGCGAGGCGGCCATTGCCGCGCTTGAGGAGGCGAAGGCCCTTCTCACCAGTCCCCGATGAAGATCCTCATCGACGAGAATCTGCCGCGCAAACTCGCCACGCACCTGCAAGGTCATGAATGCCTCACCGTCGCTGAATGCGGCTGGTCAGGGAAGAAGAACGGTGAGTTGCTCGAGTTGGCCGATTCGCTGTTCGATGTCCTCTTAACCCTCGACAAGAACCTCCCCTACCAACTGGATCTGAGTTCAGGGCGGATCGCGATCCTGATCATCCGCGCTCGGTCGAACCGGATTCAGGACATCATGCCGCTCATTCCGCAGTGCCTTGCCGCGCTGGCGCGTATCCGGCCGCGGCAAGTGATTCGCGCAGGCACGCCGGGGTGACTTCACTCGCGGCCGATCGATCCCCGTGGCGCAGGCGCATTTCGCCTGCCGTCTCGACACTCGTGTCGCGACCTGGGGCGCGAACAGAGGTCGCGCCCTCCGTCCATCACGCGCGACCAGAAGTAGCGGGTACACCCCTCGCTGCCACCGGCAATATTGCCGCGGCGCTCCCGGTTGCTACACTAGCCCGATATGTGGATGAAACTGCTGCGACGGGTCCATCTCTATGCCGGCCTGTTTCTGGCGCCGTGGGTCCTCATGTATGCGCTAAGCACCATCGCGATGAACCACCGGGCGCTGTTTCAGGACAAAGGCGAGGCGGCGACCCAATGGCACAAACGCTCCGAGCACGTATTCCGGGGAGCGTTTCCCTCAGACGCTTCGCCCCAACTCCAGGCCCGGACCATCCTCGCCTGGCTCGGCATGGAGGGCGCACACAACGTACGCTGGCAGGCGCAACAGGGCACTCTGGACATCCAACGCCAGCGGCTTATCGATCCGGTCCGCATCACATTCACCCCCGCCAGCAACCGCGTCGTCGTCGAAGGCCAACCTGCAAAGACTTCAGCGCTGCTTGAACGCTTGCACCGCCGCCGCGGGTACGAGCGCGACCATGCGGTTGACGACATCTGGGCGTTCATCGTCGATGCCTTCATTGTCGTGATGCTGTTCTGGGTCTTATCCGGATTTGTTCTCTGGTGGCAGATGAAGGTCACCCGGCGGTTGGGACTGGCCTTCGCACTGGGCGGTGCGGCCATCTTTGCCTTCTATACAGCGGTCCTCTAGGAGGCAGGCATGGAATTCCAACACCTCAACCGCCGCCTTCACCTCTACCTCGGCTTGGCTCTCTCGCCTTGGATTCTGCTCTACGCGGTCAGTTCCATTCCGTTCAGCCATGGCCGGTTCTTCGAGGACCTGGACAAGGCGAAAGGCCGGCCGAACTGGACCCGCCGCGCCGAGATTCCCTTCGACGCGCCGGTTCCGCGGGAAGACTCGGAACTGCGCGCGTTCGGCTTACGCATCATGCGGACAGCCGGGCTCCAAGGCGCGTTTGGCGCCTACCGCCAGGGCCCGTCACAGATCAACGTCTACAGCCATAGCGTCTGGAATTCGACACAGGTTAAATACCTCGTGGAGGAGAAAAAACTCATTGTGGAGGACAAGCGCTTCCGCTGGGACCACATGCTCACCGGCTTCCACGCCAAGGGCGGTTTCGAGCAGGAAAGTTGCCTCCACGATTCGTGGGGCGTCGTCGTTGACCTCGTCTCGCTCGGCTTGATCCTATGGGTCGCCAGCGGTCTTTATATGTGGATTCCGATGCGCAACCTGCGCCGGTCCGGGCTGTTTGCGCTGGCCGCCGGGGCGCTCAGTTTCGGCGCGCTCCTCTGGCTATTGTGAGCGCGGCCTCACACGCGCGCCAGCGGCAGTTTCAGTAGTGAAGCGGCCTTCTCTATCGCGCCCGCCTGCTGGCCCACACCCAACGCGCAATGGTGGGTCGGCGCTTCCCGGCACCACCGGTTCACGAACTCCGCCGGGCCGAGATTGAACCGGATTCTCGAATTCGTGTTGCCGATCTTCAGCACCGGGCCGGGAAGCGAGGCGCCCTCCGCCGTGATCATCTTCAGGCTGCCTTGCCGCGTTTGCGTTATCGCAAGCAGTGTGACATCGCCCGTGCGCACTTTGCACTCAACGCTCACGCCATGGCCGCGCTTGCCATGGAACAGACCAAGACCGCGCAGCACCGGGCTGCCCTCAGCGATGCTCAAGTGCATCGGCCCGTCGTGGCCCATCAGCACGAAGCCCTCACTGAAATCCATCGCGTAGAATTCGGTGAACGACCCGCCCGCGCCCAGGCCGTTCATAAGCATCATCGCCAGACACGTTTTTAGATCGCCCTCACCGCTGGCAGCCACGCCCCGGGCGGTCAAAAGCGAATTGCCTAGGATCAGGCTGGCGCCCAGCCTCTCGTACTCGTTTCCGTCCAGACCGCGATAGTAATAGGTCAACCCGTTCAGGCCGAAATCGGCCACCAGGCGGTCCAGCCCGCACGCCACTGCCGCTGCCCATTCCAGAGACTCGTCTGCACAGTCGACGATTTCGAAGACCGCGCGCGTGTGATCGAGCTTAGCCGAGATCTCGCCCGGCGTAACCTGGCTCACCCGCTTATCCAGGTCGCACATTTCGAGAACTTCTATGTGGGCTCCGGTCTGCGCGCTCACCATGGTGAAGTCCGAGTACAAGTCCAGCATGCCCGGATAGGTGTGCCCAATAAAACCGACCCTGGCTTGGTTCAGCCCGCGGACGGCCGCCGCCGCCTTCACCCATTCGCCGATCTCGTTCCATGGCGCATGCTGGCCGCGTAGCGTCCCCGAGACGACCCGGAAGTCGATTCCCGCCCGCTCGAACGCGTTCGAGATTTCGGGCACGCAGCAGGCCGAGCAGTTGGCCAGCCATTCGCCGGTATCGGTGTTCTCGTAGTCCAGCGCGTCGCAGGGCTGGAGATTCAAGACAAGCGTCGGGACCCGCGCCAGTTGCACCGCCGGCAGGACCTGCGAAGAAGTCGCGTACGTCCCCACATAGCAGACCATCAGGTCAGGGAGCGCCTTCGCAAACATCTCGCCGGCCTCGCGCGCCCGCTGCGCCGTATCTACCAGGCCTGCTGAGACCACCTCGGCTCCGGTCTGGCTGAGTTTGGCCTCCACTTCTGCCTGGTAGCCTTCCAGCCTCTCCTTGAGACCAGGGAACTGTGCCCAATAGGCATGCAACCCTATGCCGAAGACCCCGATCCGGCCTCTTACCCTTGACTCGTTCTGCATATTGAAAGACCTCCGGAACTATTCCGTCGAAGCCATAGCATCACTTCTGCACGGTCCTGCATCCTCAGATGATCACGACTAGAAACGCCTAATGTATCAGCGGCCGGAGGCGGCTTGGCTTTTTCTTGATCGATCATTTGTTTACCGCTAATCTAGTCTAATGACGGAGAACGAGCCCTCGCTCTGCGAAAACGCCATGGAGCGCCAGCCGCGCCCAGCGCGGGAAGAAGTGATCCCGGAGTTGCTCCGCACGGCGGATGTCGTGCGCCGGCGAATCGCCTCGGTGCTTGCCCCATTCCGCGTCACTCCACAGCAGTACAACGTCCTGCGCATCCTGCGCGGCGCCGGTCCCATGGGTTTGCCGACGCTGGAGATCGGCGAAAGGCTCCTCGAGGAAACGCCGGGCATCACCCGCCTGATTGATCGCATGGATACGCACGGCTGGGTCATTCGCGAACGCTCGCGCGAGGACCGCCGCCAAGTGATCTGCCGCCTCACCCCAGCCGGGAATGATTTATTGACACAACTCGACCCTATCGTCGCAGGTGCACCCGATGCTGTATTGAACCATCTCCCGGAAACTTCGGTCCGGCAGTTACGAACCATTCTCGCTCGCATCCGCCAGACCGGCTGAGTCTTCCGGCTTCAGATCTTGTACTTGTCATAATCGAACGGTTCGTTTGCGAGATGGTACTCTTCTTCACCGGGCAGGCGCAGGTAAGGCGATTTCAAGGGAGTCCGCTCGAAATCACTCAATTTCCGCGGAACTGCCTTGCCGTCGATCCACTCGTAGACCGGCACGTCCCACGGATTGAAGGTGTCGCTCAGGCCCCGCTCTTTCGCAATCCGGTACAGGTGCACATTGCCCGGCTCGTGTCCTCCAAGCCACAGACCGACCAGGTCCACGCGGAACTTGTCCTTTCCGAAGAACACCAGGTTGGTCAGGTAGTCGTTCCCAACATTGAACCCGTCCCCGTCACGCCCGTAGATACCTTCAACCATCGCCAGGCCTGTCTTCATGACGCTCATGTGATCGCACGTCTTGTGCGCCCAGATCTCCTGTGCGATCGGGCTCACGCGCCGGCTGTCGCCGTCGTAGCGCTTGAAACCGTTCTTGTAATGGTTCGCAAAGTACCGTTTCACGCGCTGCTCGACATTCGGCGCGATATCCGGCTTCATCAGGTCCGGCACGCCGGTGACCTTTGACCATCCCTGACAGAACCGCACGTAAGGGTTCACCACCAGCCCCTGCTCGTTCTTCACCGTCTGCGTCAGGCACATGCTATGCGCCTTCCACTTGGCGATGTTCACCAGGTAGGTTCCAGGCTCGTTCACCGGCGCGAAGTGGGGGATGGCGCTGTAGACTACCGCATCAGGCACCTTGCTCCATGTCACCTGCGGGATCTCGCGCAGCTTCGAGAGCCTCGGCTCGGTGTCGTTCATCTCGACCCCGTGCTTGTAGTTGATATCGGTAAACCCGCGCAAATTCCACTTTTCGAACATGTTGGCCTCGAGGAAATAGAACTTGCGCAGTCCGATATCCTTCAGCCCCAGCAACATGCCTTCATAGAAATCCGGGTCCGTGCCCGTGCCCCAGTTCTCTTCCGCCTTGCGCCCGCGGTTGGACACGCTGGTAACATTCGGCTTCAGGATGATGCGCGTGGACAGCGGCGCGCCCGGTTTGTCCATTAGCACGAAGATCTCGCGCGCCAATTTCAGACCTTCGGCCCGCTTTGCCGCCGCATCCATCTTGTGCGCAACCTTCGTCCGCCGGATGAAGACCGCCTTGGGATTCGCTTCGATGAACTGTGCCAAGCCGAAGTACTGCTTGCTGGGCGCAGCCATTGCCGCGGCCGAAGCCGCAGCTGCTGCCAGAAACTGCCTTCTGCTCCAGTCCATGCCCTCTCCTACTCAAATTCTATCAAGGCGACGCTTTCAAGCCCTTGAAGCGTGAACTCCGTCATCGTCTTCCGCTGCTTGATCTCGATGGGAACCGCCGCGCCACCGGCGCGGCGCATCACGGCGCTCTTATAGAGCCCGGCGATCCTCACCATCAAAATGTCCCTGCCCATACCGCCGTAATTGAGCAACGTAAGCAGCGCTTTGCCCCCTTCACGCTTGTGGACCATGCCCAACACCGCCGAAGCGTTCCAAATCCGAAGGTCCCTCGGCTTTTCGCCCAGAGCGTCGATCAGATCAAGAGCGAATTCAGCCGGGTCCAAAACCGGGTCGAGATAGGTGAGCACTCGCCCTGCACCCACCTTCGACCAAGCTTGGTCCTTGCCGCCGGCCGGCTTTTCGGCCGTGAACCCCCGCCACCACCGTGGAAGCTGCGGATCCTCAGGCGCGAGCACCAGCGCACCCCCGGCGCGCAGGAACGCCTCCAGGCTGGCTTTGCCGTTTTCACTTGGCTTCACGCCTGTCGCCGCCACTACGCTCAGCCCCTGGCCCGTGAGTAACGGGATTGCATTCTCCGGGATCACTCGCGGAAACAGGTTGTACCGGTAGCTCATATTCAGCAATTCGTAAGCTTGTTCCCAGTCATGCGCAACAATGGCGATGCTGCTGTGCGCGCCAACCAGGTACATTTCCCTGAAGGCCCTTAGCATCTCGAGAGTCCGGCCCAACTGAGTCCAACTCGCCGAAGCCCGCGAGTCTCCCTTCAGAAGCGCCTCCATGTACATCGGCGGGAGCGACAGGATGTAGTTGCCCCCCGCCGACCACGCTTCGGCCATCGCCAGTTCGACGGTCGACGGCCGCACGCTGCGCTCCGGAGGCAGCCCCGCATCCTTGTCTGCCCGGTATCCGGCGAGCGCCGGGCGGTTCGGATACATTCCACGCAGATATGAGTAGAGATAGGCGTTGGCGTCCACCCACGGTTTCTCGGTCGCGCCAGCCGAGCCCGTGTCCACCGGATGAATTCCCGGCCACAACCCTTCTTTCACCACCGCCACAGCCGGCGCCACATCCCAGTTCCACTGCTCGCCCTTGAGATAAGCCAGGAACAAAAGGTCCGGATTCGACGTCGCAGCCTCCCGCACCTCCAGCGCGTCCTTCGGCTGCTCGAATGCAACGCCGCCCAACCCAAATTTCCTGGCTTTGACTAGAGCGTCGGCGACGCGGATGTCCGCCCCGAATGCGCCGATCACTTCGATGCCAGAGTGCTTCGCCTGCCTGGCGAAGTCCTCACTCTTGACCGAATTCAATGGAACGATCAATCCCCTGGCCGCAATCTGCTTCAACAGATTGATCGATCGTTCTTCGGCTGCCGGCGAGTAAGCCACCACATCCCGCGACAGATCCAATGCACCGATTGCTGGCCACGCCATCAGCAGTAATCCAATACGCATCCACCACATCACGCCGGATCTTCCTTTCCCTGCAAGACCGTGCAGGCCCATCCACTGGCCCTGGCACGGGAGGTCGACCCCATCACTCACATACAGCCTTTGCCACGAATTATACACGCGCTGCCGGCCGGGATCAGTGCCATGGGTCCAAGAAGTGATGGCGAACGGTAAGCCGCGGTCTACGCGCGTGTGTAGCACATTTCAGGCCGCCTCCAGGGATTTGTGGATGGATGCGGAAGTGGAATCGCGGCAGCGCCCGGCTACTTGGACTTCGCCGAAAGCTCGGTCATCATCGACTCGAACTTCTCACGTTGCTGCGGATCGAGGATACGCAAGATACGGTCGTGTCCCTGGACACGGATGTCCGCGATTTGACCTTGGAGGTTCTGGTAATACAGAACGTAGTCGTCCAGAATGGTTTCCATCTCGCGGGCCTGTTCCGGCGTCAGGTTAAGTTCCTTCTTAAACCGGGCCAAAGTCATTTCGCGGGAGGATTCCTTCCACGTGGAGATGGAGGGGCGGGCGGCCGCAACGCTCGTCATGCGGACCATCAGCGCGCCGGCCGCCATGCCGCACAGGAAGACCGTGCACAGCACCATCAGGACTCGGGGATGCCGCCAAGTCGGGCGGCTGTCAAAGATGTGACTGGCGCTGCTCACTTTATCTGGACTATCTTAACCCGATCAGTCTTCCAGTGCCGGAAGGGTGCGTACCGCAGGCGCGCTCTGGAAGCCACCGCCGAAAGAAGTCAAATTCACGAAAACCACTTCCCGTTCCGCTTCGCCAACAAAACTCGCGGCATCCGGCATGGCGATCTCGGCTGTCATCTCGACGGGCACAGCTTCCATCAACCCGCTTCCATTATTCACCGTCGCCGCCGCAAAGCCCAAAACAAGCATCAGAGCCGCCGCGGCGTACATGAACCTGCGCATGAACAACGGTTCGAGGAAAGCCGACCACAGACTAAGCGCCGATTGAGCTTCAATCCGATCCATCACGCGCGCATAGAAACCCGGAGCCGGATCCAATTCCTTGCCCGCCTTCAAAACGCCCATCATGCCTGCCTGCGTCCGCATCTCGCTCACAAGCGCACGGCACTCGGCGCACACTCCCAAATGCGCAGCCAGAGCCTGGGCCAGAGGCGCTTGCGCGCGCCCCGCAAGATAATCTTCCAATCCTTCCAATACCTGCTTATGCATGGCATCTTCCCTTGCACGGCAGCGCCCTGCCCCACCGCCCGCAATGGGAATGCGGCCGTATCCGGCTCTGTGGCTTCCCGATTGCTCTATCTCTCCGGTGAGACATCGTTTCGCTTGCCTACCTCTTGGGTCCGTCAGGCCTCCGAACCGGTTTGCAGACCCTTCTGTCCCGTCAGACGTTGCGCCGCCTTCAACAGTTTCTGGCGCGCCCTGAATAACTTTACTTTGATTGTATTCTCGTTCATGCCCATCATCTCGGCGAGTTCCTCGACCGAGTGGCCTTCCACTTCCTTGAGCAGCATGAGCTGCCGGTCTTCGGTGGAGATCTTCGACAGGAGTTTCAAGACCAAGTCCCGCTTGGCCAGCCGCTCGTCGGCCGGCATGGACTGATCGGCCTCGCTGCGCTCCATGCCAGTGGATTCCTCATCTCCGAAGTCGCTCTCATAGACGAGCTTGCGAACTTTCTTCTTGCGCAAGTAGTCGTAACACTCGTTTACGGTGATCTTATAGATCCAGGTGAGCAGAGAGGACCGGAAATCGAAGTTCCCGATGGAGAAGTAGACCTTGGCGAAGACCTGTTGGGCGATATCCTCGGCATCGTTACGATTGCGCAGGATCCCGTAGATGATCGAGAAGACCTTGGACTGGTAGCGGTCCACGATCTCGCGGAACGCCATTTCGTCCCGCGCCTGGATCCGTTGCACCAATTGCGCTTCTTCAGTCTTGCGGTACTCCACTCGTCTTTTGTCCCGCCCGGCGGACTTGGCGGCATCGCCGGTTACCGGAAATGGCGTCACGTGGGTCATAGCGGTCATCGCCCTGACTGACGTATCCCGCTGATTTCCGGTTTCTTCTACTTCATCCGATCCTGTCCAACATACCAGATACGCCTCCAGTACGGCCGCTGTTTTGTTTGCACCGGGACACCTCGGCCGCGCATCTTCTATATAGTGAAGATGGAGCGCCGACGCGCCCTGATTCGGTATACTATATTCGATAGTACAGTTTCTCCCAGTGTCATCAGAAGTTAGGAGGCATGAGAAGTTCAAATGCTAAACTTGACCCCGGTCGCGATTGGCAAAGTGAAGGAGATCCTCTCCACGCAGGATCCGCAGCCGAGCGGGCTGCGCATCTCCGTGGTCGGCGGCGGATGTTCTGGCTTCAGCTACTCGATGGCTTTCGAGAACACGCCCGGCATGCTGGACAAGACGTATGAATTCGACGGCTTGAAGGTTTTCATTGACCAAGCCTCGATGCTCTACCTGGACGGCGCCGAAGTCGACTACGTGGAAACACTTGAAGGTTCAGGCTTCAAGTTCAACAATCCAAACGTCAAATCCACCTGCGGCTGCGGCTCGTCGTTCAGCGCATAGCCACGGATTTCACTAGCATTGCCGCCGCCCGCATGCAGGTCCACAGGCCTGCCTCAGGGCGGCGTTTCATTTGGCTCCCATTCGGCGAAATCCCATGTTAGACTTCCGGCAGTGAATCCTGCCGCGCACGCCGGCAGGCATCTCAGCTTTCCGGCGGCGGCGTAAACCAGGCAATCACAGGCCCCCCTAAAAGCGAGCCTGCGTGGAGGAAGACATGCCGGGTTTTTCAATTTTCCATAGCGTTCCACTCATTCCACAGCCCAATCCAACCTCGTGTTGGGCTGCTTCCATGGCGATGATTGTCAGCTTCCGGCGGCGGGCCTCGGTCACGCCGCAGCAGATTGCCGATGCTGTCGGTCTCAATCTGGACTCCTGCTACGGGTGGTCGTTTCTCTACGCCGCAGCCCGTCATTGGGGATTCAACGAGATAGCGCCCGCAAGTTTCACAGGAGAAGGGTGGCGCCAGCTTCTACGCGACTACGGGCCGCTCTGGCTGGTCGAAGTTGGGGCGCCTTCGCACGCGGTGGTTCTCACCGGAGGCGATGGCGACACATTCAGTCTCAATAATCCTTGGCCGCCGAACGTAGGAGCGATCGAGAGCAAGACGCTGCAGCAGTTGGACAGGGACTTCGGAGGCGCGCTCCCAGCCGTCGGTAACAACGTCCAGCTGATGTACGCGTATTAGAACCTCAGGGCCGGAGCAGGTTGCCTCGGGCGACTGGGTACGGACGACCCATTCGCACTCTGCCTGCGAGACCGGGTGAAAATCGCGGCTGGCTGCATGTCGAGCACCGGCGATGAGTCCAGCCCCGGCTACGGCTTTTTCCTGACGGGAGTAGCGGTTGGGGTCTCTTTTTGCAGGGCCTCAGCCTCGGCCTTGTCAGCTTCGGTTGCGGTCCGCCAGACGGGCGTGGGCGCTCGGTTGGGCTGAGGTTGTGCTCTGGAAGTACCTGTGGACTGAGCTGAACCGGGTTGCCGGAGAGCCGGCAGCGGACCACGCATTCGTTCGGTCTCGTCGACGACAACACGGCCTTGCCGCGACGAAGCAGCAGGTTGCGGCTGCTGTTTGGCGCTCTCGGCGCGCGATTCTTCTGCCTGGGTGATCTCGACCGATTCGGTGATCACCTCCTCGTCGTCTTTGGCTCCGGCAGCGGGTTGCGGGATGCTGGAGGGCGTCCGATAGGTCCGGCGGTAGCGGATCTGGGCGTCCGGGTAGCGGCGGCGGGCCTCTTCGGCGAGTTCGACCGTGACGCGGCGCAGTTCCGAGGGGCCGGCGGTGGGCGGCAAATTGAAATGAAGTGCATACCGCTGGCGGATGCGAGCCAGGGTGTCCCGAAACGCGTACGCCGCGCCGACGTTCATGGCGTCGCCTCCGGAGGCTTCGGCGATTTCGGGAGTGCCGCCCGGACGAGTCCCTCGTCCCCCTCCGCCACTGGGGTAACCTCCTCCACCTCCCCCCGGATAGCGCTGCCCGCCGCCCGGATATCGCGACCGGCGGCCGCCAATTAAAATGTCCGGGATCGAAGGAATGTAGATCCCGCCGCCACCGCCGCCTCCGGGATAGCGGCTGACGTTGCGCATGGCATCCGGCGCCAGCAGCGCGCTCAGAACCGTGTCGGCTTCTGCCAGCGAAGCGATGACGGCGTTGTCGTCGCGTTCAAGTTCCGTTTGGTCGTCGGTCACGATGACGATCGCCCGGCGGGCATCGGCTCGCGCGTTCTTTTCGACATATTCGATGGCGTCCATCATGCCGCGGTAGATGTCGGTGCCGCTGTTGAAGCGTTCCTGATCGAGAAGCCTGGTAAGAGCGGACTGAACTTCCTGCTTGTTCTCGCGGAACGGCAACCTGACGCGAGTGCTGCGGCCGAAGGTCATGATGGCGACCCGATCGCCAGGGGCCAGCACGCGCAGCGCCTCGCTCGAAGCGCGTTCGAGGTGTTCCACATTGGGGCGCATGCTGCCGCTGACGTCAAGAAGAAGCAGGACATCGACGGGCATCTCCTCGGCCAGAAAGTTCTTGATTTGGCGGTTGCGGCCATTTTCAATCAGGCGGAAGTCGCGGGCGCGGAGGTCGAGGATCGTTTTGTTAGCTGAGTCGACCACCTGCGCATCCACACGGACCAAACGAACGTCGCTACGGAAGGTCGGCGTGTCGCCGTGCTGAGCGGCGGCCGGCGGCTCTTGCGCTGGCAAGGCGGCCGTCGCTGCAACCAGCAGTGCGGCGATCAGTTTCGAATTCATGCAGAGCCTCAGGAGGCCCGCCGTACGGGGGCGGCCTACTCACTGCTTATCAGACGGGACCTGCCGGGGATGGGTTACGAAGCTATTGGGCCGGGGAGACGGTCCACTGCCCGGCCTGAAGGTCGATCCCTTCGATCAGTTCCGAACCGAGCCGGGTGATTTGAGCCGACTCCCCGTCACGCGACAGGTTGTACAGCCGGTTCTCGTCCACCGTGAACCACTCCGGGAACTCGTTCAGCCGGACGTAGTTATGGCGGAAATTCATGACGCGGCGGTGGCGGGCGTAATCGAACTGAACACGGCCTAAAGCGCTGAGGTAGAGCTTCAGCGACTGGCCCTGCTGGATTGCTCCGACACCCAGTCCCTTGCGCCACGGATCGGGGCGGACACCGGCAGACTGCATCAGAGCGTAAAGAAGCGATGTGCGGTTGTAGTTCCCTTCCCCGTACCAATCCTCGATGTGGCCGTCAGGCCGCTGCATGGACTGCATCACGCGAATCTCTGAATCGATCCAATCCAAGGCTTCGGGGACGGGTTCGCGAGCGACCAGATAAAGGGCGCTCTCGATGGAATCGGCGTAGCCGTCAAACGAACCCAGCGCTTTGTCGGCAGCGTTGCCGGAAGGCTCCCAGGGATGATTGCGGTAGTTGGGCAAGTTCTTCAGGACGCGCACGACGGCGTCGCGATACTTCTGCTCGCCTGTAGCCTGATAGAAGGCATAGACGGCGCCGTAAATGTAGCCCCAATTGTCGGAGAGACGCGTATCGAGGGGCTTCAGCGTCTTGGGATCGATCATGTTGTAGAGCATGCCGTCGGGGTTGGCGGAGGCGAGAATTCGGTCGAGCATGGTGGCGATGACAGGCCGGTAGCGCATGAAGCGTTCGGTTTCGAGGTCGCGTTCGAGGCAATAGAGCATCACCAGTCCGACGACGATTTCATTGCCGTGATCGCGCAGTTTGAGCTTGCCGTCGCCGGCGTGTTTCTCGAAGTCCCAAGTCATCGACGGCAGGCCGTTGTTCTTCGGCAGGATCTCTCGGATGTAGGCGTCGCCGATGCGGCGCGCCCAGCCGAGCGCCTGCATGTCGTTGTTCATTGCCGCCAACCGGACCAGAACCTGGAGGAAGTCGCCGTTCAGTTCGGCGTCTCGGGCCGGAAGCATCCCGAAATCGGTCTTGACGTCGGCGCGGCGCATGGCAGCGGCGGTCATGTCGGACATACGGGCGAACCAGGGCGTGCGGCCGAGCATTTCGGTGACGGTGACGAGGCCGTCCTTGGCGTACTCGCCGGCTCCAAACATGGATGGGGGACCAAGTTTGCGGGTGACCAGATCGAAGTTGCCGGGCATCCCGTCGGGGTGGGACGTGGCGCGAATCTCGTTGCGGAGCATCTCCATCATGCGGCTGTGGTAGAGGGGCGGGTCGGTGAGGCGGGCGGTGAGGATGAGGTAGGGGTAGAGGTCAGCGCCTGAGTTGTGCGGGGTGTAAACGCGCTGGGGCGAGTTCACGCGGTCGGGCAGCAGGAGGGTTTCCGGATCAGCCGATTTGAGCCAGGCGCGCAGGAGCCGGTCGCAAGAATCCAGCGTCTTGTCAAAGCGTTCGGCGCGGGCACGGAGTTGGGATTCCAGAGGCTGGGCGGAGACTATCGAGGCTGCAAGCAGGGCGAGGACGGCAAGGCGCGGCATGTGACTATTTGACCACGGCCGGGCGATTCAGCGAATCAGCGATTCAACTGGGAAGGGAGGAGAGTGGTGCGGACGGGGAGACTTGAACTCCCATGGGTTGCCCCGCCAGATCCTAAGTCTGGTGCGTATGCCAATTTCGCCACGTCCGCGCCTGCGCTATCTTCACAATAGCAGCGCCAGGCGAGTGCGTGCCAGGCCCGGGCGGCTCAGTCGGCTACCACGCGCAGGCGCGCCGGCTCCCCGATCTCCTCCACGCCTGACTGCACACGGGCATCATGGCATCCAGACAGCGCTTGAATTTGGGCCGAGGCGTCCCCGGCGAGATGGAAACCGTCGCGCGATTCGCACTCCCAAGCCAGCAGCTGGCCGTCGGCGGTGCGGATCTGTTCGAAGACGGGGAGACGGAACCACCGCCAAAGGCGGTCGTGGTCGGCTTCGCTCAGGCGTTCGTCGTCCTCGCCGGTGAAGATTACCAGGGGGTAGGAGAGCGACTTCAGTTTCAAGATCCCTAACTCACGAAGTGAAGCGACCTCCTCGATATCCCTCATTGGCCCGGCCAGGGCCTGTGGCCGGGCGGATTCTAGTTGCTTCACAGTCCATTGGGGCAGGCTCTTGTAGTATTGCCCTGAACCCAAGTCCGCGCCGATAATGGCGACTCGCGGACTGGGGTTGAGCGGATAGTGAAGCTGCGGAAAGGGATTCGCGTTGGCGCTTCTGACGGAAGCGCGCCGGCGGAGTCCGGGCAGGGTGAACAACGGCATCGATTGAAGGCTCCGCAGACTTTAGTGCCTTTGGGTGGCCAAGGTTCTCAGGGAAATCACCAACTGGCAAATGAGCAGAGGGCAGGCGTCTTGATACGGTTTTAATTCGCCGAGCTAGCCGATGCCGAACGGGCTGCGGCGCCTGCGATGCCATTGCGCAGGGCCAGTTGCGTCAATTCAGCGACGTTTGAGATGCCGAGCTTCTTCATGAGGGATTTGCGGTAGCCACGGACGGTCTCCACGCCGAGTTCAAGCAGGACTGCGATATCTTTGCTGGACTTGCCCTCAGCGACGAGGCGCATCACTTGGCGCTCTCTTGGCGAAAGCATGGCGAGATCTTGAGACGGCCGGATCTGATCTACATCGCCCCGGCGGAGGTGGTTTAGGAAACGGTCAGAAATGTGCGGACTCAAATAGGAGCCGCCCCTGGCCACGGTATGGAGCGCGTGGATCAGGTCTTCGTCGCTGGAGGTCTTGATCACGAAACCTCGGGCGCCGGCTCGCATGGCCTCCATGACACTGGCGTCGTCGTCGTACATCGAGAGAATGACAACGCGAGTTCCGGGGAGATGGCGCAGAATTTCCGCCGTCGCTTCAATGCCATTTAAGCCCGGCAGACTGAGGTCCATGACGATGATGTGGGGCTTCACCGCCCGCGCCATCTGAACGGCTTCGGCTCCGGAAGCAGCCTCTCCGACAAGGCGGAATGCGTGATGAGAACGCAGGATCGCCTTGAGCCCGTCTCGCATAATCTTGTGGTCGTCCACCAGCATGACATCGGTCATCGGCGGGGGCCTCCTGGCACGGTGGGTAACTTGAGGGTGATTGACAATCGGGAAGCCGGCACCGTCGCTCCGGACTGCCGGAGGAACTCAGCCAGATGTTCCGGAGCGGCGATGTTCGACGTAACCCGGATCGACTTCTTGTCTGGCTGGACCGAAAAAGCCGCCTCCGGCAGAGTCTCGGTCCAGTAGAGGAGCGCGGTACGCAACAGCGAAAATGCGGTGGACGCGGCAGCGTCCTTACGCGACGGCACTTCCGTGAGAGTCGCCGGATTGATCGGCACGGCCCGGGCAAGGTAGCCGAGCGCCGCCTTTAGGCCGAGGCGCTCGACCAAAGTAGGGTCGCAGAGGTAACTCAGCGTCCGGATCTCCTCCGTGGATTCGGTCAACGCATCGCGAAGCCCTGCCGCGGCCGATGCGGAGTCGCTGCCGGAGGCAGCCGCGATCGCATTTTCCATCAACGAGAGGTGCAATCCCGCGGCGCATAGTGCGGGACCGATCCGGTCATGCAACCGCTTGGCGACGCGCGCCATGTCGCGCTGGTGCCAGACGACTGTCATCTGTTCGGTGGCGTCTTGCATCTTCGCTAGCGCCCTATCATGACCGATCCGAGGCGCGCCTGCAAGGGAGTCAGGCAGCAGGACTCAGGCGCTCTTTCGCGCGAGTGCCTTCTTGGCTGCCGCAGCCACGGTGGCGGCGTTAAGATTGTACTTGTTCATCACCGCCTCGGGCGTGCCCGATTCTGCGTAGCAATTCTCAATGCCTACAAACTCGATCGGCGCCGGCGTGGTCGAGGCCAGCGCCTGGGCCACGCGTGAGCCAAGGCCGGAATCGACCAGATGTTCTTCGGCGACCACAAGGGCTCCGGTTTCCCTTGCCGCCTTGGCGAGCGTTTCGACATCGAGCGGTTTGATGGAGATGACGTCGATGACGCGCGCGGAAATGCCTTCAGCGGCAAGAGATTGAGACGCCTTGATGCACTCGGCGACGAGCAAGCCGGTGCCAACCAGGGTGACGTCGGCGCCATCGATCAGTTCAACGGCCTTTGAGAAGTCGAACTGTTGATCCGCCGGGTAGACGATGGGCGCTTTGACACGGCCGGCCCGCAGGAAGACCGCGCCGTTATGGGCCGCAGCCCATTTCACAGCCGCCTTCATCGCGACTTCGTCGGCCGGGCAGAGGACTGTGAATCCGGGCAGGGCGCAAGCCAGCGCCAGGTCTTCAATCGACATCTGCGACGGGCCGTCCTCGCCAATCGAAATGCCGCTGTGGGTTCCAACGACCTTCAGGTTCACCTGCGGGTAGGCGACAGTCGTGCGCAACTGCTCGAAGCCTTTGGTCATGACGAAGGCCGAGAAGCTGGAGACGAACGGGATCTTGCCGGTCATCGCCAGCCCGGCGCCCAGGGCGACCATGTTGGCCTCGGCGATGCCGCACTCGAAGAAGCGCTCGGGGAACTCCTTGGCGAAGTAGGTGGTCATGGTTGACTTCGACAGGTCCGCGTCGCAGACCACAATGCGCGGATCGTCCTTGCCAGCCTCGACGACAGCCCTACCGAACGCCTCGCGGGTGGCCGCGCCCATCTTGAGTTCAAAAGTCGTGTTCAAAGCCATGGCCTTACGCAAGCTCCTTCAGCGCGAGTTCAACTTCTTCCTTCGTGGGGGGCACACCGTGAAATTTAGGATTGTTCTCCATGAAACTGACGCCCTTGCCCTTCACTGTATGGGCGATCAGAACCGTGGGCTTGCCTTTCACCGTGGCGGCCTCGGCCAATGCCTTCTGGATGGCTGGTATATCGTGGCCGTCGAGCTCGATGACGTGCCAGCCGAAGGCGCGCCATTTGTCGGCGAGCGGCTCGAGATCCATGATGTCCTTTACGAAACCATCGAGCTGGATCTTGTTGTAATCCACGATGGCGCAGACGTTATCGACCTTATGATAGGCGCCGAACATGGCCGCTTCCCAGATCTGGCCTTCCTGAATCTCGCCGTCGCCGAGCATGACATAAACCCGTGAGGTGGAACCGTCCAGTTTCAGCCCGCAACCCATGCCGAGGGCCAGCGAGAGGCCCTGGCCGAGCGAGCCGGTGCTGGCTTCGAGGGCCGGGATATAGCGGATGTCGGGATGGCCCTGGTAGATGGAGCCGAGCTGGCGGAGTGTTTTAAGAGTATCGGCCGGCGTGTAGCCGCACTCGGCCATGACGGCGTAGAGAACGGGGGCGGCGTGGCCTTTTGAAAGAATGAACCGGTCGCGGTCGGCCATTTTGGGATTCGCCGGGTCGTGCTTCATCACATCCCAATAGAGGACGGTGAGGATCTCGACGGCCGAGAGCGAGCCGCCGGGATGGCCCGACTTGGCCGCGCCCGTCATCTCAACGATGTGCCGGCGGATCTGTTTCGTGATCGCGGCAAGTTCCTGGACGTTGCTGGTTTTCTGCATGGCGGGAAATATCCAAGTTATCACATTGCCGTCTAATCAGACCACAGTATCCGGATTCGCCGGAGGGCGATGGAAAGCGCCATGTTTTTCCGCTATAAGGTCCAGATGCCCGTGTGGTCTGAATCGAGCGCCATAGCGGGGGTGACCGGAGATGAAAATTGGTGCAGAATAGGGGGACAGCAGACTCCGCAACATGCCGCCAGCAGCCCGAGTTTCAGACGTTACAGCACACGGCCCGCCCATGAACCCCGGGCCGGGCAGCCCAACTGTCATGATAGGCATGTTGCCCGCCTGGCGCGGCATCCCGGCCGCAATGGCTGGCGCGCTCCAGGCGATGAAGCAGGTCGCCGACACGACAATCAAGGTCGCGGAGGCTGCAACAGCAGCTGCGGCGGGTACGCCCGGCGCCCCGGCTGCGAAAGCGGCCGAAGAGGCAACAAAGGCTTCGGTTGCGGCTTCAATGGGATCAGCAATCTCGTCGATGGCCGGCGGGATGTCGGATATTCATATTTGTCCAATCCCCTTGCCTATTCCACCGCACGGTCCGGGGTTGGTGATCGACGGCAGCCCAACAGTCCTCATCAACAACATGCCCGCCTGCCGCCAGGGCGACACGATTATCGAGGCCGTGGGACCACCGGATAAGATCGCCATGGGATGCGTGAACGTGTTGATCGGCAACAGTGGATCAGGTGGCGGAGGCGGGGGTGGCGCTGCGGCCGGAGCCGCCGCGGGAGCAGGCGCTGGCGGTGCAGCCGGAGCGGGAGCGGCGGCGGCTGGTGGTGCGGCGGCAGCCCCGCCCGCCGAAATAGCGGGGATGCCGGTCACTTTGCTGCCGAGCGGTGATATTCAGGTTGGCAAGAATATCACCATAAGCGGCGACATGGAGTTCAAGATGAAGACCCTGCTGTCGCTCGGACAGATCGCATCCACGCCGACTGGGGAGAAGCTGCTCAAGTCGATCGACTCGGGCAGCAAGAACGTGAAGATCGTAAAGACGAACGGCGGCAACTCCTGCGGATACACAGACGGCGCGGCGCGCTTCGAAAAGGCCGACGGGACCCCCGGAGCCGGCAGCGGCGCGACCGTAAACTATAACCCCGACCGGAAGTCCACTGGAACCGAAGACTGGGAGACGCGCCCGCCAGCCATCGGCCTGGCGCATGAACTCGTTCATGCGGAACAGGCTGGGAAGGGTAAGCAGAAGCCCGGTCAGGATGACAACGACAACCGGCCCGATGCCACCGATCCGACGAAGAAAGACCAGACCAACAAGCGCGAACTGGAGGCTGTCGGCATTCCGCCGTACGACAATTACCCTTACAACGAGAACAAGATGCGCAAGGAGTGGCCGCCTCCGCAGCCTGAGCGGAAGTGGTACTGATGGCTGGAGATGTGGAAATGCCCGATTGCGGCCGGTATTGCCGTCTTGCTGGCGGCGCCTGGTTGTGGACAAAAGGAAAGGAAGCCGACTGAAATGGCCAGCATGCAGAATCCTCAAGCGATGGGCTCGATGACGGCCACTGCTCAGGACTGCGACCTGCGGGTGGCCGTGCAGCCATCCCCGACATCATTGCTCCTGGGCTACGAGTTCCGGAATCGTTCGGACAAGACAGCATTTCTGTTCAATCTGGTCTACCGGTTCGGAGCTTCCGGCGGACCTGAAGCCGACCCGAACATAGTTTATGTTCAGCAATCAGGCGCCGCCGTCATTCTCGGCAAGAAGATCATTCCGGTTCCAGAAGACATGGATGTCGAGCGGCCTGACGTACCTTATGTCACCCGCGTAAACCCCGGCGAAGTCTACCGCGAGAAGATCAGCATTATGCTGCCGCTGCGGCCCTTCACGCCATATCCGCAGCGAAGCGGGGCATCCGTCAGCGAAGCGGCAGCGTACTTCGAACTAGGCTTTTTCCTTGCGCCAGATCCCTCAGTGGCCAGGGAGTCCGGCGGCCATCTGGTGGTCTATCCCTTCGCCGCCCAGAAACAGACGATTCTCCGCGCCGGGCCGTTGGGACGATTCCCGGTTCAGCCTGACACCCAATAGCACTATCGCCGGGCCGGATCGCTGTAGGCGGCCTGCAGCACTTTCCGCGTCTTCGTGTCCTGCACAAAGGCGACAACGGCGAGGTGATTCGCATCCAGCGCGGTCTTCCGTTCCGCGAACCGGAAATTGCCGTCCTTGTTATGCCGTTCGTCATGCTTCTCGAAGTCGTCGATGTGCTTGACCAGGGCGGCCTCGACGGCGGCGAGATCGAAGCGGTGGGTAAGCGACTCCGGTTCTGATTGCCGCAGCGGGTAGTTGGCGACTGCCCTAGCGACCATCGGATGGAAGCGGCAGCTGTTCTCTCCCGAATAGGTCAGTTCCTTTTCCACCAGGACAAGGGTCAACACCAGATCGCCAGGCGGGACGGCAAGGCTTTCAATTCTGGCAGATGCTGTCAGCGACGAGCCGTCCAGACGCGCCGAAAGCCCTAGTCCGGCCAGCGGCTCGGTTTCCAATTGAGCGTCGATCTGCCGGACCAATTGTTTTTCGATCGGCCGGGCCATGTAGCGTGGACCGCCTCCATTGCCGGCCACAATGCCGTCGATCATGAATGTCGGCACGCCGCTACCGTCGAATCCTTTCCATCGGGCGATGGTGTCGGGGTTGGCCATCGGGTCAGGCCGTGGAATGTGCTGGTGATAGGCGACGAAAACGAAGTCGGTTCGGGGATAGCGTTCCAGCATGGAGTCAAAGGCGAGGTCGGCGGCAAGGCAGGGCGGACAGCCAGCGCCTGTGTAAAGCTCGCCGAGAACAACCCGCCGGGTCCGTTTGGCTGTGGGGGCGTACTTGACGGGATGCAACGGGCTGGGAAACAGCAACTTGTACCGTTCATCGAGCCATTTCTGCTGGCCGTCCGTGCTTCCCTTCACCTTGCTCCACGCCTCGCTGAACCGCTTCCTCGACTCCTGCGACGGCTTGGCCAGCAAGGCGTGAGCGTAAAACTCCAGCGCTTCGCTGGCGTTGCCTGCGCTCTCGGCCAATGTGGCCAGGCTCATCGCCGCCGGGCTGAGCGATGGATTGTCGCGTAGCGCGTCCTGGAACAGCCCCCGTGCCTCATCGGTCCGGCCGCTCGCGAGCACAACCTGAGCCAGAGTTTCGCTCAATTGCGCCCTTTCAATCTGGTACCGGACGCAATATTGCCCATCATCGTCTCCGGCGCCGATGGTCGTGCCGGAAGGCCGGTTGGAGGCGCCTGAGAATGCTTCAAAGGTGAGCGTGGTCAGCGCCGCGCGCGCCGCTTCCTCCGCTTGCGGCAGGAGATTATTCTCACGCACCAACTCGGCGGCGAGATGACGGTTCAAGCCTGCGGATTCGATCGCGTCGAGATTCCACATCAACGCCTTGGCGCGTGCGACGGCTTCGTCGGGGCTTACCGCCAGAGCGGTAGTGACAATCTCTCTTCGGGCCGCCGCCGCCAGGCCGCTTGCTGGATACTGTTCGACGAATTTTTCGAGTGCCGCCAAACGATCCGCTGGATCTTTCACCGCACGGGCATCGGCGAAGGCTTTGCGGTCAGGTGGCGCGGACGGCTTGGATTGAGCGGCATGCTTTGAGCCGGTGCCCGCCGGCGCAGGACCTTGGGCAATCAGCGGGCATATGAGCAGGAGCGCGGCAGCGAGAGATCGCATGCCACGATTATCTCGCGGGCCACATGTTACACCAGGCTGGCGTGCATTATTTCTTCTTCAGCAGTTCCGGCTTCGACTTTTTCAGCTTTTCGACCTTGGGTTGTGCGTTGAACATCACATACGGGTTCCGAGGATTCCGCGAGCAGTAGTTCTGGTGATAGCCCTCGGCTTCATAGAATGCTTTGAAATCATTCACTTCGGTGACAATCTTCGAGCGAAACGCCTTAGCGGCATCCAGTTGGGCGATGTACTCTTTGGCGATCCTCTTCTGGTTGGAATCCAGCGCGAAGATGGCCGAACGGTACTGCGGGCCAACGTCCGGTCCTTGCCGGTTCAGCGTGGTCGGATCATGCGCGACCTCAAAGAAGATCTTCAACAGTTGTCCATATGTGATTTTTGAAGCGTCATATGTGATCTCGATAGCTTCGGCGTGCGCTGTCTTGCCGGTGCTGACGGTTTCATAATCCGCTGTTTCTTTCGTTCCGCCCGAGTAACCTGAGACAACCTTTTCGACGCCGTCCACGTACTCAAAAACGGCCTCCGTGCACCAGAAGCATCCCCCAGCGAGGACGGCCTTCTTTATGGTTTTCTGCGCTGCCAGAGGCTCGTCGGACTTGGGGTCGGGGAAGGGCGCTGCGTAAGCATTCACTGAGAGCATCAGCATGCCAGCAAAAAGCAAAGTTGCGAAGTTCTCGTACATGGTGCATTTCATTTGATGCACGCCGGCCCTCGCAGGGCGCAAGCACCCTGCGCGCCCGTGGGTAAACAAAACGGCGCCGGGACCGGGAGCGGGCTAGAAAGGGCTTGCCCGCCCCAGGTGTCCGTCGCAACGGCCAGGGTGAGCCCTGGATGGAGGGTTTAGGCCGATTACTTTTGAATGGCGGACTCAGTCAGGAAACTGGTCCATTCACGCCACCAATCGGTTTCGCCGGCGCCGCCGGCGAACCGGGCCGACTGGTCGAAGAAGCCGTTGTCGGGAGCCTGGACCCAGTTGGCGCGGAACAGGGGCGAATCCGGCAACGGGCGGAAGTCCGGATCGTTGAACTGGAACGCCCGGCGCATTTTGGGATCAGCAACCAGAAAATTGCGGCCCGTGCCGCGGGTCCCCTCGGCGAAGGTGAGCGTGCTGGAGTGGACTTGCGATGCCAGCGTATCGCCCGACCCGGAGCCGATGTTGTTGTTCCACAGCAGGATGCCGTCCATGGTGAGGTTGCCGTTGTCGATTTGGGCTTGCGTGCTCGACCCGTCGACATGAACGCCGTTTGAATAGAACCGCGTCACGACACTGTTGAAGATGCTGGCGCCAGCGCCGCGGCGCAGATAGATGCCGGGTGAATTCGACTCGTCGAAACCGGGGACGCCGCTTCCGATGAAAGTCAGGTTGTACATTTCGGGTTTCGAAAGTGGCGAAGCGCCCTGGTTGTATTCGCTGTTGTCGCCTTCAACGCCGCGATTGCCGCCCGCGTCTTCGTCCTGGTAAAAGATGCCGTACTGGATCTTACCGGTATACCCGAGTTGGAAGTCGAGGAAGTCATCGGCGCCGAGGCCTCCGATCAGGTGGCTGGCATTCATCGTTCCGCCGAACCATTCGAATGAATCGTCCAGGCCGTAGGACGCTTGAAGGAACTCGGCCTTCGTGCCCGTGCCGCAGCCGCCCCAGGTGAACGAATTGGCTTCGTTGTTGGGTGCAAAGATCGAACCCGCGTATTCGACGCGGACGTAGCGCAGCGAGCCGCAGCTATGCGCGGGGTCGGAACCGCCGTACTTGGTGTCCTCACCGGCCGGGAGGCCTTCGATGTAGAACTCACCGTCGGTGTTGTCCTTGCCTCCGGCGTTGGCGCCGACATTAATGGGAGCCCTGCCGAGCATGATGAGTCCGCCCCAGTCGCCGCGATTGCGTTCGCCGGGAGCAAGAGCCGAAGTCATGATGATAGGACGGCTCTGCGTTCCTTCGGCGACCAGCCTACCATTGCGGGTGACGACGAGCACCGACGGCGGCTCCGAGCCAGGCTGGCCGATGACGACCGTTCCGGGTTCGATGGTGAGCGTGGCGCCGTTGTTGACGTAGGTGACGCCGTTGAGACGGTAGACCTTATTGTTGGTCCAGGTGGTGTTCTCGGAAATGGCGCCGGTGATGTCCTGGAAGTCGTTGATGACAACAAACTTCGCGTAGCAGGTCTTGAGGATGCGCAGGCCGTCGGCGGCGCGGAACTCGACCACGAAGGTGTGCATGCCCGGCTCGTCGGGCATGATGCCTGGTTCGCTGCCTGCCAGGCCGCCTTCGCCAACCAGGACGCCCTTCTCGGTGTCGGCGATTTCAAAGGCCTGGAACTCGCCGGCCTTGTTGCCGACCAGGTCCGTCACTTCGGTCGAGTTGCCGGGCATATAGGTCTTCACGCCGGTTTGGTTGTTCTGGCGGTAGGCAACGATGGTGAACGGGCCTGTCTCGCCGTCGGTGACCACGGTCCAACGGAGCGTGGCTTGTTCACCAACTCCGTACCAAATCTTGTCGGTCCAGATCCAGGCAGAGATCCCGGTTTCCTGGACATTGAGCGCGGCAGCGCGCTGAAGGCTGCTTGCAGAGGCGGCCCGCAGCGGCGGGGCGGCCTGAACTCCGCCGGCCAGCAGGGCAAGTCCTGCGGCGAGCGACAAAGACAGTCTGAGCATAGTTCTCCTTTTCCGGTTCTGGACCGGGTAACATTTGACGTTCAATTTGGGCTACTAGAAGACGGACACGGTCAGGCCGGCCGAAAAGGTTCGGCCCAACCGGAAGCTGCGCTGAGTGAATGGACCCTGGGTCCAGTGATAGTGGTTGTCGGCGAGATTTTCGGCTGTGAACTTGATGGCGTACTTGCCGGTCTCATCGACATGGTATTGATAGCTGAAATCGAGCGAGGTGATGGCCTCCTGGTAGATATCGGGAACGCCGAAAGTGCCGACATCGGAGATACGGCGGCCGACATAGTTGACATCGAAGTGTGCGTCGGAACGCCACTTCGGGCGCTTCCACTCGGTGATGATGTTGAAGATGTAGCGCGACTGGCCGAGCAGCGGGCGGCTGGCCGACGTGAGCAAGGCGGCATCGGAATCGCGGATGTCGATGGATGAGTCGACGAAGGTGAAATTAGCCTGGACGCCGAACTCACGCAGGCGGCGGCCGAACCGGCTCATGGGTGTCCGGGTCTCGAGTTCGAAGCCGACGTTCCGCGCGCCCTTGGCATTGACATAGGTTTGGCGGAGATCATTGGACGGCAGGATGGTGACCTCGATCGGGTCCTTGAAGTCCTTGAGAAAGACGCTGGCCGCAATCAGTTGATTGCCGCCGGGGAACCACTCCCATCGCAGATCCGAGTTTTTAATGGCTGCCCGCATCAGGTTCGGGTTGCCCTGGGTGACGAAGCCGCCATAGACATTATTGAAGTCGAAGGGCGAGAGTTCGCGGAAGTCGGGGCGGGAAACGGTTTGCGCATATCCGCCGCGGAGGTTCATGCGCGGGTTGATCGAGTAGATCACCGAAGCCGATGGCATTGGATCGCGGTTGACCAGGGCAGCGGTTTGCGCCTGAGCATTGGGCACCAGCGGGTCGATCGTATTGACATTGATGGACGCGTCTTCGATGCGGACGCCGGTGACAAAGCGCCAGCGCGGACCGATGTTGAAGTCCGCCATGGCGTAACCGGCATAGATGTCCATGGCTGCGTCGTAACGGTCGGTGGCGCGGGTGTATTCGAGAATCTGGAAGCCGTCGGGGCGGATGTTGGAAGCGGCGAAGAGTTGGTTGGAAGGGGCGAACAGATTGAGCGTAGATGCCTTCTTGGGAATAAAGCGGAAGCGGCGGGCCTGGAAGTCGCGGTCTCGGAAGGTCCCGCGGAAACCGGCGGTGAAAATGCCGGTCAGCGCTCCCTTGTAGAAGGGTTTCGAGAACTCAACCTGCGGCTCGTAGATGCGGTCGTTCAATTCGGAAAAGAACCGCTGGCCGGATGAGGAGAGACCGAGATAGACGAAACGGCCGTCGTCGAGTTGGCCGCGGATCACTTCACGCATGTCCGGCTCATTGCGGGTGGAAGAGGAGGTGGTGAACTGCCAGCGGATCTGAGTGTTGCCGGCCGACGGGAACAAGTGGGTCCCCTCGACGCTGTTCGACAACAGGCCGCGTTCGACCCAGCGCAGGCGTTGCGAGAACAGGGTGCCGTCGTTCGAGCCGTCGTAGCCGGTGAACTCGCGGGCTTCCTTGTCGCTGTCCCGGGTAAGCGTATTGCGGAAAACGATCTTGTGGTTATCGGTAAGTTTGAAGGCGACGTTCAACACACCGCCAAGGCGGGCGGATTCGGTGCCGCTGTTGAAGTTCTCGTAGTTGGTGAAGATCAGCGGACCCGCTGAACCCTGGCGGATGTAGCGCTGGGTTTCGAGTTGATTCTGGGGCTTGTTGGAGAACGTCAACGCGCCGACGATGCCGATGCGGCCGAAGGTATCGCCGCCGACGACTGAATAGCTTTGTTCAGGGCGCATTGTCGAGATCGGCGCTGGTTCCCAATTGGTTGCGAATGACCGGCCAAACTCCTGCAATTGGGACGCCGTGTAGCTGCCCTGAATCAGGCGCTTGTCCGATGGGATCATCGAGGGCAGCGAACGTGAGCCATTGTCGAACCCAAAGGCGTCGGTGGCTCCGCCGGGGTAAGAGAGAAGACGCTTGCCTGTGGTAACTGTGTTGAAGCCGGTGGTGGCCGAGAACTTCAAAACCTTCTCCTTGGGGAAATCCACCGTGGACAACTGAACCACACCGCCTGAGAATTCGCCGGGCAGGTCGGGCGTGTAGCTTTTGACGACCTTGATGCTCTCGATCAGCTTGGAAGGGAACAGATCGAGCGGGACGACGCGCTTTTCGGGTTCGGTGGTGGGGATGACGGCATTGTCGAGCATCGTGGACGAGTAGCGTTCGCCAAGTCCGCGGACAAAGACGAAACCGGAATCCACCACTGAGACGCCCGTCACCTTCTGAAGCACGCCGGCGGCGTCGGATGCCACCGACTGGCGAATTTCCTCGGCCGAGATCGAGTCGCTGACGGCCGCGGCAAGTTTGCGCTCCTGCAACATGGATTCGGCAGTGGCCATTACCGGCGACGCCGACTCCTTCACCTCGACGGTGGTCACGTTGGCGGCTGGCGCCAGCAATGTCGTCAGCGGGGCGGCCTGGCCAGCCTGCACTGCTACGCTTTCGACCGTCGAATCAAGGTACTTTGCGGCCTGAAACGTGATTCTGTAAACGCCGGGAGCGAGTTCAAGTTGAAACTTGCCGGCTTCCCCAGTTACAGCTCGAACGGTGCCCGCACTGACAACAGCGCCGGGAATCGGCTGGCCTGTTGCGCCGTCGAGCACTTCCCCATCAACGGTTCCTTTGGTGGGCGCTGTCTGGGCAAACAGGATTGATGCAATAAACACAACACAGGCTGATGTCCGGAGAGTGAGGTTCATCGTTTGGGTTATTCCGACTACCAGGAAAGCAAGCTGTTGTTACAGACGCATGAAACTCGGATCAACAGTTTGCAACAATTATGTTCCAAGCCGCCGGGCGGGGCTTTGCCTGGTTCCCGCGCCTGGTAAACACCGATTTGGGGCGCCGGCAGCGCGGCCGCGCGAATCGCGGACCGTTAATCCTGTTGGATGTCGTTGCCGGAGGAGTTGACTGCCCCCGCCCCAGGGGCGCGTTCGATGGCGACGCGCTGGGTCTTGCCGGTCTTCCTTGTGTCGCCGATCAGGTTGCCCTGGATCACCGTGCCATCCACATTCTTCGCAATGTAGAAGCCGTAGCCGGTCTTGGATCCGCCGTTGTCGAACACCCGGTTGTTGCGGAACGAATTCCGGTGGCCGCTGTTTTTGACCGATTCCTCGCGGAACCACACGCCGCTCACCCCGTTCTTGATGACCGTGTTGTTCACGAACTCGTTATCGGTGTCCTTGTGACCGATCGATATGCCGTGGTGGCCGTTGTTCTCAATCACGTTGTCCTCAAACCGTCCGTGGCGGACCCGCCAACATAGGTAAAGGCCGATGTCATCGTTGTCGTGCAAGTTGCATCCCTTGATCAACGCGTTGGCGCTGCCTGTGCCGGGATGCGCGCCAAAGCCCGAGTGGCCGTGGGATTCGCAGCCGATGATCTTCACGCCGTCGGTGATCTGAAACGAGATGCCATCGCCGTTGTAATTGCGGGCGACGCAGCGCCGAACGGTCACGTCGCGCACCGTGTTCAGGTAGATCGCGCCGCCGCGGCAGCCATCCAGATAGTCGTTTTCGGCGCGGTTGCCGTCCACTGTGATGTCTTCGAGAACCACCTTTTCGGCGTTCATCACGCACAGGATTGGAAAAGTGTTGGTTACGCGGGCGTTCTTGCGTTCAAAGTCGTAGTCGCGGACCGTGGGCGGCCGAATCAGCAGAAACTGGCCCTTCACGCCAGTCACTGTGGTGACGCTGACGTCCCAACCGCGCGACTGAACGTCGTCGAGGATCGTGATCCCCATGCCCGCGTAGAACTTGCCCGGATCGGCCACGGCGAGCGCGCTTTCGCCGTAATCGCCGTCCTCCGCCAGCGCTGTCCGCACGCCTGCGTTCTTCTTTAGGATGGTCTTGCCGGCGACCCCCCGCACGGTGACGCCGCTGGGGACGAAGAGGCTGTTCTCCATCAGATACGCGCCCTCGCCGATAAGCAGCGTGTCGCCGGGCCGGAGCATATCCGCAGCCTTCTGCAAGGCGGCGTTGCCTGAGCCGACAACATCGGCCGGGCCGGTCTGCGCCACTTTGACGGTGCGTGGCGTGGCGGATGGGCCTGATTCCGGTTGGCGTCCGCAGGCAACGGCGAGCATGAACAGCGCACAGAGGGCCTGAGCACGAACTTCGAGCAAGCGCATAGTGCCTTCCACGATACACCCGCCGGCGCTGGCGTGATTGAGCCGGGCCAGCCGCCTGCATCAGCCATGGCACGTCCCTCCTGGCAGAGCAACAACGCCACAGGTCAAACTGTGCTTTAATCGAAAACACTACCGTCATTCGTGAGATGGCATCCACGGTCCATGTCGCCCGGCTGTTTCTCATGGCATACACCGAGGAGAACGAGAATGACTGACCAGCTCTCGCCAGATCAAATATCCATCGTTGAGTACTGTTTCGCCGCCATTCCGCATCAACCTGGCGAGGGTGCGCGGATACTCTCCGCGCTGAAAGAGGCAGGCACGAACCTCACCGGGTTCCTCGGCTATTGGAAGACCGCCTGGAGCGCTGAAATCGTCCTCATCCTCGACGAGAAGGCCCCAGGTCTCACCGCCGCGGCGAAGAAAGCCGGCCTGAAGCTGAGCCCCAAGCAAAAGGGCTTCATGGTGAAAGGCAAGGACCGCCCCGGCGTCATCGCAGACCTGATGTGCAAACTCGCCGAAGCCGGCATCAACGTCACTTCGCTCCACGCGCTCAGCGCCGGCCAAGGGGGCTACGGCGCCCTGATCGCCGTTTCTCAGCCCGATTTCCGTAAGACCGCCAAAACTCTGGGCGTGAGTTAGGCCCGCTCACATCCCATCCGGTTCGCCCGGATGATCAGGGACCTCATGCCGGCCCTAGCTTCAGCGCCGGTAATGTATACTGAAGCACATTACAAGGAGCCCTTCTAATCATGCAAGTGCCATTTTACGGACACGTCAAGCAGTATCAGAACATTCAAGCCGAGATCGACGCCAACATCAAAGAGGTTCTCGAAAGCGGCCAATACGTGATGGGACCGATGCTCAAGCGTTTTGAGCAGGAGTTGGCCGAGTATTGCGGAACCAAGTATGCCATCGGCGTTGGCAACGGGACCGACGCGATTTGGCTGTCGCTCATGGCGCTCGGCATCGGGCCGGGCGACGAGTGCATCACTACGACGAACACGTTCTTCGCCACGGCGGAAGCCATCTGGATCGCTGGCGCGACGGCCGTCTTCGTGGATTCCGACCCGAAGACCAATTGCATCGATCCATCGAAGATTGAAGCCGCCATTACGCCCAAAACCAAGGCCATCATCCCGGTTCACCTCTATGGCCAGTGCGCCGACATGAAGGCGATCCGCCAGATCGCGGACAAGCACAAGCTTTACGTGATCGAGGACAATGCTCAGGCGTTCGGCGCGGCCGGCGACGGCTTCAAGATCGCCGAACTGAGCGATGCCACCTCCACCAGCTTCATCATTCAGAAGAACCTCGGCACCTTTGGCGACGGCGGCGCCATTGTCACCAACAATGAGCAGGTGGACCGCGTGGTCCGGCGCCTGCGCAATCATGGATCGGATAAGCGCTCTTGCCATAGCTACGGCTTCAATAGCCGCCTGGACGACCTCCACGCCGGAGTGCTGAGCGCCAAGCTGAAGCACATCGACGAGTGGAACGATCAGCGCATTAAGTGGGCCGCCCGGTATTCGGCCGGCCTTGCCGGAGCCAAGACGCTGACGCTGCCGTATGTGATGCCCGGATACCGCCACATCTTCCACCTCTATGTCATCGAGACGGCCAAGGCAGAGCAGCGCGACCAGTTGCTCGGCTTCCTCAATGACGCCGGCATCGACGCTAAGTGCCACTACCCGATCGCCATTCACCAGCAGGAAGGCTATCCGTGGGGCAAGCAAGCGCGCATCGCCGGTCCGATTCCGAATTCCGAGCGCAACGCGGGCTGCTGCATCTCGCTGCCGATGTTCCCTGAACTGACCGAAGCCGAGATCGACTACACGATCGAAAAGGTCCTCGAGTGGGACGCCAAGGCGGTCTAGTCCATGGACAGGAAATACACTGTTGTCGTGGCCGGCATGGGCAAACGCGGAATGCACCATGCCGCCGCTTTCCAGGCCAACCCCCGCTTTGAGGTGGTTGGCCTCTGCGACATCGACCAGGCTCGCCTGGATTCCGCGGCCGCAAAGTTAGGCGTTCAGGTGACCGGCACAGACGCCGCTCAGGTGGCCCGCGATCTCAAACCGGACGTGTTCTGCTTTTGCACCATGGCCAACGTGCGCACGCCGCTGATCCAGGCTGGCATCGAGTGCGGGGCGCGGATGATTGCCATGGAGAAGCCCGTGGCGCTCACCAGCGCCGAGGGCATGGAGATCAAGCGCCTGGTGGATGCCAGCGGCGTGAAGGTGGTGGTAAGCCACCAGCACCGCTACGGAAGCCATTACCGCGCTGTGAAGGAGGTCATCGCCAGTGGCGCCCTGGGCCGTATCCATACCGTGTATGGCACAGCCAGCGGCTGGATGATGCACATGATCTCGCACCTGATCGACTATATGCGCTGGTACAACGGCAACGCCGCCGCCGAATGGGTGATGGCCCAGGCAGCGGGACGGGGCAAGATGGCCGACGCTCATCCCTCGCCCGACTACATCGGCGGCTTCATCCAGTTCGCCAACGGGGTCCGAGGCATCGTCGAATGCGGCGCCGGCGCCCCGGATGTGCCCGAGGTCGATTACTGGTGGCGGAAGTGCCGCATCGGCGCCCAGGGCACGGATGGCTACGCCGAAGTGCTGACCGGCGGCGGCTGGCGCGCGGTGACTAAGAACGGCGTCCAGTCCGGCGAGGGTTGCATGAACTATGACCTCGACATGCCGCCTTACATCCAGCAGATGGCCGATTGGCTGGACGACGACGGCCACATCCACGAGTGCAACTTCGACAGCGCCTACCAGGGGCTGGAGATCATGATGGGGCTGATTCGCTCCGTCGCAGACCGGGGACAAGTTGCCTTGCCTCTGTCAGCGCCGGCCGACGAACTGGATTTGCTGCGCAGCTCGCTGCCCGAAGCCAAAGTGCTGCTCTCATATCCGGGAAACGCGAAGGAATACCTCCCTTAGCAAGTCAGGATCACCTTACCCAAGCTTCTTTTGCCCCAGAGTCGTCCCACGTTAGCCGCGCGGCTCGCCGGCTGGCGTCGGGAGAACGCCTGGGTGACTTAGGAATGCTAGATACAATTCAGAGCCGCGTCCCCAAGGACGCGGCTCTTTGCGCATCGAGTTAAAGACTACCCCCCGGACGGGCCAATTTCGGTGATCGGATAAACGTACCTGGCATAGAGGTAGAAAAAGGCCATCGCAAGCGCGAGGATCACCACTCCCAGAACGGAAGACGAGATCTTGATGCGGTCGGGGCTGATCTCGATGTCTCCTCCCAGATTGGGAGCCGGCTCGGTTCCCTCCCCCGCCCCACGCCGGACCCGGCTCCCAGCCTTCATCGCGTTCATGACGACGAATAGTTGAAAACCGGCAAAGGCGATCCCTGAAGCCACCAGCACCAGCACCACAAAAAAGATCCATTTCGTCGATTGGAGTTGCCACTCAAAATTCTGCCTGCGGTTTTCAAGACTGCCAACCGTGTAGGCATACCGCGCCTTCTCGGCCTTCAGGCAGTCTTGGGTGAGTTCCTTGTGGACTTCGGAGCAGGCCGCCGGTGTCGTGGCCGCGGCCGGCTGAGAAGGCAAGGTTTCGACTGGCTTCGATCCCTTTTGTGCCGGCTGAAGGGACTTCTTATTGTCAGTCTGCGCCGGTTTTGCAGCAGCTGTCTGATCGGATGAAGGCGCCTGTGGCTGGACTGGGCCGCCACCAGAGGTCGCCGGCCCCGGAACCACATCGACTTGTGCCGGCGCCGGCGGCGGCGCTTTGGGTCCGCTTTTTTCCGGAAGCCTCTCCACGTTTGCCTGCGCGAAGGCTGGAGCAAGCAGGATGAGTGAAATAAATGCGATACGCCAGATTGAATTCATGCGAAGCCCCTAGCGGATGTTACTTCAGGATCACGATTTCGGCAAGAGCGCGTTTTGGGGGCCTCGTCCCGTGCTATTAGACCTTCAGCGATGGCCAGTCTGGCTTTCGTGCCTCCCGCATTGCCCGCACTCCCTCCTGGAAATCAGCCGATGCCGCCATTTCTTGCGCCATTTCCTCCGCCAGTGAGCCCGCCGGCTCAACCCTCCATCTCCGCATGAACTCCAGACCGCACCGGATCGCATCGCGACTGAGCGAGGCCAGATGCTGCGCCACCGAGGTTGCCCTGTCGTCCAGTTCAAAGGTTGGCGCAATCTCGTGCACCAGGCCGAACTGCATCGCGTCCTGAGAGCTGAATACCCTGCCCGTAAGCGACAGTTCCGCCACCCGCCGCTCCCCCATGGCCATCACCAACGCGCCATGCATCGCGAACGGCCAGAATCCGCAACGGATCTCAGTCAGCCCGAACTTCACTCCTTGCGCAGCCACCACTACATGCGAGTTTGCGGCCAAACCGACCCCCGCGCCCAGACACGGACCCTGCACCGCAGCCACCACCGGCTTCGCACAATCCATTCCGAAGCGGAACAAACGCAGATCCGGGCCGCCAGCCGCCTTAGGGCCCATTTCAAGCACCTCTTCCATATCCCATCCCCCACAAAACATCTGCCCCGCAGCATCCAGCAGAACACAGCCGACTTGACTGTCGGCCGCCGCTTCCTCCAAGGTGGCCAGCAACTCAAGACGCAGGACCGAATTCAGCAGGTTGTTCTTCTGCGGCCGGTTCAGAGTCAAACGCAGTACCCGGCCCTCTCGGCTCTTCAGCAATTCGTTCATTGCGGTTCCCAGTGTAAGAAATTCCTGCCTCCTGGCAGCAAGAAATCACATTTCACTTTGACTGTTGGATCTTTCCGCACTTTCTGGCATACTTTACTCAACTGGTAAGTATTGCCGCGGCCGCCGCGGCATCTGGGCAAAACAGAACTCTCTCCACCGAAGCTACCTGTCCCTAAGGAGTTCGCGGAGATGTTGAGTAACGTCAGGAGGCAATCGCGTGAAGGAAACCGGAGTTGTGAAGTGGTTCAACAACGCTAAGGGCTACGGATTCATCGTTCGCCAGAGTGGCGAGGATGTCTTCGTCCACTATAGTTCGATCACCCGGGAGGGCTACCGCACTCTCGAGGAAGGTAAGGAAGTGCATTTCGAGTGCATCACCGGCCCCAAAGGCCTGCACGCTGAAAACGTGGAACCCGCAGGCTAAGCCCTGCCCCTGATACGATGGCGGCGTGACTGGATCATCCCGCTCCATCCAACGCAGATCACTTCTATTCACCCTCGCCCTGCCCGCCGCCGCGGCTCCTTCAAATTCGCGCCAGTTCCGCGCCCGGCAGGCAGGCATCGTGACCGGGACCCTGCCCCCCGGTCCTCTGAACGCTATCACTGATGTAGCCGGTGTCCGCATCGGACACTCGACTGTCATCCGTCCGCCCAACGTTCGCACCGGCGTCACCGCCATCCTCCCTCACGGCGGCAACCTTTTCCAGGAAAAAGTCCCCGGCGCGGTGTACACGTTCAACGGCTTCGGCAAGCTCATGGGCTCGACTCAGGTGGACGAACTCGGCGAAATCGAGACCCCCATCCTGCTCACCTCAACCCTCAACGTCCCCCGAGTCGCCGACGCGCTGCTTGATTACATGCTCGCCTTGCCGGGCAACGAGCAAGTCCGCAGCATGAATCCTTTGGTCGCAGAGACCAACGACGGCATGCTGAACGACATCCGCAGCCGCCCTGCCGGTCGCGAGCACGTCTTCCAGGCGATTGAAACGGCCAGGTCGGGACCGGTGGATGAAGGCGCAGTGGGAGCGGGTGCCGGAACGGTCTGTTTCGGCTACAAGGGCGGAATTGGGACCTCATCGCGGCGCACCCCCGCGGGTCACACCGTCGGCGTGCTCGTCCAAACAAACTATGGCGGCGACCTCCACATCGCCGGCGTCCCCATCGGCCGACTGCTCAAACAGGACGGCAAGGGCTCGGCTGACGGCAGCGTGATCGTCGTTGTGGCGACGGACGCCCCCGTCGATGCCCGCAATCTGAAGCGAATGGCCGCCCGGACGATGATGGGATTGGGCCGGACCGGCGCCGCCGGATCGAACGGTTCCGGCGATTATGCCATCGCCTTTTCCACCGTGCTTAATGCGAATTCGCTGATCCCGAACGACAATATGTCGCCCCTGTTCCTCGCTGTCATCGAAGCCACCGAAGAAGCCGTCTACAATTCCCTATTCAAAGCCGAAACCGTGGAATCAAACGGCCGGCGGGTAGAGGCGCTGCCGGCGATGCGGGTCTTACAGTTGCTGCGGGAGCGGAAGGCGGCAAACTGACGCAGTCGAGGCAACAATCAGCACCTGTTTCCACTACCTCCATTTGGACGCCCGCTCAACTCCACTGACTTCTTTATATAGTTTCACTCTTATCTCCAATTTCTGTTGACAGACCTACCTGTTGAGGCTAAATATGAGGCGATATGAGACTCAGGCACGGCGGATGTATACTCGCAAGACTTGTCGCTATATTCTTCTTTTTCTGTACAGTATCTGCTCAGTCGATAACTCCTGACATCGCCTACTTTCTGTTCCTCAACCGTGTCCGCAGTCGCTGCGACGCCCCTAAGGCGCAATCCGACGTCGCGTGCTCAGCCTACTTCAAGCGGCTGCAACTGTCCTCCCAGGAAGGGGCGCTTCTACTGCAGAGGGCGCTCGCGACTCTGGTCGAACTGGAGCAAAACGACCTCAAGTGGCGTCAATACGTAAAGGATGTCGTCGAGAAGAAGAAGCCGATCCCTGATTCGAAGAAGGCCGAGCGCCTGAATCCAAATCCTCCACTAGGAAACTACAAAGTGATGCATGGAATCGTTGAATTTCGAGCGGGCCAACTCTGGCCTGGTGCAGGAACATATCTGACTACTAAAATGCAACAGTATTATCAGGACCATGGGGAACACCAATGAAGTATCGACTTAGCACCCGATCACATGACTATGCCTGTTGGCGTTCTAGCCTGCTTCTGGTGTGTCTGCTTCTGCTTTCAGATCTGCTCGGCGCCGGAATCATTACGGAAAGAGGTCTGTCGAAACTTATTGCTGACTCAGATCGCGTTTTGATCGGGAAAGTGCTTGTGGTGCGGATCGGCGGACCGGAGATGACGGCGGACGTCCAGATCCTGCGCACCTACAGGGGGCCCGGAAAGCCCGGCGAGACGATCTGCATCCGCATGCCAGTGGACACAGGCAACTGGCCCTATCCGAGCCTGGCCACGGAGCGACCGGGCATCGCTACTATGCTCTTCCTCAAGGACGGCCCAGGATGTGCGCTCGCGGTGCCGCGCTGGACGCCCCCGGGATCAACTCATGACTATTTCTGGCAGGTCTTGGATACTCCGCCGGCCGTGGGTTCTGATCTCACTCGCGGCGACGTCGGGCTGCAATTGTCTGCTGAGGCTCTGGCCGCGTTTCACAAGCTCAAGACTCCGGCGCACCCAAACATGCGGCCGAGTTTTGATGAAGCCATGGTGATGAGTGTCGCCAACCTGATTCGAAATGGGTCCGATGTAGCGCGCTGGGTCGATCTGGTGCGCCAACCTGAGTTTGGAGCCCCGGACATCTTGTGTTCGGTACTGCAGATCGCTAACAGCGACCCGGCAGGGCTGCCGGCGATGATTGCAGAATTGGATCAGCCGCGCTTAAGCCAATTCGGCCATGCGGCCTGGGGGCTGTTGGAGCAATACTACCGGAGCCCGGACACTGTGGGAATCCGGCTTCTCGGGCAAACGGTGGAGAGCGCCGCCGCACCGATCTTTGTCAGGAGCATGGCTGTGCGAACTCTATTGAAAATCAGCACCGCCGCGACAGTCCCCTATCTTCTTCGCGCGACCGACAACCCGCAATTCCGAGAAATGGCAATGATGGGCCTCGACAGATATGCCCTTGGCGACAAGGTGACCGAAACGAAAGAACTCAATCACTGTGGAACGCTTTTGCCACGCCACAAATCGTCTCCCGAAATGATCGAAGAAGTGGGGCGCCAGCCCGTCGGCGGCGACGAGCAGACCCTTTCGGAGCGAGTCAAGTTCTGGAAGGCCTGGGGCCGCCGCCACGGGTTCATCCAGTAAATAAAAAAACGCCCGGAGGCCACACTGGGCGTCCGGGCGGGTTACGTGAAACCGAATAGGAGTTCGTTGAACTTGTGTCGCTGAGGCCAACCCCATCAGGAGCCGGCCACCGCATGAAACTTGCCGGTTAGTCGCCGAAGGTTCCGATCTCTTCTTCCTTCTGGACCGGCTTCGCCGCGGCGATGCCGCCGATCTGGACCAGATCCGTCTCCGGCTCCTTCAAGACATGCTTCTTGTAGAGCGCCATCATCCGGGCGTTCTCGGCGGCCTTTTCCATGGCGAGTTTGGCGTCGCGGGCGCGGGCTTTTTCCTCGCGGGCGGTCTTGGCGATGCCGAGCTCGTCGAGATCGTGCTGCTTTTCGGTCGTGACGATCTCTTCGCGCAGCAATAGATTGTGGGCTGTATCCTTTAGGCCCACGTTCTTGTTGCCGGCAAAGATCTCGTGGCGTCCGTGCTCCTCATACCACTTGGTGAGCGTGGCCGTCATGTGCATCTTCTCGACGATGTTGCGCCAGCCGACGCCGGTGTTATAAGCGCAGAAGCTGATCTCGCCTTCCTGCGTGGCGTAGGGGATGATGCACTGTTCGGTGCGGCGGAAGTCGTAGTTGAACAGGTCCTGGAACCACATGCCAGCGATGAACAGGAAGTTCCAGCGGTCGGCGCGGCGCTTTTCGATGTCCTGCACCGTGCGGTCGCCGGTCACCTTCCCATAGTTGCGGCCCGAGGCCCCGAAGGTCTTGTCGAACTTCTTGAGCAGGTCCGTCAGTTTGAAGTGCTTGGGCGCGACGAAAGGATCGTAATTGCGCATCAGCGACAGGGCCATGCCGAGAGCCGAGAGGAACCGGCCGCGGGCGGCGTCATTGACGCGGGCGATGTCGCGAGCGAGGCGGTCCGCATTGACGAATGCCGTGAACGGGACCGCTTCCTTGGTCTCCTTGTCAATCATGATGCCCATGCCGACGCCGCAGTTCGGGTGGCAGCCGCAGCTCAGGTTGCCCCACTCGCGGTCTGGACCGTGCACCAGATCGGCCCAATCGGTGAACGTGCTCATGAACGAGATCGGGTACCAGTCGCGGACCGGTTCGCCAAGGCCCGTCTGATTCTTCACGTCATGCGCCAGATGGGAAAGCGTGTAGCGCTGGGCGGCGCGGCGCTCGTCGGTGACCGCTTCGTCGCGGCCGGTGAATGACACAGGCTGGAAGCTCAGGAAGCTGATCTTCTTCGGGTTGTCCAGCGCGAACTGAACGACGCGGCCCACCTGCTCGTTGTTGATGCCGTTGATGATCGTGATCACTGGAACGATGTCGACACCCGCCGAGTGCAGGTTCTCGATCGCCTTCAGCTTCACGTCAAACAGGTTGCCGACGGCGCGGTGCGAATTGGCAGCGTTGCCGATTCCGTCGAACTGGAGGTAGGCATAGCGCAGGCCGGCATCGGCAGCCGCTTTGGCGAATTCCTTCGACTTGGCAAACTCGATGCCGTTGGTCGCCGCCTGTACCGAGTTGTAGCCCACCTGTTTGCAGTACCGGATCGCGTCCAGGAAGTACGGCGACAGGGTCGGCTCGCCGCCGGAGAACTGCACCGACATCTGGCGGCGCGGCTTGATCTTCAGGGCGTTGTCGAGCATCGTCTTGATGTCGTCCCAGCTCAATTCATGGACAAAGCCAACCTGATTGGCATCCATGAAGCAGGGGTCGCACATCATGTTGCAGCGGTTGGTCAGGTCGATCGTCAGGACTGAACCGCGGCCGTGGGTGATCGTCGAGGAACCGTGGTGGTGGAGGTCGGCGTCGTTGTGGGCGCGGATATCGCGGCCTGGGAAGACGTCTTCCAGGTGCTTGAAGAAGGCCGGATCGATCGACATCACGTCCTCGAAGTGGCCGTGAATCGGGCAATCCTTCACCATCAGAATTTTGCCGTCGCGCTCGATGATCTGCGCTTTGATCTCGCCCGGCTTATCGGTGATCAGCACGCTGACGTCCTTCTTGCCGTCCAGGATCTCCTGGCGCACCTCGGGAATACAGCGCGGGCACAGCGAATCGGTCGTCCGCGGCCAGCCCAGCTTCGGCTTCATCTTTTCGTAGCTTTTCAGCAGGGGCTTGTCAGACCACTTTGGCGTGAAGCCGGGGTTCGGACTGATCTGGTTCAACGTGTCGAACACCTGCCACGCGGCATTGGCTGCCACCGACATCACCTTTTCGGCATACTTAATGGGCTTCGCCATTTCTTCTTGCTATCTCCTATTCGGGGGTGGAATACACCTGTTCCGGTCTTTGTCATTTTATGACCTTGGTCGAGCCGCTCCCACGTCTATCCGCCCAACTGCGACAATTCGTTCCTCAACGGCAATTTGGGCGGTTAAACGGCGCGACCAGGAAACCGCGCCATAGTAGCATGATTCTAGAGGAGTTCCACGCTTTGGAGCAGCCCAGCCGCGACGCCTTCCACCGCACCGCCCGGGAGTCCGGCTTCGAGATCTCCGGCATCGTTGCCGCCCTCCCTGCGCCGGACATGGGTCTTTACGATGATTGGGTCCGCCACGGCTATGCCGGCGATCTGCGCTATCTTATTGATCACAGGGCTGATATCCGCCGTGATCCGCGCGCTTTGCTGCCGTCCGCGCGATCCATTCTCTGCCTCGGCAAATTATACAAAACAGTCGATTTACCGGATCCACCCATCTCCCGTTACGCCTGGGGCGCCGGCGACTACCACGACAACCTGCGCCAGGGCATGAAAAACTTGGTCGACAGACTCCATCAAATGTGGGGAGATTTCGAACACCGGATCTGCGTCGACACTGCGCCGCTGCTCGAGCGATCCTATGCCAGGCAAGCCGGCTTGGGCTGGATCGGCCGCAACACGTGCCTCATCAACCAGCAGCAAGGCTCATGGTTCTTTCTCGGCGAAGTCCTTGTCAGCATTGAACTTCCGCCCGATCAGCCGCCACCGGACCGGTGCGGCTCCTGCCGCCGCTGCATCGACGCCTGTCCGACGCAAGCGCTCGTTCCGTCCAGTTCCCCGTCAGGTTATTCGCTTGATGCCCGGCTCTGCATCTCCACCTTGACCATTGAGCAGCGCGGCTCCGCACCTGAGAGGCTACGTCCCGCCATCGGCCACCGTTTGTTTGGTTGTGACGTATGCCAGGAGGTTTGCCCCTGGAACCAGCGCGCACCATCCACCAGTGAGGCCGCCTTTCAGCCCGTCCATCCTCGCCCGGATCTTGTAGAAATGGCAGAACTTACGCCCGCCAGCTTCCAGCACCGTTTCCGGCACACACCCATCTCTCGAGCAAAATACACTGGTTGGCTGAGGAACGTCGCTACGGCCATGGGCAATTCAGGTGATCCACGTTACCGCACGCTACTACTCCGGCTTGCAGACCATGAGGACGTGACCGTGGCCGAACACGCCCATTGGGCGCTCGACCGGCTCGGTAGCGGTCAGGGGGAGGATCAGCCGTGATCCTGCCCCTGTTCGCGCTCCTGCTCGCCCAGCCAGCCATGGACCCGTTAACAGAGAAGGGGTTCGAACACTTCTACAACCTGGAATACCCCCAGGCCCTGACCATCTTCAAGAAGGCGCTCGCAGAGCAACCAAACGATCCTGGCCGCCACAACCACGTAGCCCAGATCGTCTTGTTCGAGATGATGCTACGGTCAGGTGCGCTAGAGTCACAGCTTGTCACCGGCTCCAACCCGTTTTTGCGCTATCCAAAGATGGAACCCACCGCAGCCGAACGAACTCAGTTCACCCAATCCATCCAGGCTTCGATGGATCTGACAGCCAAAGCTCTGGCGGCGAACCCAGGAGACATTGAAGCTCTGTACGCCCGTGGCACCGCCTACAGTCTGCGTGGCACTTACAACTTCCTGGTCACCAAGGCGTGGATGGACTCGCTGCGTGATGTCACCGAATCCCGCAAGCTGCACAATAAGGTCACCGATCTCGACCCGTCCCGCATCGATGCCCGCCTGGCCCAGGGGTTCCACGATTATGTAATCGGTTCGCTTCATTGGACTTACCGGCTGCTGGGATTCCTCGCCGGCTTCCACGGCAACAAGGACTCGGGCATCCGTACGCTGGCCGAAGTCGCAGCCAAAGGCACCATCAATCGGACTGATGCGCAGCTCATGCTCAGCGTCATTCACAGGCGGGAAGCAAAGCCCGAGCTTGCGTTGCCGCTAATTGAACAACTACTTCAACGATACTCACGCAACTACCTATTATTATTGGAATTATCGCAAGTTTATGCAGACATCGGCGATCTCGCCAAAGCAACCGCCGCTCTGGACCGCTGCGAGGCCTTGAAGAGATCAGCCGCCCCCGGCTTTGCCCGGCTTGCCCAGCAACGGATCGAATACGCCCGAGGCAATTTGCTGTTCTGGTATAACGAACCCGAGCGCGCCATTCCGCATCTCCGAATTGCCGCCACCGGCCAAGCCCATCTTGACCCCTATTCTGGATCCATGGCTTGGTTCCGCCTGGGCCAATGCCTGGATCTGACCGGACGGCACGAGGAGGCTCGCGAAACCTTCCGTCAGGCCACTCTGATTTTCCCGGCAGCGTACGACGGAGCCAAGTTCTCAAAGAGGTACCTGACCACCCAATACACCTATCGAAAGTACATGGAAGAAAACCCTACCGCCCCGGTGAAAAAGTGATAATCTCTATGCCCATGGGCATGTTACAAGAGTTCAAGGAATTCGCCGTCAAAGGCAATGCGATCGACTTGGCCGTCGGTGTCGTCATCGGCGCCGCCTTCGGCAAAATCGTTAACTCCATCGTTGAAGACCTGATCAATCCGCTCGTCGGACTGATCACGGGCGGCATTGACCTCACCGGTCTGTATGTCGCGCTCGACGGCAAGACTTACGAAAGCCTGTCGAAGGCGAAGGAAGCCAAAGCAGCCGTCCTTGCTTATGGGAACGTCCTCAATAACGTGATCCAGTTTGTTATCATCGCTTTCGCAATCTTTATCGTTGTGAAGCAGCTCAACAAGCTGACCAAAGTGAGTGGAGAGAACCTTCCCAAGTAGTCCTCATCAGCCGCCGGCGGCCGGGTTGCTCATTGCTGCCGTGGCCGCTGGCGCTTTCTGCCTTTTCCTGATCCAACCGCTGGTCGCTAAACTGCTTCTGCCGGCATTTGGCGGTGGAGCCGAGGTTTGGGCAGTCTGTCTGGTCTTTTTCCAGTCGCTCTTGCTTGGCGGTTATCTTTACGCCGACCGGCTTTGCCGGAAGCGGACTCTGGCCCAGCAGGGCGGCATCCACATTGTTTCCGCCGCTTTGGCGGTGGCGGCGTTGTGGCTGCCGTCGCCCGAGCCTACGCACAGCACCAATTCACCAGCCGTTGACCTGTTGATCTCGCTTGCGCGCCTGATCGGGGTCCCGTATCTGCTTCTCGCCTCAACCAGCCCGTTACTTCAATACTGGCATGCGGCTCTTGGTGCGGGCCGCTCGGCCTACCGGCTCTACGCCTGGTCGAATCTGGCTTGCATCGTCGCCTTGCTGGCTTACCCTCTGGCGATCGAGCCATGGTTTGGTTTGCGGCCGACCCTCACGGCGTGGCGCGCGGGCACGACAGTGTGCGCCGTCCTGGTCGCGATGCTCGCCTGGCGGGTAAGAAGCCGGCCGGCATTGCACCCGGAAGTGGCCCAAACCGGAGGAGTGGCTCCCGGCCGCAGGGAAATCTACCGATGGCTGTGGCTCGCATTCCTAGGTTCGGCTGCTTTGTTGACTGTCACGAATCACCTTTGCCGCCAGGTCGCTCCGTTCCCATTCCTTTGGTCGGTACCGCTGTTTCTGTATCTGCTGACGTATGTGATCGCCTTTTCGCGCGACTTCTCCGTGGAAATGTCGTTCAGCTCCGGACTTGCTGGCATCGTTTTCTTGTGTGGCGGCATCTGGTTCGCGCCTCACGACTTATTCCACCCAGGTACGGGGCTTTTGGCCGCTGGGATGTTCCTGTTGTGCCTGTTTTGCCACTCGTCGCTGGCGCGCCACCGCCCCGCGCCAAGGTTCATGACAGCCTACTACTTCGTCATCGCCTTCGGCGGCGCCCTGGGTTCTGTTTTCGTCGCGTTTCTCGCCCCCCGGCTCTTTAAGGGGGAGATCGAACTCGGTCTTGCGCTAATGTTTGCGTCGGTGTCTCTGGTGGCCTCGGTATTTGGAATGAAGGGGCTGATTGGCGCCGTTGCGGTCTCGGCTGTTGCAGCATCGGCCGGAGCGGCCTTGTCCCTTATCTCAGCCCAGAGGCAAGGCACAGTGGTCTCGGTCCGAGGATTCTACGGAGCGATCCGTGTTGCCGACCAAGCCGAGGGAGGCAGCCGGCTCCGGGTGATGTTGCACGGAGCGACGATTCACGGCTCGCAATGGCTTGACGACCGCCGTACTTCGCCGTCTTCCTACTACGGCCCGTCGAGCGGCGCTGCCCGCGCCTTCGCCTTCCGGAAGCTCAACGCCCGAGTGGGCATTGTCGGCCTGGGAGCGGGAGCCATGGCCGCCTGGTCCCGCCAGGGTGACACCTTTCGCTTCTACGAGATTGATCCTTGGGTCGTCTCGCTTGCTTCCGGCTACTTCAGCTACCTAAACGATGCCGCAGGACGAATCGAGGTTGTCCTGGGCGACGCCAGATTGTCGTTGGAGGCCCAGGAAAATCAACAGTTTGACCTGTTCTTCGTGGATGCGTTTTCCGGCGATTCAATTCCGGTCCATCTGCTGACCAGGGAGGCGTTTGAACTCTACAGACGCCACATGAAGCCGGACGGCGTGCTGGCTTTCCACGTCTCGTCGCGCAGCCTGGACCTCACGCCTGTGGTCAGGGCCGTCTCGGAACGTGTCGGCTGGACCGCCATCGCAGTGGCTGACCGTGGCGACGCGGTGCGCGGCTACACGCCATCGGTTTGGATGTTAGCCGGACCTCGATCCCGTCTGGAACACCTGCTGCCAGAGAAACTGCCTGAATCCCCGCCCGAGCGCTTCGACTGGACCGACGACCGCTCCAGCCTGCTCCACGTCTTGCGGCACACGGCCCGGCGTCCCTGATCCTGCGAACTGGACGGGTTGACCCGAACAACCCTAATGAAGTACAGTCGAAACTTCGATAGCCATGTAGAGGCAAACTGCGTTCCAACACTGACCAGACCGGAATGAATCTTCGCACTCATTTTTTCCCGGCACTGGCAGCCGCTACGGCAGCCATCGTTCTGTACACATTACCCTGTTCAGCCCAGGGGTCTTTCCACCGTTCTTCAACACTGCGCCTGCCCGATTTGGAGATCTCTTCGCCGGAGGCAGCGCGTCCGGTGAGCACGGCCCGTCCAGCTTCGCTGCTCATCCCAACAGCCCAGGAGACCCAGCCCAAGTCTCAGGTCCAGAAGGCGTTGCAGGAAGCCGATAAGCATTTCCAGTATGGGAAGTTTTGCATTCAGGAGGGGAAATTCGACCAGGCGCGGATCGAATTCGACACCGCCCTCAACGTGCTGATTGACCTGCCAGCCGACTTGCCGGACCGCACCGCCGCCGAACAGCGCTTCGAGGAGTTGATCCGTCTCATCCACCGTTACGATTTGGACCATTTGGGCTCGTCGGCCGCTCACGATGAGCCGGTCTACACCCAGTCCCCTCTTGAGCAGATCCTGGAACTCACTTTTCCGGTCGATCCCCGGCTGAAGGACCGGGTCGCGGCCCAGATTGAAGCGGCCCAATCGCAATTGCCGCTCGCCGTCAACGATGCCGTGCTGAGCTACATCAGCTACTTCACCAATCCGAAGGGTTCGCGCACTCTCCTGGCGGGACTGCGGCGCTCCGGACGATACCGGGACATGATTTTCCGTATCTTCGCCGAAGAGGGCATACCGCGCGAGTTGATCCACATCGCCCAAGCCGAATCAGGCTTCGCGCCTATGGCCGTTTCACACAAGTCGGCAACTGGCATGTGGCAGTTTATGCGCCCTCGCGGCCACGAATATGGGTTGACGACATCGCCCTTGCATGACGACCGGTTGGATCCCGAAAAGGCGACCCGCGCCGCCGCCAAGCATCTTCGCGACCTCTACAATCAGACCGGCGACTGGCTCTTGGCCATGGCAGCCTACAACTGCGGGCCAGGCTGTGTCGAACGCGCCGTCCAGCGAACAGGATACGCGGACTACTGGGAGCTGCGTGCCCGCAACGCCATTCCCAAGGACACGCGAAGCTATGTGCCCGCCATCCTCGCCATGGCGATCGTCTCGAACAATCTGGAGGAATACGGCCTCACTGCTCCCGCCCTGGAACCTGCGGTGGTCTACGACACAGTTGAGATCGACGCGCCGACGAATCTGGGGCTCATCGCCGACGCCGCGGACATTCCCGTGGCTGAACTGCGCGAATTGAATCCGGCGCTCATCCGCCAAACGGCGCCGCAGGGCGCACAGGTCCGGGTACCTCGGGGCAAGGCGGACGAGGTTCTGGCCGCTTTGGATTCCGTCCCTGCGGACAAACGGAAGGCCTGGCGTCTGCACCGCGTCTCTTCGAGCGACACTCTGGCTTCGATCGCCAAACGATACGCGGCGCCTGCCGCGTCGATCCTGAAGGTCAATTCACGGCTGGACGAGACGTTTTTCGCTTCACCAAAGGATGGCGAGTTGATCCTGATCCCTGCTCTGGAAACGCCCTCCAGAGTGGCGGCGAAGAAGCCGAAGCTTCGCCGCGCCGCCGTCGGTTCCAAGACCAGCAGAAAGGTCGCCGTCAGATCCGCAACGGCGCGCAGAAAGGTACAGAAGGTCGCTTCCTCCTCGATCAAACGCCGGGGCCTGACCCGCTAGGCTGTCGCTGGCGGAAGACCAATCCAAAGCGACGATACATAGGGCTTACATTTGGATGGGAGGACCCTCGCAAACCATGGCCTGGATCTGTCTGGTCGCCGCCGGCCTACTTGAATGCGCCTGGGCGATCGGCCTGAAGTATACGGAAGGCTTTACGCGGCTATTTCCTTCAGCCCTGACAGTGCTGGCCATGATCGCCAGCTTCGGATTGCTCTCCATTTCGATGAAGACTATTCCGGTCGGCACGGCCTATGCCATCTGGACCGGGATTGGGGCGGTCGGCGTTGCCATCGCAGGCATGTTGCTGTTTGGCGAACCCAGAGACACTGTCCGGGTCGTTTGTCTCCTCCTGATCGTCTGCGGAATCGCAGGGCTGAAATTGGTGACATAAGCGTGAGTTCGTTCAGCGAGACGGTATAGTAGCTTCTATGAACCGTCGCGAACTGCTCGCTAGCGTGGCCGGAGCGCCTTTCCATGGCGCCGCTCAAGGCAAGCCCCGAAACGTCATCTTTATCCTCTCGGACGACCACCGGTACGACGCGATGGGCTTCCTCAAGGCCCAGCCCTGGCTGCGAACGCCGGTCATGGACCGTATGGCCGCCGAAGGCGCGCACTTCAAGAACGCCTTCGTGACTACGGCGCTTTGCAGCCCGTCGCGGGCCTCGATTCTGACCGGCGTCTACGCCCACAAGCACCGCGTGGTCGACAACAACACGGCGATTCCCAAGGGAACGGTCTTCTTCCCTTCGTACCTGCAAAAGGCAGGTTACAAGACCGGTTTCTTCGGCAAGTGGCACATGGGTGGCGAGTCTGACGATCCGCAGCCGGGTTTCGACGAATGGGTAAGCTTTCGCGGCCAGGGAACATATCTACCGAGCAAGAGCGGCTTGAACGTCAACGGCAAACGCGTGGCGCAAAAGGGCTACATCACAGACGAGATGACTGACTACGCGCTCGATTGGCTCGGCCGCCAGTCGAAGGATCAGCCCTATTTCATGTACCTGTCCCACAAGGCCGTCCACGCCGAGTTCGAGCCCGCCCCACGGCACAAGGGCATGTACAAGGACGCCAAGTTCGTTTATCCGCCAACGATGGCCGCCACCGGCGAAATGGCGCAGCACCGCCCAAAGTGGGTGCAGGACCAAAGGAACTCCTGGCATGGCGTCGAGTATCCGTACCACTCGTCACTCGACGTCGGCGAGTACTTCAAGCGATACGCGGAGACGCTGATGGGCGTGGACGAATCGATCGGACGCGTGCTGGATGCCTTAAAACAGCGCGGGCAGCTCGATTCGACGCTGGTCATTTACATGGGTGACAATGGATTCGCTTTTGGAGAGCACGGGTTGATCGACAAGCGGACGGCGTATGAGGAATCGATGCGTGTACCGATGCTGGCGCGCTGCCCGGAACTATTCCAGGAAGGCCAGACGGTGAACGGCGTCGTCGCCGGACTGGACATCATGCCAACCGTGCTGGCCGCCGCCGGTGTGGCCGCGCCAGCCGGTCTTGACGGCATGAACTTCCTGCCGCTCACCCAGGGCCGAACCGCGGGTTGGCGCAAAGAGCTCCTCTACGAATACTATTGGGAGCGCAACTTCCCGCAAACGCCGACCATCCACGCCCTGCGCGGCGACCGCTACAAGTTCATCCGCTACCACGGAATTTGGGACATAGACGAACTCTACGACCTGCAGGAGGACCCGCTCGAATCGCGCAATCTGATCTTCTCCGAGAAGCACCAGCCGGTGATCCGCGAAATGAGGGAGCGCCTGTTCAAAGCACTGGAGGAGACAGGCGGCCTGTCGATGCCTCTCTGGCCCGACCGCGGCGGCACGAACAATCTGCGCAACCCGGATGCCAGCAAGGGTGCGGAGTTTCCGCCTGAACTGGTCCGCCGCCCAAAAGGGCAGTAGATCCAGTCACCGCCGGCTACTGTTGTAGAGGTGGCTGGCCAGCACCGGCAGCATCACCGCTGAAGGTGATTTTGGATTCGGCGGATGCCAGCCGGAAGTCAGTGTTCTCCAGACTCATGGTGATGTTCCGGCTATAGCCGAAGAAGACCCTGAGCCCGAATTCGGTTCCGTAGGTGGATGGGAACCAGAGCCCGCCGGCGACCTTACGGTAAGTCAGGCTGAAGCCAAGTTGTTTCAGACTAATCCCAAAGACCACCCGGACCCAGCCCGGGATGGCTTGCGCAAAGGTGGTGACCACTGAAAGAGGCTGGAATTCCTCAGGATGGATCAGCACCGTGCCCGACCACGGCCGGCCGTCTTCCTCGGCGCCCTTAGTGCGTTTGCGCGGGGAGAAGGCGAGACGTATGGCATCCACGTCTGCAACCTTCTGATACCCGTCGAAACGGAATTCATAATGGCGCTGTTCTTCGGCCGTCAATGGAAACAGGTCCCGGGAGATGCCGTCGCGGGAGTTTTTGCTATTCACCAGATCATCGGTGAGATCCTCGGTCAGCTCGCCGTCAAGGTCCAGGTCTTTGTGGCGGAACTTGGGGTCGGCGTATGGATGAAGTTTCCCGTGCTTCTCATAGAGCCCGGAAATTGAGAGCAATTGCTTCTCGGAGCCGGTAGCAGTCGGCGTGACGGTGTACTGGCGGGACTCTTCGCGGGCAAGTTTGCCCCCGCCGCGCATCAACCGGGTGCGGACAGACTGATGGTAAACGACGCGCGACCTGGATTCATCGGCGCGCTGCTGGTTATCGGCGACTCTTCGCAGGATCTCCGCAACTGGCATAGGCGGGGAAGGCGGCGGGGCCGCCGTAGCCACGGCCATGCATACGGCGGCGGTGGCGCACTTGGCGAAGGCTGGAAGGAATTTGAATCGTGATGAGCAGGCGTAATTCGACCCGCCTGATCCCAATCGCCGGTTTTGAGTCGGTCGCATTCATCCAGCTAAGACGGCGAACTGGGGTGAAATGATGCAAAGAGTCATGGGCTGGCCGTTTGGCGCATCGGTGATTTTGGACCGGTCCAGGGCGGTGGCGTTCACCACGCCCGAAGCGCCGCCTTCGCTGAGGCCTTATATGTTCCAATGGCCTTGAACCATGCGTCATTCAGCTATTCTTTTTTTTGCAGTCTCCCTCGGCGCCGCTCCGCCCGCTTGGGAGAGTGGCAAGCCCATCCCCGTCGGGACGCCTGACCGGCTTGGACCCCTTGGCATCGGCCTGACGAGTTTCCCGGTCGGCTGGGCAAACGTCTCCGGCGCGAAACGTCCCGATCTGTTCGCCGTCGCCGGACGCCTCAGCTTCCCCACGGGACTGTTCCTCTATCACTACAGATCCACCACAGCCGATGGCGTCCCTGTCTTCGGTCAGCGTATCGAAGTCGCCATGCCGCTGAAGACGACCGAAACGCCACGGTGCACCGTCGTTGCGGCGGGTAAGGAAGTCTGGGGCTTCTTCCTCGAGGGCGCAACCATCATCGAAGCCCGGTTCGACAAAGCTCAGCTCGCTTTCAACGAGACTCGCCGCATCCCGGTAACCGGTCTTCCCGGTCAACCGGCCGCTATTGCCGCCCTGGCGAATGCCGGCGGAGGCTGGACTTTCGTGCTCAGTGTATCGGACGGCAAGTCGTTCGCCCCGCCCGGCGCTGGCAGCCGGCACCCGGATTACGTACCCTACGATGGCGCTGGCATCTGGCGTGGCGGCATGGCACGGTTCCAACTCTGGTCGTTCACGCCTGGCGAGCAGCCGAAGCTGCTTTCGCGCCCAGGCGAGGAGATCCTCTGGAATCCCGGAACTCTGTCGTTTGCTCGATTCGGCCCGTCGCGGCCAAACGAACTCATCAGCGGCTCCTGGTTCGGCGATATTTACTATTTCGCTAACAAGTCCGCAACCGGTCTTGCGATTGAAAGCCGCCGCCATGCTGTCGATCCCAGGGGTGTCGCATTGCGCCATCCGCTGGCAGGCTGTTACGCGCTTGCCTACCCGGGCCTCAGCGCCGCCGCCGATGACATCATTGCAGGCGGCGAGGGCGCGCTGTATCACTACAAGTTCACCGGCCGCTTCGACAAACACGGACGCCCTGTGTATGAGAAGCCCGTGCCGGTGCTGCAATCGGAGGCGGAGATCTTCGCCGGGACCCTGGCCGTCCCGACCATCGTCGATTGGGACGGCGACGGTGCATTGGATATCGTCGCCGGGAACTCGGAAGGGCGCATCCTTTTCTTCAAGAACCTGGGGACGAGCCGCTCCCCTGCCCTTGCTCCAGGTGTTCCACTGACTGCGGGCGGACGCGAAATCCACATTCAGCCAGGCTACAAAGGCGACATTCAGGGTCCCGGCGAAGCCCGATGGGGCTACGTGTCGCCCAACGTCTTTGACTGGAACGGCGACGGCCTGCCAGACGTTCTCGCCAGCGACTCAACAGCCCGCCACTATGTCTTCCTGAACACCGGTACGCGCCGCGCTCCGAAACTTGCCCACGACCAAACGATCTACCTCGACGGTCTCGACTTGCACGGCACATGGCGCGTCCGTCCGGGCGTCGCCAAGTGGGGCGACAGGCTCGCCTATGTCGCTCTGGACGACCAGGATGAATTTCACCTGTACTGGCGCATGGACGATTTCAATGTGACCGACGGCGGCAAGCTTCGCATGGAGGATGGCTCGACAATCCGTTCGAATTTCATCTTTGCCGGGGGCACTGGCCGGTCAAAGATCGAACTCACAGACTGGGACGGCGATGGAGTGATCGACCTGCTGGTCGGCACGCCTAAGCATCACTCAATTCCGAATCCGGAAACCGGCCTGCCGCGCGCGCTGGGCATGCCAGGCACGATGATCCTGTTCTTGAAGAATTCCGGGGCAAACGAAGCCCCGAGGTTCCGTTTCCCCGTGGGGCTGAAGCACGACGGCGCAAATATTCATCTCGGCCACCACGAAATCGGGGCTTCGACGGGTCCAATGGGCCCCGGATCGGGCAACAACGTCGTGGTCTCACGTGAAGATGGCCGGTTGCTGTTCTACCAAAGGGAGCGCATGAGGGACTAAATTGATCGCGCATGACCGGGGGCCATACTGCCGGTTCCCCGTGCCGTGTTGCGGCAGCTCTCGGATCACCCGGTTCGTTCATCCACGAGAGCAATAGCCGCCCCTGGGCGGACCTCGATCTGCGCAGCCATGCGCCGCCATGCAACAAAAACAAAGCCGTCAGGCTCTCTGATCGCTGCGATTGCAGAAACTTGCAGCGCCGTACAATCCAGACCAGTCTTTTGTTTGCGCCGCGACAGGAGGGGCGATGCGGGCAACTCCGGACACAATCCGGCTCGATATAATGGCAGCCGCATGACGGCCGCCAGACTCACCGCAGCCCGCCAGATTCGGTGCGGCCATGCCTGAACGCCGTGCCTGGCTTCTCTGCTGTCTGCTGTTCCTGGCGACGGCGCTCAGTTTCCTCGACCGCCAGGTGCTGAGCGTCCTGGCGCCGCAAATCACCGCTGAATTCGGCATGTCGAACACCGTCTACTCGCGGGTAGTGTTCGCCTTCGTGCTCAGCTACACGGTCATGTTCTCGCTCGGCGGCCGGTTGATGGACGCCATGGGAACCCGTTTGGGCCTGACGCTTTCAGTGGCCGTTTGGTCGCTGGCCAGCGCGGCGCATGGGGTCGCCAACGGGGCGTGGGTATTGGGAGCGGCGCGTTTCGGTCTGGGCGTGGGCGAAGGCGCCTGTTTTCCAGCGGCCACCAAGGGCGCGGTGGAATGGATGCGGGCCGAAAAAAGGGCGCTGGCAGTCGGGCTGGCCAACGGAGGATCGGCCTTTGGAGCCGTGATTGCGCCGCCGCTGACGGTTTGGTGGACAGGTTTGTTTGGCTGGCGCGCTGCCTTCTTCGCCACGGCTTTTCTCGGAGTGGCATGGCTGGCCGCATGGAACGTTGCGTTTCGCGGGCTACCGGGAACCGGGAAGACCACGGCTGCCAAACGAACAAGTTTCCGGTCGCTGCTCGCACGGCCCGCAATGCGCCGTTTGATGACCGCCAGGTTCTTCTTTGATCCGGTCTTTTACTTCTACATGTTCTGGATTCCGCAATACCTGTCGCGGGAGCGTGGATTGTCACTCAATGAGATCGGCAACCTGACCTGGATTCCGTTCTTTGCCCTCGGCGTCACCAACATCGCCGCTGGGCGGCTGTCCGATATTCTGGTGACGCAAGGCTGGCAGCCCCGGCGGGCGCGCCTGACGCTGATGCTGGCGGCAGCGCTGCTAACGCCCGCGTCGGGACTCGCCGTCACGGCTGGGACGGCTGGTGCGGCCATCGCGTTGATGTCGGTGCTGATGCTGGCCCATGGCGTTTGGATCGCGAATTACATCACCTTGATCGGCGACACCGTATCGCCGCACGAAGTCGGCACGGCGGTCGGTTTGACGGGCACCTGCGGCGGTGTGGCTGGAATGCTGTCGAATCTTGCCGTCGGACCAGCCGTTGACGCGGCTGGGTTCACGCCGGTGTTCCTAGTGTCCGCATTGCTGTACCCGCTGGCCTGGCTCATCCTGGTGACTGGCCGAAAGGGGGAGGTTCACGCATGAGAGTCGAACGAAGGAAACCGCTCACGGCGCGTGTAGGCGTCTTCGGCGTGGGGTATCACGTCTACTGGGGCCAGTTCCCAGGGCTGCTCGACGAACTGATGGCGAAGATGCAGGTCCTAGTCGCCAAGCTCCGCGCCAACGGCGTCGAGGTGGTCGAGTTCGGCATGGTGGACAAGGCGCAGGACGCCTACGATCTCGTCCCGAAGCTCAAGGCAGCGGATCTGGACCTGATCTTTTGCGACATGCTCACCTACGCCACTTCGGCGACCTTTGCCACGGTTGTCCGCAATATCGACATCCCCATCGTGCTGGTCGCGTTGCAACCTCTCGCAGCGATGGACTACGCCCGCGCCACGACGCGGATGCAACTGGCCAACGACGACATCTGCTCCCTGCCCGAGTTCACCGGCGTGGCCATCCGCATGGGCAGACCGGCGCCCGAGGTCGTGATCGGCACGCTCGACAACGACCCCGAAGCCGACGCAGAACTGTGCGACTGGTGCGACGTCGCCAAGGCCCTGCACGACCTGAAACGCGCCCGCATCGGACACTTCGGCCATCCGATTGAGCATATGCTCGACATGCAGACCGACCAGGCCGCGCTCACCGCCGCCTTCGGCTGCCACATCGTCCAGACCGAAGCGGACGATTTGCTGCGGCTCAGCCGCGAAGTCACCGCAAACGAAATCGCTGCTAAAGAGGCGGCGATCCTGGACCTTTTCGATACGCCCGATCCGGGCGCCGATCCCGTCACTACAAAACTGACCGATGAGCACCTGCGCAAAGCCGCCTTTGCCGCCGCCACCCTGGACCGGTTCGTCGCCCATCATCAACTCGACGGCCTTGCCTACTACTACGAAGGCGATCCAGAGGGCCCGTTACGGGATCTAGTGACCAATCTGATCGCCGGCAATTCCCTGCTCACGGCCGCTGGTTTCCCCATGTGCGGCGAATCCGACCTGAAGACCTGCGTCGCCATGCTCATCATGGACCGCATTGGCATAGGCGGCAGCTTCGCCGAGTTCCACCCAGTGGACTTTCGCGAGGGCTTCGTCCTGGTGGGCCACGACGGGCCGCACCACATCAACATCGCCGGCGGCAAGCCTGTGCTGCGATCGTTGCTGAAGTATCACGGCAAGCCCGGCAGCGGCGCCAGCGTCGAATTCAAGATCAAGCATGGACCGGTCACGATGTTGAGTATCGGCGTAAAAGCCGATGGACGATTCAAGTTCATCGTGGCCGAGGGCGAAAGCATGCAAGGCCCGATCCCGGCCACCGGCAACACCAATACGCGGGGATTCTTCCAGCCCGATGTGCGGACTTTCCTGAAGCGTTGGGTGGCCGAAGGACCGACGCATCATTTTGCCCTGGGTGTAGGCCACCGGGCTGGGACCATCCGGCGCATCGCCGATGCGTTGAACATCGAATGCGTGGTGATCGGCAAGGAGAGGTAGTCGATGCGCGGAATCATTGCGGCTGGGATCACTTTGGCAGCACTGATGGTCGGCTTTGCGGCGCAGGCGCCCAAAGACGACATGCTGGATCACTGGAACAGTCCGCCGGCCGAAGCGCGCCCCCACGTCTACTGGCTTTGGCTCAACGGCTATGTTGACCCGGCTACGGCGCGCTCCGAACTCGAGGCGATGAAAGCCAACGGCATCGGCGGCGTATTGTTGTTTGACATGGGCGCCCGCGGCGACAAAAGCGTGCAACCGCCCGCCGGGCCAGCTTTCTTGAGTCCGGAGTGGTTGAAGCAGTTGAAGGAATCGGCCGGCGACGCCAAGCGGCTGGGCCTTCAAATGGACCTTTCGGTGGTGAGCAGTTGGGACATGGGCGGGCACTGGATCGAGCCGCGGCACGCCAGCATGGGCCTGTACCCGATTGAGACGGAGATCGAGGGCGGCAAGCGGGTGGATGTCGAGTTGCCCTTCCCCACGCCGGAGGCCAGCGCGCCGCTGGTCAACGGCCGTCCGGCGTTCTGGCGCGATGCCGCCGTGCTGGCGATTCGCAATGCCAAGCGGAATCCATGGCACGAGGTGGTGATGGAACTCGACCCTCCGGGCGTGCATGAACTGGCCCATGCCGTGCTCGACAATGGTGATCCGGGCAAGACGGACCGGGCCGAGTCGATGTCGCCCGTGCAGGAGTTCAGCATTGCGGTTTCCGAGATTGGATCGCGGGACGCCGATTTCCGGGAAATCCTTCGCGGGACGCTCAAGCCCGGCCCGGGTCCGCAGCGATTCGACTTGCCCGCCGGGACACGGGGGCGTTTTGCCCGCCTCCGGATGCTCAGCGCCTACGATTCGTCAAAACCCCATTGGACTCTAGGCGAATTCGCATTGTTCGACAGGACCGGCATCAACACAACCGCCGCCCACGAGGCCGAACGAACCCGTGACGGCGCGAAGGTGCTTCGCGGTTCGGCCCCGCTGAGCCATGGGCCGGCGTGGAATCGAATCAATTTGCACGACGGACAAACGAAGGGTCCGTCGGCGATCTTCGCGACGCTGGGCAAGCCGCCAGTGCAAATCGGCGCGGCTGATGAGCCTGTCGATGTCACCCGTTACGTCGATGCGGAAGGCCGGCTGAAGTGGAATGCGCCGCCTGGCAAGTGGACGATTCTGCGATACGTGGTAATGAACACCGGCGAGCGTCTGAAGGTGCCAAGCCCGAACTCCGACGGCTGGGCGACCGACCATTTCAGCGCCGAGGCGACGCGCGCACATATGGACCATGTCGTCAAAAAGCTGGATGAGACCTTCGGCTCAGCCCAATCGAGCGGCATCTCGAACCTGTATCTGGCCAGCTATGAAGTCGTCGGCCCCGTTTGGTCGCCGGGCTTCATCGCGGACTTCAAGAAGCTTCGCGGATACGACATGGCGCCCTATCTGCCGGCGATCTTCGGCGCGCAAGTGGGTTCGGAGGAAACGACGGAGCGGTTCCTTTTCGACTACCGCAAGACCCTGAGCGATGTTTTAATCTCAGCCTATTACCGTGCGGCCCAGGAGGTTTCGCACAAAGCCGGCATGGGCATAAAAAGCGAGGCCGGAGGTCCGGGCCCGCCGGTCCACAACGTCCCTGTGGATTCGCTGCTGGCCAACTCTGCGGTGGACGAAATCCAGGGCGAATTCTGGCCCTACCGGCCATTGGCGGATGGGATGTGGGTGGTCAAGGAGACAGCTTCGGCGGGCCACATCTACGGCAAGAAACGAGTCCACATGGAGGCGTTCACTTCGGTTGAAGGATGGCGCGAGGGACCTCAGGATTTGAAGGCCAGCGCCGACCGGGTCTTCTGCGAAGGCGGCAATCACTTTGTTTGGCACACGTGGACCCATGCGCCGCCAGAGTCCGGGAAACCGGGCTGGGTCTACCTGGCCGGCACGCACCTTAACCGGAACGTGACCTGGTGGCCGAAAGCGAAACCCTTCATCGACTACCTGTCGCGCTCATCGGCCATGCTGCAACGCGGGCGGTTTGTGGCCGATGTTTTGTATTACTACGGCGACGGCGGCTACAGGTTTGTCGGGCCGCGGAAAGTGGACCCGTCGCTGGGCCCAGGATTTGACTACGACTACACGAACTCCGATGTCATTCTGAACCGGCTTTCAATTCGCGACGGCCGCTTCACGCTGCCCGACGGAACCAGTTATGCCGTGTTGGTTCTGCCCGAAGAAAGGCAGATTCCGGTGGCAGTGATCGAGAAGATCGAGCGTCTGGTTTCAGACGGCGGCACGGTGGTGGGAGCGCCACCGCTGCGGGCGCCTGGGCTTGAAGGCTATCCGGCCAGCGATGCCAGGGTGAAACAGATCGCCGCGCGGATGTGGGACGATCTGGACGGAAGAACCAGACCTAGCCGGAGCCACGGCAAGGGCCGCGTGGTGTGGGGACAGAGGCTCCGCGATGTGCTGTCCGGCATGAGCATCGGGCCGGATTTCACGGCTCCAGAGACGCTGGATTTCATCCACCGTCAGGATCGCGGGACGGACATTTACTTCGTCCGGAACAAGACGGACAAGCCGCTTCGGGCTGCCCCTGTCTTCCGTGTCAAAGGGCGCCAACCGGAGTTGTGGGACCCGGTCACGGGCCGGACGCGAACCGCCATGGCGTGGAGGACCGTGGGCGGTGGCATGGAAGTGCCGCTGAGGCTGGAAGCCTGCGGCTCGGTTTTCGTCGTCTTCCGGAGACCGGGCGAGGCTGTGCGCGTGCCCGTTCCGCCAGCCCAGTTCCCGGAACCACTGGCCGTGAACGGCCCGTGGAAAGTCGAGTTCGACGGGCTTCCACCGAGCCTGACCGTGCCGGGGCTGGGCGATTGGACTGGCCACGCGGACCAGCGGGTGAAATACTTCGCCGGATCGGCTCGCTACACAACGACGTTGAATGTCCCGCGCGGATGGCTGAAACAAGGCGTTCCGGTGAGCATCGAGTTGGGCGATTTGTGGACGATCGGCGAGGTGTGGCTGAACGGTAAGAATTTGGGCGTGGCCTGGACGGCGCCATTTGCCGTTGATGCCGGAAGCGCTTTGCGCGAAGGCCCAAACGAACTAGTGGTCGAAGTGACCAACACCTGGTTCAACCGGCTGGCGGGCGACGCCAGACTGCCTCCGGCCGAGCGGACAACGAGAACCAACATCACTACGTCGGGTCAGCGGCCGTGGGCGCAGCTTGAGCCGGTGCGCTCCGGTCTGTTTGGTCCTGTGAGGCTGCTCTACCGCGATTGACCGGGCAGGTGGAACGGTTCGTAGTGGGCGTCCTCGGCCAGTTGTCCGGTGGCAGTGTCGACAGTCAACCGGATTCTGATTTCGCCCTGTGAGCGTGTGTAGTCGATGCGCCCGAGCCGCAATTCGTCGCCGGTCAGCGATCTTGTAAATGTTTCGCCTTGGTCAACCACCGTCAGTGTGCCGGATTTCGCGGACGAGATTGCCGGAGACGTCGCGTCCCAACTGATCTGGATCGAATCTTCGGCTTTTTCCAGATGCAGGGACAGCAAGGGCCTTGGCGGACCAGTTGGTTCGATATGGACCGGGCCGGATTCCCCAATCTTCGCCTGAGCGGTCTGTTTTTGTCCACGCACCGCGAAGATACCAAGAATAAAGAATACCGCCGCAGCAACGGCAACCAGCCACGGCAGCCACCTGCGAACAAAGGAAACTTTTCGGCTGGGTGGGGCGGGTTGGTTCGGCCATGGGGCCGGTTGCTCCAGGAGTTGCCGCGACTCGCCGGAGGCGGTCCTCACCCCGGGCGCGGGCAGAATAGACAATGGCGGGTTTAGCGGCAGCAAGGAAGGAGGATCGCCCGGTTCGAAGAGGTGGACCGCAGCTTCCGCGTCTCCGTAGCGGGACGGCTGGACGGTGAGCAGGATTGACCCCGTGGTCGCGAAATGGGTGGTGTGAAGCTCCGATTCCTCGATCCGGGGATCGAGCCCGCCCCGAGTGTGGCTGACGAACCAGCCGGCCACCTGCCGCCCTTCCAGTGCCGGATCCACTTGGACCGCTTCGATCTGGCAGGAGAGAGTCGCGATATCGCGGTCGGACAAAAGAAAGGACGCGCCCCGCGAATGGTCGCAGCGGATGGGCCTCCATGCGTCGATGAAGTAGTCTCCGCCGTCCACGGTTCCCAGCAAAAGCCCGCCAACCTCAACGCCGCCGCGGCCGATTCCGTGCAGCGCCCGGACAATCTCGGTCCTGATCTCTTCGATCAGCGCCACACTAAACTCAATCGCGATCTCCCCATCAGAGGATGTCCAGAGACGGACAGCATCATTGGATGGAACGAGACCGCTCTGTGGCTCCCCCCGATCTGGCTCTGCCAATACTTCTCCTGTTCACGTTCCCGGCGACATCCCGGTGCGGAGGGCGAATCGTTACCCAACCCCGCCGCATCTCGCTGGATAGGCGCCCAACTTGCTATTGTACTGCTTACAGACTGTGAATCCGGATTTGCCCTCGACCATCATCCGCGCCCTCTGTTTTCCATGAGATTCCTGTACCCGTTTCAAACCGCGGTAGGACTTGCGCTGTCGTCGCTCCGCGCTCATAAACTACGCACGTTTCTCACCTTGCTGGGTGTCATTATCGGTGTCGGCAGCGTCGTCTTGGTCGGCGCGGCCATCGAGGGTTTGGGCGCATACGCCGAAGAGACAACGGCAAAGGTCTTCGGCAGCGATAGTTTTCAGATTGGGCAGTTGCTCCAGGTGGGCAAGATGAGCCGGCGCGAGCGATTCGAGAAGCTGCGAATCAACAAGCGCATCAGGCAGGAGGATTATGTCTATCTCAGGCAAGCCACCGGGCGCGACATTCTGTACAGCCCCTACCGCCAACGTGGCGAGGACATCAAGCACGGAGGCCAGACCCTGGAATCCACGGTGATCGTTGGCGTCTCGTCGGAGTTGGAGGAGATCCGCGACTTTGTGCTTTCCGAGGGGCGATTCTTTACCAGTGAAGAGGAGAGAACACGCACACCGGTTGCCGTGATAGGTGAGGACGTGCGCGCAGCCTTCTTTCCCACCGGCAGCCCCATAGGCCAGCAGATCAAAATTGCCGGCTTCGACTTCCAGGTGGTTGGCCTCCAGGAGAAACTGGGCACTGCCGGTTCCCAATCACAGGACCTCGTCGCGTTCATTCCGTACACGGTCTTCCACCGGATCTATGGGCCGGAGCGTTCGATGATTCTCTTTGCGAGACCGCGCCCGGAGTCGGGTCTGAGCCTCGACGCAGCGCTTGACCTGGCCAGGATCGCCTTGCGTGTGCGTTTCAAAACCAAACCTGGCGCTAACGACAACTTCGACACCATGACCCCGGATTCGATCCGCGAGTTCATCAACCGCATTCTGGGCGTCATCGGCGCCGCCGTGATTCCCATCACGTTGATCAGCCTCGTGGTCGGCGGCATTGTAATCATGAACATCATGCTCGTGAGCGTGACCGAGAGAACGCGTGAGATCGGCATTCGCAAAGCTATCGGTGCGCGCCAGAGCGACCTGATGCTGCAATTCCTTTTCGAGGCAGTCATCCTCGCCACGCTGGGCGGCCTCATTGGATTGTCAGGAGCTTGGATCATCGTAGCCGCGGCGACGGCAATCACGGGAGTCACGTTGAAGGTGACTCTGCCTTATGTCGCGCTGGCTGTCGGCGTATCCAGCGTCGTGGGCATCGCATCCGGCTGGTATCCTGCCTCGCGTGCCTCAAAGATGAATCCCGTCGAAGCGCTGAGGGCGGAGTGAGCCATGGAGTCGGTCCATTTCATTCCCGGCGAGAACATCAAAATGGCGCTCGACGCGGTTCGAAGCCACCGCTTCCGCAGCGCGCTGACAATTCTTGGCATCGTCATCGGAATCACCACCGTGGTGACGGTCGGCAGTCTGACGTCCGGAGTAAGACAAGGCATCGTCACCTTTTTTGAGGAGTTCGGGCCGGATAACATCTTCCTCAATCGCGGCGACCGCGATCCTGGCGCCCCCTATACGTTGAAGGAACTCAAGCGCAAACCGATCCGCCCCGAGTACGCGTCTTACATCAAACAGACGGTCCGGTCGGTCCAGGATGTCTCGGTCCAGCTCTTTATCCAGTCCGACACCGCCGGCATCGTCTCGGCTCGAGTTCCCGGCTTCGAGACCGACAATGTCAACATTTCGGGCTACAGCGCCAATTCGTTCGAGATCCAGCCCAGGGAACTCGCCCTCGGACGGTACTTCACGGCCGAAGAGGATGCAAGGGGTGCCAGAGTCTGCATCATCGGCCCGGAACTGAGTTCAGCGCTATTCCCGGATGGCGAGCCGCTGAACCGCCAGATCACGATCGGGGGAGCCGAATACACCGTCATCGGCCAGTTGGCGAAAGCCAAGGGGGGGTTCTTTGGATCTTCGGGATTCGACACGATCATGATGATCCCGCTGACAACGGCCATGGCGCGGTTTCCAAACGAGGACAGGTTTATTGTCGTCTCCAAGGCGCGCCCGGGCATGCGCGAGGACGCGCAGGAAGAGATCCGCCAGGCCTTGCGCCGGATTCGCCGGACGCCGAAAGAGGCCGAAGACGACTTCAGCTTGACCACCGCTGACCAGATCATCAAGAACCTGGACCGGATACTTAGCGTCGTCGTCGCCGTGTCGATCGCTCTCTCTAGCCTGGGTTTACTGGTCGGCGGCATTGGCGTGATGAACATTATGCTGGTCTCGGTCACCGAGCGGACCAAGGAGATCGGGGTGCGCAAGGCGATCGGCGCGCGCAGGGCCGACATCGTCATCCAGTTTCTGACTGAAGCGGTGACGCTCACCGCCTTGGGCGGGTTGATTGGTGTCGTATTCTCGGTCCTGGTCACGCTGCTGATCGGCAAACTCGTCCCCGCGCTGCCTTCCACGGTTCCTGGCTGGGCGGTCGGGCTGGGCTTCGGAGTGTCGGTCTCGATCGGAGTGTTCTTTGGGGTTTGGCCGGCCGTCAAGGCTTCGCGACTGGACCCTGTGGACGCCTTGCGCTACGAGTAGCGCAGATGGCTGCGGCCGTACAGCCCTTCCGACCAGCAGAGGCGACTCGTCCCGGACTCGCATATCAGATCCAGATATCCGTTGACACCAATGTGAAGCGCTGTTAACGTATCGAAAGGGTTACAATAGTCCAAGTGCCGCTCACGGGCGGCCATTCAATGCCGGGAAACAGTTGAGCGACTCGGACCGGCCGCTTGAAAACGATGAACCAGCCTTACTTTATCGTCGTCCTCGCCCATTCGCTGCACGGACGTATCCGCCGATTTCACATCAACCAAAGTGTCATTGTCGCCGTCTTGGCTCTCGCCGTTCTTGGCGGCTTCACGCTGTTCGGCATGGTGTCCAGCTATGTCCGAATGGCTTGGAAGGTATCCAATTACAATGACTTGCGGCAAGAGACCGAATTTCTCCGGGCGCGCTATCAACGCCTGCTGAACCAAACGAACGAGACCACGGAGCAGGTTGCGCGGTTGCAGATGCTGGCCACCGAAGTTTCCCTTGCCTATGGAGTCCGGCAGAGCATCCCCGGTGCGCCTGAGTCCATTCAAAACCAGCAGGAGCGTCTGGTCCCTTCAGTCAGTGAGACGCTGGAAGAATACAACATGCTGAAGACGGCGACGCTGTCCCGCAGCGTCCGCTCGATCAACCGCAGGTGGTTCCAAAACCCCGTACCGTCACTCTGGCCCGTGAATGGCCGCCTGTTGAGCCATTTCGGACGGCGCGACGATCCGTTCAGCGGTCTCCAGGCATTCCATGCAGGAGTGGATATTTCTGCGGCGGTGGGAACACCGGTCCGGGCCACGGCCGATGGAATTGTGGAAAAGGCAGAGTGGGGCGGGGCGTATGGCAGGCTCATCGTGATCGACCACGGAGGCGGCCGCAGCACCTTCTACGCCCATCTTTCCCGTATCGACGTGATCCCGGGCCAAGATGTGCGCATGGGCCAGGTGATCGGCGGCTCAGGGGCCACCGGCCGTGTAACATCCCCTCACCTGCATTATGAGGTCCGTGAGGGCGGCGGACCGATCAATCCGTATCACTTCCTGTCGCGCTCGGCGATGATGCCATCGAGCGGCAGCCAAACCCTCGGATTCTGACGTATCAGCGCGCCTGTCTTTGGCGTACAATCGGTGGCATGAATCGACGCCTGTTTTTCGCCTCGGCACTGCCCGCCCCGTTCACCCTCACTTCGCTGGCCCGCCAGGACCTCTCACGCCGTTCCCGTCTCCGGACCGGGCTCAACTGCTACTCGTTCCGAAAGGAACTTCAGGCCAAGACGCTGACCTATGAGGATCTGGTCAGGAAGGCCGTTGAGTGGGACATCGACGGTCTGGATATGACGGTTTATTGGATGCCGTCCACGGGCCCCGAGTTCACGCTTCCCCTGCGGCGGCTGGCTTATGTGATGGGCGTCGAAATCTATTCGATTAGCGTCCGCACCGAACTCACCCGCCCGGCGGCGGCGGACCGTCGCAAGGAGGTCGAATCTCTTTACCGTTGGATCGACGTAGCCAATGCCCTCGGCGCGTCGCACATCCGCGTCTTTGGCGGCAATGTCCCGAAGGGCGCCACCGAGGACCAGGCCGTGGCTTGGGTTGTCGAATGCTTACAGCGGTCGGCCGATTATGCGGCGACAAAGGGAGTGATACTGGGCCTGGAGAACCACGGCGGCATTTGCACGCGCGCCGAACGGATCATTGAGATGGTGGACAAAGTGGATTCGCCGTGGGTCGCCATCAATCTCGATACGGGCAACTTCCGCAGCGATGTGTTCAAGCAGATCGAAATGTGCCTGCCCAAGACGGTCAACATTCAGGTGAAGGCGGAGATGGTGGATGAAAGCGGCAATCGGGTGGCTCAGGATTGGGACCGGGTGGTGAAGCTTGTCGCGGCTTCCGGATACAAAGGCTATCTCGCGCTGGAGTATGAGGCGGCTCCGGACGCCATGCGCGCTGTGCCTGAATTGATGGCCAAGCTGAGAGAGTTGACCCGGAAGTACTCCTCCTGACACCGTTGCTTCGCCGGTTTCGCCACGTGAAGAAAAACTGGATCTGCGACGAAATTCGTGGAAAAAGCCGCAATCCAGGGTTAAACTTTCCTCATGCCTGGGAATCCATGGAATGTCGAGGGGATTGGTGCGGATCGGGTCAGGGTCACGCTCGATGATGCCAGCCGGATCATCGAGTGCGTCGAGTCATTGGGTGGCTTGGCCGCGCATTTCGCCGTCGAAAGTCCCGTTCACACGGTTGAATGGAGATGGCCTCTAACCCTCGCCGTCGCGCCGGGCCTAGGCTCGGCCGAACTCCTGCAAGAGCTGTCCAGGACGAGAGGCGAAGGGCATCCTTGGAAATGTAGCACAACGGACATCGTTGAGACTCCTGTCTCCGACGTCTTGTTTTTCGCCGATGGACTGCATGCAAGAACGTCGCTCGACGATGCGCCGGCGCCCATGTCGGCCGATCTGCTGGTGCTTTGTGGAGTCCCGCGGGAGAGCTGGAGCGAAATAGCCCTCCAGTCCGTGGAACTTCTGGCACTGAGCCAAGCCCACGCCATCCTGGCGGTTTCGGAACCAGCGCCCGGCGTGGACTGGTTCTGGAGCTTCATGATGGAGCTTTCGCACAACGTCTCTATCGATGAGGCAGCAGCGCGAGTGTATGGGCCGCAAATCGCGTTGTGGTCGACAAGACAGTTTATTGAGCAAGCGGTTCTCAAGAACTTCCTGCAACCCCTTACCCGCCGCATCAGACTTAGCCCTTCGCCCTTGAAGCTGAACTTGAGCAGGCTTCCCCTCTGGAGAGGACGTATTCCGGAGATTCTGGGGGTTACGCAGGCTCTGGAGATCCTTGGACTGGACTTCCTCTTCAGCTCCGAAAGCGAGGGAGCTTCATTGATTTCGGAGATGGCCCGGGCATCCTCTGCGCCGGCCGGACCCGGTGATTACAGCTCGGCGGCGTGGGACGACGGCAGCGCAGCGGAAGCTATGGAGGTCGAAGCGGCACTGGAGCCAGCGGAAGAGGCCATGGGTGGGGAAGGCGCCGAGAGCTTCCAATCACCTGCTGTTGCGCCGCCGCCACCCGCACCGGAACCGGTGGGTGCACCGGCCTCCATGGCGGACCTTTCTTTCGCGGCGCCGGACAAGCCTGCAAAGCAGCCTGAGCGCTATCTACTGCACAAACTTGCAGCACTTCAGCAAACCCGGTTGAAGCCGGAGGAGGCGTTGGAAGCTGGGAAGTCATATGGCTTGACGGTGAAGTTGGGCCCGAAGGAAAAAGGCTGGCGATCCGGCAAGGAATCGTTGCCGGAGCCTCCAGTGGCGCCCGAAGATGCCGGCGTGATGCTCGCGGTGGTCTTCACCGAGCGCAACTCAAGCCCGGCAGGCCAGTTGAAGACCGTGTTCTTGCCTAAGACCGGCGCGAGCTCGGAGTGTGTCTTCGAATTCACAGCCAGCCCTGCCTCCCGGTTGTTTGAAGGATGGATCTCGATTTATCACAACAACAGGCTGCTTCAGGAGGGTGTGCTGCGCGCCGAAGTCGTTGGCGGAGCCGAAACCAGCGAAGCCGTCCCGTCAAAGACGGAGTTCCGAATCGGCGCAATGCCGCGTCCGCTGTCGCTTGGCGTTAGAGATGCTTTTCCGGTGGCCGGCACCGTGCGGCTGGAAGCGGGCGAAGGCTTGACGGCCGTCCGCGGCATCAAGGCTGCATCGCTGCCATTGAGCGGGCTTAAGACCGCCGTGGAGGCTCTCTCGGCCGAATTCGATCAGATCAAATGGGAGACTATGCGCGACTGGCAGAAGGACAAGACGGCCGCGCGAAGTCTGAGCCGCATCGCGCAACTCGGCTGGCAGATGTGGCGCGAGGTCATGTCGAACCCGGTCGCCGCCCGTATCGCTGGTAGCGAGGACCCGCTCGTGGTGTACGCCTCGGATTCGGGAATCCGCGCGCCGCTGGAGCTCTGCTACGACCTGCCACAGCCGAAGTCGGATGCGACGGTTTGCAGTGCGGCGGCGGGAGCCTTACGCAATGGCGTCAAGTGCGGCGACTGCGGGACGAGACAGAACAGCCGCGACGTCGTCTGTCCGCTCGGGTTCTGGGGCATGCGGCGGGTGATCGAATGGCACAGTGAAACGGCCGACTCGCGGCCCGGCGACACCGTGGAGATCACCAACGAGCCGGTGAAGGATCGCGACCGGCTGGCCCCGCTCAGAAAAGTACTCCGGGCGCAGTCGGCCCTGGTGACTGGCAAGGAGTCGAAAAAGCTCGATGCGGCGCTGAAAAAGAATGCCCATCAGCCGGTGTTGGTCGCGCCTGACTGGGATTCGTGGGCCGAAAAGGTCAGGCAGGAATCGCCATCGATGCTTCTTCTCATTCCGCATGTCGATCACAGCCGCATTCCGCCGGCCATGGAGATTCAGGATCAGTTCAAGGATCCGCCCGGCGTGGATGCCGGCGACGTTGTGGGCGCTGTCGCCCAATGCCCGCTGGTGTTGTTGCTCGGTTGCGGGGCGGCCCATGCCAGCGTAGACTTCATGAGCTTGCCGGCGCAATTCCGCCGCAGCAAAGCGGCCATCGTCATCGCGCCCATCGCCGAGTTATTCACGGGTGACGCGCCGGAGATCGCCAGAGCCTTCGTTGAAACAGTCGCGGCCTCGGCTGGCGAGGCGAGGCCTGCCGGCAAAGTGCTGCTCGATACCAAACGAAGGCTGCTGAGCGAGGGACGGCTCGCAGGGCTGATGCTGCTGGCCGCCGGCGACGCAAGCTGGCTGATCGAAAGCTAGACAAGGAGGAACACCGATGTTTGCCGTCGAAATGCTGCCGGCTGGCCACGGAGACGCCATCTGGATCGAATACGGGAGCAAGCGCAGCCCGAGCCGTGTGTTGATTGACGGCGGTTTGAGCGCCACCTACGACGCGGTAAAGGCGCGCGCAGGCAAGAAGTGCTCGTTGGAGCTGATGTGCATCACCCACATCGACCAGGACCACATCGAAGGCGCTGTGAAACTGCTGGCGAATCTGCCGCCCGGCATGACTGTGGATGAGATCTGGCACAACGGGTATAAGCATCTCGGCGAAGAGAAACGTCTGGGAGCGGCGCAAGCCGAAAAACTCCAGGCCGCGATCGTAAATCATGCCCGCGCGCCGTGGAACGCCTTGTTCGGCGGCAATGCTGTAGTCGTTCCGGCCAAGGGGGCGTTGGCGGAAAAGATCCTTCCTGGCGGGTTACGGCTCACGATTCTCTCACCGGGCAAAGCGCAATTGACCAAGCTGAGGCCTGTATGGGAGAAGGAATGCGCCAAGGCCGGAATCCTGCCGGGCGTGACCGAAAGTGCTGAAGCCGCACTTCAGGCCGACAAACGGCTCCGGCCGCGCCGTCTTGGGGCAAAGCTCGATGTTGACCAACTCGCGGCGATCGAGTTCAAAAGCGATACGGCAAAGGCCAACGGCGCCAGCATCGCATTTCTGGCCGAGTTCGACGGAAAGGCCGTTCTGTTCGCTGCCGACGCGCACAGCCCTGTCGTCGAAGCCGGCGTGAAGCGCCTGCTCGCGGCGCGAGGCCAGAGCAAGCTCAAGCTGGATGCGTTCAAAGTCTCCCACCATGGAAGCCAGTTCAACAACGGCCATTCGCTGATTGAACTGCTGGACTGTCCGTCCTACCTGGTGTCCACCAGCGGCGAGAAGTTCAACCATCCGGACCCCGAGACCATCGCCCGCATTCTCTCGGCACGGCGGAAATCCGGGACGAGCCTCTGGTTCAACTACAGGTCGGAGCAGAACGGAGTGTGGGACGTCGCGACACTGAAAAAGAATTGGAAGTACGAAACGAACTACCCGGACACAGAGTCCGGGGGAATAAGGATTGAGCTATGAGCAGGAAAAATCTGACAGATCCAGGCGTCACCATCGGCCTGACACTCTCCGGAGGCGGTTTCCGCGCATCTCTATTTCATTTGGGGGTGCTGCGGAGGCTGAACGACCTGGGCCTTTTGTCGCGCGTCACCTCCATCTCGTCCGTTTCCGGCGGATCGATCACCAACGGGCTGCTGGCGGCCAGATGGAATCAACTCTCAAAGGACGCGACGGGCCGGTTCACGAATTTCGCGGATGTGATCGAAAAACCGCTGAAAGCGTTTTGCGGCTCGAATCTGCGGAACTATCCGCTGATCTTCGGACGTCTCAACCCGCTCAAGTGGAAGGATCTAGCCACGAGGGATTACTCGGCGACAAACCTGCTCGTTGAGCGCTACGACGAGGACCTCCTCGGCCGGGCCCAGATGCGAACGCTCACCGACATTCGAAACAACGGTGGGCCCAAGTTCATCTTCTGCGCGACAAATATGCAGACCGGAGTGAATTGGGTCTTTGACGATAGCCGCATGGGCGACTACATGACCGGCTACACGTTCAATGAGAACATGAAACTGGCGGTCGCCGTGGCCACCTCCTCGGCTTTCCCTCTCGCCTTCCCGCCTCTGACCGTGCCGCTGGACGGCCAGGTGTGGCGCGACGGCAGAATGGCTCCGGGAGCGGAACTCGACCAGATCAGGGCAAAGGCGATTCTCAGCGACGGCGGCGTCTACGACAACATGGGACTCGAGCCGGTCTGGAAATCGAATGACTTCGTCTTCTGCTCCGATGCCGGCGCGCCGTTTTCTATCGACGCGGACGCTGGCGGAAACTTGTTTTCCAGACTCAAACGGTCCAACGAGGTCATCGACCGTCAATCCAGAGCGTTACGCAAGCGCATGCTCATCCAGGCTTTCGAGCGAGGCGATTACGGGGGCTCTTACTGGGGCATCGGTACGGCCATCGGCGACTACCCCTTGACGCCCAAGGCGGCTGGCTATGAAGGCGAAACACTCGCTAAGATTGCCGGCATCCGGACCGATCTCGACGAGTTCAAACCCGGAGAGCAGGCCGTCCTCATGAACCATGGCTGGTTGCTTTCGGGCGCGGCGATGCGCGCCCACTGCCCTGAGTGGCCCGACAGGCCCTCGGAGGCGCCTGATGAGACCCTGCTGGTGAACTCCGCCGCACTGTCCGCCTTGCGGGAATAGCCGCGCCCGGATGACTGAAAGCGGGACGAACTGATATCTTGGGTACTTACCGCTTCTGCGCAATCGCGGCAAAGGTGTATTCTGCGCTCACACATGGCACGAGTCTTTGAACTGACCCGCACTCTGATCGACATCGAGTCGATCACCGGCAATGAAAAACAGGTGGGCGATGAAGTCCATGGCCTGCTGGCCGGACTTGTCCAAACTCACGGCGGCGCATTGGAGCGCATGGAGGTCGAGCCCGGCCGCGACAACATCTTCGCATCGTTCGGCGAGCCGGTTGTCACGCTTTCAACCCACCTCGACACAGTGCCGCCGTTTTTCCCTTCCCGCGAAGATGAGGATTACATCTGGGGCCGTGGCGCTTGCGACGTGAAGGACATCATCGCCGCCATGATCTGCGCCGCCGAGAATCTGCTTGCGGAAGGAGTCAAGGACTTTGGCCTGCTCTTCGTCGTCGGCGAAGAGCGCAACTCGGCCGGTGCCTACCATGCCGCAAGGAACCCGCGCGGCTCGCGTTTTCTCATCAACGGCGAACCTACCGGAAACCGGCTGGCCACCGGGTCGAAGGGCGCGCTGCGCTATGAGCTGCACGCCACGGGCCGCATGGCGCATTCGGCATATCCCGAGTTGGGCGAGAACGCAATTCTGAAGCTGCTCGATGCTTTGGACCGGGTGAGGAAGATTGAGTTGCCCGTGGATGAAGTGCTCGGACCCTGCACTGTAAACATCGGAACCCTCAATGGCGGCCGTGCGCCGAACGTCATCCCCGACCAGGCGATGGCATCGCTGATGTTCAGGCTGGTGGGCGACCCTACGCCAATCCGGAAGGCGGTTGCGGAAGCCTGCGCAGGCTTGGTCGAGGCCCGGGAGGTGCTTTGTATCCCGGCGGTTCGGCTCGGAGTCGTCGAGGGGTTCGAAACCTCGGTGGTCGCCTTCACCACCGACATCCCAGCATTCGAAGGCGCTTGGGGCGAGCCTTACCTGCTTGGTCCCGGTACGATCCATGTGGCCCACACCTCCGAGGAGCGGGTTCCAAAATCGGAACTGCTCGAGGCTGTTGATCTATACAAGACACTGGTTAAGCGATTGCTCGCCAGCCGCTAATCCGGCTGTCGCGGGCGCAACCGGACAACAATGCGATCGTTTGAAAACCCACCTCCTGGCAGGGAGAGAAGGTTGGCCGGAGAGCGGGCCGCAGCCGCTCAGTAAAGCATTCATTCTCGTCAGGACAGAGGGTATGCTGGACTAACGTGGGTAATGGCTGGGCGCGTTCCAGACTGCGAATTGCGCTTCCGGATTGGAGAGACTGACAGGCATGATTGTGATGAAGTTTGGCGGAACATCGGTGGAAAGCGCCGAAGCCATCAGGCGAGTGGCGTCTATTGTCTCGGCGCGCGCCGCCAGCCGGCCGCTGGTTGTGGTTTCGGCCATGGGAAAGACGACAAACCGGATTTTGTCGGCAGCGGAAAAGGCTGCGGCTGGCAATCTTGCCGACGCGCTCAATTCCGTCGAGGAGTTGAAGGATTACACGCGGCGCGAGGCCCTTAAGGCCGCTGGACCAGCGTCGGCTGACGCCGTGGATGCGATTCTGGACGCGGAGTTCAGCAGCCTTGAAAGCGTGATGGAAGCCATTTCTGAGCGAGGCGAAATAACGCCTGCGTTATGGGATGAGGCCACCAGCCATGGCGAGCGGATCAGCTCGGCTGTGGTGGCGCTGGCTTTCAATGGGCTGGGGATGAAAACCGCGCATCTGGACGCGCGCCGGGTGATGATCACCGATTCACGCCACACCCAAGCCCTGCCGCTCTACAGCCGGACGTATGCCAGGTTCAAGGAGATCGCCGCGCCGCTGTTGAAGGACAGTGTCGTGGTGATGGGCGGATTCATCGGATCCACACAGGATGGAATCACCACCACCCTGGGCCGCGGCGGCAGCGACTTTTCTGCTGCAATCGCCGGGGCTGGCATCGATGCCGAAGAAATACAGATTTGGACCGATGTTGACGGCATGCTCACCTGTGACCCGCGTGTCGCTCCCGGTGGCAAACGGTTGCGCTCGGTGTCGTTTTCCGAGGCTGCCGAGATGGCATATTTCGGTGCGAAGGTTCTGCATCCAGCCACCGTGCTGCCGGCCATCGAGAAGAACATCCCGGTACGCATCCTCAACTCCCGGCGGCCTGAGGTGGAGGGGACCCGAATTGTGGGCGAAACCGTCACATCGTCCAATCCAGTTAAATCGATCGCCTGCAAACGGGGGATCACAACGGTGAACGTCCGCAGTCTGCGCATGTTGATGGCGCATGGGTTCCTGCGGCGAATCTTCGAGGTCTTTGACCGCTACAAAACGCCCGTGGACATGGTCTCGACCTCCGAAGTCAGCGTCTCGCTTACCATCGACCAAACCCACAACCTCGACGAAATATGCGCCGAGTTGTCCAAGATCGCCGAAGTGACGGTCGAAGCAGGCTGCGCCATCGTGTGTCTGGTGGGTGAAGCCATCCGCGACACTCCTGGCGTGGCCAACCGCGTCTTCGCCGCGCTGGCCAGGGCCGGAGTCAATGTGCAGATGATTTCGCAGGGCGCATCGTTGCTCAACATCAGCCTGGTGGTGGATGATGGCCAAGTGGTGGATGCGGTGAAGGCGTTGCACGAAGAGTTCTTTTCGGAGACGGATCCGGCGGTGTTTGCATGAAACGGTTGGCGCTGGTCGGCTACGGCAAGATGGGCCGGATGATCGAATCGCTCGCTCCGGAGGCGGGCTTCGAGGTGGCGTTGCGCCTGGATGTGGACAACAACGCCGGCGGCGAAGCGTTCATCCCGGAAAATTTCGCCGGCATCGACGTCGCCATCGAATTCACTGCGCCCGACGTGGCCGTGGCAAACCTGCTTGCTCTTGCACGGCTTCGCGTCGCAACTGTATGCGGCACGACGGGCTGGTTCCAGCGTTTGCCTGAGGTGGCCCCGGAATTTGAGATGTCGGGCGCGCCGCTGGTCTACAGCCCGAACTTCTCGATCGGCGTCAACCTGTTCCAGCGCGTGGTAGCCGAAGCCGCGCGGCTGATGTCAACCCAGCCAGCCTACGAGGCATGGGCCTGGGAGATCCATCATTCACAGAAGAAAGACGCGCCGTCAGGTACGCTGCTGAAACTGGTCGACGAGATGCGCGCCGCGGGTTACGTTGCCCCGGTCGACGTCGGCTCCAATCGTGCAGGAAAAATCCCCGGCACGCATGAGATCGGGTTCGACTCGTCTGCTGACACCATCACGCTGCGCCACACCGCGCGCAGCCGCGAAGGGCTGGCGCGCGGCGCGCTCTGGGCCGCAAACTGGATTGAGGGCAAGCGGGGAGTTCACGAGTTCAGCCGGATTCTGTTCGCCGAATCGAAGGAGTAATGCATGTTTGAAGGTTGCGGTACCGCATTGGTCACGCCATTCAAGGCCGGCCTGAGCCTCGACGAATTGACTCTCCGCCGCCTTGTCCGGCGGCAGATCGAGGCCGGCGTCCATTTCCTTGTTCCCTGTGGCACCACCGGCGAGAGTCCCACACTGTCGCACGCCGAGAAGATCCGGGTAGTCGAGATCGTTCTTGAAGAAGCCAACGGCATCGTCCCGGTATTGGCCGGTGCCGGCGGCTATGACACCAGCGAGGTGATCAGTCTGGCGCGTGAGTATGAGGCGATGGGCGTTGACGGCATCCTGTCGGTGGCCCCCTACTACAACAAGCCCACGCAGGAAGGCCTGTTCCGCCACTACAACGCCATCGCCGAAGGGACTAGAAAGCCGGTTGTGGTCTACAACGTGCCCGGTCGCACGGGCGTCAATATTGAACCGTCTACACTGGTCCGCCTGTCGGCCATCGGCAACATCGTCGGCGTGAAAGAGGCTTCGGGCAATATCGCGCAGATGGCGGCGATCTGTTCGCGCGTTCCAAAGGAGTTCACCGTGCTCGCCGGCGACGATTCGGTCACCCTCCCGCTCGCCGCCCTCGGCGGCAAGGGCGTCATCTCGGTGGCTTCCAACGAGATTCCCGCCGAAATGTCGGCGCTCTGCACTCACCTGCTCAATGGTGAGTTCGCCGAGGCTCGATTGCTTCATGAAAAGTGGCTTCCGCTCATGGACGTCAACTTCGTCGAATCGAACCCGATTCCCGTCAAGGCGGCCATGGCCCGGATGGGCCTGTTGGAACCGGTCTGGCGCTTGCCGATGTGCGAGCCGCAGCCGTCCGCGATGGCCAGGATCGACCAGGTGCTCAAGGAATCAGGGCTCACAGCATGACCATTGAAACGCAAATTGAGGAGTTGTTCGCGAACGCGCCGGCGTCTTACTCGCCTGCCGACCAGGCGCTGTTCGCCGGGTTCAAGGAAGCGCTGAACCGTGGCTTGGCCAGGGCGGCCGAGCCGTGTCAGGATTCGCCCACCGGTTGGAAGGTGAATACCTGGGTCAAAAAGGGCATCCTGTGCGGATTCCGCATGGGCGCCATCGTGGACATGTCCATCGACCAGTCCAAGCAGCCCTGGTTTGACAAGGCCACTTATCCGGTGAAGTCTTTCAGCCCGTCCAGCGGCGTGCGCATCGTGCCCGGCGGATCGTCGATCCGCGACGGCTGCTTCGTCGCCCGCGGCGTCACCTGCATGCCGCCGATGTATATCAACGTTGGGGCCTATGTGGGCGAGGCAACAATGATCGATTCCCACGCCCTGGTGGGCAGTTGCGCCCAGGTTGGCGCGCGCTGCCATGTTTCGGCCGCGGCCCAGTTGGGCGGCGTGCTGGAACCCATTGGGGCCCTGCCCGTCATCATCGAGGATGAAGTGCTGGTGGGCGGCAACTGTGGAGTCTACGAGGGGACCGTCGTTAAGAGGCGCGCCGTGCTCGGCAGCGGCGTCATTCTGAACCGCTCGACACCCGTTTACGACCTGGTCACTGGCCAGGTGCATGCCGCTACGGACGACACACCGCTGGTGGTGCCTGAAAACGCCGTCGTCGTGGCAGGTTCACGCGACGTTTCGCGCGGCAAAGGCCGGGAGTGGGGCATCTCGCTCTATACTCCGGTCATCGTCAAGTACCGCGATGACCGTACCGACGAAAAGGTCCGCCTCGAAGACTACCTGCGCTGAGCCGCCGCCCAACTCATTCCACTTCGAGACGTCCGGCTCACGCCTTCAAATGCCTGCTCTACTCCACTTCAGCAGAGCAGCCGATAGCCAACTGAGTACCGTGATGGCTTCACCCCAGACTTCGCGCCTGCGCCGCGCCCGCTTGCCCCTATGGTCCGTACTGCTTCGCATGGCCCTGTTCTGGATGGCCATTTCATCGCTGGCCGGACTCTCTGTATTGTCGTGGGACACCGATCAGCCGTTGAGCGCCGGCGAGATGAAGAGGCTCCGCGATTATTATTCAGTGGCCTATACGGCGGGTGAATCGGGCCTGTCGCAAGATCAGGATGAGATCTATGTAAAGCTCGCGGAGAATGCGGCACAAGCCTTCCGGGTAAGAGAGTTGTTGGAGGAGTTCGTCCAAAGTCACAATCTGGCCGGCAAAAAGGCCCTTGACGTCGGCGCGGGACGCGGCTACCTGCAGGACGTGATTCAGGATTACACCGGTCTCGATATATCGCCCAGCGCAGCGCGGTTTTTCCACAAGCCGTTTGTCCTGGGCTCGGCCACTTCGATGCCATTCGAAGACAACAGTTACGATTTGATCTGGTCGATCTGGGTTCTCGAACACGTGCCCAATCCTGAGCAGGCGCTCAGCGAGATGAGAAGGACCGTCAAGGATGGAGGCCTCCTCTACTTGATGCCCGCCTGGAATTGCGGTTCCTGGCTTGCGGAGGGCTACGCCGTGAGGCCCTACTCCGATCTCAGCCCACGGCAGAAGCTGCTGAAAGCCATTCACGTTCCTCGAATAATGCTGCGCAACTTCGGAATCATCTCAGCCAGCCCCATGAGGTGGTTGCGATGGAAGGCAGCGGACGGCCCCACGCGCTTGCACTACTCGCGGCTGGAACCAAACTATGCCAACTACTGGCAACTCGACAGCGATGCGCTTAATTCGCTCGACCGCCAGGAGACTATGATCTGGTTCCTCAGCCGCGGCGATGAATGTCTGAACTGTGATCAGCAGGGCGTCACATCGCTTGCAGGAGACCAGCGTCTCATCATTCGCGTCCACAAAAATAGGCGAACCCAAGCTGCGTCATCGGCAATGCGTGCGTCAACCCCTCGCGGCTCTCTCTAGGACATTCACAGTCAAAGCGGCGCAGCGCCGCCAGGTGAGGGTTCCCGCGACTGTGGAGACTCGTTCCGGCCGTTCCAGCACACGCCCGATCGCCTCGGCCATCGCGGCTTCGCTCGTCGGATCGAACAGCTCGGCCACGCCGTATGCCAGCGTTCGCAACGGTTCGATGTCGGAGCAGGCCAGCGGCACGCCGGCCGCCAGCGCCTCGGCTACGGGCATCCCGAATCCCTCGAATGTCGAAGGATAGACCACCGCCCTGGCCGTCCTGAACAGTTCCAGCAATTCCCTGCGCTCCACCCAGCCGCGAAGCTCCACAGCCGGCCCCAGCGACTCCGCCAGCCGCGCCACTTCCTCATGGACAAACCCCTTCACGCCGGTCAGAATGAGCTTCAACCTGGGATGGCGTTCGCGTAACCGCGCAAACGCGCGCAACAGCCGCGCGTGGTTCTTGTGCGGATGCGTGGTCGACGGGCAAAGCAGAAAATCGCCCGGCTCGCGCCTGGCGGCCAAAGTGAAGAACTCTTCGTCCACACCGTGAGGAACCACATCGATAACATCCGGCGTCAGGAAGGGATAGAAGCGCAACAAGTCGTCTCGCGTAGCGGCGCTGACCGCGATCAGCCTTTCCGACCGCCTTGCGGCAACCCACAGCAGCAGCCGCCACGCCGGCAAGTCGAACCAGCGGAAATACTCCGGATGCCGTTTGTGCTGCAAGTCGTGAAACACGGTCACCTGCGGGCATGGCGCACGGAACGGGGCCGTGAAGCCGGGATTGAGCAGGACGTCGATCCGCTCCCGGCCGAGGATGCCGGGCAGTTTGGACTGTTCGAACAGGATGCGCGAGGCGCGGTTGGACGCTTGCACGTCCAGCACGCGCGGATCCGCGCCCATCGGTCCCGTCTCCTTATTCGAAAACATAGTGATGCGATGGCCTGTATCCAGTTCCTCCATCGCCGCGGCAAGCGAGCGCAAATAGACCTCCGTGCCGCCCACGCCGCCCGGAACCAGATAGAGCGCGTTGATGCCGATATGCAGTTTCACCGTCCCGCCAGGGCGGCTGCCAGGCCTTTGTGAGCCGCTGGATTCTCTGGATTGAGCGCCAGAGCCTGCTTGAAATCCGCCGCGGCTTCGTCCTTGCGTCCCAACAGGAAGAGCACGTTGCCGCGATAAACATACGCCATGTCAAACCGCCGGCCGATCTCGATCGCCCGGTTGAGCTCGGCCAGAGCGTCATCGAGTTTGCCTTGTTTGGCATAGACCATGCCCAGCGTGGCCCGCGCGTGGTGGCTATTGGGCCTTCTGGCCAGGGCCTCATTCAGTCTCTGGGCCGCGGCGTCTGGCTGCCCTGCGCAGTCGAGCGCCAGGGCCCAGTCCACAAGCAAGTCCGTCCCTGTCTGGCCGAGTGAGTGCGCCTTCGCATACGATTCGGCCGACTCCGCGCAGCCGCCCTGCACATACAGCGCGTGCGCCAGTTGGAAATGCGCCCGCGCGTTCGCTGGATTCGCGGCGATCGACGCCCGCCACAACCGTTCGGAGCTGGTGTAGTCCTGGTTGCGGTTGTACGCCAGCGCGCCTAGCACGGCCAGCACTGCCGCGAATCCAGCCATGAATCGGCCGCTGGGAAGTCTGCTCCGGACAAACCACTGCGCCGTGAATGCCAGCAACCCGAACGAGGATAGGTACAGACGGCGGTCGGTCATGGCGTCGGCGATGGGAATCACCGATGACGTCGGCGCCAGCAGGATCAGAAACGCCAGCCAGCCGAACCCGGCCAGCGGATACCTGTTCCGGTACACGATCGCCGCGCCCGTGGCCGCAAGCAGAGCCGCCAGGCCGGCCAAAGCGAGCGGCTCGGCGAACGATTTCGCAAACGGGATCGCCCTGTCGATGTTCATCCCCCAGGGCAAGAAGAACAGAAGGACATACCGCCAGATGACGTGGCATTGCGTCGCCAGGTAGTTCAGCGGAGTCACCGCCTGGACGCCGAAACCGGCCGTGGCCTGGGTCCCCACCGCTTTGAAAACATACGCCGCACCTGCAATCCCGCCCAGCATCAATGGCGTGAAGACCACGGCTTTTGCCTTCAAACCCTCCACCGCCGATCGGCTGAACCAGACTGCCGAAAGCAACATCAGAGGAATCAGCGCAAAACTGTGTTCCTTCGTGAGTGAAGCCAGCGCGGCCAGCAGCAGGACCGCCACCGCCCGCCCTGCCCCAATCCGCTCCGCGCCGAGAAACGCGAGAAACGCAGCCAGCATGAAAAACAGACTCAGAACTTCGCTGCGCGAGACGATATAGCTGACCCCTTCGGTCAGCGCTGGATGCAGCGCGAACACGCCGCCTCCAGCCGCCGCCAGCCAGTCCCGGCGCGCATCTTCCACCCCCGCCAGCGCCAGGATCCGCCTCAGCACGCCCATCATCAATGAGGCATTCAGCAGATGCAGGATCAGATTCACCGTGTGCATCGGCGCCGGCGATAATCCGAACATCTGCCGGTCCAGCCACAGGCTCAAATAGAACAGCGGACGCGACGATTTTATCAGCGCAGAAACCGGCGGACTGCCGTTCGGATTCAACGAATCCATCGTCAGGTCGTCAAATACAAAAGGCCCGCCAAGCGCCGGCAGATAGACAACCGCCGTCAATATCAAAATCGCCAGCCAGAGCCACTTCGGCGGACCGGCCGGAATCTCTGTCCTATTGGTCTTCGCCATCCTTGCGCCCCATCTGGAATTCGAGGATTGCCACGCGCTGCACCAGGGTGATGTTCATGTCCTTCAACTCGGACACCACTCTCGAAAACCTGTACACCACCACAATGAACACAACCAGAATCGCCGGCATCAAAGCCGCCGCCGGCTCGGTCAGCCCCATCCAGCCGGCCGCGGCACGGAGCGCCGCCGGCGACAGAGACAGCGCCAGCAACGCCATGCCCGCCAACAGCCAGCTCACCGAGTGTTCTACACGGAGATGCTCCCGCCGGAGCGACCGCAAGACCATGGCGACCAGCGCCAGGCTCACCAACAGCAGCAACAGCGACAACCTGTCCATACCTTTCACCCTTTCCCTGGCTTCGGGGTCGTCCCGTCGTAGCGCAGGATGTTCACGAACACGCCCAGCAGCACGTGCAGGACAAAAAACACCGACTTCATCGGAGTGATCGAACTCCGCCCCGCCATGCGCGGGCGCATGACCGAGGCGACCTCTTCGAATCGAAACGCCTTGCGCTGCAACACCACCAACGCCTCAATCTCCGGATACTCAAGCGGAAATGTTCTTGAGAACAGCTCCAGCGCCCGCCGGTTCACGGCCACGAACCCAGACGTCGGATCCGACACCCGCCTTCCCAAGATCGGCCTCAAAAGGAGCTTGAAGAACCCGATTCCGATCCTCCTGATGAGCGAAGTGCGGAACCCGTCTCCCGATCCCGGCGCACGCACGCCGATCACCATCTCAACGCCGCTCGCCTCCAGACGTTCCAGCAGCCGGGCGATGTCGCGCGGATCGTGCTGGCCGTCGCCGTCGATCCGCACCACCGAGTCATAGCCCTCCTCCCAGGCCAGCTTGTAACCCGCCTGGACGCATCCGCCCAGCCCCAGGTGGCAGGGCATCGACAGCACCATCGCTCCGGCGGCCAGAGCCTCTGAAACCGTGCCATCCTTCGAACAATCGTTCACCACCAGCACGTCCGATCCTGGGCGGACGGCCTGCACTTCCTCAATCACGCGCCTGATCGACGCCTCTTCGTTGTAGGCCGGAATCAGAATCAGCGTTTGCTTGCCGCCCTCTCGCCTCATTGCCCGGCCACCTCCCGCAGGCTGATCCTATGCTGCGCCAACCTGCGCCTGAATTCCGCAGACTGGATCCGCCGCCCGCGGCTGATTCTCGCTCGCTGCTTCAATAGCTTCGGCAACGACGCCGCTAACGCCAGGTGCGCCTTCAACACAATCCACGGCATCATCCAGAACGGCTCGCCCAATGCGCGGAACTCGCCCGCCTTGCCTCTGCCCGCAAGCGCCGATACAAAATGCAACCAGTACCGCCACAAGCTGAAAACGGGCGCAATCAGGAGTGAAGAAACGGGGAAACTTCGCACGAGAAGCCGCAAGCGGTTGCGTTCGACATAAAACGCCTTCGCCGCGGAAGCCCGCCCCGCGCTGGCCGAATAATGATGCTCCACCTGGGCATCCGGCACGTAGACGCAACGCCACCCGGCCCAATGGCCGCGCAACGCCAGATCGGTGTCCTCACAATATAGGAAGAAATCGCTTTCAAACAACCCCACTTCCTCCAGCATCCTGCCCCGGTACAGTGCCGCGCATCCCGACGGAATCAATGCTTCCCGCCTCACGCCCTCGGTTCCGGCCGGCAGCATCCGGCTCACCTGCTTCGATGAACCGTCCCTCGCAATGCCCAACCCAGCCGAATCCAGCAGTCCTGTGCCGCTTAGGAGGATTCGCGATGCCGCCATGCCGGCCCCGGAGTCGCTCTCAAGCGCCTCCACCAGCGCTTCCAGCCAGTGCGCATCCGCTACCGCGTCGTCGTTCAACACTGCAAGGTAAGCCGCGGGACACAGCCGGTAGCCCTGGTTCACCGCCTCGCCATACCCCACGTTACTCGCGTTCTCAATCAACCGGAATCGAAACCTGGCAGCCCCCAGGCGGTGGATCGCGGCGTTTCCGCTGTTGTCCACCACCACCGTCTCAAACCCTTTGTAAGTCTGGCTGGCCAGTGACCGCAGACAGTCGATCAGCTTGGCGTCGGCGGCAAGCGTGGGCACGACAACGGTGACCGATGGCTCTGGCAATCCTCAATTTTAGTCGAATCGCCTGATCCACGGACTGCCAAACATCCCTTTCCGGCCCTCGCTGTGGTGCCGAAGGTCCGATCAAAGGTAAAACAGAATAATGAAGTCAATTTTGATCCTGGCCTCACTCGCCGCCTGTCTTTGGGGACAGTCCCCGCCGGAACAAGCGCACCTGCGCAACATCAGGCAACTCACTCACGGCGGGCAGAATGCCGAGGCGTATTGGTCCCCGGACGGCAAGCGCCTTGTCTTTCAGTCCACGCGCCCACCCCACGCCTGCGACCAGATCTACATCATGAACGCCGACGGCTCGGACCAGCGCATGGTTTCCACAGGCAAAGGCCGCACCACCTGCGCCTACTTCCTGCCCGACAACAAGCACATCGTCTACGGCTCCACGCATGAAGCCGGCTCCGCCTGCCCGGCGCCGCCCGACCGCTCCAAGGGCTACGTCTGGGCCGTCTTCCCCGGTTACGATATCTACCTCGCCGACGGCCAGGGCGTCATTAAAAACAAACTCACCAACACACCTGGCTATGATGCTGAGGCCACCGTCAACTTCAAGACCGGCAAAATCGTCTATACCTCGGTCTCCACCGGCGACATTGAACTTTGGCAGATGAACTCCGACGGCTCCGGCAAGAAACAAATTACAAAGAGACTCGGCTACGACGGCGGCGCCGTCTTCTCCCGCGATGGCAAGAAACTCGTCTGGCGCGCCACCGACCCCACCAACGCCAAGGCCATGGCGCGCTACGCCGAGTTGCTCAAGGAAAACCTCACCGAGCCCATGAAAATGGAGATCTTCACGGCGAATGCCGACGGCGGCAACGTCCGTCAGTTGACCAGCTTCGGATGCGCCAGCTTCGCCCCCACCTTCACGCCCGACGGGAGCAAGATCGTTTTCTCCTCGAACAAACACAATTGTGACGGCCGCAAGTTCGAACTCTTCATGATGAACCTGGACGGCTCGGACTTGAAGCAGATCACCAACTTCGGCGGCTTCGTCTCATTCCCCGAGTTCTCGCCCGACGGCAAAACCCTGGTCTTCTCCAGCGACCTGAAAGCGGCCAGCCCATACGAATTCAATATCTTCACCGCGGACTGGGTCAACTGAGCCCTCATGCCGCCTGCCTGCTTCGTGGATTATGCTGGATCTGTTATGAAAATCTTCCTCGCTTCTCTTCTTCTCCTCTCCGCCGCCTTCGCGCAGCGGCCCAGCGGTCCGCGGCCCCCGGGCGAGGACTGGGTCAAACTGTACAACGGCACGGATACCACCGGCTGGAATAACGTCGGCACACAACAGTGGGTCTCGCTCGGCGAAGGCGTCCTCCAGGGCAAGGCCGTGAACAAGGAATACGGCTACCTTGAAACCGCCAAGGACTACAAGGACTTCACGCTCTCGCTCCGCTTCAAGTGCGTCGGTACGGGCAATTCCGGCGTCTACTTCCACACCCGCTTCAAGCCCGGCACGGCTGACGTCAGCCAGGGCGCCCAGTTCGAAATCGACTGCAACATCGGCCGCCACTCCGGCGGCGTCTATGGCTTCGGCCGCGCCTGGATCGTCTGGCCCTCGCCCAACAAGGAAACCGTCGTCCGCCAGAACGACTGGAACGACATGACCGTGACGGTCATCGGCAACCGCTATATTTCGATGCTCAACGGCGTCGAGATGATCGACTTCACCGATCCCCGCGCTCCGTTCCTCGACGGCACCATCGCCCTCCAACTCCACTCCGGCGGCGAGGGCCACATGCTGTTCAAGGACATCTACGTGCGCGACCTCTCCAAGCGCTGACGCAGCGCCTGCCCCAAGCAAAAAAGCCTCCTCAGCCGCGGAGGCTTTTCTTGTCTCTACACTCTGTCAGCTTACTGCCGGATCACTGGCGGATCCATCGGCCTGGACGATTTGCCCGCCAGCGCCTCGGCCACTTCCACTCTGTACTTGTCCAGGATCTGCGCGGTCGTGAGATCCAATTGAACCCGCGCCCGGGAGTATGCTGCCAAGGCCGCGACTTCCGACGCCTGCGATTGCGCGAAGTCGCGCTGCGTCTGCACCACCTGGAACGCCGTCGACGCACCCAGCGCGTACTTCTTGTTTTCGGCGTCGAGCGTCTGTTCCTGTAACTGGCGCTCCTTCACCGCCGCCTGATACCTCGCCCGGGCCTGAAGTACGGCCGTCAATGCATTCTGCACCGTCACCCGCAAGTCGTTGATCTGCTTCTGCGCGTTTAATTCCTGCTGCCGCAGGGTGAGACGGTCGCGAACGTAGTCAGCCTGCGCCTGGCGGTTGCGGATCGGGATGTTCAAGCTGAACCCGATCGAGTAGTCCGGGAAATTGCGCCGGAAGATCTGCCCCAGTGCGCTGCCGTAGCCCCCGATGAAGAAAGGATCGGCGCTCGGACCGCCCGGAAGGTTGTAAAGCGGATTCAGATTGCCGGCCAGCGAGTTGTGTTGAAACGCGGCTTGCACGTCCAGCGACGGCAACAACTGCGATTTCGAACCTGCCAGGCCAATCTTCGTGTTTTCCAGATTGATCGTCGTCTGCTGGATATCCGGCCGGTTCTTGATCGCCTTGTCTGTGAGTTCGGCAAGCGATTCGAGGACGTCGCTCTGCGGCATGGACAGTGTGTCGGTCGGGATCACCCGCGCCTCAGCCACCACCGGACTCGCGATTCCGGACCGCGACAACGCGTTCTTCACAATCGACTCCTGCTGAAGCAATGACGTCTCGGAGTTCGTCAGTTCCTGCTGCGCCTGCGCCACGCGGGCTTCGGCGCGGACGATTTCGATCGGCGCCAGAGTCCCGATCTCCACCTGCTTCTTGTTGTCCTCATAAAACTTCTGCGCCACTTCAAGCGCCTTCTGTTTCACCTTGAGGTCTTCGTTGAAGCTGACCAGATCCCAGTAGAGGTTGACGATGCCCGATACCGTGGTCATCACTTGCAGCTTGAATGTCAGATCGCCCACTTTCACATTGTTCTTCGCCACCCGGATGTTGCGGTTGTTTACCGCCAGCCCAAATCCCTGCAGCAGTTTCTGCGAGATCGAAAGGTTCATGTTCGGCTGCCAGTACGGGTTCAGGTCCACGCGCGGATTGTTGGTCTGGATCTTGGTGTTGCTCCAGGCGTAGTTCAACGCCGTGCCGGTGAGGAAATTCTGCGTGTAACCGGCGCTGAATCCCTTGTTGTCGAACTGGAGCGCCGTCGTTCCAGTGGTAACAGTGTTCGACTGCGGCCGCGAGTTGTGGCCCGTGAAGGCGGAAAACGTGAACACCGGATCCAGGCTTGGCACCGCCACGCCGGTCTGCGTGATCACCGTGCCGCCGACGCCGCCATCGGTGCCGCCGCCCGTCGACGTGCCAAGGCTCGACGCGCCTGCCGCGCTGCCCCCAGTGCCGCCGGTCACCGACGACAATGCCGACGACTGCACCTGGCGGATCGTCGCCGGAACGCCACGCAACAGACCGCCCGCCTGCGCGCGCAGCAAATCCACCTGCGCCAACTGTGGACCGTAGCGCGCCAGTTCCACGTCGAGGTTGTTCTCGATGGCCAGCGCCAAGGCGTCTTCAAGCGAAAGGTATAGCTTGCCGGCGCGAATCAGAGTTTCCAGCCGGGGCGAATTGTTGAGGGCCACCGCCGCAATCTCCGGCTCCCGGTATGGGCGGGAGAAGGCGCTCCACAGGCCAGTTCCGGGTGCTGACGGCACATTCGCTTTGTCGACATTTTTGTTCGGCGCCATCGGTGTAGCGGCCGCGGGTGCTTGGGCCAGGCCCGCCGGCGCGATCATGAGTACGGTGAGAAGCCCTGCGAGGATCGGTCGAAGTCGGTTCATATCTTGAAATTCCTGGGATGTACAAGTGCTCTAGCTATTGCGATTTGAGTTCAAATCTCTAAAACGCGGCCACATGCCAACTTGTTCCTTACAAATCAACTTCATAGTAGCGCAGCGCCATGGCCCGGCACCGCCGTTTCGCTCTCGCCTCCCGTTCGTTTCCGGACACTGCCTGTCCGTCGCCGCGACAATGTTTGCCATCCCGGTGCTAGACTAGCCATCAACGCCGCGATGACAAATCAAGAAGTCCTCGATCTGTTCCAGGCCACTGGCGCTTACCTCCAAGGTCATTTCCGTCTCACCAGCGGCCTGCATAGCCCCGCATACCTGCAATGCGCCCTCGTCCTGGCCCACCCATCGCACGCCGGGTCGCTCGGCCGCTCGCTTGCCTCCGCCCTCGCCGGACTGCTTCCGCAGACGCCTACCGTCGTCGTCTCCCCTGCCATGGGCGGACTGATCATCGGCCACGAAGTGGCCCGCGCCCTCGGCGTCAGGCACATCTTCACCGAACGTGACTCCGATCGAAAGATGGCCTTGCGCCGCGGCTTTTCCATCTCTCCTGCCGACCGGGCAGTCGTCATCGAGGACGTCATCACCACCGGCATCAGCACCGCCGAAGTGGTCACCCTGCTCCGTGCCCAGGGAGCCGAAGTCCTCGCCGCCGGCTCGATCATCGACCGTAGTGGTGGAAGGGCTGACGTCGGCGTCCCCCGCGCCGCCCTCGCCACCCTTGAGGTCCAGACCTGGGCTCCCGAGGACTGCCCCCTCTGCGCCCAGGGCATCGAAGTAGTCAAACCCGGCTCCCGGCCTGTCTAGACCCTCATGCGGCGCATCCGCATCACTGTCGCCTACGACGGAACCAACTACCACGGCTGGCAGGTCCAGCCCGGTTTGGCCACCATTCAAAGCGAACTCGAACAGGTCGTCTCGGATATCGACAATCGCCCGGTCCAGGTCGCCGGTTCAGGCCGCACCGACGCCGGCGTCCACGCCGTCGGACAGGTTGCCGCCTTCGACCTTGCAAACCGCATTCCCTGCCCGAACCTCAAAAAGGCCATGAACCGGATCCTGCCGCAGGACATCCGCGTCATGGAAGTCTCGGAAGCCCATCCAGACTTCCATCCTCGTTACCACGCCATTGCCAAAACCTACGAGTACCGTATCTTCCGCGCTGAAGTCTGCCCCCCCATGCGGCGCCTCTATTGCTACCATTACCCCTACCCCCTGAACGAGACCGCCATGGCCGCCGCAGCCCGGCTCATCGAGGGCGAGCATGACTTTTCCGCCTTCGCCGCGTCTGACCAGAAAGATGAACTCGGCCATTCGAAGGTCAGGACGATCTTCTCGTCACTGCTCACCCGTGAGGGAGACGATTTGGTCTACAGGGTTCGAGGTTCAGGTTTCCTGAAGCATATGGTTCGCATCATCGTCGGCACGCTCCTCGAGGCCGGCAAGGGCAACCTCACAGCGGAGGCCCTGGCCTCTCGCATGGAACCAGGTTTCTCCGGCACGGCAGGTCCTGCCGCTCCGGCCCGCGGCCTTTGTCTGGTCTCGGTGGAATACCCGGATAGCGCGGCATGATAGTCTGGAAGATAAGCTGATGTCAGATAAGCCAGTTACCCAGTTCCCTCCCCTGCCCCCCGTGCGCCAGTGGCTGGGACCCGTCATTGTCGCGTGGCTGGTGCCCGGCGGCGGCCACTTTATGTTGAAACGCCACTACCGTGGTGCCATTCTTTCGGCTTCTGTCCTCATCATGTTCGTGCTGGGCCTCCTCATGCGCGGCTACATGTTCGAGCCGATGAGCGGCGACCTGCTCACGACTTTGATCTACACTGGCGGATTCATCGCCGACATGGCGGCGGGCATCCTCTACTTCATGGCAAAGTGGTTCGGCTACGCCGCCCCCGACATCGCCGGCCACACGGTCGATTACGGCACGAAGTTCCTGGTGGGAGCTGGCCTGTTGAATATCCTCGCCATGGTTGACGCTTTCGAGATCGCCGCCGGACGGAAGCCGTAAGGAGTCTCAATACTGACATGCCCAAGATGAATCTCAATCATTTCGAAGCCACGCTGCTCTTCGCTTTGTTTGCCTCCGCTGTGTTGGGTGTCGTGTCCAAATCCACAGACAAAGAGCGTCTTCGTTATGGTCTCCGGTCCTTTGGCTACTTCGCCGCCACTGTCTTCGGCCTCGGCTGGCTGATGTACCTCGGCCACCGTTAGTTCCCTCGCTCGATCTCCAGCCAGCTACTCCCGCTCACACGCAGATTTTCTCCCAGATCACTTCCTCTGTGCGTTCGCGCCCGACGGAAGGCGGCTTCACTGAGCCGCTCTCGACGTCCCGTCGCGATCAACCAGTTCTTAGCGGTCTGCATTCCCCCGATCCAGCCCCGATCGGCCCAACCATTCACGCGTGGAATTTCGAAATCGACGATGACAAATCAAGCGCTTACGGCCCTTCGCGCCTTCGTGCTCCGATCACTGGCCAATCCTTGTCGACATCGGCGGATACCCGTCCGCTACCGGAGGACTCCACATGATCAACCCAAATCCATCCAGCACCGTTGACGCCCTTGCCGCTCCCCGCGCAGACACTCCTGCCGCAACCCGGAAGGCGGACCCCCTGGTCCGCGCGGGGTCCCCCGACCCCGCCCTTGCCGCTCCCCGCGCAGACTCTCCTGCCGAAGCCCGGAAGGCGGACCCCCTGGTCCGCGCGGGGTCCCCCGACCCCGCCTCAGTCGCCGGAGACTGTCCCCGGGTCCGGGGACAGGTCCGGGTCCGGGGGGTCCGGGGGTCCGGGGACAGCCTGACCCGGGTCCGGTCCGGGGGGTCCGGGGACAGGTCCGGGGACAGGTCCGGGGACAGCCTGGTCCGGGGACAGCCTGACCCGCCCCACCAGCCATCTTCATAACAGATTCACTTCTAAGTACTTACGAGGTTTCCCCAAGACCCCATCACTTGCCATGCGCCTGCAAGGTGCGCGATTCCAGCCGGCAGATTCCATCAGACCCACTCCCCCAGATCCAACCGGGTCCCTGTAATCCGCTCTCCGCGCTAGACTTCGCGCCACCGCCACTCCACATTCTCTCCACCGCGACCGTCGCCCGGGCCATGCGTGCCGCACCCGAGTTCTCTGCAACTTTTCCAGCTGGGACGGGCGCCACCGTCCCCAACTTCGCATTCCCGGCCACCCTGCGGTCACACCGCCAAGCGATTTACTTTCCCCTCAAAAAGCCCA
>JARKOC010000160.1 GCA_029975915.1 Bryobacteraceae bacterium
AACCGCATCAGCCTGGACGTGAAGCGGGGCGAGATCTTCGGCTTCCTCGGCCCGAACGGCGCGGGGAAATCCACGACCATCCGCATGCTGTGCGGCATCCTGGCGCCCAGCAATGGGTCGGGCACGGTGGCCGGGTTCGACATCGTGCGGGAACCGGAGCGCATCAAGACCGTCATCGGCTACATGAGCCAGAAGTTCTCCCTCTACGAAGACCTCACCGTGGAGGAAAACATCGATTTCTACAGCGGCATTTACCGGATTCCGCGGGAGAAGAAGGCCGAACGCAGGGAATGGGTCATCGACATGTCCGGGCTCCGGGAGCATCGGGCATCCCGCACCGCCGTGCTCTCCGCCGGATGGAAGCAGCGGTTGGCCCTGGGGTGCGCCATCCTCCACGAGCCGCCGGTGATCTTCCTTGACGAACCCACCTCGGGCGTGGACCCCATCAGCCGGAGAAACTTCTGGGACCTCATCTACCGCCTGGCGGACCGGGGCGCCACCGTGTTCGTCACCACCCACTACATGGACGAGGCCGAGTACTGCGACCGCCTGGGGCTCATCTACCGGGGCGAACTGATAGCGAGCGGCTCGCCGGAAGAGTTGAAGACCCGCTTCATGAAGGAAGAGGTCGTCGAGGTCCTCTGCGATCGGCCCCAGGACGCCATGGAGAGCATCGAGAAGATTGAGGGTGTCAGGCACGCGGCCCTGTTCGGCGCGGGGCTGCACGTGGTGGCGGAAAACGCCGCGACTGCCACGCCCGCCATAGCGGCTGCGCTGGCCGGACTGGACATCACGGTACGGGGCATGGAAACCATCCTGCCGTCCCTGGAAGACGTCTTCGTCTCCCTCATCGAGGCGCGGGACCGTTTGGAAGCCGGGCAGCGGGAATTCAATCAATGACCGTGACGACGGCAGGCGGAGTCGTCCTTCGCTCACTCCGGCCGGCCTGCTTCTGCTGCTCTAGACTCATTTCGCTACAGCCGATAAACTCACCCTGCGGGTTCGGACAGTATCGGCTGGTGACGCTCCATTTCGCCAAGAGCAGCGAAGAATCAGGCCAAAGTCTTTCACTACGGACGATTCCGCCTGCCGTCGTCATGATAAACAGGGGCGCACCATGAAACCTCATCGCGTCATCGCGGTCGCAAAAAAGGAGTTCCTCCACGTCATCCGCGACCCGCGCAGCCTGGGGATGGGCATCGGCATCCCCATGCTCATGCTGTTCCTGTTCGGCTACGCCCTCACCCTTGACGTGGACCGGGTGCCGCTGATCGTCTGGGACCAGAGCGGAACGTCAGCCAGCCGGGAACTGGTGAGCCGCTTTACCGGGTCCCGCTACTTCTCCCTGCAGCGCCATACGGACACCTACCGCGACATCGAGCGGGCCATCGA
>JARKOC010000162.1 GCA_029975915.1 Bryobacteraceae bacterium
CATAGCGTCGTCGAAGTGCAGACCGGCCGTGGGAGCGGCGACGGCACCGGATTGCCGGGCAAAAACGGTCTGGTAGCGCGATTCGTCGTCGACCTCGGCGGCGTGGGTGATGTACGGCGGCAAGGGCAGGCGGCCATGTGCCTCGGTCAACGTGTAAAGGTCGCCGCTGCCTTCCAGTTCGAGGGCGAAGAATTCGTTCGAGGCGCCGGTGCGGCCGGTGACGGTCAGCGTGAAAGCTTGCTCCAGGACGATCCGGCTACCGGGTTTCGGCGACTTGCTGGCGCGGATCTGGGCGACGGCATGGCGCGGGTCGACGATGCGTTCGATCATCACCTCGATCTGGCCGCCGCTTTCCTTCTGTCCGAACAGGCGCGCCTTGATCACGCGGGTGTCGTTGAACACCAGCAGGTCGCCGGGGGCGATCAGTTGCGGCAAGTCGGAAAAGCGTCGGTCGTGCAGCGTCGCGCCGTCGACGTGCAACAGCCGGCTGGACGTGCGTTCGGCGGCCGGATGTTGGGCAATCAGGTCGGGAGGTAGTTCGAAATCGAAGTCGTCAAGGGTGAGCATGGAGGAATTCTGTCGGGCAGTCTTGTCGATGATGGCCGAATCGGGGATAATTCGGCCTCCTTTCGGTCCGCATCGCGCGGACCATGGCCGAGATGGCGGAATCGGTAGACGCAGCGGATTCAAAATCCGCCGCCGCAAGGCGTGAGGGTTCGAGTCCCTCTCTCGGCACCAACGGCACCAAGATGTTCAAGGCTGCCCCACGGCAATTTATCGCGTACAAAATCCCGACCCCCGCGTGCGACGCAAAAAAGCGTGATTCTATCTTTTGCCGGGGGTTCCGTCTTCGGCAGGGGATTCGGCTTCTGTGAATTACTTCACAGCGCCCGGTGGGCGGTGGGCGGTATAAAGACGCCTTTCTGTGTGATCGCGCATCGAAGCCGAGGCCGTCCCCTTTGGGAAACACGCTCGCGCGATCTCGTCTGAGGGGGGGGCGCATGCATTGGCGGGACGAATACTCGCTGGGAATCCTTGAAATCGACAGCCAGCACAAGACATTGATCCGCCACTTCAGTACCATCGAGGAGGCGATCCGGCAGGGGCAGTCGTGGTCAACGGTGTATTTCCACATCAGTGACCTGAAGGAGTTTGCCCGCTTTCATTTCACCTGCGAAGAGGCGCTGATGCGCCTGTTCGGTTTTCCCGACATCAGGCTGCATACGGCGGAACATACACATTTCTTCAAGGTACTTGGCGAGATCGAAAAGAATTCGATCAACAAGGCGATCGAAATGGAGCTGGTCGAGTTCCTCCGCGTCTGGACGACGAAGCACATCGTCAGATCCGACCGTGAGATGGCGCGCCACATCCTTTCGGGGGCACCCGTCGTCGCCGCTTTGTAGCGGCAAGGGCCGTTCCGCTCCCGGCTACGAGTGGGTTTTGTCGCCTTTGTCGGCCGCTTCGCCGGCCGAACCCTTCTTCCACTTCTCGTAGCATTCCAGGCCACAGAAATGCACGACGTAATCCGATGCTTCCGGCACCACGGCTTCCGTCGCCGGCACTTCCTTGAGGCAGATTTCGCAAACGACCTGTTCGACTTCCTGGGGCTTGATGTTGCTGGTCATGGCTTCCTCCAGTACGTCACGTCCAACGCATTTCCAGCATAGGCGTCGGGGATACCGCTGTCCATCATCCATTCCGCGACGCCATGGGTCCGTCTGGATTACACTTTCACGGATCGAGCCTGTGTTGCCCCGGAGGAGCCATGGAATTCATGACCTGTGTCGTCGCTGCAGAAGAGGACGAGTATCCCGATATCGCCCACTCCGCGACGCCGTTGAACGACTGGAGCGGCGTCGAGGTGCCCGGGCTGGATACCGCCAAGCTGGCCACGCTGCATTCGTTGCTGACCGGCGACTCGTTGCAGACGGCGCTCGACCTCTACGAGCCGGTTTTCGTCGCCGAGGGCGACGATGAAACGCTGGTGCTGCGCGTCGACGGGGAGATGCTGGAAGAGCTGGCGCTGCTCGACGACGAAGCGCTGGAGAACGTCGCCGCGGAACTGGCCGCGACCGAAATCTACGAGAGCGAGGGCGTCGAGGCCGAGGACATCCAGGACGCGCTGGTGGCCCTCGCCGAACTCGCGCAGCTCGCGGAGTCGCAGGGGCAGGCGTTGTTCGTCTGGATCAAGTTGATCCAGGACTGATTCAGTTGATATTGAAGGCGATGCGGATGCCCCTGATCAGCATCTGTACCGCGATGGCCGTCAGGATCAGGCCCATCAGCCGTTCCAGAGCTTCCATCCCGGCCTTGCCGAAGAGTCGGGCGAACCAGCCGGACGCCAGTAGCAGGAGCGCGTTGACCGTGCAGGCCAGGATCACCGCGCTGACCCACACCCAGGTCTGCCCGTTGGAGGTGCGCGACGCGAGCAGAACGGTGGCCAGCGCCGAGGGGCCGGCGATCATCGGGATCGCCAGCGGCACGATCAACGGTTCGGTGGGGACGTCGTGTTCCGAAACCGGGTGCGACGCCGGCGGGAAGGTCATGCGCAGGGCGATCAGGAAAAGAATCAGACCGCCGGCGATCTCCAGCGCCGGATCGCTGAGTTGCATGGCGTAGAGCAGCCAGTCGCCGACGAACAGGAACCCGAGCAGCACCAGCGTGGCGATTGCACATTCGCGCAGGATGATGCGCGGCCGTCGTTCTTCCGGCATGTGGCGCAGCAGGGAGAGTACGAACGGCATGTTGCCCAGCGGGTCGAGCACCAGCAGTAGCAGGAAAACCGAGGAAAAGAGTTCGCCGCTCATTGTTATTTTTCCGTTTGCTTGTTATCGGTCGGAGCCAGGGTGTGTTAGTGCATAATTGACAACACACCCTAGGATTGTAGCGCTCGGATCTGTTCTATGTCCCGCAATGCCGCTCGGCCTCCGCCACCAGATCCTTGGCTTCCTCGGCCGAGATCGATTTCCAGGGCAGGGGGATCAGTCCGGGAACGCGCTGCATATAGCGCCGATACGCCGCACCGTAGCGGGCGATCAGCTTCTGTTCTTCCAGATGCGCGCCGATGAACAGGTAAGCGGTCATCAGGACGGCCGACAGGAAGAGGGCGGTGGTCATGTCGCGTGTCCACAGCAGCACGAGGCCGAGGGAGTACCACGGGTGGCGTACGTGGCGATGGAAGGGGGATATCCGGAAGCCTTCCTGGTCTTCGATGGTGCAAGTTGCCGCTTTCCACTGACGCAGGCCGAGGAACTCACCGGTGTCGTAGTAGCGCGCCGAGCGCATGAACCCGATCAGCGCCGCCAGCGCCAGTCCGTTGGCGAGCCATGACCACGCGCCGGTCCATGCCCACAGGCTTGGGCCGGGATGGCGGAACAGCAACCAGAGGATTGGCAGCAGGGCCAGCGTGGCGAGAATATTGAAGCCAAGGCGGTAAATGGGCATCCAGTGTGGAAAACGCCTGGCCACCCAGGATTTGGCGCGAAGCGATGCCAGCGCCGAATGCAGGGCAAAATAGACCAGCCAGAGTATCGCCAGCAACGACATCTCCACGGCCTGACAATCATTCATAGTTCCCGGCCTCGCTGTTTCTTCTGTCCCGCGTCCTTCAACACCGAAATCGAGAGCAAGCATATCCCGCCTGCTCATTCGGATAAAACAGGAAGTTCTCCTTCGGGTGGCACTATAGCGCGCGGTTGTTGCCGTGCACGATCATCAGGCGGTTCCCGGGAGTTGTGCGAGTGCGGGCGGGCTGTCCCGGCTGGTATACTGATGCGTTTCCGTGCCCGGTTTTTCCCGTGACCCGTACTCAAGCCAACTTGCTTCTCCTTTTCGTCGCCCTGATCTGGGGGTCCGCTTTCGTCGCCCAGGCCCACGCCAACGCTGGGGTCGAGCCCTATACCTTCACTGGAATCCGCTTCCTGTTGGGGACGTGCATCGTCGCGCCGCTGGCTTGGCGCGACTACCGTTTGCTCTCTCGCCGCGAGGCGCGCCCCCTGCAGCGCGACGTGTTGGGCGTGGCGGCCCTCGGCTTGTTGCTGACCCTGGGCGCGGTGTTCCAGCAGATCGGCATTACCGGTACCACGGTGACCAACGCGGGGTTCCTGACGGCGCTTTACGTGCCGTTGGTGCCACTGCTTTCCTGGCTGATCCTGCGTGCGCGTCCCCACTGGTCGGTCTGGCCAACCTCGGCGGGGTGTCTGCTGGGCACCTGGATGCTGTCCGGGGCGGGGCACGTGGCGATCAGCACCGGAGACCTGTGGGTCATCGCCAGCAGCGTGTTCTGGGCCTTGCATGTGCTGATGGTCGGGCGCGTGGCTGACCGCATCGCCGCGCCGTTCCTGGTCGCGGCGGGCCAGTTTCTGGTTTGCGGCGTGGCGTCGCTGTGCTGGGCCCTGCTGACCGAGACCATCACCCTGGAAGGAATCCGCCAGGCGACGCTGCCGATCCTCTACACGGGAATTCTCTCGGTTGGCTTCGCCTACACCGGGCAGGTTGTCGGGCAGCGCTACGCCGACGCCGCCGACGCGGCGATCATCCTCTCGGCGGAAACGCTCTTCGCCGCAATGTTCGGCTTCCTGCTGATGGGCGATCGCCTCAATGCGGCCGGTCTTGCCGGGTGCGTGCTGATCTTCGCCTGCATCCTGGCCGTGCAGATGATGCCCATGATCGAAGCGCGCCGCGCCGCCAGGCAGGCATAAAAAACGGCGCCGGGTGAGCGGCGCCGTGGCTTGAACCCTTCCGGGATCGGCTTAGTTCAGGTTGTAGCGGGCCATCAGGTTGATACGGGACATGTCGCCTTCTTCTCCCGCCAGCGTCTCGCGTTTGCCCCAGATATATTCGAGACCTACGTCGACGAGCTTGACCGGGTTCCAGATACCGCCGATGTGAACCTGGGTGATACGACGGTTAACCCCATACTGTCCTTCATACGGATCGGTCTTGGCTCCTGACATGTTGTTGGCGCGGGCCCAATCGGTGTAGTCGTTGTTGTAGTTCTTCTGGCTGCCGACGACATAGTTCATGCGGAAACGATCGTTGATCTTCTGCTGGTAGCCGAGGACGATGCCGAGCGCCTTCTCGCGCACGATTTTGCCGCTGTCCGCATCATAAGCGGCACCCTCGACGTAGTTGAGGTAGCGCCCGATACCGTTGCCGCCGGTGACAATCCAGCTGATGAAGTCATCGCCGAAGGTCTTGATCTGGCCACTCGCGGCGAGGCCGTAGCCACGTTTGGATTCGTCAACCCGTGTACCGTTCACGTCGCCATCGATACGCAACTCATGAGAAACGCCGCGGAGGCTCAATGAGCCCCAGTCGTACGCCTTGTCCCATCTCAGGACAAGATCCGGAACCTTGGCAAAGCCGGCAGGCGTGGCTTCCGGCAAATTCCCTGCTCCGGTATCAACCAAGACGTAGCTTGCCGAATTCTCGATGGCGCCGCTGAAATTGCCGTAGGTCGGCGTGGTGTAGGTGTAGCGGATCTGCGGCTGGCGGATGAAGGTCGATCCGATCGGGCCGTTGAAATCGACGGTCTCCGGCGTGTTGTCGATATCCATGAACGTCGACCAGGTTTGTCCGACCGTCCAACCCCCAACGGCGAAGTAGGCGTGGCGCAGACGGAAGTCATAGCTGTTCGTGGCCTGCTGCGTGTAGATGTTCTTCAGGTCCCCGTAGACGGCTGAATTGCCGGTGCGCGGGTCGTTGTTGAAGTCGCCCTCGACCTTGGCCATCAGGAGCCCGTACTGCGTTGGTGTCGCGGCTTCGACGCCGATTCGGGATGTGCGGGCGTGCAGGTAAGTTTCACCGTTGCGCTTGGCCTCCGCGGTGCCGTTCAGCGGCATGTAGGGCATGAAGGTCGAGTAGTCGTTCTTGGCGGCGTCGCCCTTGCTCTCATGCACCATGTTCAGTTCGCCAACACCGTAAAGACGAACGGACGTGTCGCTGCCTGGAACGCGGAAGGAACCCGGAATGTCGCCGGCGACGACGACTTCCTTGCTCTGCGCCGCGACCTGGTCCTTGAGTTCGGTGACTTCCTTGTTGGCGGTGGCGGTGGATGTCTTGAGTGCAGCCAGCTGCTCCATCAGGACCTTCATTTGGGCTTCGAGCTGCGCGATGCGGTCGGCGTCCGCGGCCTGTGCCGTGCCGCCGACTCCCATGCCTACTGCGACAAGAGCGAGGGTGATTTTCTTCAGTTTCATTGATGCCTCCTTGGTATTGGTTGTTGATCTGTCGTGTTGATTGATTGCATATGCGTTAATCATTGAACCGGACTTCAGAATCCGTGCCGGACCTGTGCCAGGAACGCCTGTGCGCGTTCATGGTCGGGGTTGGTGAAGAAGGCTTGCGGCGTCGTGTCTTCCAGGATGGCCCCCTCGTCGAAGAAGATGACCCGGTCGGCGACTTCCCTGGCGAAGCCCATCTCATGCGTGACCACCAGCATGGTGATACCGGTATGCGCGAGCTCCCGCATGACCGTGAGGACTTCGTTAACCATCTCCGGATCGAGCGCCGAGGTCGGCTCGTCGAACAGGAGCACCTTCGGGTCCATGGCCAGCGCCCGGGCGATGGCGACGCGCTGCTGCTGGCCGCCGGAAAGCTGCACCGGGTACTTGTACGCCTGGTTCTTCAGCCCGACCCGTTCCAGCAGCCCCATGGCCTTGGCTTCGGCTTCGGCCTTGGGCATCTTGCGCACGCGCATGGGGGCCAGCGTGATATTGCGCAGGATGGTCAGGTGGGAGAACAGGTTGAAACTCTGGAAGACCATGCCGACCTCGCGCCGGACGGCATCGAGGTGCTTCAGGTTGTCGTTGAGCTCGATCCCGTCGATGACGATTTCCCCGCCGTCGTGTTTCTCCAGGCGGTTAAGCGTGCGCAGGAAAGTCGATTTCCCCGATCCGGAAGGTCCGATGATGGCCGTGACCTGGCCTTCGGTGAAACTGGCCGAGACGTTGCGCAACGCGTAGAACGATCCGAAACGCTTGTCGACATTGCGGGCGACGATGATGGGTGTGGGCGTGGTGGATGTGTTCATGGCGTTGCGTTCAGCGCTTTTGACCGACTTCGAGCTTGGCTTCGAGCGCGGACGTCAGGGTGGTGAAGGCGGTGGTGAGGATCAGGTAGATCGTGGCGATGGTGAGGAAGACCGGGATCGGCTGATAGCTCTCCGCCTGCACCCGGTAACCGACCATCGTCAGCTCGACGACGCTGATGGCGTAGGCCAGCGAGGAGTCCTTGACCAGCGACGCCAGGTTGTTGGCCAGCGCCGGCAGGGCGACACGCATGCTCTGCGGCAGCGTGATGTCCATGAACGTCTCGAACGGCGACAATCCCAGTGCGCGGGCGGCTTCGATCTGCCCGTGCGGTACGGCAAGGATGCCGGCGCGCACGCATTCGGTGTTGTAGGCTCCAATATTCAGCGACAGGGCGACGGCGGCACAGGCGAAGTCCGACAGGTCGAATCCGGCCGGCATGACGCTCGGAACCACCAGCCAGACGAAGAGGATCTGCAGGAGCAGCGGGGTGCCGCGGATCAGCCAGACGTAGAAGTCGCAGACCCACTTGAGCGGCAGAAACTTCGACAGCTTGCCCATGCCCGCCAGCACGCCGAGCACGACCCCGACCGAGCCGGCGATCAGCGTCAGCCACACCGTGATGCGCGCGCCGTCCGAGAATTGCTGCGCCGCGGGCCCGATCGGCGCCGGTGCGGCGGACAGCGGGACGGCCAGCCCCCAGAGGAAGATCAGGAGGCCGACCATGGCGCCGAACATCGTCCAGCCGGGATATTGCTTGGTCCAGTTCATTTTCGTGCGGCGATTCGCTTAGCGGCAGGTAATGTCGGCCTTGAAGTATTTCTGGGAGATCGCGGCAATGGAACCGTCCTTGATCAGTTCGGCCAGCGCCTGGTTGTACTTGTCGACGAACTCCTTGTTGTTCTTGCGCACGATCGCGGAGACGCGCTCGACGAAGATCTGTTCGCCGGCGGCGATGTTGGCGTCCGGGTTCTTTTCCAGCGTGGCCTTGATCAGCCACTTGTCGGAAATCCAGGCGTCGATCTTGCCCGCTTTGAGCGCCGAGAACGCTTCCGGGTCCGCCTTGTAGGTCTTGACTTCCTTGAGTCCGGGGATCTTCTTGGCGTTGTCGTAGTAACTGGTGGCCAATTGCACGCCGACGGTCTTGCCGCTCAGCGCGGCGGCCGACAGGGCGCCGTCCTTCGGCGCGGCGATCTGCCCGCCGGTGCAGTAGTGCGGGCTGGCGAAATCGACCGCCTTGGCGCGCTCCTCGGTATAGCCGTGCGACGCGATCGCGAAGTCGAAGCGGTCCTGGCGAATCGAGGCCAGCTGAGCATCGAAGGAGACGACGCGCCATTCGAGCTTGAGGCCCAGCTTCTTGGCGACGGCTTCGGCGACGTCGACCTCATACCCGGTCAGCTTCGAGCCTTCGAAATAGTTGAACGGAAAAAAGGCCCCCTCGGTGGCGGCGATGATCGTGCCAGAGTCCTTGATCGCGCTCCAGTCGCGGGCGTGTGCCGGCGCGGCCACAAGAATTGATAGTGGAACAACGGCACTCAGTAGTTTCGTTAAGAATCGCATGACTGCTCCTAGAATGATTGTTGGTCGATCAGAATGTCGAGAACGGGGAGAAACTGACGTATTGATTGGGTGAAGCCAATCGACGGACGAGAGCGAACCGCTGCTCTGGCGGGCTGCCCGATCGGACCGAAAACACACGGCACGAAGCGGCACGCCGTCGTCCGGGTGCTGCGAGAACTTCTTGGTCTTATTCAAAAAAAACCGCCCGGAAAAGGACGGTTGCCTCTCTTTACGCAAACACAACACGAAAAGGGCGTCAGGATACAGTAAACATTTTCGCAAACAAAGGTTTGTGCCAACAAAAAGCCCGTTCCTGAATTCGGTATGAGCGAAAAGCCACGCCGCGTCGGGAAGCGGGCGAATCGGTCGCGTTCCAGGTTGTTATGAGGCGATCAGCCTGCGGATCTCACCCAGCTTCGCTTTCAGCGCCGCCGCGTTGTCCCGCCCGATGCGCATCATGATCTTCTGGCCCGCCGAACGGCCTTCGAGGTCGGGATCGGCGTACTCGTACAGGATCTTCGGTTGCGCTAGACGGATCGGCGGTTCGAGGTCCGGGGCGGCGAGCAGGTCGTCGATGGCCACCACCAGGCGGTCGTTGAAATTGGCTTTGGGGAAGCCGATTTCCTGATAGGCGCGCTGGAACAGCGGGTAGAAACGTCGATACAGATCAACCAGCTTTGCGCTGTCGATGGCTTTCGCGACGGCCGTGTAGGCGGCATAGCGCCTGGAGTTGCGTGCGCCGATCGCCAATGTTTCGCCCTTGCCGTCGACGACGAAGGCGCCTTCGGCCCGCTTCAGCGGTACGACACCGGCCGGAAGATACTTGCGCGGCAGGTTGTCGACGGTGACGACGATGTGGTGTATCAATTCTTCGCTCAACACCAGCAGCAAGCCCTTCTTGCCGATGACTTCGCCCAGCGCCTTGCGGAACGGGGCGTCGCTGCTTCCGAGTTCGGGCAGCGGCTCGGCGGAAGGCGCCGTCTCGATGGGATGCAGGATCGGCGGCGGCTCGGGAGCGGCCGGCTGGGGCACGGGAGGCGGCGCCGGTGTGGGGGCGGGGGGAGGGGCTTCCGTGATGGCTACCGGCGGAACCGGTTTTTCTTCGCTGCCGAGAAGGAAATAGCCGGCTACAGCGGCAAGCAGAATGATCAGACCGGCAATTACCCAGTTTCTTGTCTTCACGGTTTCGCCTCCTGAGATGATGGGTCGGGCGGGTTGGTCGTGCATTTCTCCCAATAAGAAGGATAGCCCACAAGCGGGGCGGCGTTAAACTGACGCTTTTCCTGCGATTCGCTTATGAACCCGAACCTTCCTTCCGTATTCCGCGATCTCGAACCTGCAAATGTCTGGGCGCATTTTTCCACACTGTGCGCGATTCCCCGGCCGTCCAAGGGCGAAGCCCGGCTCCGTGATCACTTGCTGGCGTGGGCTGAAGCGCGCCACCTCCATACCACGGTCGACGCGGCCGGCAACCTGATTGTGCGCAAGCCGGCGAGCGCCGGGCGCGAGTCGGCGCCGGGCGTCGTTCTGCAGACGCATCTGGACATGGTCTGCCAGGCCAACGCCGATACCGCGCACGACTTCTCGCGCGACCCGATCATCCCCGTTTTGCGCGACGGCTGGCTGCTCGCCGAGGGGACGACGCTGGGTGCCGACAACGGAATCGGCGTGGCGCTGGCGCTGGCCGCGCTGGAGGACGACAGCCTCGACCATGGCCCGATCGAGGCCTTGTTCACCGTCGATGAAGAATCCGGGATGGGGGGGGCGCGCGGGCTCGATCCGGCCGTGCTGCAGGGCCGGCTGATGTTGAACCTGGATACCGAGGAGTGGGGGCAGTTCTATCTCGGCTGCGCCGGCGGCGTTGACGTGAAAGTGCGGCGGCCCGGACGGCCGGAAGCATTTCCTGCCGGCTACGTGGCTTTGCGCATCGACGTGCGCGGCCTGCGCGGCGGGCATTCCGGGGTGGACATCCATGAAGGGCGCGGCAGCGCCATCAAGCTGCTGGTGCGGGTGCTGCGCGATGTCGAGCGGCGCTGGCCGCTGCGCCTGGCGACGCTGAAGGGCGGCACGGCACGTAATGCCCTGCCGCGCGAAGCCTTCGCCACACTGGCGCTGCCCGGCGATGCCGTCGCGGGCCTCGGCGAACTGCTCGCTGCCCTGCAAGCCACTTTCCGCGCGGAACTGGCGGGAGTCGACGCGAACGTGATGCTCTCCTGTGCCCCCTGCGAAGTGTCGCAGGTGATGGACGCCGCCGAGCAGGCGTTGTGGCTGGCTTCGCTGCATGCCGCGCCGCAGGGGGTGCGGCGCATGAGCGTGCAGGTACGCGGCGTCGTGGAGACGTCGGACAATCTCGGCATCGTTGACCTCACCCCGGAGGCTGGAAGCTGCAACTTCATGGTGCGCTCGCTGGTGGACAGCGCCGGCGTCGAACTCGCGGAGGAGATCGTCAGCCTCTTTGCCCTGTCCGGGACTGCCGCCGAGACGTCGGGCCACTATTCCGGCTGGGCGCCGAACCCGGAGTCGCCGCTGCTGGCGCTCTGCCGGGCCGCCTATCGTGAGACCTTCGGCGGAGAGGCGACGACCGAGGTGATCCATGCCGGACTGGAGTGCGGCATCATCGGCGGCAAGTATCCGACGATGGACATGGTCTCCTTCGGGCCGACGATCCGTGGCGCGCACGCGCCGGGGGAAACGGTCGAGGTGGAATCGGTCGGGCGCTGCTGGGAGTTGCTGCGGGCGATCCTGGCGGCTACAGCCCGTCAGCCGGAATCGGTTTGCCGGTGAGGTAGCCCTGGATCAGCTTGAAGCCCATCTCGATGCAAACCCTGGCTTCTTCCTCGTTCTCCACGCCTTCGGCGAGGGGGATCGATCCGGTCGCCAGGACCATCTTCACGAGGTCGCCGACCAGTTGCCGCTTGCGCGGGCTGGCATTGTGCAGTTCGCGCACGAGCGACATGTCGAACTTGACGAAATGCGCGGGAACGTCGGCGAGTTCGAGCAGGCGTGCCTGGCCGGCGCCGAAGTCGTCGTAGGCGAAGCGGATGTTCAGGCGCGCCAGGCGCTTGGCGAAATCGCGGAGCTGATTGATGTCGGTTACCGCCGATTCGTGGATCTCCACGACGATGCACAGATCGGGCAGGGACTTGCGCAGGCGTTCGAGCGAGGCGAAGAAAAAGTCGCTGAATGTTTCCTTCGGGTGGGCGTTGATGAACAGGTTGTTGCCCTTGACGCGGGAGGCGAAGGTGCTGACGCCGAATTCGCGGAAGGCCTGGCTGAGATCCAGTTCGCGATCCATCGCGCCGGCCAGGTTGAACAGTTCGATCGGGGTGTTGGGCAGGCGAGGGTGATTGGCGCGGCCGAGCAACTCGTAACCGACGATCTGCCGCGTCCGCGCGTCAACGATGGGTTGCACAGCACCGGACAGCCCGTGGCCCATGATCAGTTCGTCGAACTCGACCTCGTTCGGCGCGAAGTGCTCCGGAAGCTCCAGATCCGCCGGCATGACCATGGTGTGCATTTCGTCGAAGGGCAGGACGGTCGGTTCTTCCACGAGATGCACCCGAAGCTTGAACTCGGCGCTGGCGAAATGGACGATGTCGTTTTCCCGGAGCAGGCAGTAGCCGTCGATGCGCTGGCGATTGACGAAGGTCCCGTTGGTGCTGTTCTCATCGACAAGGCGTAAGTGGCCGCTGATGTCGCGGGTCAACAGCGCATGCGTCCGGCTCAAGCCGAGATTGGCGATCACCAGGTCGTTTTCCTTGCTGCGGCCAACCCGGCACGGAAGCCTGGCGATCAGGAACTCCGTATGGTTGCCGTCCGTATCGACCGACTCCAGCGCCCATTGTTTTTCCAAGAAACCGCTCCAGTCGTGGCGTAAGCGTATGTCACAAGATTAGCAGAAATCTCCGCGGGCGAGCGCGCCGGCGCGCCCGGAAGAGCGAAGCGTCTGACGGGCGGCGCGAGCGCCTGCACGATATGCGCTCCTCGGCTATAGTACGGGAGGCGATTGCCCCGTACCCGTCGCCGGACTGCCGGCCGAGTTGAAGGCCGCTTGCGTGAATCCCGAAAAACAATGAACCCCGACATTTCCCTGAGACCCGTCCTCGCACGCCTGATCGCCGTGCAGGTCTTCATCCACGCCTGCATGGCCGGCCTGCGCATGGCCGCACCCCTGCTCGCCCTGCGCCAGGGGCAGAGCGCCGCCGCGGTAGGGATTCTGCTTTCGCTGTTCGCCCTCACTCAACTGTTCCTCTCCCTGCCGGCGGGACGATACGCCGACAGGCACAGCCTGAAACGGCCGGTGGCCTTGAGCGTGGGGTTTACCGTCGTCGGAGCCGGGATGGCGGCGATCTGGCCGGTGTTTCCTGTTCTGTGCGTGGCGGCACTGCTCTGCGGCGGAGCGACCGGGTCGGCGGTGATCGCCCTGCAGCGCCACGTGGGCCGCATGGCTACCGACAAGACGCACCTCAAGCAGATCTTCAGTTGGTTGGCGATCGCGCCGTCGATTTCCAATTTCATCGGCCCGTTCGCTGCCGGGCTGATCATCGACCACGCGGGGTTCCAGGCCGCCTTCGCGGCGATGAGCGTGCTGCCGCTGGCCTCCTGGTACTGGGTGCGCAACACGCCCGAGTTGCCTCGGCCGCCGAACCCGGACGGGGACGACAGGCCGCGCGCCTGGGATTTGCTGGCGGTGCCGCAGATGCGGCGGCTGTTGCTGATCAACTGGCTGTTGGCCTCGTGCTGGGACGTGCATACTTTCGTGTTGCCGGTGCTCGGTTACGAGCGCGGTTTCAGCGCGTCGGTGATCGGCGCCATTCTCGGCGTCTTCGCCATTGCGGCCACAGTGATTCGCGTGGTGATACCGATTCTGGCCGCGCGGTTGCAGGAGTGGGCGGTCATCTGCGCGGCGATGGCGGCGACGGGGGTGCTGTTCGGCGTTTACCCGCTGCTGGATTCGCCGGTGGCCATGGGGCTCTGTTCGATCCTGCTCGGTTTTTCGCTCGGCTCGGTGCAGCCGATGATCCTGGCCTCGTTGCACCAGGTAACGCCCGAGCACCGTCACGGAGAGGCGCTCGGGCTGCGCATGATGACGATCAATGCGTCCAGCATCGTGATGCCGATGCTGTTCGGCTCGGTCGGCGCGGTTGTCGGTGTGGCCAGCGTGTTCTGGGCCGTCGGGGCGACGGTGGCCGGCGGGGCGCGGGCGGCGTGGGGGCTCCGGCGGGGCTGATCGGCTCCCGCGCCGGCGCAAGTATTTCGGTCGTCAGACCTTGAACTGGCTGACGATGCGGTCCAGTTCCTTGGCCTGCTCGGCCAACCCGTCGGCCGCCTTGGTCGTCTCCCGCGCGCCGGAAGACGATCTGGCGACGACCTCGGTGATCTGGAGCATGTTGTTGCTGATTTCGGTGGTGACTGTTGTCTGTTCCTCGGTGGCCTTGGCGACCTGATTGATCTGCTGCGTCACCTGATCGATCTGTTCCAGGATGCGTGCCAAGGCGCTGCCGGATTCGGCGGCCTTTTCGCTGCCTCGGGCAACTTCACCGACGCCCATCTCCATGGCCGCGACCGCGCCCTTGGTCTCGTTCTGTATGGTGCGGATCATCTCGCTGATCTCGGTCGTCGCTTTCCGGGTGCGTTCAGCCAGCTTGCGCACCTCGTCTGCGACCACTGCGAATTCCCGGCCCTGTTCGCCAGCGCGGGCGGCCTCGATGGCGGCGTTGAGCGCGAGGAGGTTGGTCTGGTCGGCGATCTCCTGAATGGTTCCGGCGATCACGCCGATCTGCTCGGAACTGTTGCCCAGGCTTTCAACGGTGATCGCCGTTTCCTTGACCCGCGTGGCGATGCCGTTCATGACAGCGATCGTTTCATCCACGATCCGGGCACCCGATGCCGCCGCTTCGCTGGCCAGGTGCGAACCCTCCACGGCCAGGCCGCACCTGCGGGCGATGTCGCCGGAAGAGGCCGACATCTCTTCGCCGGCAGTCGCCACCTTT
>JARKOC010000164.1 GCA_029975915.1 Bryobacteraceae bacterium
TCTTCATGGCCTGGTCTGACCATGAATGGACTCTCGAAGGCGCGGCGGTGCGCGTGTCGATGGTAGGTTTTGATGGGGGAGCCGAAACAACAAGATTCCTCGATGGGAACGAGGTTGCCAATATCACGCCCGACCTGACAAGCACGGTCGATGTCACAAAAGCGCATCGGCTGACCGAAAACACAAATCTAGCGTTTATGGGGGTGACACCCGCTGGCCCGTTTGACTTCCCACGCGAAAAAGCAGAGGAATTTTTGCGCGCACCTGTCAACCCGAATGGTCGGCCAAACTCAGATGTCGTCAAACCATACTACAACGCGATGGACATTGTGCGTCGCCCGCGTGATATCTGGACGATCGACTATGGCGTAGATATGCCGGAAGAAAAAGCCGCTGAGTATGTGCTTCCGTTTAAGCATATTCAGGAAGTAGTTCGCCCTGTTCGTCTGGATAGTAGGCAGCCACAGCGAGAAATTGATAAATACTGGCTATATACCCGTTCCCGGCCAGAGATGCGTAAAGCTCTTGAGCCATTGGCAAGATACATCGTGACTCCAGCAGTAGCCAAGCACCGCATCTTTGTTTGGTTGGATGGAAGCGCTCTTCCTGATCACGCTGTGTTTGTCTTCGCCCGCAGCGACGACTACTTCTTCGGGGTGCTGCACTCGCGGCTGCACGAGGTCTGGGCGCTGCGCATGGGTACGTGGCTGGGCAAGGGCAACGATCCCCGCTACACGCCCACCACCACCTTCGAGACCTTCCCCTTCCCCTGGCCGCCGGGCCGGGAGGATACGGCTCACCCCGCCCACGCCGCCATCAGCGCCGCCGCCGCCCGGCTCCACGCGGAGCGCGATGCCTGGCTCAACCCGCCGGGACTCTCCGGCAAGGCCCTGGAGCGCCGCACCCTGACGACCCTCTACAACGCCCTGGAAAAAATCCGCGGGAACAAGGGGCTTAAGCCCCTTGCCAGGCCCGTCCCCGTCACGGCGGAGGCGGCGGACTTCGCCCCGCGCCTGGACGACCTGCACCGCGCCCTCGACCGGGCCGTGTGCGATGCCTACGGCTGGCCGCACAGCATCCTCGATGACGAGGAGGAGATTCTGCGCCGCCTGCTGGCCCTCAACCTGGAACGGGCGTCCCAGGCCTGATCGCGGCGCGCGCGGGCCTTGTCGCGTCGGAATCCTCCTGACGCCAGCCCGAATCGTCCTACGCCAGCTCATGTCCCTGCCGGGCCGCCGGCAGCCGCCCCGGAATCCCCGCGCAAGCGCCCCTGGGGGACGCGCCGCGCATCCGGGGGACGCGCCGCGCAGCCTGGACGGCTCAGGGCAATCGCATCAAACTGAAAAAGCATCTCACCACGGAGGACACAGAGGGGCAAATAAGTTCACCCGCTTTTGATTCGCGGCTTCGGGGGTGCGGTCTTTTCTGATTTTTGCTTTTCGCTGCGTTTTTTCCTGGC
>JARKOC010000170.1 GCA_029975915.1 Bryobacteraceae bacterium
TGCCGCGGAAAAGAGGAATGACAGCAGGTTTATGCCGAGGTCGAAGAGGTAGGGTATACTCATCAACCGTGCCAGGATGACGGAAGCGCCGGTCGCGAGAGCGATGCCGACCAGCCCGCCGAGGCTGGACAGGACCACCGCTTCGATGAGGAACTGCAGCAGCACTTCCCGCTCCAGAGCGCCGATGGCGAGGCGGATGCCGATCTCGCGGGTACGCTCGGTCACCGAGACCAGCATGATATTCATGATGCCGATGCCGCCCACCAGAAGGCTCACCGCCGCCACAGCGCCGAGCAGCATGGTGAGGATTTTTGTGGTGCTGGTGAGGGTTTCGGCGATTTGACGGGTATCCATGACGCGGAAGTCGTCCTCCTCGTTGTCGCTTATCTTTCTCCGTTCGCGCATCAGCAGGGTAAGCTGTTTCTTTGCGGCGTCGATGGAAGCGCTGTCTTTCACCGATACGGTCAGCCTGTTGATGTCCTGGCTGCCCGTGATGCGGCGTTGCACGGTGCGCAGAGGCATCACCACGATGTCATCCTGGTCCGATCCCATCGCCGACTGGCCCTTGGAATTGAGGATGCCAACCACTTCGCAGGCGAACTGTTTGATACGGATTTCGCTCCCCACGGGATTCTGGCGGCCGAACAGCTTGTTGCGCACCGTCTCGCCGATAACGCACACCGCCTTTCCCGCCCGCTCTTCGGTCTCATTGAAGGTGCGGCCGCCCGCAAGTTCCCAGTTCCCGGCCTGAAAGTAGTCATTGCTTGTCCCGTAGGCAACGGTAGACCAGTTCTTTGCCTGATATACGGCGGTCACCGTTTTGTTGACCATGGGCGCTACCCGTTCCACGGCGGTAATCTGGTTGCGGACGGCATCCACGTCGGCGCTCTTGAAGCTGGGCGCCCCCTCGGAACCGGGCCCGAAACGCTGGCCGGGCATAACTATCAGCATGTTGCTCCCCATGCTGGAAATCTGGTCGGAAACAGACTTGGTGGCGCCGTTGCCGAGGGTGACCAT
>JARKOC010000495.1 GCA_029975915.1 Bryobacteraceae bacterium
TAGTTCACTGCCTGTCCTGCCCTTTAACGGACCGCGAAGCATCGACATCATGCAGCTCCATTTCCAGCAGGAGCTTCTGGGAACCGGGACCATCCCCACGGGTGAGTACACCCAGGTGCGTTTGATACTGGAGCAGAACCCATCCGGAAGCCCGGTCAACTATGTGGTGCTGAAGGGCGATCCGACGCGAATCCCACTCAAGACACCCAGCGGCCAGCAGTCGGGGGTGAAAGTCCTGGGCAAATTCGCCGTTGAGAAGGGTGTAATCAGCACCATCATGATCGACTTTGACCCGAACACCGCCATCGTGGATACCGGCAGCAGCGACAAGAACCAGAAGTTCATCCTGAAACCCACCGGCATCCGCATCGTCCAGACCTCCGAGAGCCTGACCACTTTCGGCTCCCTCTCGGGAACAGTGTCAGCCGCCCGGACATGGAGCAGCGCCACGGTTTCCGTCAAGCCGGCGGGGAGCGCAATCGCGATAGCCAGCGGCCTAGTATATGCGGAACAGGTTGAGGGTCAGAATCTCTGGCAGGCGCCGTTCACCTCCTTCGTCCCGGCAGGGCAGTACCGTGTCCACGTGCAGGCCACCGGCTTCGCCCCCTACTCCTCTGGCGTTACTCCCGTCATAACCGGAGCCGACTCACCGCTCGGCGCCATTACCCTGACACCGCTACCGTAGCGGACTGACAAAAGGCGACAGGCTCCGCGCCACCTTCTCAAGGTGACACGGAGCCTGTCGCGGACATCGTTCCCACCGCTGAGCCCCCTTATCTCCATGGTGCGGCCCACGCATCCCGGATGCTTTTCCCCCGTTTCCCCGTATACTGTGCATGGAACCGCAACCATCCACTGACAGGAAAGGAGCCTCCGCCATGCGTCACCTGATCATCTTGCTGGCAACAATCTGCGTAGCCTGCGGGTACACGCCGCAGGCGGGAGCCCAGGATCGCTCCCTGTACTGGAAGGCCCTTGACGTGACAGCCCGCCTCGATGCCGACGGTCGGCTCCATGTGACGGAGCGCCATGAAATGGTCTTTACCGGGGACTGGAACGGCGGCGAGCGTACCTTCCGCATCACGGGAGGGCAGAAGCTCGACTTTCGTCGGATCTTCCGCATCGACCCGGCAACCGGCATCGGGCGCGCGCTGACGCGGGGAAACCTTGATGAGGTAGACCACTACTGGAGCGGGAGCGGAGGCGTACGCTGGCGCAGCCGCCTCCCCTCGGATCCTCCCTTTGAAAACACCACCATCACCTATGTCCTGGAATACACCCAGTCCAACATCCTGGTCCCGAAGGAGGGCAGTTTTCTGCTCGATCACGACTTCGCTTTCCCCGACCGGAGCTGGCCCATTCTCTCCTTCTCCCTCGATCTTCACAGCGACCCCGCATGGGAGGCCGAGACCCGCACACCGATCCGCGTCACCCGTGGCAGACTGGAACCGGGCGAAAGCGTGTTGCTGACCATTCCCCTCCGCTACACCGGGAGCAGGCGCCCCGCCGCCGTCCAGTTCGGCGCTTCCCCGGCCGGCCGCCGCATTCTATCCCTCGTCCTCTTCGCCGGGCTGGGCATTCTCACGGCCACCTTTCTTTTCCGGGAATGGAGCCGGGGACGCTTCGCCCCTCTCCGCAAGACCGGCGAGACAACCCGTCCCTGGCTTGAGGAGCGGGTCCTCTCTCTCCCGCCCGAGGTGGTTGGAGACCTGTGGGACAACCGGACCGGGGCACCCGAGGTGGCGGCCATCCTGGCGAGGATGGTCGCCGAGAAAAAGCTCGCCAGCTCGGTGGAACAAAAACACCTCATTCTCTGGTTTAAAAGGGATGTCCTGCACCTGGAACTGCTCGTGGACCGCACCACCCTGAACGGCTACGAGTCCGAACTCGTGCAGGCATTCTTCCGCTCCGGGGAGACGACCACCGACAGCGACCGGATCAGTGAACGGTACAGCGCCAGCGGC
>JARKOC010000187.1 GCA_029975915.1 Bryobacteraceae bacterium
TCATCTCGCTGATGGTCGGCCGGGAACTGTCCCAGCGCTACCCCGAGCGAGTGAGCCACATCGGCCCCGAACTGCTGCGCGTCGAGAACTGGACCGTCCTGCATCCCACCCAGGACCGCGTGATCATCAAGGACGCGTCGTTCAACGTCCGTCACGGTGAGGTCATCGGTATCGCCGGCCTGATGGGGGCCGGACGCACCGAACTGGCGATGAGCCTGTTCGGCCGCAGCTACGGGCGCTATCAGTCCGGGCGCATCTACAAGGACGGCGTCGAGATCCAGACCCGCACGGTCAAGGAAGCGATCGGGCACGGCATCGCGTACGCCACCGAGGACCGCAAGGTCTACGGACTCAATCTCATCGACGACGTCCGCCACAACATCGCGATGGCCGGCAAGGCGAAGATATCGAAATCGGGCTTCGTCAATCGCAACGAAGAACTGGCCGTCGCCGAGAAATACCGCGCGCAGATGAATATCCGCGCCAACTCGGTGATGCAGATCGTCGGATCACTGTCCGGCGGCAACCAGCAGAAGGTTGTCCTGGCGAAATGGCTGTTCACCGACGCCGACGTGCTGATCCTGGACGAACCCACCCGCGGCATTGATGTGGGCGCGAAGTTCGAGATCTACACACTGATCAATTCCATGGTCGATGCCGGCAAAGCGGTCATCATCATCTCCTCCGAACTCGAGGAGGTGCTCGGCATGTGCGACCGCATTTACACCCTCGCCTACGGGCGTATCACCGGCGACTTCCCGATCGCCGAAGCAAATCAGGAAAGGCTCATGGAGTACATGACCATAGAGCCGGCCAAGGAGCCTGTGAAATGACGGAGCAAGTCAATCTGAAGCAAATGCTGTCGAAGAACATCCAGCAGAGCGGCATTCTGCTGGCCTTCGTCATCATCGTCGTCCTGTTCTCGGTACTGAACCCCTCATTCCTGAGCCCGGGCAACATCACGAATATCGTCCTCCAGTACTCCTACGTGCTCGTGCTGGCAATCGGCATGCTCTTCGTCATCGTGCTGGGCCAGATCGATCTGTCGGTCGGTTCGGTGGTTGCCGTCACCGGCGCGTTGTCGGCAGTGCTGGTCATCAGGCAGGGCCTGCCCTGGTGGGTCGGCATTCTTGCCGCCATTGCCTTCGGGCTACTGATCGGCGCCTGGCAGGGATTCTGGGTGGCGTTCGTCGGGATCCCCGCCTTCATCGTCACGCTGGCCGGCATGCTGCTGTGCCGCGGCCTGACCTACCAGATCCTCGCCAACGTCTCGCTCTCTCCGTTCCCGAAGCCCTATTACAACGTCGCCAACGGCTTCCTCAACGGACTGCTGGGCGGTGAGGGCTTCGATCTGTTCACGCTGGCGATCTTCGCGATCGGCGTGGTCGGGTTCGCGTACTCCCAGTGGCGCACCCGCCAGGCACGCATCCACTACAACCAGACCGTCGAGGCCATATGGCTGTTCGTGCTGAAGATCGTGCTGATCGCGGCCATCGTCATGTGGTTCGGCAACCAGTTGGCGAACTCGCGCGGCCTGCCGATCGTGCTGATCCTGCTGGCCGTCCTGGTGCTGATCTACGGCGTGCTGGCCGGGTCCACCACCTTCGGACGCGATGTCTATGCCATCGGCGGCAACAAGACCGCCGCCGCC
>JARKOC010000192.1 GCA_029975915.1 Bryobacteraceae bacterium
GAAGGGGCGGAGAGAAGCTGCGCCTATGACGGGGCCCGCGTGGTGCTCATGCCCATAACCGACGTCATCCACCTGGTTCACGGCCCCATCGCCTGCGCCGGCAACTCCTGGGACAACCGGGGCGCCCGCTCCAGCGGATCCCAGCTCTACCGCCGCGGCTTCACCACCGAGATGGCGGAAAACGATGTCATCTTCGGCGGAGAAAAGAAGCTGTACCGGGCCATCCTGGACCTGGCCGGGCGCTATCCCGAGGCCAAGGCGATGTTTGTCTACGCCACCTGCGTCACCGCCATGACCGGCGACGACATCGAGGCCGTCTGCAAGGCGGCATCGGACAGAGTGCCCATGCCGGTCATACCGGTGAACACCCCCGGCTTCATCGGCGACAAGAACATCGGCAACCGCCTGGCCGGAGAGGTCCTCTACAAATACGTCATCGGCACGGCGGAGCCGCCGGTGCTGGGCGAGTACCCCATCAATCTCATCGGGGAATACAATATCGCCGGCGACCTGTGGGGCATGCAGCCTCTGTTTGACCGGCTGGGGGTCCAGATCCTCTCCTGCATCAGCGGCGACTCCCGCTTCGAGGAGCTGCGCCATGCCCACCGGGCAAGGCTCAACGTCATCATCTGCTCCAAGTCCCTCACCAACCTGGCCAAGAAGATGCAGAAGAACCACGGCATCCCCTACCTGGAGGAATCGTTCTACGGCATGACCGACACGGCCAAGGCACTGCGCGAAATCGCGCGGGAACTGGACAACGCGGTCAACGGCCTGGAAAAGCGGGTCATGCAGGACCGGGTCGAAGCATTGATCGAGGAGGAAGAGGCGAAGTGCCGGGAGCGGATCGCCCCGTACCGGGCGCGGCTGGAAGGAAAGCGGTCGGTGCTCTTCACCGGCGGGGTCAAGACCTGGTCCATGGTCAACGCCCTGCGGGAGCTGGGGGTGGAGGTCCTGGCCGCGGGCACCCAGAATTCCACCCTGGAAGACTTCTACCGAATGAAGGCCCTCATGAGCGAGGATGCCAAGATCATCGAGGACACCTCCACCGCCGGACTCCTGGGTATCATGCGGGAAAAAATGCCGGACCTGATCGTGGCGGGCGGCAAGACCAAGTTCCTGGCCCTGAAGACCAAGACCCCGTTTCTGGACATCAACCACGGCCGCTCCCACCCCTATGCGGGGTACGAGGGGATGGTGACCTTTGCCCGGCAGCTGGACCTGACGGTCAACAACCCCATCTGGCCGGTGCTGAATGCCCCGGCGCCCTGGGATAAGTCGGAGGCGGAGCTGGCGGCTGACGTGGCCTCGGCGACGGGCCATGGGGAAAGGTTCTTCAGCGAAGATCTGTCCGCATCGCGGGTCAAAGTGCCGTCGAAACCCGCGACCGTGAACCCTCAGAAGAACTCGCCGGCCCTGGGCGCGACCCTTGCCTTCCTGGGTATCGACCGGATGCTCTCCCTGCTGCACGGCGCCCAGGGGTGCTCCACCTTCATCCGCCTCCAGCTCTCGCGGCACTTCAAGGAATCCATCGCCCTCAACTCCACGGCCATGAGCGAGGACACCGCCATCTTCGGCGGATGGGAGAACCTGAAGAAAGGGATCGGCCGGGTCATCGAGAAGTTCAGCCCCGGCATCGTCGGGGTGATGACCTCCGGTCTCACCGAGACCATGGGAGACGACGTGCGCAGCGCCGTCAGCCAGTTCCGCGAAGAGCACCCCGAGCATTCTGCTGTGCCGGTGCTCTGGGCCTCGACGCCGGACTACTGCGGCTCTCTCCAGGAGGGCTACGCCGCTGCGGTGGAAGCGATCCTGACCACATTGCCGGAGGGAGGCGGGACCGTCCCCGGCCAGGTTGCCCTGCTGCCCGGATGCCATCTCACCCCGGCGGATGTGGAGGAACTCAAGGAGATCATCGAGTCGTTCGGCCTGACCTGCCTGGCCGTGCCCGACATCTCCACGGCCCTGGACGGACATATCGACGCCGAGGTTTCGTCCCTCTCCACCGGTGGGATCTCCATGGACGACATCCGCCGCGCCGGGCGCAGCTGCGCCGTCATCTACGTGGGCGACTCCCTGGCCAGGGCGGGCGGCATCCTGCGGGAACGCTTCGGCATCCCGGCCTACGGTTTCACCTCCGTGACCGGCCTGGCAGAGACGGACCGGCTCATGGCCGCCCTCTCCGTCATCAGCGGCAAACCCGTTCCCGAGAAGCTGCGTCGCCAGAGAAGCAGGCTCATGGACGCCATGGTGGACTGCCACTACCAGTTCGGAGGAAAGAAGGTGGCTCTGGCCCTTGAGGCGGACAACCTGAAAACACTGGCCCGGTTTCTCCACGGCATGGGGTGCGACATCCAGGTCGCCCTGTCGGCCACCCGCACCCGCGGCCTGGACGTGCTGCCATGCGGGAACGTGTACGTGGGCGACCTGGAGGACCTGGAAACGGCCGCCATCGGCGCCGATCTGCTGGTGGCTAACTCAAACGGACGCCAGGCAGCGGCAAGGCTGAATATCGGCGCCCACCTGCGGGCAGGACTGCCTGTCTTCGACCGCCTCGGCGCCCACCAGAAGATGTGGATGGGCTACCGGGGCACCATGAACCTTGTTTTCGAGACGGCCAACCTGTTCCAGGCCAATGCAAAAGAAGCGCAGAAACTGGCGCACAATTAATACCTTGCAACATATAAAACCAACCCCCTCAGTCCCCCCTTCTCAGGGGGGAAGACTTTAAGCCTCCCCTGATAAGGGGAGGTTTGGAGGGGTTAGACACGAAAGATTACGAGAGGCTTCGGGGAAGTTCCGCCCCGGCCCCAACCGATGCCGACCGATGAAAAAGGATCAACTCACTATATATCTTCAGAAAGGACATGCCATGAAAGTAGCTTTCACCAGCAGCACCGGCGAACGGGTCGACCAGCACTTCGGCCAGTGCCAGAGCTTCCACGTCTGGGAAATAGGGCCGGAAACGGCACAACCGTTGACCACGGTCAGCGCCGTCACCACCGCGGAAGACGAAGAGGACCGCATCACCGCCCGCGCCAACGCCATCAGCGGCTGCGCCATCGTCTACACGGTTCAGGTTGGCGGGCCCGCGGCGGCCAAGCTGGTGGCGAGGAAGATCCACCCCATGAAAACGAATACAGAAATTGCAGTGTCCAAGGTCATCGGCAAGCTTCAGGAAGTGCTGCGGGGGAATCCGCCGCCATGGCTCAGGAAGGCAATGAATGCCGCAACACGCGGATCATTCACGGATGACGAATAGGAAGGACATTCGTCGCCGTACACGGAACTGAAAGCTTTTGAAGCCCCTTCAGGGGCGACGGAAAATAGCCGCGGGATTCATCCCCCGGCGAGCAATCACGCACACGGAGGAATACGAACATGGCTTACATTACCGGAACACGCAGAAACAAGACCGAATACACGCCGCAATTCGTCATGAGCATCGACGAGGAAATCTGCATCGGCTGCGGCCGCTGCTTCAAGGTCTGCGCCCACGAAGTCCTGGCATTCGAGGAAGTGGATGAGGACGATTCCGCCAAGATGTTCATGAAGGTCGACAACCCCGGCAACTGCATCGGCTGCCAGGCGTGCGGCAGAACCTGCGCCAAGAAGTGCTTCACCTTCGAGCCGGTCATGATGTAATTCCACGGGGGCGCGGCACGCCGCGCCCCCCAGGAGGGAGGCTACGATGCTATTTGCGGTTGCTTCAAAGGACGGCCGGGACATCAACCAGCACTTCGGCCATGCGGAACGCTTTCTCATCTTCGAGGTGAGCGGGACTGACGTTGAGTTGGTGGGCGAAAAGGCGATCGAACGCTACTGCAGCTACGACGAGGAGCACCCACTGCGCGGCCGGCTGCTGCGGGCCATTGCCGAGGCGCTCGACGGATGCGCCGCGATCGTCTGCGCCCGGATCGGCCCCGCGCCCCAAGAGGAGATGTCCCGCCTGGGATTCGAAGTCTACTGTGCCTCCGGCGAGATCCGGCCGACGCTGCTCGAACTGGCGAGGCTGCTCTGAATCATGATGCCCAGAAGGCGGTGATCCATGTCCGGACAAGGCTTCAATCTCTGCAATCTCCCGCCGTGGGTCATCGCCTCGCGGCACTTCAACGAGCACCCGCAACCGCTTGAAATCCAGGGGGTGCGACAGGCCAACCGCTTCCTGTTCCAGAGGCTGGACGGAATCACGTCGGCTCAGGAGCGGGCAGAGGTCTTCCACGACTACATGTCGGTGAAATTCCAGCTCCACCACTGGCAGAGTCACACCATAACCGCCCGCAGGAGCATCAAGAACAGCTATCTCCGCTTTCTGCGCGGCTGGATGATGGATTCC
>JARKOC010000219.1 GCA_029975915.1 Bryobacteraceae bacterium
GACGCCTGGTCTGCGAGGTCTATTTCAGAAACACGAATCTTGCGGATTACTTTCCCGAGTGGCAGTGATCGGCTGAAATTTCAGGAGGAGCGCCTGTGAAGGATTATTCGACCGAAGCAGATGCGAGGATCGTCATCGACGATCTGCTCCGCCAGGCGGGGTGGGACCCCGCCGACAAGTCGCAGGTGCTCACCGAGGTTCACGTTCGTGACACATCTTGGGTCACTTCTGAACCCGTTGCACCCTATGGGTACAAACCCGGCCGGAAAACGGAGGACGGCGATGAGATACCAACCGGCCGGGCAGACTATGTCTTGATGGACCGGCGCGGTCGCCCGCTTGCCATCATAGAGGCAAAACGCACGGCCATAGAGCCCTATACGGCCAAACAACAGGCGCTGCCATATGCCAAGAAAATCGGCTCGCCGTTCATTTTTCTTACGAATGGCGAACTCATCTATTTTTGGGACTACGGCAACGACGACGCCCGGATCGTCAACTCGCTCTTTTCCCGCCGCGATCTTGAGCGCTTGGTGGAGATGCGCGCCACTCGGAAGCCGCTCGCGTTAATAGAAATCCCCGAGTATTACCTGCGCCAAGGCGAGACCCGGCAGGTGCGGCCCTATCAGCGAGAGGCCATGCAGGCTCTGGACCACGCTGTGGAGCTCGGCAAGCGCCGTTTTCTGATTGAACTCCCCACCGGCACAGGCAAGACGGATCTCGTCTCCATCTATATCAAACGGCTCATTCAATCCGGACGCGCCGAGCGGGTTCTGTTTTTGGTGGACAGAGAGCAGCTTGCCAAACAGGCGCTCGAAGCCATGCAAGACATTCTGAACCAGTACAGCAGCTACTGGCTGCGTCCCGGCATGGTCCGGCAGGAGCAACAGATTACGGTCTGTTTGCTCCAGACGATGATCAGTCGTTACACGGAATTCACCAGTGGCTATTTCGACGTGGTCATCGCCGACGAATGCCACCGTTCCATCTATGGCTCTTGGCAGACGGCGCTCACGCATTTCGATGCGCTTCATATCGGACTGACCGCAACCCCCTCGGCCTATATCGAGCGGAACACATTCCGATTCTATCAGTGCCGCGATGGCCGGCCGGATTTTACCTTCCCGATCTTGCAGGCATTCCGGGAGGGATATCTGTGTCCCTACAAATTTGCCACCGGCATCACCCAAATCCTTGCCGAAGGTGCGGAGATTGATGAGCAAACATACGACCCGTCCGAATTTGAACGCAAATGGACGAACGAGGACACCAACAAGAAAATGATGCAGGAGTTCGACCGGCTCGCCTGTGAGAACTTCAAAGAGCTGGCTCCGGGTCAGAAGACCGGCCCCGGCAAGACCATCGTTTTTGCCATCACCAAGCACCATGCCGCACGGCTCGCTCACTACTTAAACGAATTACATCCCGAACTGAAAGGTCAGTACGCCGAGGTTATCACCAGCGACGTTGCAGACGCCGACGATCTCATCCGCAAGTTCAAACGCGAGGTGTATCCGCAGGTGGCCGTCAGTGTCGGCATGCTGGATACCGGCTTCGACTGTCGGGAAGTGCTCCACCTGGTAATGTGCCGCCGGGTGCGCAGCCCCATCCTCTACCAACAGATGCGGGGGCGTGGAACCCGCACCGCGGATCATATCCGGAAGCAGAAATTTGTCATCTATGATTTCTTCGGCAACCACGACTACTTCAACGACAGCGATACCGACATTTTCACCGGCATCGGTCGCGGACATGCTCCTGACGGTGAACGCAAACCACCCAAACCGCCAGGTGACCTTGTCGAGCTTGGCCTCGAGGACGAGTGGCTCCACGCGGTCACCTATGTGGAGGTAGGACCGGAGGGTGAGCGAGTTGACAAGCGCGACTACGTCTCCAATTGGGAAACGAGCGTTCAATCCGCTGTGAAGGATGACCCGATCATCCAGAAGGTCCGGCGAGGGGAGTTGCTCACCGAAGACGAGGAGAGGGCACTGGCTGACCGGCTCAACCGGCCGGAGATGTACTTCAACGAGGAAAACCTTCGCCGAGCTTACCGCCAGCCGGGCGGCAACCTGATCGATTTTATCAAGGCCGCTCTTGGCACCCTCAAGATCAAACCCCGCGAGGAGGAGTTGACTGAGAATTTCCAGGCTTGGCTGGTCGCAAAATCGATCACGCCCCAGCAGGCGCAGTATCTCTCCCTCTTAAAGAACCGCGGCATCGCCCGCGGCCGCATCGAGCTGGA
>JARKOC010000245.1 GCA_029975915.1 Bryobacteraceae bacterium
GTGGGCGTGAACGGCATCAACGAGATGGTCCGCAACTTCTCCGACGACCGCCATGACATCGCCACGGACGAGGGGCGGGCACTGGCCTGCCGCTGCCTGGACCACATCCGGGAACGGCTGCTGCTCTTCCAGGAGGAGACCGGCCATATGTACAACCTGGAGGCAACCCCGGCCGAAGGGACCACCTACCGCTTCGCCCGCGAGGATTGCAAGCGGTTCGCCGGCATCCTCCAGGCCGGTACCGCAGAAGCGCCCTACTATACCAACTCCTCCCAGTTGCCGGTCGGCTTTACCGACGACCCCTTCGAGGCGCTGGAGCTGCAGGAGGAGCTCCAGCGCAAGTACACGGGCGGCACGGTGTTCCACCTCTACCTGGGCGAGCCGGTATCCGGCGCCGCGGCCTGCCGCAGGCTGGTGCGACGGGTGCTGGAGAACTACCGCATCCCGTACCTGACCATTACGCCGACCTTCTCCATCTGCCCGAAGCACGGCTATCTGCCGGGGGAGCATCCCTTCTGTCCGTTGTGCTCCCCCTCTTCCCAGCCCTGCGAGGTATGGACCCGGGTCATGGGCTACCACCGGCCGGTGGAGTCGTTCAACATCGGCAAAAAGGCCGAGCACCGCCAGCGGCGCTTCTTCCGGGAAACGCCCGCGGCGGAAAAAGCATGCTGAAGGTCGGCGGCCTGGTCCCCTTCACCACAATCGACTACCCGGATCACCTGGCCGCGGTGGTGTTCTGCCAGGGATGCCCCTGGCGCTGCCGCTACTGCCACAACCGGGAACTGCTGGATGCCGCGGCTCCCGGCGCGATTCCCGGGGATGAAGTCCTGGCAGTTCTCGGCCGAAGGCGCGGCGTGCTGGACGCCGTGGTGGTCAGCGGAGGCGAGCCCACCATGCAGCCGGGGCTCATTCATGCGGTCCGCGATGTGAGGAACTTTGGGTTCCGGATCGGGCTCCATACCGGCGGCGCCTTTCCGGAGGCCCTGCGGGAGCTCTTGTCCCACCTGGACTGGGTCGGCATGGACATCAAGACCACCTTTCCCGACTACGATCGGATTACCTGCGTGCCCGGCAGCGGCGAGGCGGCGGAGCGGAGCGCCGCCCTGGTGCGGGCAAGCGGGGTGCTGCACCGCTTCCGCACTACGGTGGAACCCGATCTTCTGTGCGATGCACAGGTTGCCGCGTTGCGGCGCATGGTGATGGACGAGTGGGGCAGCGGCTATGACATACAGGATATATGTTGACACTGTGTATCTTGTCTGATAATTAAATATTGAAAATTTAAGTTCTTTATAAGAATGATGTCACCGAAAAGGCAAACCCCGGGTAACCGGGCGACGCAAAGCTACCTGTCCGTTGCCAGCGGATAGAGGGGTTGTCGAAGTGGCGTCCGATCGAAACCGGATCGTAACGCCCGCCTTTTTGGCGGGCTTTTTTATTGTTCGGTTTCACGGAGGCCTGCGATGGGCATCGCAAATGCGGCTGTTGAACTGCTTGTACGCAATCTGGAGCGTCATCCCGAGAAAGCAGCCTATCTCTGCGGTGAACAGCGCATCTTCTATCGTGAACTCGGCACAGAGTGCAGGCGGTTCGCCCTCCTCCTGCGGGAGAGGGGCATAGTACCCGGCGATCGGGTGCTGCTGGTCCTTCCCGACACCTTTGCCTTCCCGGTCGCCTTCCTGGGATGCCTGCTGGCCGGGGGTACGGCGGTTGCGGCAAGCACCGCGCTCAGGGAGGAGGATTTCGCCCATATCCTGGAGGACAGCGGCGCGCGCCTCCTGGTGACCCATCCCGACCTGGCCGCCCCTATCGCTGCAGCAGGTGACCGTGCCGACGCGGTATTCTGCGATGCTCGCGGCTCATTCGCATATCGGCATGATTCCGATACGGGGTTCGACCCACACCGGCCGGCGGCGGATGATTTCGCCTTCATGCTGTACAGTTCCGGCTCCACCGGCAAGCCCAAGGGGATCCCCCACCGGCACCGGGACCTGATCCTGCCGTGCGATCTGGCGGGGAGCGCCATTCTCGGAATAACGGCGAACGACGTAATCTTT
>JARKOC010000251.1 GCA_029975915.1 Bryobacteraceae bacterium
CCCTGTTCGATGAGGGTCATGGTGTCGTGATCCTGATCGATGGGGATGGGTACCCGGTAGGGGCCGTTTTCGAAGCCGTGCCGGGCGATGGCTTCCATGACGTGAAAGGCCCGGTCGGCCGTTTTCCATTTGTGCGGATTGGAGATGTTCTTGATGATGATCCGCTCGCGGACCTCGTCCGTTCCCTTGGTGCCGATGGTTACCTCGGTCACTTCGCTGTTCGCCCCTGAGCGTGGTATCTCCTTAAGGAAGGGGCGGCAGCGACCCTTGCGGATCTCCAGCGCAAGCTCCGAAACCGTCTTGACCGGATGGTCGAACTGGGTGGGATAGAGCCCGGCATATCCGCTGCCGTGGGTGTCGGTGCCGCCGATGGCGGTGAAGCGGAGACGGTGCCAGTCCCGGAGCGCCCTGCTGTTTTCCCGCACGGAGTGGTTCGAACTGAAGATTTCGACGGCGTCCAGTTCGGGGAGGAGAAAAGAGTCGGCATCTGGTTCCCTTCCGTTGCGATAGGGGTGCGCCCATACCAGCGCGGCATCGGGAAAACGCTCGCGGATCCCGGCCAGGGCAACGCCGCGTTCCAGTGCCCTGTCAGCCCCGTACACGAGGACGTCACCCGCGTCGCCGGTCCTCACCTCCTGACCGGTCATGATCAGGAAATGGTCGGGAACGGCCGCTGCGTGACGTGCGGAACGCAGTTCATCCTCGTTCCACAGGTAGTGATGATCGGTAAAGACAACGCCCTGAAGTCCCTTTGCGAACACCTGCCGGATCAGGTCCGCGGCGGTTACGCTGCTGCAGCGGGAGTGCTCTTGTGAGTGCGCGTGCATTTCGATAAGCATGGAGACAGGATAAACGGATTGCGGCTGGGCGACAAGAAAAAACAGTGGGAATTGACGGTGGGGAAAAGGGGCTTGATTTATTCGCGGCACTTGGGATAGAGTGGCTTTCCAGGCATTCGCGCTCGTAGCTCAGCTGGATAGAGCAATGGCCTTCGAAGCCATTGGCCGGGGGTTCGAATCCCTCCGGGCGCGCCA
>JARKOC010000285.1 GCA_029975915.1 Bryobacteraceae bacterium
CTCTGCGGTGAGCTGGCTTTCGGTCTGATGCAGTTGTCCTCTTCCCTGTGCGCTTGATCCTTGCAACTGCCCCCGGATTTTTTTATAGTAGCACCCACCAGACCACGACGGCCGATTCAAGGAGCATGGCATGACGATCCAGACCGCGCCGACGGGCGCGACCGACCTGTGTTTGACTGTCGAAAACGTGCGCGAGCAGATCGTGGGCATCGACGCCCGCGTCCCCCTGCTGGATGGGTCGCAGCGGCCCTACGTCAACTTCGACAACGCCGCCAGCACCCCGGCCCTGCGCCCCGTGCTGGACAAGCTCAACGAATTCATGACCTGGTATTCCAGCGTCCACCGTGGCACCGGCTTCAAAAGCCAGATTTCCACCCAGGCTTATGACGCCGCCCACGCCATCACCCTGCGCTTCGTCGGCGCGGACCCCGCCACCCATACCGCCATCTTCGGTAAAAACAGCACGGAAGCGCTCAACAAGCTCGCCAACCGCTTCCCGTTCCAGCCGGGGGACGTGGTGCTGACCACCCTTATGGAGCACCACTCCAACGACCTGCCCTGGCGCAAGGCGGCCCAGATCGAGCACATCATGCCGGACGCGACCGGCGCGCTGGACGAGGCCCACCTGGACCGGCTGCTGGCCAAATACGCCGGGCGAGTCCGGCTGGTGGCCCTGACCGGCGCATCCAACGTGACCGGCTACATCAACCCTGTCTATCGCATCGCGGAGAAGGTTCACGCGGCGGGGGCGCAGATCCTGGTCGACGTGGCGCAGTTCGCCCCCCACCGGGCGGTGGACATGCGCCCGCTGGACGACCCCTCCCACCTGGATTACGTGGTGCTCTCCGCCCACAAGATGTACGCGCCCTTCGGGACCGGGGCCCTGGTCGGCCGCCGGGATACTTTCGAACAGGGCGACCCGGACATGGTCGGCGGCGGGGTGGTGGAGATCGTCACGGTCGATTCGGTCACGTGGGCCGGGCTGCCGGACAAGGAAGAAGCGGGCAGCCCCAACGTGGTCGGCGCGGTGGCGATGGCCGAGGCCATGCTGTGCCTGGAACAGATCGGGATGGAGACCCTGGCCGCCCACGAGGCCCGGCTGACCGCCCGCCTGCTGGGCCACCTCCAGCGCCTGCCGGGGGTGAGCGTCTACGGCATCACCGACCCGGCCCGTGCCCACGAGAAGGTGGGCGTAATCCCCTTCAACGTGGACGGGCTGGATCACTACCTGGTCGCGGCGATTCTGAGCGCGGAGGGCGGGATCGGGGTGCGCAACGGCTGCTTCTGCGCCCACCCGTACCTGCTCCACCTGCTGGGCATCGACGAGCAGCACGCGGTCGGCTACCGGACCGAGATTCACGGCGGGGTCAAGGCGCACCTGCCGGGGTTGGTGCGGGCCAGCTTCGGGTGTTACAACACGGAGGACGAGGTGGACTGGTTCGCCGAGGTGCTGGGCCGGATCGTGCGTGGCGAGTACCGGGGCCGCTACGTCCAGAACCCGACCAGCGGCTCGTACTGGCCCGAAGGCTGGAACCCGCAGCCGGAGCGCTACTTCCGGCTGGGATAGAAAAACAGAGGCAAGATACAAGAGGCGGAGACGCAAGACAGAGCGTCAGGCGTCGAAGCGTCCTGGTACATTCAGCGATTAGACTCGTAGCGTCGGAACTGCAATTCCGACGCTACATGCATGATGGGGCCAATGCCCCGCGCGCATGCCGTTGAAAATCGGCCGTTCTATTCCCGGCGTCGGCCCCGGCGATGCAACGCATCACTCTGATGCTACAGCCAATCCGCTTTTGTGATCTCTGGCCTCAAGAGCCAGACAGTTCGATCGTCACCTGCCCAAGATTGGGCAGGGCATGTTCCAGATGGTGAACGAGGTGCTGGCGGAGTTCGTCCGCTTCGGCGATGCTCAGTTGACCGTTGATCGCCAACACCATCTCCACCCAGAGCTGGTGGCCGATCCAGCGCATGTTCAGGCGGCGGATCGCCTTGATTTCCGGGTGTTCCCGAAGCTGGGATTCGGCTGTCTGCACCAGGTGCGGATCGACGGCGCTCATCAAGCGATACCAGATGCTTCGGGCAGCGCTCCAGGTGATGCCCAGGATTGCGAGGCCGATGACCAGCCCGATAATCGGATCCAGGATGGGCGCGCCGAGCCAGACGCCCAAGACCGCCACCAGAACCGCCAGCGAGGTCAGGCCGTCAGTGCGCGCGTGGAGGCCGTCGGCGACCATCGCCGCCGATCCGATCTGGCGACCGACCCGGAGTTGAAGCGAGGCCACAAGCTCATTGCCCAGAAACCCGACAATCGCGGCTAGGCCGACCCAGCCCAGATTTTGAATCGGCTGCGGGTTGAGGAGCTTTTGCACCGACTCCCACAGGATGTAGCCCGCGCTGAACACGATCGAAGCCACGATCAACACGCCAGCGATATCTTCAGCCCGGCCGTAGCCGTAGGTATACCGTTTGTTGGCGGGCCGCCGGCTCAAGACGAACGCAAACCACAGAGGAATCGAGTTGAGCGCGTCGCCAAAATTGTGAACGGTATCGGCCAGTAGCGCTATACTTCCACTGGCGATATAGATCAAGACCTGGAGCAGGGTGGTGGTGCCGAGGATCAGCAGGGCGTACTTGACGGTGCGAATCCCTAGCTCGTTCCCCTCCAGAGCCTGTTCCACCAGATCGCCGGACTGGCCGTGATCGTGGCTGTGGGTAAACCCGGGCAGGTGCAGGGCGGCCGCAATCGCCGTCAATGGGTTAGTGGAGTGAGGATCGTGGTGCTCATGGGCGTGGTGATGCGCCGTGTCATGCGTGTGGACTTCGGTCATGGCAGCGTATTTCAGCTTTCCCTTGTAGAGACAATTTTGTAGAGAATTATACGGTTTGGCCGACGCCGGAAGGCTTATTGCGAGAAGTTGCAGAAGTGGGGCGTGTGATGACTCACGATGATATTGCGTTCATCCGGTTGCTCCAGGCGAAAGGGCTGCGCGTCACCACGCAACGGCTGCAAATCCTGGATGCGGTGTGTGAGGGGAAGGGACACTCTTTAGCCGGGGAGATTCTGGCCCGCGCCAGGCAGGCGAATCCCGCGATCGATGAATCGACCGTCTATCGCACGCTCAACCTGTTCTGCAAACTGGGAATCGCAGCCGCCAATACCACGCTCGACGGTGGCACGATCTATGAGCTGATCGGGCAGCCCCCCCATAACCATCTCGTGTGCATTCAGTGCGGCTGCGAATACCAGATTCCGGATCGAGTGATGCGGAATCTACTGGACGAAATCCAGAAATTGTATGGCTTCTCGGTTACAACCAGACACCTTATCCTCGAGGGACTCTGCCAGGTCTGCCTGAAAACAGAGGGGAAGTGAGTCCAGAAGCCACCCCGGAGGGCCAAAGAAGGAGCGCCGGAACGGCAGGCGTCGAAGCGTCGAGGCGAAAAGCAGGCAGATTTTAGGGGCGATGCTTCGCATCAACGCGAACCGCCCCTGGGAATCGAACTACCAATGTCTCCCGTGTGCACCCGGCGTGATCGGCGGTGTTGGTCACGGCGACGCCGCTACGGGTGCGCGCCGCCGGACGAAACGGGCTGAGGGACTTTTGACGCCTGGACGCTTGCCGCTTCGACGCTCTTTCTTGCTTCTTGCCTCGTTCTATCCGAACCCCGCCCGGCCGCCGCCTGCGCCCGTGGCGAGGCGCTCCCCGAAGAAGGCCAGGGTGCGATCCCAGGCGAGGTTGGCCGCCGCTGCGTCGTATTCCGGCCGGTTGTCTTCGAAGAACCAGTGGTGAGTGCCGGGATAAGTGTGGGCGGTCAGGGCGAAGTTCTTCTCGTGCAGGCCGTCCAGCATGGCCTGCACCCCGTCTGCCGGCTCGTAGGGATCGTCCGCGGCGAAGTGGCAGAGCAGGGCCGCGTCGGCGGTGACGTA
>JARKOC010000287.1 GCA_029975915.1 Bryobacteraceae bacterium
AATCCTCCCCGCCACCTTCGAGGAGGAGAAGCTCCGCCGCACCCTCCTGGATTTCGATACCGTGGTGCTCATGAAGGTCAACCGGGTCTTCGACCGGGTGTATGCCCTGCTCGGGGAACTGGGGCTGGAAGACCGATGCGCCTTTGTCAGCCGGGCCGGCACGGACGAGGAGAAGGTGATCCGTGACCTGGAGTCGCTGGTGGGGAAAAAGCTGGATTACCTGTCACTGCTCATCGTGAAGAAGTAATCTCATTCCGGAGGTTTCCTTGTCAAAGGTCCATTTCATCGGCGCGGGTCCCGGCGACCCGGAACTGATCACCGTCAAGGGCGCCCGGCTCCTCGGGGAGGCGGATGTGGTGGTCTACGCCGGAAGCCTGGTTGATCGGGAACTGGTGCGCGTCCATGCCCCGAAAGCCGAGGTCTACGACTCATCCACAATGACCCTTGAAGAGACCATGTCGGTGATTGCGGAAGCCGTCCTTGCCGACAGGAAGGTGGCCCGGCTGCATACCGGCGACCCCTCCATCTACGGCGCAATCCAGGAGCAGATGGCGGAACTGGACCGGCTCGGCATCGGCTACGAGGTTGTGCCGGGGGTGACCAGCGCCTGCGCCGCGGCCGCCGCACTGAAACAGGAACTGACCCTGCCGGAGGTCTCCCAGACGGTGATCATCACCCGGATGGCCGGAAGGACGCCCGTGCCGCAACGGGAATCCCTCCGCGAAATCGCAAAGACCGGCGCTACCCTCGTCATCTACCTGTCAGCCTCCATGATCGCGCAGGTTGTCGAGGAACTGCTCCTGGGCGCATACACCCCCGAAACGCCGACGGCAGTCGTCTTCCGCGCCTCCTGGCCGGACGAGCGGATTATCGAGGGGACCCTGGCGGATATCGCCGTCCTGGCAAAAAACGCCGGCATAGAAAAGCAGGCGCTCATCCTGGTGGGTGACGTGCTGAAGGCGCGCCGGCAAGGGCTGAAGGCGAAATCGCGCCTGTACGACGGGGAATTCACCCACGGTTGCCGGAAGGGTATCGTGACATGATATACCGACAGGCATCATGAAAATCGCCATCATCGCCATAACACGCAACGGCGCACGGCTCGGCGCACGGCTCGCCGAAGGGCTGCCCGGTTCCGGACTCTACATCCCGCCGAAGCTGGGCGACCACGTCAGCGGCCCGGCCACGGTTTTTCCGGAATGCCTGAAAGACCTCATGGCCAGGCTCTGGCGCACGGCGGACGGCCTGGTTTGCATCATGGCAACGGGAATCGTGGTGCGGATGATAGCCCCCCATCTGGAAGGGAAGGATCGGGACCCGGCGGTAGTGGTCATGGACGATGCCGGGAAATTTGCCGTATCGCTTCTCTCCGGCCATCTGGGCGGGGCCAACCAACTGGCGGAAGAGTGCGCCCGCATCACCGGCGCGGCCCCCGTCATCACAACAGCAACCGACGCCAACGGCCTCCCCTCCTTCGACAGCATCGCCAGGGAGCAGGGATGGGCCATCGACGACCTTTCCCGGGTCAAGGTCCTGAACTCCCTTCTGCTGGAGGATGCGGAGATCGCCGTCGTCGATCCCACCGGGCAGGTGGAGCAGTCCTGTTGCGGACGGGGAAAGCTGACCTTCCATTCCGATTTTCAGGCCGCGCTCCGAAGCGGCGCACAGGGGTTTCTCTTCGTCACCAACCGCAGGCTCCCCCCCCAGGTTCAATCGCCGCGCCTTCTCGTGCTCCACCCGCGCAACCTGGTGCTTGGAATCGGCTGCAACAGCGGCACCTCCGCGGAAGAAATCGAAGAGGTCGTCGGTACCAATCTGAAGCGCCTGTTTCTCTCCATCAAGAGCGTCCGCTCCATTGCCACGGCAGCGGCAAAACGGGACGA
>JARKOC010000318.1 GCA_029975915.1 Bryobacteraceae bacterium
CCCCGATGGCGTCACCCGGTGTATTTACTTGTCCTTGCGGATTTCGCCGCCCTTGGCCTGGAGCGCCGCATGGGCCGCCGCCAGCTTCGCAATCGGCACGCGGTAGGGCGAGCAGCTCACATAGTTGAGGCCAGCCTTGAAGAAGAAGTGGACGCTGGCCGGGTCGCCGCCGTGCTCACCGCACACGCCAACTTCCAGGTCCTTGTTGGTCTTGCGGCCACGTTCCACACCCATCTGCACCAGTTGGCCGACGCCTTCCTGGTCAATCGTCTGGAACGGATCTTCCGGCATGACCTTACGGTCAACGTACAGCGGCAGGAAGCGCCCCGCGTCGTCGCGGCTGAGGCCCATCGTCGTCTGGGTCAGGTCGTTCGTCCCGAAGCTGAAGAACTGCGCGACTTCCGCGATCTCATCAGCCATCAGGGCAGCGCGCGGCAGTTCGATCATCGTACCAACGAAGTATTCGAACTTGACGCCGGTTTCCTTCTGCACTTCCTTGGCGACCTTATGAACCAGATCCGCCTGAAGCTGCAATTCGTTCAGACCGCTGACGAGCGGGATCATCACTTCGGGGATGACCTTAATCCCTTCCTTCTTCACCGCAGCGGCAGCTTTGAAGATCGCGCGGGCCTGCATTTCGGTGATTTCGGGGTAGATGATGCCCAGACGGCAGCCCCGGAAACCGAGCATGGGATTGGCTTCGTGCAGGGCTTCGATGCGGTTTTTCACCTTACGGAAGCTGATGCCCAGTTTTTCAGCCAGCGTGCGGATTTCGTTGTTGCCGTGCGGCAGGAATTCATGCAGCGGCGGGTCGAGCGTGCGGATGATAACCGGATAGCCGTCCATCTCGCGGAACAGACCTTCAAAGTCGCTTTGCTGGTGCGGCTCAATCTTTGCCAGCGCGGCGCGGCGGCCTTCGATGGTGTCGGCCACGATCATTTCACGCATCGCCTGGATGCGGTCACCTTCAAAGAACATATGCTCGGTGCGGCACAGACCGATACCTTCCGCGCCGAACGCGCGGGCGACCTTCGCATCACGCGGGATGTCGGCGTTGGCGCGTACCCCCATCGTGCGGAATTCGTCCACCCACTTCATCAGTTCGCCAAATTCGCCGCCCAGTTCGGGTTCAACCGTGGGCTGGCGGCCAACATAGACTTCACCCGTGCCGCCGTCAATCGTCAGCCAGTCGCCGCGCTTGATGGTCGTGCCGTTGACTTTTGCCACCTGACGGCCATAGTCAATGTGCAGCTCGCCCGCGCCAGCGACGCAGGGTTTGCCCATACCACGCGCAACCACTGCCGCGTGGCTGGTCATACCGCCGCGCGCCGTCAGCAGACCCTGTGCAACGGCCATACCGTGCAGGTCTTCGGGTGTGGTTTCCACACGCACAAGGATGATCTTCTCGCCCGTGAAGGCCAGTTCTTCAGCTTCATCGGGGTCGAAGGAAACTTTACCGGTCGCCGCGCCGGGGGAGGCCGGCAGGCCGGTGGTCAGCGGTTTGTTGTTCTCGCGGACTTCGGGGGCCAGCATCGGGTGCAGCAGTTGGTCGAGGTGATTGGGTTCGACGCGCTGGACAGCCGTCGCCTTGTCAATCAGGCCCTCATGCACCATATCAACGGCAGCCTTGACTGCCGCCGCGCCGGTGCGTTTGCCCGAACGGGTCTGGAGCATCCACAGCTTACCCTGCTCAATCGTGAACTCCACGTCCTGAATGTCATGGTAGTGCTGTTCCAGTTTCTGGGCGATGTCCACAAACTGCTTGTAGATTTCCGGCATTTCTTCGCCGAGTTTGTCAATATGCTGCGGGGTGCGGATACCGGCTACCACATCTTCGCCCTGAGCGTTAATCAGGTATTCGCCGAAGAACTTCTTTTCGCCGGTGCTGGGGTTGCGGGTGAAGGCCACACCGGTGGCGCTGTCGTTGCCCATATTACCAAAGACCATCGCCTGCACGTTGACAGCCGTGCCGAGTTTGTCAGAAATCTTGTTAATGCGGCGGTAGTCAATCGCGCGGCGGCCATTCCAGGAATTGAACACGGCGGCAATCGCCATCTTCAGTTGTTCGTAGGGGTCTTCGGGGAAGTCAACCTTAACTTCCTTCTTGATGATCTTCTTAAATTCTTCGGCAATCTTCGCCAGTTCGTCGGCGGTCAGGTCCGTGTCCAGGCGTTCGTTGCGCTTGCCGGCATTTTTGGCCTTGTCCATCACATGTTCGAACTTGTCGCCGTCCACGCCGAGCACGATCTTGCCGAACAGTTGAATGAAACGGCGGTAAGCGTCCTGCGCGAAGCGTTCGTTGTTGGTCAGCTCAGCCAGACCCTTCAGCGTCTTCTTGTTCAGACCCAGGTTGAGGACGGTGTCCATCATGCCGGGCATGGAGAACTTCGCGCCGCTGCGGACGGACACCAGCAGCGGGCAGTGCGGGTCGCCG
>JARKOC010000341.1 GCA_029975915.1 Bryobacteraceae bacterium
TCCAGCATTCTGAACTTCCAAACGACCTCGACGCTGCCAGGTAACGATTTGCCGTACCTCTCGCTGCTGCCCTCCATGACAGCAACCTCCTGGTACCACAAGAAACTCCCTGCCGATCTCCAGGGAGACTTCAAGAAAGCCATTCGCGAGTCCGAGACCTTCGCCACCAACGAGTACCCATCCATCCTTTTCAAAGGCGACCGCCTCAGCGCCGCCGAACGAACAGCCGCCGTCGCCAAGCTCGCGCGCCTTACGGGTCTCGACAAGGGGTATATCGATCGCGCGAATCTGCGAGTCACGCTGTTCGGTTACGCGAAAGAGTTGCTCCGGGTAGAGGGGAAGATTGTCGGCCGTCTCGATAGCCGCCTCACCGCATTAGTCGGCTCTGACAACGGGGCATCAATGGATTTCGATCCGCTCATCACCGCCATCGTTCCGCCCTACCGCGCCATGGTGGCTGACTACCTGGCCAATGAACTCGGCTATAAGAGCGACCTGGAATACTACATCCTCGGCGGCGGAATCGGACCCTGGGACTATGGCCGCGAAGGCCGCGCCGGACGCCAGACGCAGGAGGCGTTGAAGCAGGCCTTTCTTATGAATCCGCACATGCGGCTGTTTGTCGCCAGCGGGTACTACGATTTCGGCACCCCATATTTTGGCACCGAGTTCACGCTCAGCCACCTCGGCCTTCCAGCGGCATACCGGAAGCAGATGGTGACCAAGCTCTACGATGCCGGCCACATGATGTACATCCACACGGGTGAACTGGGCAAGGTCGCCGCCGACATCAAGGCATTCGTCCAGGCGGGCGTGCAGGTGTCGAAATAATCCGGCAGCTCTATTTCACCCGGATCAGCCACACCTCTGAGATTTGGATGAACCGCCCGTTGCCGGCTTCTTCGGGGCTGGCCTGCCATTCGAGCGTCAAGGCTCCCGCCGCCGTCGCCTCCGCTGGGATATCGAATTCCAGGGGTTTCACCATCAGATCTTTCTTGCGCATTGGATGGATCTCAATGGCGCCGTTTGCTACCAGACGTGTTTGCCTCGTGATGGGGTCGCCCGCCTGGATGAAACGGACTTTGTAGCGGGCTGATGGATCGAGGCCTGAATAGCTGAGCTTGAGAGTGTTGCCATAGAGCGCCTCGGCATGGCGGTGCCACGAGATCCGCCAGGGGCCTCCGCGCGATCCCGACGAGATGCCCGTGCGAGCTGTCTTGAAGAACGCGGGGTCCTTCTCGAATCCCACGCCGGGGACAAGGTGCGGACGGTTCAGCGGATCGCCCA
>JARKOC010000345.1 GCA_029975915.1 Bryobacteraceae bacterium
TCACTGGTTACGGCGTTGCCGTTGCGGACGTTGAACTGATTCGGGGAAAGCAAGCGGATAATCATGCCGGTAAAACCTCGGTTCATGGAGTTTCGTGGCGGTCGCGAACGGTTCGCTCCTGTCCGGATCACGCCTTCAGGATGGAAGATCCTACGTTTTTTGCCCTACAAGTTCAATAGGGAAATCCTGGGGACACACTGCTACACACTACCTGACCATCGAAAATCATATCAATGTTCTCCCAGAGACGGCGCTATCCCTGCGGCAAGCGATCCTGACGTAACGATTACACGCGGCCCCGCAAGGCGTGTATACTTACCCACATGAGGAACGATCACGTTGTCCGAAAGGAGTAATGCATGCACGAGCCGGTTACGGTTGAAATTTTCATCATCGGCAATGAAATCCTCAACGGAGAGATCCAGGATACGAACAGCCATTGGCTGTGCAGGGAAATTACCGGCATTGGCGGGCTCGTTGTTCGGCAGACGGCTCTGCGCGACGATCTGGACGGCATCGCGACGGCACTGCGCGCGGCGCTGGAGCGGGGGACCAGGGTCATCATCACCTCCGGCGGCCTTGGACCGACCGCAGACGATCTGACCCTGGCCGCGGTTGCCGGGAGTGTCGGCAAGGAACTTCGCCTCAATGAGCAGGCGCGCGACATGATCAGGGAGAGCTATGACGCGCTGTACGAAAAGGGAATTCTCGATCAGGGCGGCCTGACCCCGGCCCGGGAGAAAATGGCCTGGCTCCCCGAAGGGACGATACCGCTCTACAACACCGTGGGAACCGCGCCCTGCTCGCTGCTGCACGCCGGCAACGCCGCCATCATCTGCCTGCCCGGCATTCCCAAGGAACTGCGCGGGATCTTCAACAGTTCACTGCAGCCGTTCCTGCAGGAGACCTTCCGCGGCGGCAGCGCCGTCATGCGGACCATGACCGTGCACTGCAACGACGAGTCCATCCTGGAGCCGGTCCTGAGCACGGTCGTTCCCGCGCATCCGGACGTGTACATCAAGCTGCTCGCGACCATGCCCGGAGAAACGCCGCAGCTGGACATAACCCTTACCGCCGTGGGAGAGGACAGGACGTCGCTGGAAACGCTGATTGAAGCGGCATTGCGTGACCTTAAGGAAGGCATCGCCTCCCTCGG
>JARKOC010000357.1 GCA_029975915.1 Bryobacteraceae bacterium
CAGCAGGTTGCGATAGTGAACAATTTCGACAACACCAACAGCCAGGTCCTGACGATTACCGGCGCCGCCTATAATCTTGCCGCGGCCGGCGCACATGCCCCGGAGCCCGTCACGCTGGGCAATGTCCGGGTGGGCGGGACATTCGGCGCCCAGGCGATGTCCATCGCCAATACGGCGCCCACGGACGGCTACTCCGAGAAGCTGAACGCCGCCATTGCCCCGACGACAGGCCCGGTCACGGCCGAAGGCTCCTTCAGCGGACTGGAAGCAGGAGCAACGGATAACGGGAGTCTCGTGGTCGGCATCTCCGATACCGCGACCGCCGGCCTCAAGACCGGAACAGCAACGATTTCCCTGGCATCCGACGGCGCCGGCACCAGCGGCCTCGGCATCACCGCCCTTCCCTCGCAGACCGTGACGGTCAGCGGAAGCGTATTCCGCACGGCGGCCCCCAACACCCTCGCGCCGGTCAATTTCGGCATCGTACATGTGGGTGACGTGGTCCAGCAGTCGCTCTCCATCACAAACACGGCAGTCAATGACGGCTTCTCGGAAAAACTGAACGCCGGTTTCGGAGGAGTCTCGGATGCCAGGATTCTCACCAGCGGATCCGTCAATCTGCTGGCCCCCGGCGCCACGAACAATACCGGCATGGTGGTGGGTCTCGACACCGCTTCCGTGGGACCCATCAACGGCACGGTGACCGTAAACTTCGAGTCCGACGGCGCCGGCACCAGCGGTCTCGGCATACTGGCCTTGGCGTCGCAGGATGTCCCGGTGAGCGCAACCATCAGCGTAACCGTGCTGCGCCTGGCCAATCCGGTGATCAATACGGTGCAGCCGGTCCAATTCGGCAACGTACGCATCGGGACGGTCGCGCAGACCCCGCTGAGCATCACCAACGCCGTCCCCGACGACGGCTATTCCGAATCCCTTCTCGCAAACGCCTCGGGCGCGAGCGCAGGGATCACGGCCGCCGGATCCTTCGGCCCCCTTGCCCCTTCCGCAACGAACAGCAC
>JARKOC010000364.1 GCA_029975915.1 Bryobacteraceae bacterium
GGCTGGATGCGGACGATCGCCTTCGCGCTGATAGCCGTCGCCGTGATCTGGGTCTCGATCATCATCGGCACCTACCTGATCTCGCGCCCGCGCCGATTGACCGCAAGACAGCGCACCCTCGGTGCTGTGGTGGTTGGGCTACTCACCTTCATCGTGAGCGCTCCGCTGGCTGTTGCGTCGGCGTACTCATTCGAGACCGCGCGACTGTCCAGTGACCTGTTCGGCTCGGAGAACGACTCTCAATCACAGACTCGTCCCACCCTCGAGAAGAGCGACCCCTGGGCCGACAAGGACAGAGTCAATATCTTGCTGCTCGGCGGCGACTCCGGTGCGGGACGCGAGACCGATCTCGGTGTCAGGACCGACACCATGATGATGGCCTCGATCGATACCAAGACCGGCGCGACTCTGCTCATCCAACTGCCGCGCAACCTGCAGAACCCGATATTCGCTCCCGACTCCCCGTTGGCAGATGTCTTCCCTTACGGCTTCGATGACGGCTCAGATGCCTACCTCAGTTCGGTCTGGCAAGACGCCCCCGCAATGTACCCGGAGCTGTTCCAAGACACCGACTATCCCGGTGCCGATGCGCTCAAGTGGGCCTACGAAGGCGTTACCGGCCAGAAGATCGACTATTTCGTGCTGGTGAACATTGACGGCTTGACGAACCTCGTTGACGCGATGGGCGGGGTTACCGTCAACGTGAACTTCCCTATCGCAAAGGGCGGCAGCAGCGCCGATAAGGACTGCGGGGTACTGGGCTACATTCCCGAAGGCCCTAGTCAGCACCTCAACGGCGGCGACGCGATGTGGTACGCGCGCAGCCGCTGCAACTCTCCTGGTGCCGATTACGGACGCATGCAGCGCCAGTCCTGCCTCGTGAAGGCGGTGATCGATCAAGCCGACCCGGCGACCATGCTCACTCGCTACGAAGACATTGCGCAGGCAGCCAGCGATATGATCTCCACTGACATCCCTCAAGAACACCTTTCGGCAATGGTCGACCTCGCCGGGCGCGTCCAAAGCGGCCACGTGGTGAACCGGATCTCGTTCACCGACCCAGGCGATGGCTCCAGTTGGTACAGTTCGGCGTACCCTGATTTCGACCGCATCAAGCAAACGGTCTCGGACGCCATTACCGCAACCCAAGAGCAAGCTCAGAATCAAAGCCAGCCCGCGCCTCAAACCTCCACCGAATCCGCGGCTCCCATCGAAAGTTCGGCGCCTCTTCCCACCGAGACGGAAACCGTTAGTGGAGATACCAGCGGCCAGACCCAGAACGTGGGCGACGTCTGCGGATACCAACACCAAGAACCCGAGGGTGACTGGATCATTCCGGACGACGTCCCCAGGTACACGCCACCGGAGTCCGAGCCTACTTAGAGATCATTCACTGTGGGGAAGGGATAGGTTCCGCTACAAACCCGGCACCGAGGACACCCATCCAGCCTTCTTTATTAGGGCGCCATTCAGACCAGAAAGTGGAAACGGCCCGCGCAATTTCCCACAAAGAATATGTCTCCCGCAATCGATGGCTTACCGAACCCTCAAGCGCAGGGGTGGGATGGTGGTCGTGAACCAGCATCCCACCCCAACAAGAACCTCGGCCTCATCCCGTAGAGCAATGTCGCCCCATGACTGAGAACGCCGCCATCCATCATGAGCGGCACCAAAACTCAGAGAACACTGACCCCAAAACCTCGCTTTGCAAATACACCGCGACCTCGAGACCGAGCCCGACCGACTACTAGGCTTTGAGGACTACGTAGTTCATTGGATCCATATTGATACAGGCCGAGTAGTCCCATCCAGATGGAGTGCTTTCCACAGGATATAGCCAATCGCCGAATCCGTTAGGATTGCTGGCAGATGCATTTGTCGCCACTGCAGCCTTAGCTCCGTCATATTGGTTGTTCAAGAGCCGCTTATACCCATACTGATTGTATAGCGGAGTAGCGCCGTAGCTCCAATACGTGTTCGATATCCCGCTGCTATAACTGCAGTTGTTATAGATACACACCGCGCCATAGGGACAGCCGTAGTAGCTGCCAGCCGCATGCGCGGGTGACGATGCCACGATGGGCACAGCCGCGGTGGCAACCACTGCTGTCGACAGGACCAACTTCTTCAACTTGATCATGTGCAACTCATCTCCACTCGTAAGGTAGTTCCTTAAGGTTCCTGGCTGGGCGGGCGGGCTACCTGATGACCGCTTTGGAACCAGGCACTTTCCATCTTGCACTCGCATTGCTGGAGCCGCTGAGAAATCGTAACTTTGGTAGGACCACAGACGGCTTTGGGTGGAGGCCAGACTTGTCGTACGCGACGACCGGCGTAGCAGACTCACACTCCAGCGCGTGAAACCCGGATCCGGCAAGAGATGTCGGCAACAGAACACTCCCTAAATGGTCAGCAAAGAAGCGGAGCGGCTGAATGAGGCGCACTCCGCATAACGTCTGCCAAGGTTCATCCCCGAGCTATCAGCCTCAGCATATTACTGCCCGTTGCCCGCTGCCGCGTTCTCACCCACAGCGGCCAGTTGAGGAGGCAGCCAACGGAAATAGCGCGCATTTCGATAACAGCAGCGATCATCGCCAGCTGCTATGACCAGCGCCGCGTAGGACAACCGACCGCGTAGGACTAACCGCGGGCAGCTCGGACGCGGGATGAGATGTCAGCCGTCAAGGCCTTCATCTGATCGTCCGCGACGCTACCGGGTGCCTGGATGAAGGTGCGCTCGATATGTCCCTGGCCGATCACCAGCCGGGCGCCATCGGGGGTGGCCGAGACCGAGTCCACGTCGATCCAGGCGCCCGACTTGTGATAGCCGGGCCCGCTGACCTCGAAACCGTCGGGGCTCAGCACCACGTAAAGAGTCCGGTTGGACACGAAGGTGAGAGCGGCGATCCCCAGCCCGAGTCCGGCCACCGCCAGCACCGCACCGATGATGACGAGCACCCCGTTGGTGGTCTCACTGGCCAATCCTGTCCACAGCGCCACGACACCGGCGATCAACAGGCAACCGGCGATCGCCCACGCCCGCACGGGATTGCGTGGCTTGAGGGCATAGTGACTGGTCTGCTCGCTGTCAGAAGCGGCTTGAGTCATGAAGGGGTAGCTCCTTCCGCTGCGCACCCGCGTTCCTGGGTAGGGCGGCGAGAGTGGGATTCGAACCCACGGAGGTTTCCCTCGGCCGCTTTCAAGGCGGCTGCACTCGTCCACTATGCGATCTCGCCCGAGGCAAAACCATGGTAGCCCACCACGCGCCCCGGCTCAGAT
>JARKOC010000383.1 GCA_029975915.1 Bryobacteraceae bacterium
TCAAGGAACCCCGAATACACGGTAACGTGGGGCTCGAAAGCGGGCGTGTCGTATGTGCCGCACAGTTCACGGATGAGATTGGCGGTGTACGTGAAATCGGCGTCGCACGGCGTCAGGAACAGGGAATATCTCCGCATGGTCTCCACCTGCCTCGGAATGGTTCCATTGTACTTCCGATTCCCGGCAGTTCAAGGAAAGACTCGGCGGATACGCTAATGGGAGGAAACCGCGGCTGAGGAAGCCCAGAATCCGTGATGTCTGAATGCCGGGGAGAGGGGAATGTCGGGGTTTGAACGTCTCCGATGCCCGTTCACGCCGCTTACGCCGGATGAGCTTCGTCGGGCTGGTTAAACCCACGCGAATGCATGAAACCGAGGCGTTCCGCGAAGTCGAAGGCGTGAAGGCGTCACGGATTCACGGATATGTATATTGAGGTGGGACAGGAAGAGCGGTACTGTGAGACGATGGTAATCAAGGAAGGGTGGCCGGTGGATTCACGGTCCGAGTCTTTGTCATTGGTCTGGAGGATACATAAGAATCTCTTCAGCAACGAGCGTTCCATCTTCAAACAGTTTCAGGCTTACCGTGTAGCGGTCTCCGGGGCAAATGCCGAGGGACAGCCGGGAAAGCTCAGTCGGTTCGCCGGGGACCACCACGGCCGCACCCGACTGCACGCTTTTGGACGTTCCGGACGGCCCCTGTTTCGACGTTTCCATCCTGTAGCGTACCTTTCCCTCTTTCTTTATCCGGCAATAGGCGGTTACGGCCAGGAAGTCTCCGGTTTGTCGCGTGTCGAACCAGGCCTTCAACTCTTCTCCACCGGCGGCTGTGCCGGCGTAGAGAAGCCCTCCGCAGATGAGAAGGCATATCACGATAGACTTCATATTCCCTCAGTTTTTCCTGTAAAGGGGCGGCCCGTAATTGCTACGGGCCGCTGCAGATGATCCGATTCAAGACGGGAAAGTCGTCCCTTGGGTCTTACTGGACGATCGTCGCGGTGTTATAATAGCCCACCTGGTACTGGCTGGCGACGTTGCCGCTGCCGCTCTGGGTAATAGAGGCCTGGTTGCCGTAGCCCCAACCCTGATACTGGTAGGCGCTGTTCAAGTTTCCGGTCTGGGCGATGGTGGCGATCCCTGCATCGCCGTATTGTTCCTGCATTGCATAGTTGGATTCGCCGCTCTGGGCGATGTCGGCCGAATTGCCGGAGCCGCTCTGGTTTTGGTTGGCGTAGTTCCCTACGCCGTCCTGGGCGATTGATGATAATCCCGTATTGCCATACTGATTCTGTGTCGCGGAATTGGAATACCCGGTCTGTACGATGTCCGCAGAGTTGCTTGAGCCGCCCTGATACTGCCCGGCAGAGTTCAAGGTGCCGTTCTGGACTATTTCGACGATTCCATAATCACCAACCTGATTCTGGTATGCGGAGTTGTAGTCGCCGTACTGGGCAATGGAAGCGGAATTGTAGCTCCCCCACTGCTCCTGCGCGGCCCAGTTATAGTTCCCTTCCTGGGAGATTGAGGCCGAATTGCCCTCGCCATACCATTGGTACTGGAAGGCCATGTTGCCGGCGCCGTACTGTCCCAGGGAAGCCAGGCTGTTGTTGCCGTACTGTTGCTGCGATGCAAGGTTGTCGCTGCCGGTCTGGCCGATAACGGCCCTGTTCGCGTTCCCCGACTGGTACTGCTGGGCGCCGAGGTAGCCGTAGATGCCAGGATTCGTGCCGTATTGCCAGATCTCGGCCGAATTATTGGTTCCGGTCTGCTCCTGGTAGGCCGTGTTTCCGCTGTCATTTTGGGCGATGTATGCCCCGTTGCCGCTGCCTGGCTGGTTCTGCTTCCCGTAATTTCCCGCGCCGGTCTGGTAGATTCCGGCGTAGTTGCCGTTGCCCGACTGGTACTGCTCTGCGCCGTACGGCGACCAGGCATTGGCGCCCTGCGCTCCCTCTTGCCAGATGGCGGCAGCGTTGCCGTTGCCGATTTCTTCCTGGTAGGCGCTGTTTCCGCCGTTGAACTGGAAGATTGCCGCG
>JARKOC010000409.1 GCA_029975915.1 Bryobacteraceae bacterium
CAGAACCGCTTCTATCCGGCTGAAACGCGTACACCCTAGACCTCACGCCGAAATCAGCCTTTGACAACATCCTTGAAGCAGGTAGCATTGCTCCAGTTGGCGACTGTCACGTGATCCACGAGGGACCGGGTGAACGGTTACATTCGTTGAACTACAGTGGCACCTGCGACCTCGTGAAAAACGGGGCAACCCATCAGTTAGGTGCGCCAGTGGGCGGGTGGTTTGAAAGTGGGAGCCTGTTCACGTTCGCGCCAGGAGATCAGGTTCGAACAATGCTCTATCCAGGCGGAAGCGTGGCCCCTCTTGTTGCCGCGTTCGCAGGTCGCTCGAGTATGACGGGTCTGGCTCTTGGCAATGCGATTGCGGGAACATCAGTTCTGGATATCTCAGGCAACGAGACCTACTTTCTGGTTGGGACTCCGTATGTTCGTGATGGGGCGTCGTACACAGCACTTCGCAGTGGCGCAGCAGTCCTTCTTTTCAATGATGTTTCGACCGACTCAGATGGCGATGGCTTGGGGGACTCGCTGGAGGCGTCCCTGGGCACTTGTGCAGCTGTCTCTGGCTGTCCGCGGACGCCACATGGCAGAGACACCGACCGGGATGGTCTTGCAGACGGCGAAGAGGTTCTCGGTGTGGCAGGACTCCTAAGCAGTGGTATTGACGATCTTGCGTTCTCGCGCTACGGCGCCAGCCCACGGAAAAAGGACCTGTTCCTGGAGGTCGACTATTTGACGGATGTTGGTGGAGTCGTGCCACTGGGCGAGAACCCGTTCCAGTGGATTCGAAACAACCCTTCTTCAACGATTGGTAATTGGACTGGGAGTCTCGAGTCATGGGTTGACATGGCACGGCAGCCGTTTCTCGTAGCGCCCAATAGCCATGTGCGAAATCCTGACGGTACGAATGGCGTCGAACTGCATTTGGATGTCGGCGTTGGTCCAATCCTTCCCTATGACGAACGAAAGTTCGGAAACTGGAGCACTGGTGCCTCACGCGGTCTGGTGCCTGACTTCATCTCCGAGTACACGGCCGCCGTTGATGGGATCGTTTCGGTTACGATCAATGGCGTCTCAAGAAGTTTCAGTGCCACGCAACTTACGCCTGAGGAAATTGCAATTAATGTGGCAATTAGTTCACTACTGACGGGCCAACCAGTGTCCTTCGTATCCCTCACCGTTGATTCAACCGGCAAGGCGACCTTGGTCATGGAGGCGGCTGCGCCCGGGGTACATTTCACACGCTCCATTTCCGTTCCAATGGGGTACGAATCTGCTGTGGCACTACCCAGGGAGAGCAATTCCTCCCTCCGAAGCCATTATGAACTAGACGTTCGTCAAGTGGATGCTGTTCGACGTGGTCGTCTCCGATACGCGATCATCTCTGGGACAGGTAGCGGTGGGCAGGCTGCGGGCGCGAGGTTTGTTTCGGGCCTCAGCCATTCGTCATTCGTTCACGAGTTTGGTCATACCCTAGGATTGGCGCACTACGGGCATTCGGATTGGGGCAACACGGGAGGGACTTGTATTCCGCATTACGACAGCATCATGCGGTATACTTCCGCCCCTTACCACTTCAGTTCTTCGGACAATGGATACGCGCTCTACGCTGCAGCAACTGCGGAGACAGACACCTTTGGCGCCGGTTATGACCAAAGCATCTTCCTCCAGTCACCTTGGAACTACTCCCTCGCAAGCACGAATACGACCGACTGGAACCGTGACAATTCGATTTCTGGATCAGGTGTTGGTTGGCGAACAATGGCTCTTTCACTATTCAATGGTAGTTGCGGAGCGTTCGCTATGGGCAAGCTCAAGATCGAGCCTGGGAACTCATTCGTCGGCCCAGTCGATCTTACGCGGTTCGGCAATCGCCTCTATGCATTTTGGAGCACTGGAAGCGAATTGAGATACAAGTTTGCCACACTCGGACAGCCAGGAAACAAGTCCTGTACGGGTTCCGCTGATCCTGCACAAGGCGATTGTTTGACTTGGTCGATGACGTAGACCCTCGCTTCCACCGAGGTGTACCGTGGACTCACTGCCTATTCATTCAATGGTTCGATGTTTGTTGCCTTCAATCAGAGCGATGGGGTTTTGCGGGTGAGGAGATACTCGGTACTGTCCAACGGAACTTTGTCGTATCAGGGCGGGCAAGTACTGGGTTCCAGCGGCGATTCCTACTTGTCTGACTTTGGCCCAGAACTTGTTGAACTGTACCAAGGGGTTTCCTCAAGGGTCCTCGGGCTGCTCTATCTTGCCAGGGATGGCAAGTTTCGCAGCTGGGGTTGGAACGGTTCCTCCTGGACGTTCCAGAGCTACCTCCTGGACACATATGGCAATTCGATCACGGGGGGCGAGTCTCCAGTCGCCAAGGCTTGGCCCGACAGTGGAGTGACAGGCTGGCTTGCAAGTGAGAAGCGAACCCTGGCGATTCTCCCATCCACCGGCACCCTTACACGCCTCTACATCCTCGACTACTCTACGAATCGGTGGCAGTTGACTGGCGTTGGAGCCAACACCTCGACCACTGGCAAGCCGTTTCTTGAATACCGGACCGTTCGAGACACTACTGGATCACCAACCGCCGATTTTCGGGGGCACTTCATGATTGGGCGGATGTACCACAGTTCCGACTGGGGTGATCGAGCGATATTCCGATCGAGCACCACAGTCAGTCGCACCAATCCGCCGAGTGTGGGGACGCTCGGCGTCATCGACGCCGGAGACTTCCTGCAGAATACCTGGGCTACAACGACTGTCGGGTGTAACGCGAGCCTCTATAGCGACTCAACCCTGGATAACGTATTTGGATTGGTGCCGCTCGACGTTGAAGGCAAGGACGAAGGCCTATTCTTCTACCCCCATGCTGACGGATCTCCGGACGCCGTCTATTCGGTATTTTCCGACTTCCGGGTCTGGGAAGACTTTGTTTGTACTACGATTGGAAATGTACGAGCCTTCGACTGTGGGACGGTTAATGTGCTGGACTAAACCAAGAACGCGGCGAGGGTAACATGAATGTGATGAGGATGTCAGTCCTGGCTTCCAATCGTAATCGCTGCTCAATTGTGGCACTGGCTCTGTGGGCAACAGTATCGTGTTCAACGCAGGACTTCTTGCAGGACGACAGAAGCCCGGACGTTTTGGAAACCGGCACCGAAAAGTTTGGAGAAGTGATTCCCTATGACGAGGGGCGCGACTCTGCCGTAGCGGATATCCCTGAGGTCAGCATTGAAGATGTCGATGATGTGGGATTGGTCGACGATGGAGGCGACCACATCTCTGATGTCTGTGGAGTGGAGCCTCGTGTTGATTGTTCGTGCACCGAAGAAGGAGTTGCCTGCTGCCTTGAAACTGCGGTTGGTTTGGCGTGCGAGTACGTTGCGATCGGGGGAGCAACGCAACTGGTCTGGGTACGTTTCTTCGACTGCGGCTGCTATGACGGACCGGAATGCGATGGATGGGAGGTGTTTCCGCTCTGTGATTCTCTATTTTGGGGGAGAGAACAATGAGGTATCTATTTCGGTTTGGCCTTATCAGTGGCCTCCTCGGGGCCTTTCTTGCGTGTGACTCGGAGCAAGAAATCGGGTCACCAGAGATTCGCGTAAGTGCACTAGTCGAAGAGGAAGCGGTTGATTCGGATGACATCCGGATTATTGAGGGTCACGATGCGTTGATGAGGCGAATCGAGGAGCTTAGGCGTTCCTCCGCGGTGTTTTCGGCATCTGTGGAGGGAGCCTTCGCGGGCATTGTCTCATCGGGTGATCGACGTGAGTTATCAGCGACTTCCCACCGTGATGAGGAGGGATGCTCAACGGAGATGGTATCGTCCACTGAGATTGCAGATTCTGCTGCGGCCCTCTCCAATGTTGTTGCCTTCGGGGATCCAAGTTCTCTGCGAACTCTGCGAGAACGCATACATGCTGGCGTCAGCGTTGGTGACATGGAAGTCCGCGACGAAGAAGCCTCGTTGTCACCCCCCAAGGAAGAGCCGGTTCTCCGTCCATTCCACTTTTGATGGCCGTGAAATTCGGGTTATGGCGTGAGAAGCGGGGTACCTGCACGAATGCAGCTGATTCGCGAATGCCGCCCGACGGATTCCGCCTTCTATCCCGCCTTCCCTTCGCGCATCTGCGTCTCGATGGGTGGATTTGCAGTCGCCCCCACCTCATCGTTTGTAGCCGCACACGACGGACCGCGGAAAAGTGGACTGCGGATTTCTGGACATGACGGCCGCGTGATTTTGGACCGCGTGTTCCTGGCCGTGTTGACCGCGTAAAACTGGACCGCGCAAATCTGGACGTTCAGGCCGTGGATGCTCAAGTGTAATTGTCGTCGGCCTTGTCTGGCCGGCGCCGGAGGCGCTGGGTCACACGTCGGGGTCCTGGGGTTCCTTGCGGGCGTTGCGCTCCATCTGGGCCTCGTGCTTTCGGTAGGAGTCGCCCTTGATGAGGACGACGTGGGAGTGGTGGGTGAGCCGGTCGACCAGCGCGGACGCGGAGGCGGCGTTGGGGAAGACGCTGGACCATTCGCGGAAGGGCATGTTGGTGGTGAGGATGATGGGCTTGGCCTCGTACCGGCGGTTCACGATCTGGAAAAGGATGTCGGCGGCGGCGTTGTCGTAGGACAGGTAACCCAGTTCGTCGATGACGAGGACGGACGGCTTCACGTAGTGCTTGAAGCGTCGTTCGCGGGCGGCGGAGGACTCCTGGCCTCCGATGTCCGAGATGATCTTCGATGCGCTGACAAACAGGGCGGAGTAGCCCCTCTCGACGGCTGCCACGGCCAGGTTCTTGGCGATCATGGTCTTGCCGAGGCCCTGGGTGCCGACCAGGACTGTGTTGCGCGGGTCCTTCACGAAATCCAGCGTGAAAAGGTCCTCGACCAGGGCGCGGTTGATCTTCTGGGGCCAGTCCCAGTCGAAGTCGGCCATCGGCTTGACGCGCCCGATCTGGGCCTGTCGCATGCGGCTCTGGAGGCTGCGTAGCGCCTTCTCGTTGGACTCGTGGCGGGCGATCTCCTCGACGAGTTGCATCGGGGTCCACGACGCTCGGGTCGCCCGTGCGAGGAAGTCGTCGAGGTGCTCGGGCAGGTAGCGCAGGCCAATGGCGAAAAGCGCCTTCAGGAGGCTCTCACCCTGGCCGGGCGCGGTCTTACAAGTCATCGTAGTCCTCCAGTTTCGGGAAATCGACGCGCAAATCGTTGATCTCGGGGCGGTCCGGGACGTGGATCGGGTCCACCAGCCTGCGGCCCGCCGCACGCCGACGCTTGTCCAGCAGGTAGGCGACGGACCCGACGCTCGGGTTCGGGGTCGTCATGACCTCGGCCAGCGCGGCGGCCAGTTCCGCGGGACCGTACCCGTCCAGCAGCCGCCACAGCCGCTGGGTGGCGGCACCGAGCACCTCGCCGTGCCGGGCGAGGTGGTCCATCAGCGCGCTCACGCCCGGGACGGCCGCGGCCAGGTGGTCGCGGGCGCGGGACTCGCGGGCCTTGCGCTTGGATTCCGCCAGGCCCTCCAGATGCACCGGGTCCTCGATGATCTGGTGCAGGCCCCAGCACCGGTCGTGGCGGGCGACCTCGGCGTTCTCGTGGAGCAGGCGCACGGTGTCCGTGGTCGCGTGAAGCGTGAGCGCCCGGTCCACCAGCGTGTACGGGACCGAGTACCGATTCGAATCGAAACGCACGTAGGGCTGCGTCGCCGCCGTGACACCCAGGCTGCGGCCCGTGTCGAAGGGATGCGCGGGCAGCGGCAGCAGGTGGCCGCGCTCCTCCTCCAGAGCCGCCTCGACGCATCGATGCCGGGGATCGTCGGGGACCGGACGCCGGTGGGCGACCTCGCGGACCCAGGAAGCGACCTGGGCGTTGAGGTCGGCCACGTCACGGTAGCGCCGCGCGGGCCAAAACGACGTGCGCAGGTCCCGGATCCGCCGCTCGACCCGCCCCTTCTCGTTCCCGCGCCGGGGCGCGCACGGCCGCATCATCGTCAGGTACTCGCCGCACATCTCCAGGACCCGGGGATGGAAACGGATCGCGTCCCCCTGGCGCTCCAGTACCACGCTCTTGAGGTTGTCGGTCAGGACCGTCCGCGGGGTGCCCCCAAACGCCGCGACCGCGTGCACGAAGCCCGTGACGAAACTCTGCAAGGTCTGGTCCAGGAAGAATTCCGCGTACGTCGCCCGCGACCACGACAGCGTCATCACGAAGCAGTACAGCGCCCGCTGCCCGCCCTCGACCGGTGCCCGGCCGAAGTGCGCCCAGTCCACCTGCCCCTGCTCCCCGGGCAGCGTCGTCAGCCGGAAGTACGCCTCCCGCACCTTCTTCGAACCGATGGCGTCAATCTCTTTCGCCGCAGATGCCTTGATGAGGACGCTATATCTTCCCACGCCGCCTGAGCTCCTTCACGAGGTCCTCGAAGGCAACCGATGGCTCGGATGCACGCTTGTCGAAGGCCGCCAGGTCCATGGCGTCCTCAGAAAGGCTGATTCGAAGCGCCTCGTTGACCAGATCAGACAGCGTTCGGTCGGTCTCCGCCGCCTTGACCCGCAGAGCCCGATGAACCACCGGGTCGAGATAGACAGTCGCTCGTTTTTGCGTCGTGCTCATCAAGTCACTTTAACGTTTTCGCGTCTTGACGTCAAGTGTACACCCCAATCGCCGAAACCACCATCTTCAGCAGTGCCAAACCCGTCACTCCGTGCTCAACGACTCCCGGGCGGCACCAAAAAAGGCGCGCTCCCGCCCTCCAACCCGCAGAGGCCCTGCCGGTGGTCGTGCCTGTTCACGCTTGGCTACTGATAACCACGAAGGGCCCCCTAACAAGCGCGTTCACTCGGTCGGACTCTCGGGACACGCCGGTTGCATCGAGCCCGCGGCTCGGACGGACAGGGAACCAAACGAGGGGCGGCCTCTGGCCGCGGGCCGCAACCGGCGCGCCCCGGCCCGGCCTGGCGGCCGGGCACGCGTCCGCCGGTGACGCGCAAACCGTTGGACGGGCACTAGGACTGAGGACACGATGCTCCTGAGGCAACCTCATTCATTCCTTCGCCAGAGTCGAAAACGGGGGGCCCTCACGGATGCGCTTCAGGCCGCCGGAACCGTGCAAATGCCGCCTGTGCAGGCAGACACCGGCTCCGGCCCGTCGCAGGTGCAAATCGTCCCGCCGCAATTCATGCCCTGCCACTGCCGCAGCGATGCCTCGGCCTCAAGATCGTCAACCACGACATTGACGGCGTCCCAGCATCCGCCGGGAAGGCCGACTTGGCACCCACCTCGGATCACGCGACAATCCTCGTCCCTGCTACAGCCTCGGTAGCCGGTGCCCCCGCCCGTGCCCCACCACTCGAGCAACATCTCACAATCCGGCCAGCAGCTGGCGGTGCCCGACAAAACGGCGCAGCGGCGGCCCTCCTGACACTCGACGGCCTCCCAGCAGCCATTGCGGCAGGAGTGGAATACCAGCGGGTCGTGGGCGTCGCACCTCCGGTCGTCAAAACGACAGGACTCGCATCCGCAAGGGTCGGCGCAACGCTGCCCGCAGACCGGGACGGGTGAAAGCTGACCGGAACACGCCGGCCCACCGCGACCCGCGACGGACCGAACGTACGGTAGTCCGGCGACCCGACAGGCCACGTCGAACGACGCCGCGGTAATCCGCGTCGCACCGGACTCGAAGGCCAACGCGCCGCGGCAGGCAACCTCGCTTGGCGAACAGGTGGACCCGGGACCGCCCATCGTGCAGGTAGTAGACGAATCGATGCTCGCGAGGTCGTCGAGCACCATCGCGAGCCGACCAGGCTCCTGGTTGGGGATGGTCGCGCAGGCCTCCCAGCCGACGAACGCAACGACGTTGTCACGGTCGAACGTAACCTTGCCCGGGTTGCAACAGGGTCCCAGGGCGAACCGGGCCACGCCGTCCCGGTACCGCTCGCACCGCGACCCGTATGTCGAGCCGTTGCATCCACACTCCCAGTCACAGCCGGCCCAGACGCATTCGTCCGCGCCGCCGAAACCGCAGTCGTCGGTCCGGTCCAAGCACACGCCCTCCGACCCAGCACCGTCGCAGACGCCGTAGGGGCGTTCGCAAAACTGCCCGCTGGGGCAGGATGGCGCCAGCGCACCACCGCAGTCCTTCTTCGCGCAACGGTCGTCGGGGGACCCGGAAACGCACAACTCGTCGGCGGCGCAGTCTGCCTGCGGCAGCCACTCACACTGGCCGCCGCCACAGCACCGACGGTCGAATCCCAGGTCCGCGCACTCCAGCGTCCGGAAGGGTTGGTACCGCACCTGATCAATGCACTCGAACTCCGAGTTGCATGGGAAGTCGACCATCACGACGCCGTTGGGACAGGGGTTGTCGAGCTGACCGCTCACGTCGGCGGCGTCCAGATTCGTCGCGTCGACAACCTCGCACCCGGCCGTAAACAGCACCAACCAGAGCACTGCATGACATCGCCGCATCACAAGTCTCCGGCGCATCGCTATCCAGAATAGTACGAAATCCGGGGGGCTGATCGCCTGACGCTCTTTTGCCGACTCATCGAAAACAATCGGGTCGAATATCCCGGGCCTTCGGCCGGTTGCGGTGCCACGCGCCGCATCGCTTGGAGCGGCTTCAACTCGCGAAGCCGTGGCCGCCGTCCAACAAACGGCTTGAACGGTCAATCCCCTGCCGACACGGTCCCTGCACCGGCCCCGCCTCGATGGCCCCAGTAATTTGAAGGTCCGGCTTGGCGGGGCCGCAGGGACCGCGCCGGCTGCCGCCTGCGGCGGCACCGGGGATTGCCGTTCAGCCGCAAACCGTTCGACCTACCGGATCCGCGTTTGGGCTATTTTGGGGGAGGTTCTCGACCGACCTTTCCGATACACCTCTCGATCGGCGTTCCAGCCACATCTTCCGCTCGGCGTGGAACGGCCACACCACTTGCTCCGCCTCCGCA
>JARKOC010000423.1 GCA_029975915.1 Bryobacteraceae bacterium
CGCGGACTGGGGCGTCAAGACCTACAAGGGCGTCCGCGAGGACGGCAGCGCCTGGAAGAAGGTCGTGACCTGGTTCGGGTACAAACTGCACCTGGTCGCCGACTCCCGCTACGAGGTCCCACTGGCATTCCATCTGACCCGAGCATCCCGAGCCGACGTGGTCGAGGGCCGCCGCCTGGTCCGGTCGTTTCATGACCGGCAGCCTCAGGTCGCGACCCGGGCCAAGGAACTATCCGCCGACCGGGGCTACGATTCCGGGGACTTCAATGCGGAGTTGTACGACGACTACGGCATCATCCCTGTCATCGACACCCGCCGGATGTGGAAGGACGGCGAGGCCACCCGGCCCCTCTTCCCGGACCGGGTGGACACCATCGTCTACGACGAGCGCGGCCAGGTCTCCTGCGTGTGTCCACGGTCGGGCGATGTCCGTCACATGACTTTCTGCGGCTTCGAAAAGGACCGCAAGACCTTGAAGTACCGCTGCCCCGCAGCCGCCCTCGGCCTGCATTGCAAGGGCCGACTGGAATGCGAAAAGGGACGCCGCATCGGTTCCTACGGCCGCGTTGTTCGCGTCCCCCTGGACACGGACCGGCGGATCTTCACGCCACGGGCCCGCCACACCTACACATGGCTCGACGCCTACAAGCACCGGACCGCCGTCGAGCGCGTCTTCAGCCGCGTTGATGGCGTCTTCGGTTTCGAGCACCACACCATCCGGGGCTTCGCCAAGATGGAAGCACGGATCACCCTGGCTCTCCTGGTCAACTTCTGCATGGCCTTGGCGCGCGTCCGCCTCGGCCAGGTGGAACGATTGCGGTCACTTGTCGCTCCCCTGCCACGGGCCGCCTGACCCGCGGCCCTGCTGGAAAATCCGGTCGTGCCCCGATCTCGGGCTGGGTGCGCGCTCGCACCTTGGATCCGACCCCAAATCGCCCCTGTCAGGCCTGGGTTTCGGGTCAGTAGGGTGAAGTTCGGTACCACCGCAGATCCTGATTGAGTAGAAACAGGCCCTTTTGCGATCCCGCCCCCTGCCAGTCGCCAGAACGAGAAGGGGTTTGCACAGCCCGGCTTTCGTGACGACGCCGAGTTGCGTCTGACCGCCGCCGGGGTGCTGCAAACCTCGGGTTGAGCCAAGCCGCTAGGCACGGGCGCGGCAGGCGGTGTGGCTATGGGGACGTTGGAGCCGAGGGGGCGTTCCGAGGGGGCGACGACGGGGGTGCGGCCCGGTCGTCGTCGGCTGGAGGCTGGCGGCCGGGCGTCCGGAGTGGTCGCGGCCGGGCCCGGGGACGGGTTCGGGTGCGTGGGTCGCGGCGCCCAGGACGGATCGATGCGGTCCCGTGCCGGGCGGGGATTGGAGCCAGGGGCCGACGGCCGCGAGGATGCCGGTCATGACGTGTCCTCCGTCGCGGGTACCGGCGGTGCGGCGCCGACCAGGCACGGCCGGGCGAGAGGTCTGCGGATCAGCCTGCCGCCGCAGCAGGGACACTGCGTCGGATCGAGCCCGGTCAGTTCCAGCAGGCGCTGTTCCCAGTCGACGGGCTCGCGTTTCGGCGGCTCCGGAGCGTGCAGCGCCCGCCGGGCCGCGGCGAGGCGGGTGTTGACGTTGCCGGACGCGAGGATTCCGAAGTGACGGATCTTCACGTAGCCCTTGGGCAGGACGTGGAGCAGGAAGCGCCGGATGAATTCGTCCGGGGCGAGGCTCGCGATCTTGCCGTCCCGGGTGTGGAAGTGGACGCCGTCGTCGTCCATCGAGATCAGGCGCTGGTTGGAGATGCCGGTCCGGTGCGTGTACCGCCCGAGATAGCGGACGACCTGCTCCGGCCCGCCGAAGGGGCGCTTGGCATAGACGACCCACTTCTTCCCGTAGAGGCCGTCGAGCAGGAGCTTGAAGGCCCAGGCATCCGCGAGCGGGGCGCAGGTGCCGCCAAGGTCGAGCTCTCCGCGGTCGTATGCGGCTTTCAGCCCGGCGAGGACCTTCCCGCGCAGCATCGCGCCGAGGACGCGGACCGGCAGGAAGAAGCGCGGTCGGGCCGGGATCCAACGGCCGGTGCCGGGGACGAGCCCGCCGCCGGTGACGATGGCGTGGACGTGGGGGTGCAGGCGCAGGTCGCGAGTCCACGTATGCAGGACCATCGTGAGCCCAGGCTGCGCGCCGAGATGCTTCGGGTCCGCGGCGATCTGGAGCAGCGCGCCCGAGGCCGCCGCGAAGAGCAGGTCGTACACGAAGGCCGCATTGCGCATCGCGATGGGATTGAGCTCGTGCGGGAGCGTGAAGACCAGGTGGAAGTGCGGCGCTGGCAGGACCCGGTCCATGCGCGACTCGATCCACTCCGCCTGCGCCAGAGACTGGCACTTCGGGCAGTGCCGGTTGCGGCAGGAGTTGTAGGACGGCCGCTCGTGGCCGCAGTCCGGGCAGACGTCGAGATGCCCGCCCAGCGCCGCGGTCCGGCACGCCTCGATGGCGTGCATGACGTTGAGCTGGCCCGGCGTCGGGACATGGTCCCGGCGGTACGCCTCGCCGTGGGCGCGGAAGATGTCGTCGACCCCCAAGGCGGTCCGCGGCCCCGCGCTCCCCGGCGGGCGCGCCTCATGGCACGCCCGGTATGCCACGCGGTGCTACCCCAGCACCGCGCCGTCCGGTGTTCCGAGCACGTCCAGCGGGCTCCGCGTCCGCGCGACCCGGGACATGCTGATGTGCAGGTACCGCGCTGTCGTCCGGATCGAGTTGTGGCCGAGCAGCACCTGGATCGTCCGCAGGTCCGTGCCGCCCTCCAGCAGGTGCGTCGCGAAGGCGTGCCGCAGGGCGTGGACCGTCACCTTCTTCGTGACACCGCACGTGGCCACGGCCTTGTGCAGCGCGCCCCGCACCGCCTCGGCCGACAGGCAGGTCCCGCGCTTCCGACCGGGGAAGAGCCGCGTCCCGACCGGACGCTCGATGCGCCAGTACTCGCGCAGCGCCAGCAGCAGGCGGGCAGGCAGGACCACGTACCGGTCCCGGCCGCCTTTACCGTCCCGGACGTGGATGACGCCCCGGACGCTGTCGATGTCCTCGACCGACAGCCTGCACGCCTCGCTCACGCGCAGTCCCGCGCCGTACGCCGCCATCAGCACCATCCGGTGCTTGCGCGACTCGACGGCCCCGAGCAGCCGCTCCACCTCGCTGCCGCTCAACACGTCCGGCAACGGGCGCCGCACCCGCGGCCACGGAATTCCCGCGACCGCCTCAGGACGACCCAGTGTCACCGCGTACAGGAACTTCAGCCCGGCCACGTACAGCTTCCGGATCGAAACGCTCTTCCCGCTTTCCACCAGGTGCAGCAGGAACGCCCGGACCTCCGCCTCGCCCATCTCGGCCGGCGAACGCTGGTAGTACGCCGCGAACCGCTTCGCACACCACACGTACCGCGTCCGCGTCAACGGACTGTACCCACGCAGCAAAAGATCCCCTTCCATTCGATCCCGCAGTTGCCCCATGATCGCGCCTCCATGATCGAGTTTCATCGGGCACTCGGGTTTGGAGTGCCCCCCTGTCCGCTGGAGGCAGACTCGATCTCGCGCCGTTGGTCAACGATTTCTTGATCGTGGGATGGTCACGAACCGACGAAGACGCCCTTACGGACCTCGCATGTCACCAACTCCCGCGAAGCGGGTTGGTTCAACCAACCAGACTGACGAGGAAGAGAAGAAGAACGCCGGCAAGACTTTTGATGTTACGTGCGAATTCACGATGGGAGACACGGTTGCTTGCGCGACTTCGGTTCGAACCACGCAAGGGGACTTCACATGTTCGTGCGAGCCCTGGGAGGAAGATCTCTTCGGGGAGCTTCGATGTCTCGCTGTCGAGGGCAACGTGCTTGAGGAGGGCCTATAGATGGACTTCGCAACCAGACCAATTCCTATCGTTATGGCGGCCGCTGTGACCATTGCCATCGCTCCACCGGCCTTCGCTGAAGACTTCGATGCGATCGTTGCTCAAGAGAAGTACTATGAGGCACTCAGAGCCTTCGAGGCGAAAGATCTTGAATCCTGCATCAAACTCTGTGATGGAATTCTCCGATTCCAGCCAGAACACATCAAAGCTATGGCACTTCGAAAGAAGGCCACATCCGCTCTTTCTACCAAACGCACCTGGGAGCGCTACCTTTCGATGAACAAAACACCCGATGGAATACGGGTGCGTTTCGAGTATCGAAACAGATTTCATGGAGGCCCCTATAAGGCACAGAACGGCTGGGGCTACCCAAACATCTTGGGGAACGAAAGCATCCATGAGTTCCATCTGCTCGTCAGCAACCGATGGTCATTTGGAAAGATCCTTAACGGTGGAATTGGCGGTGGCATGATGGCCGGGAAGGCACTTGGAGGACACGCATTCGGTCTGTACCTCCGCCCCTTCCTAGGCATCGCTTTGGTTCCGTTTTCAGACCGCTTCGGTTTGCAGTTGCAGTTGGCGCCCGAATACGGCTATCGCCGAGTTCGGTTCGAGCGAGCGAGAATCAAGTACGTTGAATTAAGCGGTTGGACCAATTTCGACTTCCACACTCAACTCCTGATCCAATTGGCTCGTTGGAACGTAATCATTGGCGTTGCAATCGACCAGAAGGCTCGTGCTTCTCTTGTCTTGGGACTTGAAGGTTTCTGATTCCTCCTGACCTTGGCAGAATCACGGCTCATTCTCTAACAGTGGAACAACCTTCGTCAGGGTAACACGACCTGCATGATAGGCTCCGGAGTCGTAACCACTTACGGTTTTCGAGGCATTCACGCGTACCTCACTGGATTTTGATGGCTCAAGAAGCAACTTGCGTGGCAATGAGAAGTCTCCTGACTCAGGCAAATTGGTGCTCCAGTCCAGATGAACCTCCATCCGAAATGGGTACGGATTCCGAATCGACGCATTGGCCTTCAGAATCCAGGTCATCTTATCAATCGTAATCGAGCGACTTTCCCAAACACACTCCTTATCTTGAGTGCTCTCCAGACACTGCAATACATTAGACCCACCACAATCCCAACTGGTGCTCGTACCCTTACCAAATAAACTCGGGACGACGCATTTCGTGCAACGTGATCTTCCAGAGAATCTCTCACTTGCGCAGTACCTTTCAGATCCGTACGTGGGTGTGTACTTGGACTTCAGAGACACCGTGCCACGCAGACGCGCACGGACACTTGGCAACACGGCTTCAGCGATGCGCTCCAAATGCGTTCGATAAAGCGCTCTGCCATTGGGTGTCGCAGCGATTCCTCGGTATCTATTAAGAAATCCCTGCAACTCTTCAAGGCTACGAATACCCGCCAACTTTTCCTCAAGGCGCAAAGTGAAGAGTTTCTTGAATCCCCCACTGGGACACGTCGCTAGTACATGGGTCACTGGATTGGAAGTGCTCATCTGGATTCCATCGAGCGCGTCCTCAGGAAGGATGGTTCCAGCATCAAGAAAAGAAGCGATGCACTGAAAAAGTGTCTGGACCAGCGTGCTCTTCCCGGAAGAGGTAGCCTCGATATCAGATCGGTAGTTTGGAACCGACTGAAATGCAGTCCGGATCCTCTCGTCACCCATTAGTTCGTAAATACAACGAATGCTTCCTGTGTTCTGCGCTTCGTCCGCAACCGCCGCCGATTCAAGAAATAGCACCCAAGCCTTCTTGGCGACAGATTCAGGCACAGACCTTGCGCCGTAATGACTAACGGCCAGTTCAAGAAGTTTGCGGTCTTCGGGAGTCTCACTATCAATGAATCCAGGTCGAGGCGCCCTGGAAAAGTACCAAGCCAGATTTTCAGCTATCCAAGACCGAAACTCCGTCGCACTAGCTAGATCCCGGTCTCCAAGAAGCTCGGCCAGTACTTCACCAGCTTTCGAAAGGACTATTTGACTACATTGGAAGACCGGCCGAATTCTTGCGTAAGTAAAGAACCAGATCTTCATTTGCAACTGCAATTCTGGAACATCGTACTGCCACCGAACACGACCAACGTAGTCGAGGCCATCATCATACGCTTCCACAGGAAGTTGCTCGCAACGTAGCAGAGCCGAGGTCAACTCGGAAAGCTCAATGCGACCTCGTTTCACAAGGCTCAAATATCTGCGATTCAGTTCTTCTTGGCCAAGCGGGTGGTTTTGAATCGCGTACCGAACCTGCACTGCAGTCCCCTTCTTCAGCGTCAGGGAAACTGCCGTCATGAGAAGAGCGTCGCTCACTTCCTGGTACTTTCCGCCCGCAATCGTCTGATTGATTCGGTCGATATCTCCAGTTTTGGCCAGAAGAGTTACCAGTTCCTCCGCAGCGGCACGCGATGAGTCGATAGCTCTAACTGTCTGTGGCGTTAGAGCCAAGACGGTCGCCATGAAACCGATGACCAATGCGTGCCAAGCAACGTTTGAAATGCGTTTCTGGTGCATTCGCAGTTCTCCATTATCGTATGGTAACTAGACGATCTCTACTCGAGTGTCAAACTATTACTTACTTGCATATATCCGCGTAACGTTTCTTGGGGGTAGTCGGATGGACCACCTCCTTGGTCCACTGGAACGGGTGTGCGTTTTCGTTGTACGCCTCGATGAAGCGGTCGATGGCAATGCGCACCTGGCGCGGCGTGGTGAAACTTCGGCCC
>JARKOC010000511.1 GCA_029975915.1 Bryobacteraceae bacterium
AGTCGAAAAACTCGCTCCGGACAAGCAGCGCCGAGTGCTGGAATTCGTGCGTGGCTTGACTCGCCCACGCGGCGAGTCAGGTGCGGCACTGTTGGAAAGTCTCGCCACACTTGACTTCTCCCCCGAAGACTTGAAGGAAATTACGGAGGCGGTTGAGAACTGCGAAAAGGTCGATTGGGATGAATGGGACCTACCTGCGGACTTTTAAGCAATCGAAGGCCAACGGTGGAGAGCAAGATCATGAGCGACGAGAAACCAAACATCTTCCTCAGCTATTCGTCTAAAGACAAAATGCTCGCCGAGTGGTTGAAAGCAACCATTGAAACCCATGTCAATGTCAATGTCTTTGTTGCAGCCTTGGATATCAAAACATCGGAGGAATGGCTCAAGACCATATGTCAACGTCTCGACGGCGCTGAAGCGTTGATCCTATTGTTGACCTCCAATTCCGTGAAGAGTGAGTGGGTGTCGTTCGAGTTTGGGTACTTCTACAAGCGCTCAGAAAGAGCATCTGTTCAGAAATGCTACGTGCTTATCTACCCAAACAGAGTAGAGCTTCCGAGACCCATAGAAAGTTCGAACCTTCAGGTAGCATCTATCTCCGAAAAAGGGAAACTTCTTGACGTTTTTGAGCAGTTGAGAAGTCGATTCGGGGTTAATGACGTGACTTTCGACATCGAACAAGTTATGGCATCTCTGACAACCATCCTTGTACCACCTGTAATGTTTAGGCAGATACCCGTCAAAGGCAGAACAAAGCGAAAGAAAGAGTTCCCTCGTTCATAAAGACATCTAAAAGCATCTAGGCACATAACTTGATCGTTTTGAACAGCAATAGAACCGAGAGATTCGTAATACACATTATGTTTAGCGTTTTCCAAATAGACGCATAGAGAGAAGACAGCTCATGGCTTCTAGACGACACCACCTGACCTATACCAACCGCCGCTACCTGGACGCCATCGCCGACCACGTCGTGATCTTCGATGGCGCGATGGGCACCAGCATCCAGCGTTATCACCTCACGCCGGACGACTTCGGCGGGGAACGCTACGACGGCTGCAACGACTATCTGGTCATCACCCGCCCGGACGTGATCGAGGCGATCCATGCCTCCTTCCTGGCCGCTGGGGCCGAAGCCGTGGAAACGGATACCTTCCGCTCCAACCGCCTGACGCTGGGTGAATACGGCCTGGGCGACCGCGTGCTGGACATCAACCGCGCCGCCGCTGGAATCGCGCGCCGCGCCTGCGACCGCTTCGCCGCCGAAACCGGACTGCCGCGCTTCGTGGCGGGCAGCATCGGCCCATCCGGCAAGCTGCCCAGCGGCACCGATCCCGACCTGAGCAACATCACCTTCGACGAGTTGGCGGCGATCTTCTACGAGCAGGCGCAGGGCCTGGTGGAAGGCGGCGCGGACCTGCTGCTGGTCGAAACGAGCCAGGACATCCTGGAAGTCAAAGCCGCCGTGGTGGGGATCAACCGCTACTTCGCCGATGCCGGGGTGCGCATCCCGCTCCAGGTCCAGGTGACGCTGGACGTCTCCGGCCGGATGCTGTTCGGCACCGAGATCGGCAGCGCCCTGACGACCCTGGAGAGCCTGCCCATCGACGTGATCGGCCTCAATTGCTCCACCGGCCCGGAGCACATGCGTGAGCCGATCAAGTACCTGGTCGAGCACAGCCCGCTGCCGATTTCCGTCCTGCCCAACGCCGGGCTGCCGATCAACGTCGACGGCGAGGCCGTCTACCCGATG
>JARKOC010000438.1 GCA_029975915.1 Bryobacteraceae bacterium
ACTTCCGCCAGATCGAGAACCGCGCTTTCCATGCGCCGCCGATAAATCAGCTTCCACTGCTCGTCCGTGATCGTGGCCAGCAGCAGCGCCTGCTCGTCGTCCGGCTTGTGCGTGATTTCCTCGTCCGACAGGTCGGCCACCGCGAGCAGCTTTTTCAGGCCATTGGACCAGTACAACTGACGGCGACCGGCGAATGCCTCGGCATACCGCGCCCAGATCGCGCCGGCCTGCTTGTCGCCCTTCATGTAGTCCCGCAGCAGGTCGAAAGGCGTACGGCCATCGCGCTTGCCCTTTTTGACGTGTCCCTTGGTCAATTCGGACTCCAACCCCCAAACGCCCTTGGAAACGTAGCTGGCGGCCCTCTGGCCGTCGTCTATGCGGCATCCATGGGTAAGGCTAGGGGCTGGCAGTCCTGAACGCATGGCGGCCCTCTGCCAGCGTTCCGGGAGCCTTTCCCATGCCTCGTCCGTGGTCTGTTGCGGGTGATAGAACATCAGCACGTGAAAATGCGGATGGAAGCCGTTCTGGCCGTAAGTGACCTCCAAAGCGCGAATGAAGCCAAACAGCCCGAGAGAGTCGCGCAGCTGGACGCCTGCCTTGCCTTGCCAAAGCCGCGTCCACGCCTTGGTCATCATGTCGGCAATCTTGGCGACGTCATCGCCAAGACCATGCGGCACCGTGGGCGTAACGAGGCGCACCCGCAACCCTTCGTGCTCGGCCTGCTTGATGGCGTGGGCGACTTCCTGCCGCCGCCGCTCGCTGATCTTCGACGCACACACCGGACACGTCCACGGCATCGCGCAGACTTGCAGACCGTGGAAAAACGCCTTGTCCGTCGTGGCTCCTCGCAGAACTTGGATTTCCATGTCGGGGCGACGCCAGCGCATGCACTTCGAGGTCCGATGACCCTTCGGCAGCAGCCGCACCGCCGCCGATTTCAGGGCGAACCGTTCGGCCCGCGAGGAACGAGCATCCGGGGAAACCCCCAGAATCTCCCCCTCCTCTGAAACCCTTGCCGTTCCTGAAGGTGAATAAGTTTCCGCGTATATACCAAGGGGCGCTGCGCGCCCTCCGGTCTCTGGTTGTACATCTGGCCCGTGTTCGGCCATAATTGAGTCTCCTAAGCCCCCGCAAGGGCATTTCACGCGCAAGTGAAAACCAGACGCCTCAGTGCTCGTAACACTGGGGCGTCGTCACATCTGGGCTACTCCTTGTTCATGTTGTCTTTCGAGAACAAGCCCATCTGCTTCTTCAGTTCCTCGGCCATTCCTTCGCCAAGCTGGTTGCCGATCGCTTCCGCGATTTGTTCGGCCACACCTAACGCCCGCTCCTGATTAGCCACCCAGTGCCCGACAGCAAGCGCCGCCAGTGTTGAGGGTGGAATGCTCAGGAGTCTTGAAAGGCGGTTAAGTCGCTCATTCATGTCTTCCGAAACCTTCACCCGCAACGGGTTCTGCCTCTTTACTGCTATCGCCATACCGGCCTTCCTCTCTCGTCCCTATCCATTCCCTAATCTACCGTTTCCGTCACGCTATCACTCTATGTGGGGACCTCAGAGGGATATTACGCCGCCAAGAACCTTGGGGGCAAGCCCCCAAACCCCCGGCCCCTCCGCTTCGCTCCGCGCGTGTGCTCTGCTGCGCCCGCGATAAAGCCGCGTGCTTGTCCCTTCGGGATGCCTTCGGCACATTCGCACTGCGCGGAGGGGCCGGGGAGGAATCACGAAGGAAGGAGGAAACCGGACAAGCCGCTTTGGTCTATAGGGCGCGGGGCGTACGTGATCACGTACTGTGACTTCACCTGGACGCGTCATACCTGGTCAGTCACCCTCGACCAGGTGGTTTTCCCGGTCCCGGTTTTCTTCCAGGTGCGACCCGCACCAAAACGCCCGACTCCGCCTCGACGAAAAACCGGTTTCTCCGTTGCCTCGTGGGAGCGCGCACGCGTAAACGCGCGAACCCCTCAAGGCGGCGGCCCGCTGGCGCGGACCATCCCCCTTGAGGGGTCTCGGGTAGTGCAGGATAGGCTTTCGCCGGAAAACGGTGCTACACGCTCAATGCGTCGTGTTTGAGCCGACGGATTCGGCGCATTGACGCACCGCGTCCGACTCCGGGAACGGGCAGGACTCCACCAGATCGCGGAATCGCGTTTTCAGCACCGTACAAACGACGACCATCGCACACCCCCGCGACAGCCGACGCCACTGCAAACCCAATCGGGTTTGTCCTACACACGATCACGCATCACCCCCTTTCAGCCATTCAAGAAATCGTCGCAACGCATCGACGGACACTTCCGCCAGATCGAGAACCGCGCTTTCCATGCGCCGCCGATAAATCAGCTTCCACTGCTCGTCCGTGATCGTGGCCAGCAGCAGCGCCTGCTCGTCGTCCGGCTTGTGCGTGATTTCCTCGTCCGACAGGTCGGCCACC
>JARKOC010000449.1 GCA_029975915.1 Bryobacteraceae bacterium
CATGGGCCTCTATACCGTCTCCCCCGCCGAAGGCCCGGCCGATAACACGCCCCTCCGGCTGTACGTCAACCGGGGTCTCGGCATGACCGCCCCCTACGTCCGCTTCAACTGCCCCCCGGAAGTCACGCTGATCACGTTGGCATCAAGTCCTACAATGTGACATTCAGCCATAAAAGCCTGCCATATCTAAGAAGACTCCACACCCAAGAGTATTCTAAAATAGTTTAATATGGTTGGCTCAACAACCGATTGGGGGGCAAAATGCGCCAACGAACGCGATGGCTGGTGCTGGTTGTGTTTGTGTTGGGTTGGGTGTTCTCCGCCACGCCTCCTCTTGCAGGAGCGCAAGGGCCGGAAGGAGATGCAGCCACTCGTCTCATATTGAACAATATCAATGAAGCCCGTATTCCCGACAACATCTCTCCCCTTGCTTTCAACTGCACACTCAACCGGATTGCACTCGCTCACGCTTACCAGCTTGCTTCACGGCCGCTGGATCGCCTGGGGGACATTCTCGCGGCGGACGACGGCACGCGGCTTACAGCCTGGCTCCAGGCAGATTGGAACGCCCATCAAACCGATGGGCTGGGATTCGCGCCATACTCGGACGGCTTTTTCGCGGACAGCATCGTCCTTATCGTACGCGATATCCCACCTGCGGATGTGGTTCGATATTGGACAACACAGCTTCAGCCAACCGATCCGGTACGCTCGCTCATCTACGACTTTCGCTACCGCGAAATTGGCATCGCCTACGTCCACGATGCCAACACCGGCAGGCACTATTACGTACTGATTTTCGGGTCGCGGCCCAATTTCTTGCCCGTGATGGTCACCCAGCGAACCTCGTTCGACTTCAGCAATACGATCATCCCGGTGCGCGACGTCACTCTGTACATCCACAACGAGTTCAGTCACACCAACGGGGACAACGAGCACATCGGCGCCGTCAGAGATATCCGTGTCGCCGAAGACCTCGAAACGCTGATGCTTCAACCGTGGGGGCCTTATACCAACAGATATCCATATACGATCAGTGTCGGATTCGGCCTGAAGACCATCTATGTGGAACTGCGCGACGCTTTCGATCGCACTACCCTGATGCAGACATCCGTCACCTACACTGACTCGGGAGTTCCGCTACCGTCTCCCACTGCTCCAGTGCCATTGCCCCCATCGCCAACCGTCGCGGCGATTGCAGTCGTCCCAAGCGAAACGCCAGCAATACCGACAGCGACGTCCGACCTGAGTGCCACGCTCTCCGCCATGCAGACCTCAGCCGCAGTCGCCACACAAACCGCGAATGCCATCGCGGCAACCAACCAGTATACGGTCAATCTTTGGGCAACAGGCACTGCTGCCGTGCTTGAGACGATGGCGGCCGCAGCGGAGCAGACCCAGACCGCCCAGGCTTCGCCCACTGAACCACCCAAAATGGGGATCACCTTGGCGACGCCAACTTCCGTTGCTCCTGTACCGGCAACTCCAACCGCCACGCCACAAACACCAGCAGACACACCACTCGTAAATGACGTGCTCATCTACACACCGACGACCGTCACTCCGACGTTCCGGCCGGTGCAAACAATCGACCTGGCCTGGACAGCGGATTTCCTGGTGCTCAGCAATCCGGCGGCCACGCCTCTCGATCTCGGCGGGCTCCAGTTCAATTCCACCGGCCACAGTTTCAACGGCAGCGAGTGGACTACTTCTGGGGGACGCGTTGTCCAACTGGGCTATCGCGAATGCGCCGTTGTTTTCGCGGTCAGCAGACCAGAAGAGCCAACGTTGGAAGAAATCCAGAATGGGCTGGCAACCTGCCGTAACATCGAGGTATGGCGAGGAGTTGGGCCGCAGGGAGTCTTCTGGGATATGAGTGTGCTGGGAGACTTCATAGTCATCAGGAATGGCCTTCGCGCCGAACCGATTGGCTCGTCCTGCACACCGCGTGAGACCGCCCATTGCACGGTGGCGTTGCCCTGATTCAGACGGGTTGATCTCTTTCCGAGCCACATATACAGTAGAGAGGGAATCCGCAGGGTTCCCTCTCTCCATGAGACGCAGCCATGACCAAACTATTCATCAGCTACGCCCACAAAGACATCAGCCAGACCGAGGCCCTGTGCAAAGCCCTGGAAGCGGCAGGATATGCGATATGGCGCGATCAGACTTCCTTGCAGGGAGGCGACCCATTCCTCACCAAGATTCCAGAGGCCATCAAAAGCGCTGATGCGTTCATCCTCCTATGGAGTACTCATTCCGCAGACTCAGATTGGGTTAGAGATGAACTCCTGATCGCGAAGAACGAACACAAGCCCATCATTCCGGTCAGCCTTGATGGGACTCTGCCAAACAATCATCTGATCCTGGTGGGAAAGCAAATCATCCCATTCGATTCCCGCAATATACGCAACACCGTCAAGGCAATTACCCAGGCATTACCTGGAACGCCCCCCACACCGATCCCTGCCAGCTTACCACGTACAAGAGGCATTCCCCCGTGGATAGTCCTCGCCGGGCTGGCGGTACTTGTGCTCGTGATTGGCGCGATCTGGGGGATCGCATCCCTGACTCGGCCCACCCTCACTCCAACACCCACGATCACCCCCCAGGCCCTCGCCACCGCCGTGTCCGAGACGCCGGCCCTCGCGTCCGGCATCACGCCAACCCCCATCCAGGCCACGCCGGAGATTCCAACAGCCACTCCCCAGGAATTTCCATCAGAGACACCGCGCACCATTCCGCCTGGGGACGAGCCTGCCTCGCTGGAAGGTCTCAACCGCTGGCGGGAAAACAATGGCTACCCTGCCCTGACAACGAGTGACACCTTGCAGAGCATGGCTGCCCACCAGCACAGCAATATCAGTACCCGGCCGCTCACCCAAATCGGCGACGTCGAGCTGGACAACGAGGGCCAATCCATCGATCGCGTGGCCGTCATCAATGGCTACGGCGCGCCAGTCCTGATGGTGGCCTATGCCCAGGCAGCGCCGCTTTCCCTGGAAGGGCTGCTGGCGATGCTCGTCGAAAAAGGCGGCGCGGACGGCCACGGCCAGTTCACCGAAGCCGGGTTCGCCACATCCGCCAACGAGATCACGGGCTATACCTATGTGGTCTTGATCCTGGGCGCTGGGCAGTAACCCCTTCGGCGGGGACACCGGGTGGCCGGCCAATCGGGCTACCTCTGGTCAGAGCGGGGGTGCGACGGTATAATGCGCCCGCTGACTATCCGATCACCCGGCGTACAGGCGCCCACTCATGAGTGCTTACCAACCCTCTGCCCCTACCCCGCCCAGCGGCCAACCGCCGGTGCGGGTGCATG
>JARKOC010000459.1 GCA_029975915.1 Bryobacteraceae bacterium
GGCCAGGGCGACCATATTCAGCGCTATGGTGGTCTTCTTCCATTTCAGCACCCAGCGTATCACCGGGGAATAGAGCCTGATGAAGAAGCCCGATATGGGGTTCGAGCTCTCCGGCGGCATCTTGCCCCGCATGAAGTAGTACATGAGCACCGGCACCAGGGTGATGGCGATCATCGCCGAGCCCACCATGGAAAAGGTCTTGGTGAAGGCCAGGGGATGGAACAGCTTACCTTCCTGCCCCTCCAGGAGGAAGACCGGCACGAAGGAGAGGATGATGATCGCCAGGGAGAAGAAGATGGCCCGGCCCACCTGCCTGGCGGATGCGATGATGACCTCCAGGCGTTTTTCCTTGCGCTCCTCCGGCGAAAGCTCGGAAAGGTGACGGTAGCAGTTCTCCACCATGATAACACCGGCGTCCACCAGCACCCCGATGGCAATGGCGATCCCGCCCAGGGACATGATGTTGGAGGTCACTCCCAGGAGCTTCATGGTGATGAAGGAAAACAGCACCGCAATGGGAAGCGTGAAAACAATGACCAGTGCGCTCTGGAAGTGGAGGAGGAACAGCAGGACCACCAGCGAGACGATGATGGATTCCTCGGCGAGGGTCCGTTTCAGGGTGTCGATGGCGCGGTCGATCAGGTCGGAGCGGTCGTAGGAGGTCATGATCTTCACGCCGGGAGGGAGACCCTTTTCCAGGGCCGCTATCTTTTCCTTCACCCGGTCGATGACGTCCTTGGCGTTTTCGCCGTAGCGCATGACGATGATGCCGCCCACCGCCTCGCCTTCGCCGTTCATGTCCAGGAGCCCCCGGCGGATGGCCCCGCCCAGCTGCACGGTCCCCAGGTTTTTCAGGTAAACCGGTGTGCCGCGCATGTCCGCGCCGACAGCAATCTCTGCAAGGTCTTTTACGGACTTAACGTATCCCTGGCCGCGGATCAGGTACTCGGCGTCGGCCTGTTCCATGAGCCTGCCGCCCACGTCCTTGTTGGAGCGCCGCAGCGCCTCCATCACCTGGCCGACCTTGATGTTGTAGGACCAGAGCTTGACCGGGTCCAGGTCCACCTGGTACTCCCGGACGAAACCGCCGATGGACGCCACCTCGGCCACGCCCGGAACGGTGTTCAGCTGGTAGCGCACGAACCAGTCCTG
>JARKOC010000486.1 GCA_029975915.1 Bryobacteraceae bacterium
GCCGCGGAACTCGACACCGCCATCCGACAGATCGTGTCGGAGAACATGACCGGCACTGGCGTGGTGGACATCTACGCGGAAGCAGGGATCGCGAACCCCGACATCTCGCTGATCGATGACGCCTTCGTCAAGAAGATCACCCAATCCGACCGCCCCAACGTTCAGATGGAAGCCCTGAAACGGCTGCTCAACGCCGAGATCAAGGCCATCGCGAAACGCAACATCGTCAAGGGCCGCGAATTCTCCGACATGCTCAACGAATCCCTGCTCCGCTACCAGAACCGCAGCCTCGACACCGCCGCCGTCGTGGCGGAGCTCGTCCGCCTCGCACAGGCGTTGACCGCTGAACGCGACCGTGGGCAGCAGACCGGACTATCCGACAACGAACTCGCCTTCTACGACGCCCTGCGAACCAACGAATCCGCCGTCGAAGCACTGCAAGACGACGTCATGAAACAGATCGCCCACGAACTCACCGAGATCGTCCGCCGCGACGCCAAGACTGACTGGGCGGTCAAGGAGCAAGTCCGCGCGAAGCTGCGCTCAACGATCAGACGGCTGCTGCTCAGGCACGGTTACCCGCCGGACAAGGCCCCCGCGGCAACAGAACTCATTCTCAAACAAGCCGAGGCCCTCGGCTCCTCGGAATCGAGATGACAGTCGGCGGCCAAGGCCTGGACGAGTGGACTTCCGGGTGGATGCCTCGCAGACTCAGAGGGACGTCTGAGGAGCGGTGACCGACGGCATACTTGGAGGACCAATGACGGACGACGCAGCCCCACTGGAGCATGACGCACTCTCTCCATACCTAGAGGATTTGCAGGGGGTGTGCTGGTGGTGCGGCTCCGTCGCCGACTCATTGGAACACCGATACAAGCGGACGGACCTCCTCCGGCTCTGGCCTAGCGACGAAGGGCTCGTGTGGGGCGGAGAGGGCCGGACTGAGGTCATCCGCGGCCCAAATTCTAAGTCTCCCGCGGTGAGATTCGGTCGCGTTCTGTGCCAACGGTGCAACAACGACCGCAGCCAGGCATTCGACCTCGCTTACGACAAGTGGAGTGATGCCCTCGTCCGCGGCATGGACGATTGGTGGGCCGCCCAGGACGTCAGCCTTGAGGCCATCTACCAGACCGGCTGGCGAACCGAGGCAATGAACCTCGCACGCTACTACGTCAAGAACTTCGGGTGCTGGTTGACTGACAAGGGGATTCGCCCTCCCGAGACGCTGCGAGGCTTCCTTAACGGTGCCGAAACGATGGACGATGTCGGCCTCTTTGTTGTGAAGAGCGAATCACACTACATCGCGCACCGAGACTATCTCCGGGAGTATGGCCCGAACGGGGCACTATTCCGGCCGGCCGACCTAGCATGGTTCTCGCCAGGCAAGGGACGTGTGACGGGATACCAAGGCTCGGTCCTTACAGGCTATGTCGGCGTGATGATGCGGTGGTGTGAGGGTTCCGGACATCACGATTCCTTCTTCTATCACCCACATCCAGTACTCAACCTGCTATCGGCAGATCCCGGGCTCTCCCACAGGCTTATAGAGCTCAATCAGGCACAGCGCGCCACCGAAGCGCCTAAGCAGTGTGTCCCAGGAGAATGAGCCGCACGCTCAGGCCCCGCGAGCGACCTGACTTGCGGAGGCACAACCATCGCAGCACAAGCGCATGGAGGCGCTACGGAAGTAGCCGAGGACATAGAGCACATCAACCGGCGGCGCCACGAGTTGAACCTGGCGTCGGTGCGCGCTGAACCTGCGGCGAAAGTGATCAACGCAGGCTGGAGCAAAGTCCAACCTGGCCGGCCTCGGTCTCCAAGTAGCAAAGATGCCACGCACAATCAGAACGAGCGCACGCCAATAGCCGTCGGTCCCCACGCCAGCAACCGCCAGTCCGATGGGTGGCCCGGATGAGCTGCTGGTTCACACACCAGCGGTCCTATCGCAGCGAGTCCACCGGGCATGGGTGGTTATGCGACTACCTGCGTGGCCGCCATCTGTCGGTGGCCATCGCCGAAGTAGGCATCGGCTACGCGCCTCCGGGTTGGACCAGGACTGGCAGGACGGCTTCGTCAACGGGGGGCATGATGATCGCGGAGGGAAAGAGATCACCACTCCTTCATCCCGTTCAGATGATCAAGACCCTAGTATGCACGACGTGACATGACGTGCGAGTTGTGGCTGACGTAGAGACAGGGGAATAAGTGCGAGCTTCGAAGAACGAGGCCACGGGAACGTCGGGCGAGTCCGAAGTGCTAGCTGAGTTTGAGCGCCTGGGCTGGGCCGGTGTGATTGACGGCCGACACGACACCGGTACTGATCTGTATCTGCGACCGCGAGATGCGCGCCGGTTCGAACTCGGCGTCATGATGGGCACTCAGGTCAAGACGGGCCCGTCGTACTTCGCCTCTCCGCAGAAGAACTCCGCAGGGCGTATCACCGGGTGGTGGTTTGCCCAAGATGATCGCGAGCACTTCGACTACTGGCTTCATCATGCCCTACCCCACCTGGTGATCCTGCGCGATCAGGTCAACAGTGTCTCTTACTGGGTCCATGTCACACCTAATCGCGTCATCTCGACCGGCAAGGGCGCCAAGGTTCTTGTCCCAGCATCTCAAACCGTTGACCAGGATCACAACGAAGCGCTGGCCGATGTCGCTCTGACGCAGCTTCCTACCCCAAACTGGGATGGGACGGCTTGGACCGGCGCGAGGCACCTGAGCCCCAGCGAAGCAATCCGGCACGCGCTCATCACTCCAAGGCTCATTGCACCTCACCCGAATCTGGCGCCTGATTCCATCACGGGTGTCGAGGCTCTTGCTATGCAGATTCTCGTCAAGGACAAGATCGCTGAGATCTTGACGATGCCGGACTTCTTTGCACGTCCCCAAAGCGATGAGAAATGGAAAGGCCTATCCCTTGATGAGGCGCGTGGCTCCGACGACTGGTGCTGGCGGGCCACAGCAGCACTCCACATCTGGCTTTATCAAGGCAACTCTGCTGAACTGCTTCAGCTCACTGAACGTGTCTCGTGTCCAGCTGACCGCGCTGCCGCCAACGCTCTCGCCTGCGTGCACTACTTTGCCGAAAACGATCCAGACGCTGCACTCCTGGTGCTGCAACGCGCATTGGAACACGACGACTACTCTCCGATTGATCACGCGTGGCTTGAAACACAGCGAGCGCGGGCGTTGCTAGAAATCGGACGAGACCAAGACGCTTTCGATCTGGCGATGAAGACTCAGCGAATCTACCGCGAAGCTCCGCTGGACGTGACAGCTGCAGCCATCGCAGGAGCCTGCGCACGGATCTCGTTCACGGCCACGAGATGGATGGGCGATGGCATCGCGAACATCGTCCAGCGCAGCGACAACGCTGCTTCGTGGTGGAGAACCCAGGTGATGTTCTACGGGCTCTCCGGTCACTTGTCCGACGAGTTCCGGACCTGGAGCCAAGACGCTCCCACTCGTGTTGGCAGCGCCGATTCTGCGCGCACGAACCTTACCGCAGCCGCCTTGCTCGCTTCATGCGCTGGCGATCTCGGCTGGTGGCGAGACACAACAGGCGCTCTTGCCGAACACCTCCTCACCGGCACGGACGCCGCAAGCGATCCCGAAACGGTTGCCAAACAGCTAACTCTTCTGCGGCACTCAGGAGACAGCGAAGGCACCCGCCGCGCAACTCGACGTATCGTCGCCAGGGGGCCGGCGATAGCTGCCAGGATCGCTGCGAACGACATCGACTTGTCTCGCTCAACTCGGACAACCGCGCTTGCGGACATAAGACTGCTGACGGCGGCCGGTGATGTCATCGAGCAAACACGTGCCGATCAAATCTGCGGCTGGATCTTGGCCACCCTTCGAGACCCTCACAGCTACTTCGAACGCGTCCGGCCGACTTTCATCGTGGGCCGGGAGCTGATGAATCTTCTCAAGTCCATGGTTTGGGCGATGAGCGAAGAGGCACTCCACGACATGATCGACTACTTCCTCGACCAATCGCCCGTCACAGACGACTCTACCGCTCAAGTCCTCGCCCGCCTCATTCACGAGATACCGAAAAGAGCATGGCGAGAAAGCGACCGGCAACGCGCCGCAGCGCGCAGCAACGACGATGCCACCTACCTATGCGAGGCGTACTTGGAGGTTGCTGCCCCCACCGTTCCGGAAAGCCAGAAAGAAATCCACCGGCGTGCGCGTGCGGGCGAGTTGATCATTCTCGACGCCGTTGACGACGTCCGGGCACTTCCTTCCGACGCGGCGAGTGCCCTCATCGACACGCTCTGTGCCAGTATCGACACCTTGATCGGAAGCGCCTCTATCGGCCTCCACTTCGGCGGCGGACCTGACACTGGAAAGGCCCTGACTCTCCTGAATATTTGGCACCCCCACCAGGCACGATGGGACCGCATCGAAGCACTACTGACAGCTTCCGAGGTCGAGCCCCACGAACGCCTCGGCACGCTTCATCTGCTCGCCATCTTTGGGTCCGAACTGTCGGAAGAAACGAAGCGTCTGCTCGCGGTGCCACTGGCGGAGCTCAGATCCAAAGCGCCAGGTCTCTCCAATGAGCAGGATGTTCGGTGCATCGCAACCGAGGCGCTCGCCGCCCTCACAGATGAGACGTCGCGCGAGGCGCTAGTGCGGAATCTTCTCCGGAAGGACGCAGCACATCGCACGGCAGCCGCCCACATTATCGAGCGCTTCGGAGACAAGGCAGAATCAGAGATTCTCCTCGCACTCGCCGGCGACGCGGAGGCGACAGCGAGGGACGCCTCCCTGTGTGGGCTGAGCAAGCTGGTTGCCACCGAACGAGCATCCGAAGAGATCGCGGCATTCCTAGCGCAGGTTCTTGAATCCAGCGGAAAACAGAGCGCAGCTGCCATCGTCTCAAGACTGCGTGAACATCCGCAGGTTCCGGCGTCCTCGAAGCTACTGACAAGCGCCCTTCGGCATCCTTCAGCACAGGTTCGAGATGCTGCGCAACAAGCTCTTTCGCGCCAACCATCGTCGAGCCGAAGCCAGGAGACCATGAAAATTGTGGACACGCCTCCGGCCCTCCCGCTGTCGGACCCGCCTGCCGGGCAAATCTGACGCCGTTCCTCAAGTCGTGGGCCGCCTGCTTAGCTCCCAGTGGGTGAGACAGGACATGTCTGTAATAGTCGAGTACTCGAGCCTGTCCAGCCGACTAGCCAATGGCTCGCGCGAAACGCGATACCTCGCCCGTATAACGCGACTTGAGCCACGACTCGCGGCCTTGGTGTTGATCATGTCAGGTCAAGGCATCAGCGCTGTGACGGGGCTGGCCGCCAGTGTGGCGGGCCGACTCCCAGATCTCCTGCGGCACCAGCAGGTGCACCTCGGGGTGTTCGCTGGCAGGTGAACTCGACCGTGTGGGCCACCCGCCAACTCGTGAGCGTTCAGATGGAGCCCTTGGTGAACCCCGATCTGTCGATCCGGCCAACTGTCAGCGGGTTCGGCGGGCCGCCTTGCGGGTCTGCCCGATCGCGACGAGACCCAATCTGCATCCATGGCCAGCAGGCAGAAAAAGCCGCGAAATGGTCGGGTCGGACCCGACCGTAGAGCCCGGACTCGTCGCGCAACTGCGCCAGATCGGCTAGACAGCGGGCCGCCCAACGTCACGGGCCAGGCCGCAGATAATCGTGCCCAGATTGTGCACCGCGATTGGCTTGTGCCAGCCCGACAGCTGTGCGGACAGGGCGCGCTCCAGACCGGTCGCGCGGATCGTTTCGACGAGCCGCAGGCCACCGGCCTGACCGACCGAAGATACGTTGGCCCAGTCGATATGGACGCGTAGATACGAGCCAGCATTCTTCACTGCGGAAGTGTTCTCTGCTACGGGCCGGTCTGTGGTCTGCACGGCTCCCAATCACACCAAGTGAATAGCAGTTCCACGCCTCCGGTCCACCCCTCCGCTCGAAAGGGGCGAGGCTAGGTTCTTTCGCCTGTGCGCCGCGAGCAGCACATCCCGTGTGAACCGAAGGGAGCCCGTTGATGAGCTTGCTACTCAAGGCACAATCACTCCACCACAAACGCATGGAAGCGCTACGGACGTACGTCGCCGACGTCGAAGACATCGACCGCAGGCGCCACGAACTGGACCTCGCGTCCGCGCGCGCCTGGATGAAGGTGATCCGCGCTGGTTGGGCCACTTCTGATCTGACCGGCTTCGGTCTGAAGGCGCCGAAGAAGCCACGATCAACACCATCAGCGGCGGCGGGTCACGACCATGCTCAGCCCACGTCCCCAGTCGTCGACTCTTCACACCGGGAAACCGATTCCGATGGGTAGCCCCGACGAGGTGCTGGCCCACACTCAGCGGTTCTACCGGCAGCGCGTCAACGAGTCGTGGGTGCGTGACTACCTCCACAGCCGCCATCTGCCGAGAGCGATCTCTGAAGCCGGAATCGGATACGCGCCGTCGGGTTGGACTGCGACGACCGATCACCTCCTGTCGCTCGGGCACTCCCCCGGAGATCTGGTCCGGGCGGGCGTGGCGGTCGAAGGTGACCGCGGGCTGCGCGATGTGATGCGCGATCGTCTGATCCTGCCGGCCCAAGACCACACCGGCCGACTTGTCGGGTTCTTAGGCCGCGCGAACCCGAACGACACCCGCTCACCCAAGTACCTGAACACCCCGTCAACCGAGTTGTACGAGAAGCGGTCGACACTGTACGGGCTCGGCGAGGGCCGCCATGCTCTCGCCGCTGGTGCCACGCCGTTGATTGTCGAGGGCCCGATGGACAAGCTCGCCGTCGACAAGATGGCATCCCAATTCAGGGCCAACATCGTGGCACTAGCCGCGTGCGGAACAGCCCTGACCACTGAACACCTGGCTCGCATCCGTGCCATCACCGACAAGCCGGTGTGGTTC
>JARKOC010000488.1 GCA_029975915.1 Bryobacteraceae bacterium
GACGGTCACGATGAAGTCGCTGGGAAGCCCCAGGAGGCTGGGGTTGTCGGAAAGGGATTGCTGGGTCTTGGCGATGCAGACGGGGAGTTTGTCGAAGCCGTAGCGGTTGATCAGGTCCAGGTTTTTCCGGGCCAGGGGCTGGTAGTCGATGGAGACGGCGCCGTAGATCTCGCTGGCCACCGTGAAGATTTTATCTTCAACGGGCAGGTTCCAGTCATAGAGCGGCCGGTACTCACCGGCTGCGGCGGAGAGGATCGCGACCGTCTTTTCCGCCAGCTCCAGGCCGCCTTCGCCGCCCAGACGGAAGATGTCGCAGGGCGCGATGTTCATCCCTTCGTCTTCCGCCGCCTTGACAACGGCTTCCACTTCCTCATCCGTATCGGAAGGAAAACGGTTCAGGGCGATGACGCAGGGGACATGGAACTTGTCGATGTTCTGATAGTGCTTCCGGAGATTCGCCATGCCGAGAACAGCCGCCCGGGGATTGGAGAGGTCCAGGTCGGCACGGTCGATGCCCGCGTGATATTTCAGGGCCCGCACCGTCGCAACGAGAACCACGATGCGCGGATTCAGCCCTCCGTACGGGGCAACGATGTCGAAAAACTTCTCCGCGCCCAGGTCGAAGCCGAAGCCCGCCTCGGTAACCACATAATCGGCGAGGCGGAGCGCCAGGTCGGTACCCATGATGCTGCTCGTCCCCTGGGCGATGTTGGCGAACGGTCCGCCGTGGATGATAGCCGGGACATTCTCCGTGGTCTGGACCAGGTTCGGCAGGAGTGCATACTTCAAGAGAGCCGTGACGGCCCCTTCGACCTTCAGATCACCGGCCATCACCGGCCGTTTGTCGTGGGTGAACCCGACCAGGATCCTGCGGATCTTTTCCTTCAGTTCCGCGTAGGACCGCGACAGGCACAGGATGGCCATGATCTCGCTGGAGGGGACGATATCGAATCCCGTCTCCCGGGGAAGGCCGTTGGCGGAACCGCCCAGGCCGATGACGATGTCCCGGAGAAAGCGGTCATTCATGTCGAGAACACGTCGCCAGGTGATTTTCCGCGGATCGATGTTCAGGGGGTTGTCATGATAGACAGAATTGTCCACCAGGGCCGACAGGAGGTTGTGGGCGCTCTCCACAGCGGGAAAGTCATTGGTGAAATGGAGATTGATGTCGTCCACCGGATGGACCCGGGAAAGCCCTCCCCCGGTTGCGCCGCCCTTCATGCCGAATACGGGGCCGAGTGACGGCTCCCGAAGCGCGGCAATGGTGGACTTCCCCAGCCTGGCAAGGGCCTGGGCGAGGCCGATGGAGACGGTGGTTTTCCCCTCGCCGGCTGGCGTGGGAGTCATGGCCGAGACGAGAATCAGGGCGGAATCGGGCCGCCGTTGAAAACGGTGAATCGCTTCCAGCCTGACCTTGGCCTTGTACCGGCCGTAGCATTCCAGATCTTCTTCCGCAAGGCCGATGGATGCCCCAATCTCCGCAATGGGTTTCAGTACCGGAACCGGCTGTTTATGGGAGTGTCGGGTCATGGGCCTACCTGCAGATCACTGCTTCAAACCGGATATCGATGTTGGATTCATCACCGATACGGTAGAGGTCGTTTTTCAGATCCAGAATCTTCACGGCCGGCGGCAGGGAGAAAAAACAGACCATCTGAAAGATGCTGGCGCCCGTGACAGGGTTGTTATCCACATTGGTGGAGATGTCGTCGATGTTGATGCCTCTGCCGTGCAGGGCCTTGCAGATCTGGTGGATG
>JARKOC010000496.1 GCA_029975915.1 Bryobacteraceae bacterium
CCACCTTGATCTTGCCCATGAGCGCTCCTGTTCGTTGACGATTACTGCGCACCAATGTAGCGTCTGGCAACCCCGGTCAAGCCTGATGCCGATACGTAGTCACTCGGCGGCCGGACGGGTAGGCTCTCCGGGTGCACCAGAGACGATCGGTGCGCTCGGGTCAAGTTCTAGGCTGCCAGTCGCGTAGATGTGCAGCGATTGAGAAGTTCATCTCCACTGAACTCAGGAAACTGCTGCGCGCACCAGGCAAGCACTGAATCACGATCGTGGAAAGAACTGCTCAAACCGATCGTTACATAAAGCGGCTTGCCTTGGTGATCGATGTGATTGCCGAAAGTACGGCTATCCAAAAGCACGAGCTGCACACCTGAAACTCTCGCCTTGATGGCGTTGTGTTCGGCCAAGATGTCCGCAGCACCGAAGACATGACTTCCCTCAGCGTTGACCTGCAGCGGATCCTCGATGCCAACCCACTTACCCGCCAGCATCGCCGCAAACTGGCCGTTCAACGGCACCCGCGACCTATTCTCGGCGATCATCTGATCTAGTTCAGCCTGAGCAGCGACCTCGGGGTCCACCGTTGGTGTTGGCTTGGGAGTCGCAGAGTGCGCCGGCGTGCTGATTGCCGATCTCGGAATCATCGTGGTCTGTGAACCAGCAGCCTGTATGTCCGAGCTCCTGTTCGATCCGCGTCCGGCCACCAGAGCCAGGATGACGACCAAGGCCACCAGCACCACCAGCACCACCGGCAATACCCGCCCGCCTCCCTGGCGATGCGGCTGGTATGTTGCTGGGCTCAGCGCAGCCGGGGGAGGAGGCTGCGCGGCAGAGGTCGCAGCTGGCACCGAAGGAGCCCTGGGCACCCAGTTGGCCGGTGCGGGCGGCGCGGGCGCCTCTTCAATATCCGTGCTTCCACAAAGCCCACAGACCGTACCGGACACATCAGCACCACAGCGCGCACAGAATCTCACAGCCACTCCCCCGAACGTTTCGACTGTCATAACTCACTGGCTACAAGCCTAGATATATGGGACGCTATCTGTGAGTATGTCAGGAATACGCGACCACCGCGGCGCTCGCGGTCGCATGCACCAAACCCGGGGGGAAGAATGTCTACTGTCACTCAGCTGAAGCAATCATTGTCGTCGCTGTCCGAGGCTTCAAAACGGACTGCCAACGCGTTGGCCCAGTTCGATCAGCAGTTCAACCAGCAGTCCCAATCGGTACAAAACATCATGCAAGGAAGCTCTCAATCCAAGGATAAGGAGGTGCTCGCTGCGCTTCAGCAGGCCTCTCGCGCGGTGAAAACAGCCGCTGAAGACCTCAATCGCGCCGCCCGCGTAACAGGCCAATACGGGCAGTCACTCTAAGCCGATGCCTGACCCCAACCCCAGCAGCTACGAACAACTGGCGCTCGAAGCAACCCAAATGGCGAATGCCATACAATCACGCGGGCAGGGTATCAAGAACCTGCGCGACCACGTCCAGCGACTCATCGGCGGCACCGCTACAGGTGATGATATGCGAATGATAGGGATCGCTGACGACATCTCCGCCCGGCTCAATCGGGCTTGCGTCGAACTCCATCAGGCCACTCGTCTCGCACACCGCGCCGCCCAAGAAGCAGCGGACCAGGCCCGCGCCAAGGCTGAGGCCGAAGCGCGACGCAAACGATGACCTCCGAGGTCCAGAAGCTCGCATCGAACGTGCGGCTCATGGGCAGCAAGACGGGCCCGATTCGCCCAGCCGTCGCTCAAGCTTCGTTGTGGGCAACGAAGCGCTCGTCCTCCGTGCCCGGGGGTGTACCGTCAGCAAACGCCCTAGCCACTGCCCTGGAGTCAGCGGGGCGCGAACTGGCAAAAGCCAGTAGTGCACTCGACGAGTTTGCCCGCCAGGCAGGTCAGTTCGCTGATCGGCTGGCGAGTGGTTCAGGTGGCCGCGCCTCGGACGGCACCTCCGGGCAAGTCCGCGCCCCTCGCTCGTTCACTGCGCTTCAAGGCGGTTCGCGCTTCCAGACGAAGACAGACCCTACTACCCGTGCCGTCTGCTTCATCCAGGACATCATGTACTGCGGCCGGCTCGGCAAGGCCGCGGCGAGAAACATCAGTGCAGGACGAGATGCTTTGGCTGGAATAGATCTCGATCATGGCAGTCACTTGGAACTGATAACGCAGGACTATCCGATGGCTGCTCTAGAGGCTGACGTGCGGAATGCCGGCGAGGTGATCGCGAACAGCACACCCACGAAGATCACGGGCACACTCTACAAAGGCCTCCACATGCAACCGGGTGCGAGAGTGAACCTAGACTCGCTCTCCCTCTGGTCCACCACCAATCAGCCAGAGGTCGCCCTGGCATACGCCAACCACAAAGCGGACAGCGACACCGCGGTGCTGGTGGAGATCCGAGACGCGGAGGGCATCGAGTTTCCGGACAACAGGGAGTTTCACCACGAAGCGCTCATCACAGGTCGCCTGGAAATCATCGGCGACAGCTTTGAACACGGAATTCGCAAAATAGTAACTACATGGAAGGGGACGCAGAAGTGACTCAGGAAGACTCCGCGCACGAGGCCGGGCACGCAACCGTGGAGGACTACATTCAGTATCTGAACCTCGGTCTCATCCCGAATGTGTACCCGGATCTGATCGATGCCTTCGAGGCCGCGCTCACGCCCGCACAGCTGAAGACATATCACGATGGGCTGGCAGCCCACGCTCGAGCCACCGCCGAAGAGTATGGTGCTTTCGACTGACCTACACGATCAACCGGCGTCGGATTCCTCCAATGCCCGGATCAAAGTCCGCCGATGGACTTCCGGCAACCAAACAGCGCCCCTGCGCCCAGGCTCGAATAGCTGAAACATCCTCGGGATTGGACCGACTGTAGGGGACAACGTCGGCAAACCAGTCCCGGACCTCCGCGTCTGGCGGCAGCATGGCGGTCCCCTTGATCCGCATCGACACCGCGATATCGCGAACAGTGGCGTCGATATCGCTGCCGGAAAACCCCTCGGTCAGGTCCACAAGTTCAGCTCCAAGTACCGGCGAAATATCGGTATCAGTGTACTTCTGAAAGTACATTCGCAGAATTTCTTCACGATCATTGCGGTCGGGAAGATCCACAAAGAACATCTCGTCGAACCGGCCCTTTCGCAACAGTTCCGGCGGCAAACTCGCAACATCGTTGGCGGTGGCCACGATGAACACTTTTGCAATCGACTCTTGAAGCCAGAACAGGAATTGCCCCACGAGTCGCTTTGATGTCCCGGAGTCACCCAGACCCGTCGCCAGGGCCTTTTCTATTTCATCGATCCAGAGCACGCACGGGGCAACCCTCTCCGCTGCCTCGAGCGCCTCCCTCAACTGTGATTCCGATTGACCGACATACATACCTAAAATTCCGGCCATGTCGAGCCGGTACAACGGCAAGTGCCAGTTATGAGCAATGGCCTTTGCCGACAGTGATTTACCACATCCCGGGATTCCCACCAGCAGCACGCCCTTAGGAGGCGGGACAGGACTGCTGCCGAGTTCTTCCTTCATCCGGAATTCGCTGCGTTTGAGCCACTGCTGGAGTTGGCGCAATCCGCCCACCCGGTAGTTCTCGCGAAGATGAATGCGTTCGAGCCCACTCAGTTCGCCGAAGATGTTGTCTTTGTACTCCGAGAGCACGGGAATATCAGAAACCAGCAGTTGCCGTTTGGTCAGTAGCGTCATGAGCACATTCACCGCTTCGAGTTCGGTCATACCGGTAAGTATCTCGGCTGCTCGCCGAACATCAGAGTGCTGCCACTCGATACGAACGATCTGGGCGTGCTCGTCAATTATCTCGGCCAGCCTCTGGGCCATTTCTTCTGTGGTAGGCAGGTCTAGGCTGACGCTCATGCCCAACCGCCCCAGGCCTGACCACACGGGCTTAGCGACCACGAGAATAATAGACCCGCTATTACGCTCAGCCAGCCGCACCATTTCCGCGAGGTGACGGGAGGTGGATGTTTCCTGGTCAATGTCCTCGACATCGGTAAATACGAAGTTCACATTGGAGCGTGCCTTGAACGTGACCCGAGCATTCTCCAAGGCGCCTGCCAATGAGGTGTCGTCCTCCACGACCTGCCCGTTCAACAGGTCCTTCAGACCCTCCGTGCGAGAATGCTCATAATATCCGAGCGAACGCAGGTCCGCAGCCGCAGAACGCACAACATCCATGGCGCGGTCCGTCTCGATGGTGCGGATCACTATCAACGGAACTCGGGCGCTGAGGTAGCTGCCGAGAATGGTTCTGGTCTGATTGAAATCTGGCATCTCTTCTCCTGTCGCTGGCCTAGAGAATGATCCGGCGCTGATGACGTGGCTGACGTTCGACTGGATCGTGGACACCTTCCGGCAACGCGACGGCGACCAAGCGTTCACCTGTTTGCTTCGCCTCATGGTTCAGCGCGCGAACAAACGAGTTCTCACGGACAGTCCGCAGCAATTGTTCGCGGGTTGACTTGGGTAGATCGCTATGCCGCAGCGTCGTCTCAAAACTCTCCTCGAATTCACGCTGGTTGCGTTCAATCGTGGAGCGGACACTGGACTGCAGCGCATCTCTGAAGGTCTGCGGCAGTGACGGATGACTCGCCAGTTGCATGCTTCGGGCGATCGCAGGGCGCAGTTGGACGAGCCTTCGCCCCAGTTCATACGGATCTCGGTAGTTGTCGAAGATGCGGCCGAGATCCGCCAACCACCGCTCATTCACGGCCGACATCGCATCAATAATCGCGTGGAGCAACCGGTTCGCAGTATCGGGTGAGTAGGTGTCGTCCTGTAGCGCAGGCAGATGCTCCAGCGATATGGTGGGGTCCTGCGACCAAGCCTTCAAAGTTCGAACCCAGGTTTCATACGGGCTGGCGCCAAGAAGGTTGTTACTGGTCATGGCCGGAATGCCGGACGTCGAACGGCAATTTCACCGGGCGGAAGAGGTTCCCACCCGGGCAGGTCACCGGCGATAAGACGCTCACGATTGGTCTGGCGATCAGCCTTGCCGCTTGACGACCTCAGCGTATTGCGCGTCAGGACTGCGTTCTCTGTCTCCGGCGCTGGTCTTGGCTGGAACCTCGAGGTATGGGCGCTCGGCCGGCGGAGAACTGGCTGCTCGATCTGGTCTTCGGCCATGTCAGATCGCCTCCTGCTCGTCCTGCTGATCGCGAGTTGGCCATGTGTCGATCAAGCGCAGCAGATCCGCCTCTTGGCTGTCCAACTCACGATAAAGTGACATGGCGTCAACGAATTGTGCCGTTGAATCCCGATACATTTGCAGCGACAACCGCATCGCAGCATCCCTGGCTTGCTCGGCCTTATCAACCTCAGCCTGACACTGGTCCTTTTTCTGCTTGGCGAGATAGGCAACAATGAGGGTTCCGGCCAGCGCAACGATGATGCCGGCGGGCCACGCAATGAAGAACGCAACGACCGTCACGACAACAGCGATGCTTACCGGAGCGGTGTACCACTGGTCCTTGAAACTGACCGATTCAATGTAATCGTGGAAGGTGTCCTCCCAAGTCTGCTTCAACAGGCCGATTCCCGTCTGCTCATTCATCGCAGTATCGAGGCGGCAACCCTTGAATCCGTAGGTCTCGGCATACTGCGAATGTGTGGGTGAGAAATCCAGGGTTGTCGAGTCCATTAGGCGGGATCGGTAGGCTGTGCAGAAGCGACCCACAGCTACCCGGAAGGCATCGTGGCAGGCCCCGACACAGACGCGTTGGGTCCGTGCGCTCACTCCGATCAACTCGGGGTTGGTGGCTGCCTGGGTCTGCATTGACATCAGGTCCATCGAAGCGTCCAAGGCCACTCCTAGCTGATCGGCCCGCTTACGCGCCTGTACCTTGTCACCCCCCATCTCGATCACCGACGAGTGATAGAGCACGTCCCGGCGTAGCGGCAGTTCATCCTTGTCGTACTCCGTAACCAACTGGTCCAGAATGTCGTCCATAAGATCTTCAAGCGAGGCCGGCATCATTCCGACATGATTTGCTACCTCGGTATACTTGTCGATTGTCACCGGTAACGCCGATGCCTGTTCAAGCAGACGCTTGATCGTCGGCCATTCGGGAGCCAGTCGCGCCAGTTGCGGATATTCGTGATCGACAAGTTGTTCGCGTTGCATGCCGATCTCACCTACCCAATTGCGAGCCTGATGCTCAAAACTGTCGGAGCCCGTGCCGAGCACTTTCGCCCACTCGTGCATCTTGTGGATCAAGATCTGCTGGCCATGAACGCCGAACGCGTCGTAGCTGACGGCCTCAAGCACGACAGCGAATTCACGTCCAAGCGCCCGGGGATCGAGCGAAGTCAGGTAGTGCTGCAGCCATCGGGTGGCAGCCTCGGCTCGGCCCTGGCGACGTAATACCAATGTGAACAAAAGGCTGGTCTTGCTTGGATCTCGAGAGTATGCCTCACGGACCGATTTCTCGGCCATGTCCTGATCATCGCGTGACCAAGCGGCAAGCGCGACCAGCACTGGAGCGAGCCAGTATCGCGGGGTCTGAATCATGAGTTCCTCAGACACCTGCGTCACTACCTGGTTCGACACATTGCCTACGTCGAAGGCCTGCAAAATGCCGGTAGACGTGCGACGCACCACGGCGTAGTGACCGAACTGGCGATCCATTTCGGCCTTGAGAGCCACGACCCGAGTCTCAGATTGCTGGACGTTGGCAGTCTTCTCCGCCTGCATGACGAATTCATTGAATTCCTCGCGCAACCGCTTCAGTTCGTCACTTGTCAGCGCAAGGTCATGATGAACCACCCCAACCGAGGCGCCGACCTCGTCGATCTGCGTGCCAAGTTGCTGCCCGAGCACTCTGATTGCGCGGTAGACCCCAGAAAGGTCAGTAGCTTCAGCCATGATAGCTCCCTTCAGTTCGCAGTGGTTCCGTCGTGGCGGACTGGTATCACGTGTCCGTCCTGGTAGACCTCGATGTACAGGTACGCGTTCGTGCGCGCCAATGGCCTAGCCGAGTCGAACTGAGGCGGCAGATGATCAGTGGCTGTGTAATGCTCCAAGATGCTGCCAGCCAAGTCGACGCGGTGGTCCACATAGGGCTGCCCCAAATAGCAGTGGCTGAACAAGCCGATCAGCATTCCCACCTGCATGGCCTCGTATTGCTGGTGAAGGTAGTTGATCAGCGCTTGTTGCCCTGCAGAATCGACCGTCGTGTCAATGGCGCGAACAGCGTCCAACAGGTCCGGCGGACGAATGCGCCTGCGACTTCGCATCACGTGGGGTGGCACCGACTGGGAAGGCACGGTCTGGCTCTGCACGGATGTATTCAATGATGGACGTGCATTCAAATAACGACGCTGGAACTCTGGCATGGGGGTGACCTATTACCTTTCTAGATGACAATCAATAGGATGACCAAGACAACGACCGCTAACCCTGCCACGCCAGCGATAGTGCCCGCGGGAATCTGGCGGCGGGTTGTGCTCGGCACAGCAAGGGACGAGGCAGCAGCGGCAGGCATCGCCGCTACCGGGTGCGCCGGGGCTCCCCCGTTCGGCCGTGCCGCCAACTCAGCCACCACGGAACGCTGTCTTGTCACCCACTGCTGGGCTTTCGCCGCCGAGTCGAGATCAGCAATCAGCGAGGCGCTCGCCTGCGGGAGCGCGGAGATGTCGTACTGCAACTGGGGCGCCGAACTCGGTTCGACATTGCCGACTTGCGCATCCAACTGTTCTAGATTCTCCTGAATCGATCGCAGGTCCGTTCTCACAGCCTCAAGCAGATCCCGATTGCGGCGTTGCGTGCGCATCGCCGCATCCAGTTCCGCGCGGCCTGCCTCATCAGCCTTGCGGCGATTCAGGCGGTGCTTCTCAGACAGCCCGAGAGACTGAACAATCGTCTGCGAATACTGGTCGTACTCGGTCACAGCGCACCTCGCGTGAACCGCTGGCTTGCTTCGAACGGCACCACCACTCGCAACTCGCCATCCCCGTTGCGGTCAAACACACCCACCCGCGGATCTCCATCGATCGGCTGCGCATTGACCCCGGCGATGGTGCGCAGATCGTCACGACCAACCCCAACAGTCACGTAGTGGGCGACGCCGCTGTGAGTGAGACCAAGATCTGCCTCCAGACTCGGGAGATTTGACCACCAGCCGACGAAATAGGTTCCGTTGAGAGCCCCGGTGCGTGCGAGATCCTGCAGCATCCCGCGTCCGGTCCTACCACTGGGCTCGCCGAATCCGATGCCCCCGAAATCGAAATGATCCTCATCTTCTTCGCTCGCTACGACATCCATCTCTCGGGCTCGCTGGAGCCCTACACCCACTACCAGCATTGGCGCCCCGGGTCGCGCCGCCTGGCGCGCCACAAGATCGTCGGTCAACCAGCTGGCAATCTCCTCACGCCCGACGCGCGAAACATCGAGCCCCGTATCACGCGCGTCCATCTCCAGGCGATCAAGCCATGGCTGTTCACCGGATCCAAAGCCGTCAAGCAGTACCAGCGAGCCGTGCTGAGGGATGAGCTGATCAACTGCGCTTCGAACCATCGCATTCAGTACGTCGCCCGCGCGGGCCTGGCTCTGGCCCACGATCGCCACGGCTTGATCGCTGTCGGCCATCAGCCTCATGCCCGCCGGAGCTGACGTGATCTCGATCGGACGGCCAATGAGCAGGGAGAGCTCGCCCGCACGCGTCGGCGGTAGGCTCGCGCTCGTCTGCCACGGCGCATGGTCAGTCCCAACGAAGACAAGCGGTGACTCACCGTGTTCTCTTGCCCAGAGCTGCTCCTGGAGCGCCTTCATGTCATCCGGATCGGCATATGCCGCCAAGCCACGGACGTTGGAGCCATCCGGGTCCGTACCGAAATTGCTGTTGAAGATGACTTCGCCGCGATAGGTCAGAGCGGCCGCCGCCTTATTGCCTTGACTGAGGATGGCCTCTGACTCCTGTGGCGTGTTTTTCAGCGACATCCGAAGCGGGAACTGAGCGTAGATAGAGTCACCCTTGATGGCCAGGCCCCGTACACCGGAGGTTGTCTGCGATGCCAAGAGTAGGTGAATTCCGTAGGCTCGTCCCTGCTTGGCCAGCCTGTCGAGCAGTTCCACCGCCTCATCAACGTACCGCTCGTTTCCCTCGAACAGCACGTGAAACTCGTCGATCACGAGCATGAGCCGAGGCATAACCACTCCAGACAGCTCCCTGAACTTGTCCAGCGAATTGGCGCCCACCTTCTTGAACAACTGTGCCCGGATCGCCATCTGCCGATCGACATGACGCAATACCGCGATCCCGAAAGCCTGGTTCGACTCGAGACTCAGCACCTTGACATGTGGCAGCCAGTTCTCACCATTCGCATCCGGACCGAACCGTTTGAACTCCAGGCCCCTCTTGAAATCAAGTAGGTGCAACTCCAACTGATTGGGATCGTAGCGGGCGGCGAGCGCGTAAATTATATCGAGTAATAAGTTGGACTTGCCTTGGCCCACTGCTCCACCGATAAGCAGATTGGGGTGCGGGGGATTCTCAGTACGCAATGACAGTAGGAGTGGCTGGCTGCCTACCTGTCCGATAACAGCATCGAGTGACTCAGCAGAATCTGCTCCCCAGGGGGCGGTCAGATCACCTCCGATCAGCGATCGTAGCGGAATCACCGGGCCCTTGGCGGACTTCGATTCCTCCACTACCGACCTAATAAGTCGCTGAATCAGATCGGCTGGCGGGCAAGCATCTGGTGAGACGGGCCGAGGAAAGCCCGGGACCTGGAGATCCTCGACTCCTGCCTCGATAGTGAGCAGCTCTGCTGCCAACTCCGCAGGGAGGATGTCTCGGGCCGCCGAGGCTGAGTCGGCACACACGAGCAGACTCACTCCTGACTTGCCCCCGACGGCGGCGATCCGGAGCAGCTTGTCCTGGAGGAGTTGGTCGACTCCGTACGGGTAGTCGAGAATCACGACCAGATGCAATGTGCCTTCCCGCACCCCACTTCGCTGCCAGAGTTCGGTCAGAGCGGATGCGCCCTGTGCCCGCGCCAACTCGACGTTGCGGACAGCATCCTGCAAGACCTGCTGCATGCGGTCGGTGAAGGCGGCAGCGTCGGCCCCTGGCTGAGGAAAAGCACTCGAGTGGGCCGACCGCAGCGGCGCGAGTGGACCGAAGAACCCGCGCAATCGCGGATCGTAAACATGCACGGCTAAATGCTTCAATGGCGTCTGCGCAACCACCCGGGTGACCAAGCCAAGCGCGATCTTCTCTTGTGCGCTGCCGCCGTTGAGATAGATGCCCGGGTGATTGATCAGCGGCACAATCACCGGCGCTTGCCAGTCTGTGTCAATGGCCATTGTGCCCAAGCGCGCATAGTCCGCGGGCTCCGCAGCAGGGGCTGCATGCTCCAACTCAGTCCAGTCCGAGCCCGCCCAGCCAGGAGCGAGGTTGGACAGAAGCGCGTTCGCACGCGTCCGCAGCGCCTCCCGCTCTTGACCCGCGTCACGGTCGGCCTCCGCGGCTAGCCGCACCCGCAACTCACGCGCTTCGTTCTCAGCATGCACAACTGCCAACTGGTCCCGTTTGCCTCCCGTCTCCGCGACCTCGGCCACGGCGCGCTCCAAGGCTGTGAAGCGTCCCTTGAGGTCCGCCACACGCTGTCGCACCTCCTGCTCTGCTCTGGCTAACTGAGCTCGAGCCTCGTCCAAGGACAGCTGAGGCTGCACCGGCGCGGCCTGGACTGTCTGCCACGCGGCAGCATGCGAAAGCCGTGGGCCTGACGGCTGGTTGTCTTGCCAATCACCTGCGCCCTCAAAGTGCACATGTCTATGTCCATGCCCCGGCATTTTCCCCCCGCAATCCAAGACTGGAATCAGAACAGAACCTACCCGGTGCCCACTAGTGATGTTGCCAGTTTCACCGAATGGACTTCACGTGCGACTGCTCGCCGATGCTGCGCAGCTTCTCCGGCTGGGCGACGCGATGGGTCGGCGTCGCGCAAAGCAGAGCAGGTGCGGACGGGCGCCAGGAGGGCTTCGTCGCGGGTAGGCTCTCCGGGTGCACCAGTTGATTCTGACGTTTTCCTGCAACGACACTTCCGGCATCGTTCATGCGGTGACCGGCGCGATTGTCGGTTGCGGGGGCAATATCACCGAACTTCAGCAATTCACGTCGCTCGATACCGGACGCTTCTTCATGCGGGTCGAGGTCGATACTCCTGTTCATCCGGACGATTTCTGCCAGGTGATCGAGCAGGTCAGCGA
>JARKOC010000512.1 GCA_029975915.1 Bryobacteraceae bacterium
TGGTATTTAAGCGCAAATTTCATTCATCTGAATCAACGTTTTGAATTCCTTAGTTTTCATTGCAAGCACGATTGATTTTTCGGAATCCATGCAAACTGGTTCTTCGGCTTCAGTTTCTGGCTCAACTGTTCGCTTGCAATCCTCGGAATGGCCTCATTTGGATATTCGTCATCCGACCTTTGTCGAGGTGTTGAGATTTCTTAATGCATTGCGCAAGTTCCGCATGACACACCCTACACTACCGATTCCTTCTGCTGTCGAGATTATTGATGTGGATTTCATGCAAATGGTTGCACTACAAGCGGATGTGGATGTGTTGCCTGCCTCGTTATCGGAAGCGGTGGATCTTATCGTGAAGCACACTCGACCGGTTCACGCTTATGAGAAGGAGAATCTGGTTCGGAGATTGACGGTTGATCTGCATCCTGGGCAGTTGCAAGACGCTCTTTTTCGTCATGTTCCTGCATTCATTACGCTCGTGGACGCTGTGGAGTACCCCGAGGATGGCCGTGTTGAGGCATTCATAAGCAGTCTACGGGGGCCCGCGGGACCCAATCTACAGGCGGAGCTGAGGATGGCGGGCCGCTCTGCACCGAGACGAAGCGGCGGGAAGGGGATTCCGTCGACGGGAGTGGTGGCGTCGCTGAAGGACTTATTGGCACCACCGCGTCCTCCTCCGGCGTCCGTCATTGCGTCTACGCCTCCGGCGACCCCAGCCGCCCCGGCAGCGGTTGCTCTTACGGAGTCAAGAGCGACAGCGGAGGAAACAGAAGAGAGTTCGGTGGATGACGGCGGCAGCAGGGAGATGCTTCATAGGGTCATCCAGGTGGCGCTGAAGACGGCGATTCGGCTAGATGGGGTCATCAACGAGGCGGACCAACTCCGATCCACGGCCGCGGGGCCCACTGCATTTGGGCGTGCTCATTTTGCCCCCGCTCATGTGCCGCAACCATATATGACTGCGAATTTCGTTCCGGCGCCAGCGCCTCAGCCACGTGTCTTTATCCCAGCGCGATCATCACCCCCAGGCCATCAGCCCCCACAACAACAACCCGCGCTCCCTCGGCTGACGGCGGCGCAGTATCAATGGTGCGTCGATAACAACGTTTGCGTTCGATGCAGGGCACGAGGCCACTCGAAGGAGCATTGCCCGGTGTTTGGACCGAGTCAGACACGCAGCCCCGTTCCCAGCCCCGTCGTCGCTAGGCCAGTTACGGGACTTCAGGCGCCACAGCAACAGGCCTCGGTGCGACGCTATCCTGGACGCCAGCATAACCCGCCCCAGAGGTTCTCGCCGTCGCAAGCTACAACCCCGCCTGCTACATCACTCGCAACCTCAGCCATTTCAACTCTCGCTCCTACTCTCACTTCGGCTTCAGCTATCGCCCCGCCTCCAGCATCTCGGTCGGCAACACCAGCACCTGCTGTCTCCGCTGCGTCTACTGAGTCACCTCAGCCGAGCCTCAATCTGGACGCGGTCTTCTTGGCTAATTCGAATCTTGCGGAGTTAGTTGGGCCTCGCCGCGACACTAAGCCCGAGTTGGGCGCCACCTCGCCGACTGACCCGGGCGCGGAGAAGGGTTCAGGGTTAGTAGTGCCGTCCCACGACACGAAGCCCGTGATGGTCCCTGAAAGGTCTTCTCTGTCGCATTCAGTCTCTACCGCCATTGTTGCAGGACAGGCCGGGCCGGAGGAGATGGGCCAGGCGTTCGAAACCCTCTATGGTGCAGATCTTCGTCCCTATGTTTTCGCGGCATTCAAGCCTCGAGACGGACAAGAGGAGTTGATCGTGCTCGCACTGGCGGACAGTGGTGCCGCCGCATCGTTCGTAGGGCGGGAACTGGTGGAGAAACTTCATCTGCAGACGAGGCGACTCGCACGACCCTGTGAGGCGGTGCTCGCGGACAGCCGGACCAGGCGGCGCGTCGAGGAGGTGGT
>JARKOC010000519.1 GCA_029975915.1 Bryobacteraceae bacterium
GGCGAGTCGCGCCTCCAGCCGGTCCCTCAGCTCTCCTGCGGGCAACTGGTAGATTAGCTCCTGCATTTCGGTCTTCGTGAAGCCGATGGATCGCTCGAAGAAGCACTCGCCGATCTTGATCGGATCATCCACGACCAGTGAGGCCGCCGAGTTCGGCTGAAGCCCGATTGCCGCGCGGTCTCCTTCAATCTTCTTCAACCCTCTGGAGAGCATGAAGTGCACCAACATGTTCTTCAGGCGGCTGACCCGCCCTTCCGCAGACTTCTTCCGTGCGGAAAGCCGCTCCGCTTCGGCGCCGCAGATCGAGGCGATCGACTCCTGCCAGCGCAGGTAGCCGGCGATGCGGTCGACCTTCGACTGGAAAGCCTCGATGTACTCGTTGATCTCCTCGATGAGTTCCGAGGGAGGCTCCTGTCCATCGGCGGCTGCATCGGCGACCTGGTCCATCAGTTCGACGAGCCGCTCGTCGATGTCGAAGAGCGAACGAGGGTCGCGAACGGCTGATTGCTCAGGCATGTGTCACCTCCGCGGTGGATTCAGAAAAGTGAGAGTTGGACTGCCGGTCCCATCGCGGACGTCGGCATCGGCATTTCGGGTTCCGGCGTTGAGCCGAGGTCAATAAGTGGCTCAATCACTGGCGTCGTGGTCTTCTCTTGTGTTGCCTGTTGCTGGAGAGATCGCCAAACCTCCGCCGCGGCCTCTCCCACCCCTTGCCGTGTGACCAGTTCGCGCGCCATCGCCGTGAGGACATCGTCGTCCTCGTCGATCGTCTGCAATCCCTCGGCTTGAAGCTTGCCCTCCATAGCGAGCGACACGAGCAGCTTCTTGCCCATCAGGCGCAAACAGCTCTCCTGGGCCGTGCCCGCGTACGTCAAGAAGCCAACCCGCACCGGCCGCTTCTGCCCGATGCGCCAACTGCGGCGGCTGGCCTGACGCAGAACGTAGGTCGAATACCCCGTCTCGTAGAACAGGATTGTCGGGAATTCCAGGAGATCGAGGCCGGTTTGCACCAGCTTCGGATGGCAGATGCAAACCTGCATCCCACTTCGGAGGTGCCGCTCGTACCAGGCTTCGCGCTGTTCTGGCGGGGTGTCCGCAGTCAGAACTTCAGCGCGAATTCCCGCTTCCTGCAGAATGCTCTGCAGCCGTCGGGTGACATCCCTCTTCTGCGTGTACACGGCGTAGACCTGTACCCGGCGCCCGTGCGCCAGTTCCCGTTGCACCTCTTCGAGCAGGCGCCGCTCCTTGGCGTAATGAGCGGTCTCATCCAGATCGGGCGGATCCGCGATCACGAACCGCTCTCGCTCCCCGGACTCAGGATTGAGCGCATAGCCGTACAAGGTGCCAAGGCCGAACGGACGGTCGGGATAGAGCAGCAGAGCGTTCATCGCGGTGCTGATCACCGACGCGTTCCCATGATGCTCCCGAAGCGCTTCCCGGATGTCGGACTCGAGATCCGAGTACGCCTTCTTGAGATCCGCGTCCATCTCGACGGAGATCACCTCTTCAACGTAGCTGGGCAGCGCGTCCGAAATGTCTTCGAGGGACACGAACGCCGCCAAGTTCATGAGGTACTTCCCGAATAGCAGTGGCGACGCGCCGGGCCTCCGCTTCACGGTCGTGCTCACGCGCGCTTTGGAGCAGGAGTTCTCGGACTCCTCAATCGTCGTGACCTTCTCCAAAACCCCGTAGGCTTCCGCAAACTGCCGCAACCCGCCCTCGCCGTGGTCGAAGCCGTCCTCGCGCATCGCGCGGGCATCGAGCCGGTAGAGGATGTTGAACAACTCATCGGCGTACCCGCCTAACAGCGTCCCGGTTAGGATTACCGTTCGCCCGCAGGTCGCCGCCAACGTGCCCAAGGCGTTGCCCTGCGCCGTCTCGCCCTTCAGTTCGTGGACCTCGTCGGCGATGCCGTAATCGAAGAAGCCCTTCAGGTATCGCCCGATGAACTCGACCGGCGCCATGCGCTGGATCTTCTGGTTGTCCGCCTGCCAGAGCGGGCTGAAGAACGGCCGCCGGTCGCGGTTTGTTTCTGGGATGACCACTTCGGAATGCTTCACCTTGCGGAAGTCGGCTCGCCTCAGTTGGTCGTCGCTGGTCATTACGGGACGACCGGTGTCGGGGTTGATGACATTGCCGAGGAACGGTCCGCTGCCCGCCGAACGGATGACGTGCCGCCAGAAGTAGCCGAGCTTCGCCCGCTCTCGCGACACAACGAAGACGCTTGGACCCTGAACCGTGGCCTGCCACTTCGCCCGGGCGCAGCGGTGATTGCCGGCCAGGCGGAGCTCGCTCAGTGTCGTTCGAAGCCCCTCGCGCACGATCCGTCCATTCCGCAGCCGCACCTCATTCACGCCGCTGAATCCGTTGGAACCGACGCCGTTCCGGACGCCGTCGATGACAAAGACGCGCACGCCGGGGATCGTGAGGAAGCACTCCCTTGCCCACTTCTCGACCAACTGCGGTGGCACCATGGCCAGTGCCGTGAACGGCCGGCCTTCCGCGTGGGCGTAGACGCTGCCAAGAGAGATCAGAGTCTTGCCGGTGCCACATTCAGCTACGGCCCCGGCGCAGCGGGCCTCCCGCCACCGCTTGACGATGCCCATGATCGCCAGTGCCTGGGCGGGAAACGGCCGCCGTTTCAGTTGCCGGAGTTCATCTGCGAGTGGATCTTCCGGGGCATGGAGAGGCGGGAACTGTGCGAGGACTCGATGTCCGAGTGCACTTCCGTATCGCCGCAAGTAGTCGTTGATGGAAGTCATTGGCATGAGGACCTCGTGGGTGGTGCAACTCGTTTGGCGGTGAGGACGGCGCGCTGCAAGCTGGGGCAGCACCATGTCAAAGGAAACCTCACCCTCCAGCGCCTACAAAGCGCTTCTTGCCGACCTGAAGCGAAGGATCCAGGAGGCTCAGGTCCGGGCGGGCCTGGCCGTCAACCGCCAACTCGTGCTGCTGTATTGGTCGATCGGCCGGGAGATTCTCGTTCGTCAGGACCGGGAAGGTTGGGGAGCCAAAGTGATCGATTCGCTGGCGCGTGATCTGCACCAGTCGTTCCCCGAGATGAAGGGGCTGTCACCCCGTAACCTCAAGTACATGAGAGCCTTAGCGGAGGCGTGGCCGGAGGAGTCAATTGTGCAGCAGGCTGCTGCACAAATTCCCTGGTTTCATAACTGCACGCTTCTGGACAAAGTGAAGGATCCACTAGAGCGGCTCTGGTACACCCAACAGACCATCGAGAACGGCTGGAGCCGGAACGTGTTGATCCTTCAGATCGAGTCCAGGCTCTATCAGCGGCAGGGCAAAGCCATCTCGAACTTCCAGTCCGCGCTTCCTCAACCGCAGTCGGACTTGGCCCAACAAATCCTCAAGGACCCCTACAACTTCGACTTCCTCACGCTGGACAACGACGCCCGCGAGCGAGATATCGAACGCGGTCTTCTCGACCACTTGCGGCAATTCCTCCTGGAACTCGGTTCGGGCTTTGCCTTTGTCGGAAGCCAGGTGCCGCTGGAGGTCGGAGGCGAAGACTATCGCCTCGATCTGCTCTTCTATCACCTCAAGCTCCGAGTTTTCATCGTCGCGGAGGTAAAGGCCGGCCCCTTCCGCCCAGAGTATGTCGGCAAGATGAACTTCTACTTGTCCGCGGTCGATGATCTCCTGCGTCATCCCAACGATCAGCCGAGCATTGGCTTGATCCTCTGCCGGTCCAAGGAAGGCATTGTGGTGGAGTACGCGCTTCGCGACATCGGGAAACCGATGGGAATCGCGGAGTTCAGACTAACCGAGAGTCTTCCTGACAGCCTGAAGTCCACGCTGCCCTCCATCGAGGAACTGGAGTCTGAACTCGACGCGCGAACTCAGGATGACGGGACATCCCACGAACCTTCGTCCGCCACCTGAATGGATCTGCGCTTGAGGCCCTGGCTCACCACCCGAAGCATCCGCAGTTTCGTCCCTTTCACGACAACCGGCGAACAGTTCCACCCGAATATCGGTTCGATCAGGCGGCGGCGATCAAGCTCCGTCCGGAACCACTCCCCCCACTCCGGAAGCACCGGCATGCCAAACCGGACCGACAGCCGATGCAGCACGAAATCTGCATGTTCATCGAAAAGTACGGTGCGCCGTGCGTCGCCGTTCGCCCCGAGGGTCGTTTCCATCAACTCGCGCGACAAAAGGACTATGTGTCGGACTGGCCGCTTTCGACCGGGAATCTGCAGGGAGGAGCGGTAGATGGCGGGCTTCTCCCCCAAGCCGCCAATGAACTCCTCACCACCCACTGCGATCTGAAACCGGAGTCCTTCGAGCGCCGCTGCGACTGTGGCGCCGATCTCCTGGTCACCACCGAACGCGGAGACCAGATGGAGTTGAGCCGAAGCGTGCGGCCCAGGCGCTCGCTCAGCAACGAGCCGATGGAGGTGAACCGAGACGCTCGTCACCGTATCCCGCGTCTGGCGCACAAAGGTCAGCTTGCCCATTCGCAGATGTGCGTTCTTCATCGCGGGTATCTCCGTTCTTCCTTGGGGCTGGCCGTTCCGTCAGAAGCTCGATGCGCCCATCCGCATACAGCAGCGTGAGCCGCTGTGAAAAGCGCTCCTTTTCGCGGACGACGGTCGTATCGGCGCGCTCCCCCTCTTCCTCGATCCGGTCCACGACCTTGACGCTTTCCCAGTAGGCGACGTGCCGGTCCCCATCCGATCCAAAGACGCCATTCAGCAACCCGCTCGTGCACAGCAAGCCGACGTGCCCCTTGTGCAGCGGGGTTAGCGGCCGCCCAGAGAACTCGGTCTTCGGAGCATGTGTGATGCGCTGAGCCTGCCGCCACGCCGGTGAGTTGTCGAGAAGGTCTTCAATAAGGTCGAGAGGTAACCCGCGGTACTCCAGTCGCGCCGGCGGCGTCGGAGGGACCGCGTACTGCCGGTCCGGTTCCTCTGGAAGCGGCGGGATTGCGTCGTACGACCGGGTGAGTTGCTGGAGTTTCCAGTTACCCTCGTTGACCGCCCGGTCGGTCATCCGCTCCCGCTCTTGGCGGGACCGGCGCACCCCGAAGAGCACGACCTGCCTGTAGGTGACCGATTCCGGTGCTGTCAGCCGGTAGATCGTCTTGTCGCGGAACTGGGTCGTGAGCGTGCCACGACAGTCGTAAACCCGGTCGTACGGCAGAACAAAGGCGAGCACCCCGCCCGGCTTCAACCACCGCGCCACGTGCTCGAGGAACAACCGCTCCATCCGTTTGTTCTTGCCTTCGCCAATCTCGAAGTCGTACGGCGGATTCAGATAGAGCAGCGAAAACGATTCCACGGGAGCGTGCGTGTCGAACGCGCTGCCCTGGATTACCTCATCGAGGACATCGCGCGCTTCCGCAGCCCGGTACGCGTCGAGTTCGATTCCATAAGTGCGCACGCTGGCACATGCGGTGAGCACTGCGAGCGCCGCACCTGTGCCACTGCAGGGGTCCAGGGCCTCACACTGTTCCGCGGGAAATCGGACGAAGCGCCTCATTCGCTGCGCTTCGGATTCAGGTAACGGGTAGAAGCCGAGCTTCAGCCTTCCTTGAAATCGCATCGATACACCGCCTTGCCAGACCCGTCCGCTGTTGTTGTGTCGGTTGTGACGCCTCTGACGGCCTAAGAACTTCGGCCATACCTTCAGAGCAGCTACGGTATGGACGCTGCGCCCTTACACAAGAGTAAGTTCCTTTAACCCGGATTTCTCACGAGGACACTAGCAAAAAGCCGTCATCTGGGGCATAACTGAGTTTCCAGACTTAGTTCTGACCCGGCAGAGGACGGCTTTCGCTATGACAGAGTGTACCCAAGACAGCTTCGAGTTTGAAGCCCATTTTTCGCGGCGGGTCACGGCGACCTTCGATGCCGGCACGCTGACCACCGACGGCGGCGGGTTGCTGTTGCGGCAGGCCGAGCGGCGCATCGGCATGCTGAAGCGTCTGGCCGGGTGTTTCACCGATTGCCGGAGGGCGGACCGGATCGAGCATCGGCTCGACGAGATGCTGGCGCAGCGGATCTACGCCTTGGCGCTGGGCTATGAAGACCTCAACGACCACGAGCAGTTGCGGCGCGACCCGCTGTTGGCTGTGTTGTCCGGCAAGAAGAAGCTTGGCTCGGCGCTGGCCGGCAAGAGCACGCTCAACCGCATGGAATTGTCGCCGGCGGGCGATGGATTGAAGGAACGCTATTCGAGGATCAGCTATTCGCCCGAAGCGATCGACGAGTTGCTGGTGACGCTGTTTCAGGAAGCGCACACCAAAGCGCCGCGGCGCATCGTGCTGGATCTCGACGCCACCGACACACCGCTGCACGGCCAGCAGGAGAGCCGCTTCTTCCACGGCTATTACAACCACTACTGCTATCTGCCGCTCTACATTTTCTGCGGCGATCATCTGTTGCGGGCGCGCCTGCGGCCCTCCAACATCGATGCCAGTGCCGGCAGCCTGGACGAGGTGAAAGCGGTGGTGGCGCAGATCCGCGAGCGCTGGCCGAAGACGCAGATCATCCTGCGGGCCGACTCGGGTTTCTGCCGCGATGAACTGATGAGCTGGTGCGAGGCCAACGGCGTGGACTATGTGTTCGGTTTCGCGCGCAACGACCGGTTGCGGGCGATGATCGAAGCCGAGATGCAGCAGGCGCGGGCCGAGCACGAGCGGACAGGCAAGGCGGCGCGCGTCTTCACGGAGTTTGAATACGAGACGCGGGACAGTTGGAGCCGGGCGCGCCGGGTGGTAGCCAAGGCCGAGCAGATCGAGGGCAAAGAGAATCCGCGCTACGTGGTGACGTCGCTGGGCGCGGAGGCCTGGCCGGCGCGGGTGCTGTACGAGAAGTTCTACTGCGAGCGGGGCGAGATGGAAAATCGCATCAAGGAGCAGTTGAGCCTGTTTGCCGACCGGCTGAGCACGGAGACGATGCGGTCCAACCAGTTGCGGCTGTATCTGTCTTCTCTGGCTTACGTGCTGGTGTGCGCGTTGCGGTGCCTGGCGCTGAACGGGACCGAGTGGGCCAAGGCGCAGGTGGCGACCATCCGGCTGCGGTTGCTGAAAATCGCCGCGCGGGTGAGGGTGACGGCGCGGCGGATCTGGGTGAGTTACAGCAGCGCGTACGCCTGGCGAAGCCAGTTTGAGGCGGCGTTTGCCGCCTTGCGGCGCTGAGGCCGAAAATCGGCGATTGAAAACAGACGACTTCCCAATTCCGCATTTTTCAAACAGCTCAAAGTGTGCCTGGAGGGACCGCCAAAGCGGGTGAGCGAGCCGCTGCGAGCCTGCGCGGGCCGAGCCGAAGGCCAAAATCTAGCCTGGACCCGCCCGCCAGAGCCCGAAAACAGATCGCAACGGCCCAAATCGCCACCAACCACCACCTCACGTCAACTCTCGTGAGAAATGCGGGTTAAGGCCGCGAACGTCTTTCACCTGCGAGCTATCTTGGCCAGCGGCGCCGATTCAAAGTGAAGTCGTCCGGGTCGAGATCCTCAAGCAACGTCTCTTGGTCATCTTCGATCGCGAAGGGCCTCGCTTTGTGGGCCCAGAGCAGGGTTAGGACGGCGTCGTAGTTGGGAAGCCTAATTGAATGCTCAAGTAAGGTATTGACGCGCTCCGCGGCCTGACGGTCAAGCCAAGCGTCCGGTCGCACCGGGGCAAGTTCCTCGGGCACTACCCCGCCATTGAAGATCCGGGCAGCGAACGAGCCGTTTGCCGGAAGGTCCGCGAGCGGGAGGAAAAAGGAAAACGAATCGCTGCGGACGAACCATCGGGCGCGGTTGTTAACACTCCAGACCATCGCACATGCGAGGTTCGTTAGCGTGAGAAAAGAGCGAGTTGTTGCGGTAAGGCTTGTTCCGAAGCCCGCTGCGACGCTCGACATCTGCGATAGAGAAGGGTCTGCAAGGTCGAAGCGTTTCCGCAAGACTGCGCTGGGCAGCAGCAGCTCGGCCGCGAACTCGTTGGCCTCAATCTCTGGCCGGTTCAGGTCCCTATCGAAACTCTCGATCTTCCTCTCCTCGCAGATGTTGCCCAGGTTCCGATGGTGCGGAATGACGAAGTGGCCTATTTCGTGCGCGATCGTAAAACGCTTGCGGGACGCCTCGCGGATGCTTGCCTTCACTGCGACGATGCCCTTCTGGCCTGCCTTGCTGCGGATCAATGCGCCATCGAAGCCCCGCGCTGGCACCTCGCGTATCCTCAAGCCAAGCTCCCGGCAGAGCGCCTCGAGATCGGGTGCGGCCGTCTTCGCAAATTTCTGGGCGACATAATTGGCGAGCTGGGCAGCAGGTGTCACTTCTTACCTTCATCATCATCAGCATCCCAGTCCTCTCGGAGCTCGTCAGTCAACTCGTCGATGATACCCTGGTCGTCCGCATCAAGTTCTCCGTCCCGGTTGCGGTAGGCGTATCCGGGATCACTCACGGCCCCCGTGAACGGCGCCGACAGCGCATCTACAATCTGGCGGAGTTTCGATGGCCCTAGGTTGTCAAGACTCTTCACGTCCCGGGTGGCGTCGAGCGCGGCCTGTATGTGGTCCGGAGGCAGACGGTTTTGGGTGCGGTATTCGACCGCAGCCTCTTCAGCGAGCCGGTGAATGATAGCCGCCGGGTCCGTGCCGGGAGCGAGGGCCTCGAATATCATGTCGAGGTCTTCATCGGCCATCTCATCCGAAGTGCCGAAGAGCTTGTCCAGGAGGTCACGCTCTGGGTTTGGTTGATTTGGCTGCTTGTCGCGCGGCATAGAGTTCCTTTACCCCATCGATGGCGAGCAGACGCTCTTTCATCTTCGAGACCTGACGGGGTGTCTTGTCGAGTATCTGTCCAAGTTCCTGATTGACGTTGGGGCCGCCCTCAACGAGTTCGGCCGCGGTGATGAGATCCTGCAACTCGGAATCGCCTTTCACCAGGCTGTAGAGCGCATCTTTAATGCTGAGCTTCGCTCTTTCAGGAGCCGTTGTGCCAGCACCCTTCCGCTCTGGCGAAGAAAAGTCCGGGTCATCGACGGAACCGCCCACATGCTGTTGCCGGCGCAAGCGGTCCACGAGCTTATTGTGCACAACAGTGCCTAGGTAGGTTTCGAGCTTGCCCTTGCTTTCCTTCCAACCGAGGCCGTTCGGCGATCTATAGAAATCCTTCAAAACCTCGGCGACAACGTCCTCGCAGTCCTGTCCGCCGTCAAAAGTATCCGGCCCCCGGTAACGTCGGAGGATGCCGGTCGCCTGGACAAGCAGCACTTTATAGAGCCGGGTCCAGTCTATGTTCTGGAAGCGATTCACCGTCGGTCACTTTCCCTGGGGGTGGCGTGGTTTATGTCTGGCGTCCCTTCCACTGCTTTATACGAACAGCCTGCCCCCGGTTTACCCAAGATATTTTGCGCGATCCGGGGAAACGCGGATGCCCTGGTTCGAAAGACCAATAGGAGCTGCTGTAGAAGGCAGTCCCTGAGGACATCGCTTTCAACGGCGATTATCGCCTCGGATCGCTTTCGAAAAAGGACATCAACCAATTATGGCTTTGCAGATCATGCGGATCAAACCCAATCCGGCGGGTAAAGACCGGAGTCGGTATGGGCAGTCGAGTGCTGCGCAGTTGGCAGCGGAATGGGTGGACTTTCAGAACACCAGTTCTGTAGCGGTCGACCTCGCTCCTGTAGAACTGTGGCACCAGGCTTACCATCACGGGCAGAATCCCACTTGGGAGAAAGTCACGACATTCTCCGGTACGCTGGCTCCGGGCAAAAATGTGCGAGTCCACTCTGGTAGCGGCCCAGAAAGCATTATCCGCGATGACGACCGACGTGGCGCCGACTATCATGTCTTTACCGGGAAGAACTACATCTGGAACAACAAAGAAGGCGACACGCCAGCGCTGTTCAATAGGGTCACGGAAGTAACATTGGATTCGGCCAGCTACGACCCCAACCCTCCCGAAGGAGAGGTACTCGTACGGAGCGGCAACAAACTGGTGCCGGCTAGGACTGTGTCGTACAGCTACCGTTAACCGGAGAAGCGCCAGGTTCTTCGTCCATTGGGGCGATACAAGCTGAGATAGAAAGCTCGCAGTCGGCTGAACGATTGTCGCCCCTGCGAGTCGCGCTTCGCGCAAGTTGAGCCTTGGGGAGTCGCCGGCCAACCAGAGTTGGTCTCTAGGCAATGATCATGGCCGATCCCACTCGATTCCTGAAGAACATCGTGTGGAAGGCGCGGATCTGGGCCCGGAGTTCCGATTCGGCACTCTTCATCTCCGGTTGGCGCTCCAGGAGTGTCACCAGTGACCGCTCGGTGAGTTCCGCATGCCGGCCAGATTCGATGAGACCGTGGCAAATCGGGCACGCGGCCCAGTCGCCGACGCTTTCGCCGACGATGCCCTCGAAAACGTAGGCCGCGAATGTGCGCGCCGGGTAGACCCAGGTGACGTTCGGGCTGGAACAGAAATCGCAAATGGACTTGGGCATGTGCCGCCTCCCTGAACCTTGTGGAATTAGTTGGAATGGCTACTCGGGACCGCGGCAGTCAGGCTTGCGCGGACCTCGATGAACTCGACCGCCTGGTCGCGGTGCCGGTCCACCCAGCGCAACGTGTAGGACTGAAGCCCGCGCAACCAGCGCCGCTCGTCGCCCGAGTTCAGGTCGGCGAGTTCGTCGGCCGTGAAGCCGGTGTCGCCGGCCTGCCGGTCACGCGAGCGCTCCATGTACTCGGCGAGTTCGCCGGTCCAGCGCGCCATGGGCAGGTACAACCATGCCGGGGTCAGCGCGAATGCGAGTTTGTCGGCCAGACAAAGCCGACTGATCGGCAGTCCGGTTCGCCGGCACCAGTAACGGGAGTGGCGGAAGCACTCGCTTTCCCACTTCGGCCCGAAGAGACGACCCATGATCCGGGCGCCCAACACAACGTGTTTCTCGCCTTCCTCTCCGTCCATCTGGGTGCAGAAGGCATAGCCGAGGTCATGAAGCCCGAATGCCGCCCACAGCCTCGGGTCCCACGGGAAGCCGTAGAGCTTGGTCCACCCCCAAGCGACAAAGAAAGGATGCAGCGCGAGGCAGTGCGCGCCGCCAAGCAAACTCTTGAGACCTACGCGCATGGCCTCCTCCTCTGAGCCACCTAGCGAGAAGCGACTTCTTCTCGCTCTTCCTCTGCTGCAACTCGCTGAGATCTCCCTGCCGAACGGCCGGTGGTGAGCCTTTCGTACAAGGGCCACAGCAAGAGCGTGCCCGTAATTGCGCCAACGAGAGTGCCGAGTTCGTTCGCCCTCCCGGACAGGACTGCGATCAGGAACAGAAACAGACAGATCTTGCGGCTCAGTTGTTGCATGAGTGACCTCTATGAAGCGGCGCTGATCGGCGCGGGCCGTTCGACTAGCGCGTGAGTATGCCGGCAATTGATGCAAGTCACGCCTGTCGTGACCAGGCGAACCGCATCAACGTACCGCTCGGGTATCGGCCGGACTTCGCCGGACCGGCTGAAGAATTCGGGCGTGAGCCCCTGCTGCCGGAGTTCAGGCGACAGTTGCCCATCGACGCCGCGATACACAACGGTGGAGAGAACCGGCGGGCGCTTCATTTCCTGAATCGGACCAAGTCGGTGCGCGGCGATCAACAGTTGATAGGTCTGATCGCAGCGCGCCATCTCGACGGAAAGGAGTTCGTCGGCCACCGTCACGGCATGCACGCCGCTCGCGGTGATGCGGTCCAACCGCTGGAGCCAGGGTAAGCGGTCGCCGCTCATGGCGAAGAAGCCGATGTATCGGCCGATGTCTTTTGAGGCACCACCGCTCTCTACCGCGCGCAGCACCCAGCGGCCAGTGCGCGCCTGGCGCTCCGCGGTCGCCCAGGTCTGACAGTAAATACCAGCACCTTCAAGCCGCCTCAAGAACGGCTTCGGCAGGACAAGGCGTGGCGTGCGAGCATTCATCGGGACACCGCCTTGGTGACAGCCGCAGGCAAGGGCGCGCCGAGGGCCGCGCGGATCTGCTCTTTCGTGCATCCCGCCCAGCAGAGGTACTTCCAAGGCTCTTCCACAGAAATCGCCAGGTTGTCCTGGGCACGGTCGTGTCCGGCAGCGGCACACGACGGGCATTGGGTCACCCAATTGCGGCCCACGCGCCGCCGTACCTCCACGTAATCGAGGATTTGAAAGCATGGGCGGTCCGTGGCTGGCGGTCCAACGTGCACTGGTTCGGGTTCTGACTCCGCAGGAACCGTTGCAACCAATTCGGCCAGTTGCGATTCGCTGACGCGCCGCAGCGACCTCAGGTACTCCATCTGAGCAACCAAGTTGTACGCCGCTCCGTAGAACCAGTACCGCTTCCCGGCGGCACGATGCACACCAAGAGGTCCGCGAATCGCGTTCCCAAATTGTCCGTCCGGCACTCGATCCTGTTTGGGAAAGAGCTCGATGCCCTCCGTGTTGCCGGAACCCTTCACTTCCACCGAGAGTTTTCCCGCCAGGTGACGGATGTAGATGCGCGCCTGTTTCGCCGGAACGGGTGACTCGAAGAGGATCCACAGATGACCACCGCGGCGGCTCTGCTCCAGCGCAGCCTGAATACCTGCCTGCCCCAGTTCGAACTGGAGTTTTAGCAGGTCTTCGAGCGCGCGGCGGTAGTCGGCGTCAATCGCCATCCACTTGACACGCTGCGTCTGCGGATTGATGGCGTACAGCCCCAGCGTGATCCGGCCTTCGAGGTGCCGTTGGATGTCCCACGTGGTGAGTTCGGCCTCGGCGCCGTTCTTCTTTGGGCGGTAGTAATAATGTCGGCCGCTCGCCGTGTGCGGCGTATCCGATTGGCGGGTGTATGCGCGGCGGTTCACAAACCACCGCGCATACTCTGTCGCCAATTCCGGCGTTGCACGAAGCAGGTCCGGCATAGCCTCTGTTTACTCCCGATCCTGGAAATGCCAAAGCCAGTTCCCGTCGTTAGTGCAGCGTCGCGATCTCCGAGGGGTTCTCGGCGAAACGGAGCAGGCCAAACTCGCGGATCTTCTCGCGCATCTGGCTGACTCCGTACCCGCCGAAGACGCCATCGGCGAGTTCGAGCAGCCAGAACTGGCCGCGCTTGCGGTCGTAGACGTAGAATTCGCCGGAGTGATCGTCGCCCGGAGCCATCACGAACAGCAGCACGCCGCGCGCGAACTCGACCCAGTGAGCGACCACGCCCTCGCCGAAAGCGAGGAAGCGGGCAACGATTTCAGCAATGTCGTGCTGCGGGCGGAGGTTCAGATCCTTGGTCGAAACCACCGAGCAGGCGATGACGGGTTGCGGATTCATGGTTCATGTCCTTTCTTCTGTGAGCTTCAGGAGTGTGCAGGCGCAGAGACACTGCGCCCGCAGGTATCGGAGATGTTGGGAGGGAAGGTGCGGTCGGAAGGGGGGATTAGCAGAGGCGGGCCGTCGCGGCTTCGACTTCAGGCACGTTCGCGTCGGTCAGATCCTTGAGTCCTCCAAGGGTCAAGGTGCCGACCGAAGCCTGTTCGATCACGTCAGCCAGACGATTGCGGGTGCGGTCCGCATGCTTGCGAGCGGCCTGTAGGAGCCTCCCGCGCGCTTCGGCAATTCGCCCTGGTGCCGGATTCGTTGCAGCAGTGGGCGCCTTGGAGCGCGCCTGCTCTTCCACTCTCTCGACCAGAACGCGCAAGGTGTCGCGGTCCGGGATGTCGTCGATGCTGTCGCTCGCCAGGCTCATTTCGCGACACAGGACGCTGTACGCAGCATCTCCGAGAGCTGCTCTTCCGGCCATGAGCCGTTCAATGCCGCGGCTCAGGTCCGTCATCTTGTCGATGACCAACGTCAGTTTTGCGTATCCGAGTCGCCTGAGGTCGGTCGTGCCGCCGTACTGCTGTAGCGTCGATTGCGCCAGGCTGAACCCGACCTTGTCGCACAGCGTCGTGATGGCAGCCAGCGCTTCGTCACGAACCAGACCGCTCCGCGGCGCACAGTTGCCAGTGGATGACGGCTTTGGCGCTGGTGCCGGCGGGCGCTGTTGCGGCTGGCGCGACGCCGGGAGCGCCCATTCCGGAAGACTGGGCGTGTACGCGGGGCGGTTCGACTGATCCAAATCCACCCAGGTCTTGTCCAGGTCGTAGAGGTATCGGCCTAGTCCGAAACACGCGCAGGCTCGCTTGAACGCTTGCGCCTCGGCACGAGTCGCGGCGTTCTCGTCGTCCGCCCACTCCTCGCCGACGCCGGTATGCGTGCCTAAGCCGTGAATCGTGACGCGAGAAACGACGACGACCTTGGCCGCAACAGCGGACTGGGACTTGTCGCTGGCCGTGCGCCGCTCGAAGTTCTGCGCCACCTGCACGTCGTAGTCGCGGGTCCATCCCCATTCACCAAACACGGAGTTCAGCCGGTCGGTGTACGCGCGCTGGTCAGCGTAAGCGATCAGTTGACCACGTTTCTGCGGACCGTGCTTCGTCTGAATCGTCGAAGTCGCCGTCACGCGCCACTTGATCTCCTCGGGATCGAACGGCTCAATGAGCCGCTGCTTGATCTCCTGGAAGCGTTCCTTGTTCATTGTTGCGGTCTCCGCCAGTTCCGAAACCGGCGCGGTTGTCGCCGGGGGAACTGGACCGGGCCGCTCTCTGGCAGCACCATTTACGTACGCCATGTGTCACTCGCTCCTTTCGTGGTTCTATCTGCACTACACGTTTGCGTGCGCCACCCGTGCATCGTCTCCGGACGCACACGCCGTTTCCTGCGCAACCTCCTTCCGCTGGCGGCGCTACTTCCATCACTCCGGATGCCGCCTACACCCTCACAAGCCCGCTACACTTGCGCGCGCGCCACCGCGCCTTGTCACCGGTCCAGCCACCGGTGCCACCCACAACTTCCTTTCTTCCATCCACTCGGCACACCCACCACTTCATCCGCCGGCCACTCACCAACCACAATCACGGCTTCGTTTATCACTGGACTCCCACTCATCGCTTCTCCCCTCCTCGCCTGCCGCCGCCATGCTCGCCGCCGGTCTGCTCGGAGTTCGGACTGCTAAAACACGGGGATATCGGAAAACCGGCCCAAGCCGATCAACGTCTTACGAGGGGTTGTGAAACGGCAAAAGAGACGCATTCGGTGCACAATCGAGGGGCAAACATTGCAGGGACCGTAGGCGGGAAGAGGTCTTCAGGAGAGACAGTCTGCCAGAGCAACCGTCTGGCCAGAGCGCAGGTCCAACAGCCCAGCCGTTGCCGGCTTCGCGCGAAACTCGTGCGTCAGGGCGGCGTAGATGCGCGGGCACTGACGCGGGGCGACGTCCCGGAGGAGCAGTTGAGATTTGCTGTCTGGCACCAGGTAGAGAAACCGCGCAAGCAGAGTTTCCTCGCTCAGTTGACAGAAGATGCGCAGGTAGGCGTCGGCGGACTTCACGGTTCGCTCAAACTCCAGGGCCACGTCGGCCTGCACCTCGCCTAATCGAAACGTCACGACAGCGTCATACTCCTTCGCGAAGCGCAGACTTGCCACGCGATTCTGCGCCCGAACTTCCGCCTCCGATTGCCAGGTCAGCACCACTCCCGCGCGCCGAAGCGCCAACTGAATCGTGAATAGCTGGACGTCATGCCACACTTGACTGCGCGCATTGCCGCCCTTCGAGCGGATTCGCCGTTCAACGATGGCGCCGTCGAAGCTCTGCAAATACAACTCCCCGGACTCCCCCAATGACAAAGCCGGCTCCATCCCTTCGACTCGCCGAGACTCAAGGAAGCCGTGTCGGATCAGCCGGCGCACCCTCCAGGCGAGCGAATTCCGTTCCGCCCTCGAGGTCGCATAGGGATGAAGGCTGGAATGAAGCTGCTCGAGCGTGACGTGACCGGCCTCGTAGACAGTGCGCAGGATCGGCTTGTCCGCGGTTTCGGAGATCACAATGGAGTCTTTCGAATAGCGCAAGGATTACCTCCCGCGTACGTTCCAGCGGCCAATGCCACGATCGGTGACCTCAAAGATCGCCGATCCCGTTGGCCCGGCGAGCCAGGCAAACGGCTTCACGAGGAGCAGGAGTTCCTGCTGCTGCCTTCTCTGTGACGCCGACAGGACCAGGATGTTGTCCGGGTCAAGGCCGTCGGGCGGCACAACGCCCACCAGTTGTTCGTTCACCGTGTGCAAGTGCCAATCCTCCTCCGCCCCCGAATCTGCTGGGCACGCGAGCCGGATGCTGCGGCCGGCAGAGGTCTGGGTGATGTCGCCGGTCACCCAGTTCCGTCCGTGAATGCGGGACGGGTCCTGCAACAGCGGCTTCGCCTTCGGCCCGAAGACCAGTTGCCCGAACAGTGTGGCGCAGGACCGGACGCGACAGCCGTCCCGGATGCCGGTCGTATTCCACACGCGAGTGCCGCCGTTCGGCAGGTCTTTCGTCTGCCAGAGGCTGCCTAACGAATGCACTCGAACGATCACTTCTCACCCCGCTTGGGCGTCTTCTTGTCCCCGAGTTGCGATTCTGCCCGCTGAAGTCGGGCGACCAGTTCGGCGTTCGCGCCGTTCTGCCGCTCCTGAACCAGCGTTTCGAGTTGCCGGAGTCGCTGTTCGAGACCGGCCTGGAGCGCCTCCCGATCCTCCAGTGCCTTCTGCAATCGCATCGACTTTGCTTCTTCGGCCGTCAGCTTGTTCTTCAGAGTGAGCACTTCCTGACGCCAGGCGTCCGTCGGGCTGGCCCCGGGCAACCCGGATTCCTGGCTCTCGATGACGCGATTGCACTGCTCGATGTGCCGGTTGTAGAGCCCGATCGCCTCCAGTGCCCGATCTTCCGCGATCCGTTTCGCGTTGATCGCGTCGGCAAGACACTCCGCCGCGACCCACTTGATCTGGCGCATCTTGTCCCAC
>JARKOC010000529.1 GCA_029975915.1 Bryobacteraceae bacterium
CTGCGGGATGGCGGGGGCGTTCGGCTACGAGAAGGAGCACTACGAAATCAGCAAGCAGATGGCCTACCGCCAGCTCATCCCGGCGGTGGGCAATGCGCCGGAAGGCACCGCCCTGGTCGCGGCGGGCACCTCCTGCCGCCATCAGATCAAGGACTTCACCGGCAGGCAGGCCCTCCATCCTGCGCAGGTCCTGGCGGGGCGGTTGAAGAAGGGGTAGAGGCGTTCCGTGATCACACGGACTCACCTTGTCGAGAGGATTCTGGCCTATCTCAACGAAGAGATCGCGCTGGCGGCGCTGGTCGATTGGGCCGAAAACGTTGTTGGGCTGGAGGACGTGGGCCCCGACGAGGATGTCGATCTGCTGATGGACATCCTTATGTATCTCGCGGCAGCGGACTCGCCTGCCTTTCCGCTGGGCTGGGATGTCAGCGTGGAGTTTCTGCGGCGGCTGGGCGTTTCGGTGCGGGTTAGAGCGGCTTAGGACTTGCCGGTGCAGGTACAAAGAACGTGTCCGATGTGGCTTGAGAGGTGCGGCCATGCTGTTTGACCAGATCGTGCGCGAAATCGCTTACCTTTCGGTGGATGAGCGTAAGACCCTGATCACCTTGCTGATCGATTCGCTGACGGTAACGGCCCCGGCAGGTGCGCGGCACAACCTTCTCGACTACGAGGGTGTCGGCGCACATTTGCGCGACCAGGATGCCCAGGACTACGTCAACCGGCTGCGCTCCGAATGGGATCATCGGCCATGAAGATTGCCGAGGCTCTGGCGGGTGTACAGCGGGTGTTTCTCGACAGCGCCCCGCTGATCTACTTTGTTGAAAGTCATCCAGTGTATGCCGATCGTATGCGCGATCTTCTGCATTAGGTGCAAGAAACTGGCCTTATGACGGCAACTTCGGTGGTGACACTGACCGAAGTGCTGACCAAGCCAATCCAGGCCAGTGACGCAAGGTTGATCCAGATATATCGGGAGATGCTGCTCGAATCACAAAACTTTACGCTTCTCCCAATCACTGCTGCTATTGCAGAGAGAGCTGCTGAATTGCGCGCTGCCTACCAGTTGAAGACGCCCGATGCCCTCCAGATCGCTGCGGCGCTTCAGGCTGGTTGTGAGGGCTTCGTGACCAATGATCGGCAACTTCAACTGGTCAAAGAGTTGCGCATCGTGATTCTGGACGATCTCCCTCTTGGCGAGTCCAGGCAGTCGATGGAATTCTGATCCTGTTCGCGGGCGTAGCACTGCTCGCCCTGACAATCTGGCTGCGGCGGGAGCGCCTGCGCGCCCCCGCCATAGTCTCGCTTCAGAGCCAGGCTCAGGCCGATGCCCCGGCGCGGTTGAGCAGTGCCTCGATCTCGCGCATTTGATCCGGGGTCAGCGGGCCGTGGGCCATCGCCCCGGCGTTGTCGTCCACCTGGGCCACGGTCCGGATGCCGGGGATCGGCACGGTGACGGGGCTGCGCGCCCAGATCCAGGCCAGCGCGCCCTGGGCCAGCGTGCGCCCGGCGCTGGTCAGGATGTCCCGCAGGGCGTCGAGGTGCTCGAAGGCCGGCCGCAGGATCGCCTCTTGCGCCCAGGGATCGGTCCGCACGTCGTTGGCCGCGAAGACCGTGGCCTTGCTGTACTTGCCGGTCAGCGCGCCGCGCGCCAGCGGCGAGCGATTGATGCTGGCCAGGTTCGCCTGCTGGCACAGGGCGAGCATCTCCGGCGCGTCCAGGACGACGTTCAGGTCGTGCTGGATGGCGACGCAATGCTCACCTTCCGCGAAGAGCCGGGCGCACTCGACCGAGTCGGTGCTCCAGCCATAGGTCCGGATTTTGCCCTCGCGCACGAGGTCT
>JARKOC010000538.1 GCA_029975915.1 Bryobacteraceae bacterium
GGGGCAGTTTCTCAATCTCGAGCCAGGCCAAAGAGCCATGGTTCGGTTCCGCCTGCACAACCTGCTGTTGAAGCCCGGTGCTTACCTGGCGGGATTGTGGCTGGGGCAAGGCTCCGTGGAAGATATCGACGGAATAACCTATTTCAATCAGCTCCATGTCGAGCTCCAGCCTGGTGCGATCAAACATTCGGAGATCTTCCCCGGACCTTACCAGTGCCAGTTTGAACACCAGATCGTGGTGCTGGAATCATGACAGACGCCGTGTTCCTTCCTGAAGAGGGGAGTGGGTAATGCTTCCGTCCTGGCTTTCCAGATTTCTACATCCGAGACAGGCTGAGGCTGGACCGGCGTCGGCTGAACTGCGGCGGTTGCGGCGGCAGTTGAAGGACATTCCTCGCTTCACCCCGGGGGTCACGACGGTGGCAGGTTGGACACTCCACTATGCGGATGCGCCCTCGCTTCTCTCCGGATTCGACGTCCAGATCGTCAAGAAATCCAACGATTTCAGTGCCCCTCGCCCCGATCCCCTGGTGATCGACTGCGGGGCCAATATCGGGCTGAGCGTGCTACGCTGTAAGCAGCTCTATCCGCAGGCCAGGGTGACGGCTTTTGAGCCTGACCATATGCTCTGCGACATGCTCCGCGCCAATCTCAGCGGCAACGGGCATGGCGATGTTGACGTGGTCGAAGCGGCCGTCTGGACGGACGCGGGCGAGCATCTGTTTCACCCGGATGGAGCCGACGGCGGGATGCTGATCGAGGCGGCTGGGCAGAACGCCTCGTCCGGGCTGGTCAAGACCGTCCGGCTGGCGGATTACCTGGCGGGCGAGCCGGTGGACTTTTTGAAGGTCGATATCGAGGGGGCCGAACTGCCCGTTTTGCGCAGTTGTTGTGACGTGCTGGGCAACGTCCGGCAGATGGTGGTCGAAGTCCACTACCGGGTCGATCGCCCGGAAGAGCTTGCCGAAATCCTGGGCCTCCTGCACGAGGCGGCATTCCGCGTTTCGGTGAATTCCTATGGCCCCTGGGTTGATCTGGGCGACAAATTCCAGCGTGATCCAGTCGCCAATGCTGACCAGTACCTGCTTCTTTGTGCCTGGCGCGAGGACGGGGCAGTGTGAGGCCTCGTGTAAGCGCGCCCGGTTAATCCTTTTTGGGGCATGAACCATGTGCGGAATCTGCGGAATCTGGGGACGAGCGGAGCAGGCCGATCTGGCACGGATGGTGGCGGCGATGCGCCATCGCGGCCCGGACGACTCCGGGATTCTGATGCAGCCGGGCGTTGGGCTGGGTATGGCCCGGTTGAGCATCCTGGACCTGAGTCTCGCCGGGCACCAGCCGATGAGCACGCCCGACGAGCAGTTGTGGATCGTCTATAACGGCGAGGTCTACAATTTCCAGGCGGAGCGCGCCGCGCTGGAGGCGCGCGGTTACACCTTCCGCTCGACCTCCGACACGGAAGTCGTGCTCAGGATGTACGAGTGCTACGGCGAGCGCTTCCTGGAGCGGCTGAGGGGCATGTTCGCCCTGGCGATTCTGGACCGGCGCGCCGG
>JARKOC010000539.1 GCA_029975915.1 Bryobacteraceae bacterium
GAGATGGTGATGCCGGGCGACAACGTGACGGTGAGCGTGGAGCTGATCACGCCGGTGGCCATGGACAAGGGCCTGCGGTTTGCGATCCGCGAAGGCGGCCGCACGGTGGGCGCGGGCACGGTGAGCGAGGTTATCGAGTAAGAAAGTGTGAAATCGGGTTGGCGCGCTGTTTGAAACGCAGACCGCGCGCCGGCCTGGGCCAGCCCGCAGCCAGCTTCGGGAAGGCAGGTTTAGGAACGCGAGCACAGTAATGGCACAAAGCATCACAAAGCGCATTCGTATCCGGCTGAAGGCCTACGATCATCGTCTGCTGGATCAATCCACCAGCGAGATCGTGGAAACGGCGCGCCGGGCCGGCGCCAGCGTCGCCGGGCCGATTCCGCTGCCGACACAGCGCAACTCTTATACGGTGAACCGTTCGCCGCATGTGGACAAGAAGTCGCGCGAGCAGTTTGAGATCCGCACCCATAAGCGGTTGCTCGACATCATCGAACCGACGCAGGACACAGTAGACGCGCTGTCGAAGCTGGATCTGCCGGCTGGGGTGGATGTCGAGATCAAGGCTTACCACAAGGGAGCGAAGTAAGGCGAGCAGAAGCCTGGAGGCTTCAAGATAGAACGGCCCGGTCCGGGAGAGATCGCGGATGGCGGGCGCAGGCGAGGGAATATGAGCCCAGGAATCATCGGCAAGAAAATCGGTATGACCCAGGTCTTCCGGCCCGACGGGCAGGTGGTGCCCGTGACGCTGCTGAAGGCGGGTCCGTGCGTTGTCATTCAGCGCAAGACTCCTGCCACGGACGGCTATGACGCCGTTCAACTCGGCATGGTGGAATTTGCCAGAAAGACGACCAAGCCGCAGGCGGGGCACTTGAAGAAGGCAGGCGTGGACGGCGTGAAGATGATTCGCGAGTTCCGTCTGGACGGTGGGCAGGTGGAGGCGAAAGCGGGCGACCGGGTGCTGGTAGACCAGTTCAAGCCGAAGGACAAGGTCGACATTACTGGCGTAAGTAAGGGCCGCGGTTTCGCGGGCGTGATGAAGCGCCACAATTTTGGCGGCGGCGACGGAACGCACGGCTCGATGTTCCATCGCGCTCCCGGGTCGATTGGCGCTTCGAGTTACCCGTCGCGAGTTTTCCCTGGCACGCGCATGGCGGGCCAGATGGGCAACGCGCGGGTAACGGTTCGCAACCTCGAAGTGATCGATGTCGACACCGAGGACAACGTGTTGATGGTCAAGGGCGCTGTGCCTGGCCCCAACGGCGGCTATGTGATTGTGAAGCGCGCCAAGAGGTAACGAAACAATGCCCAAGGTAGATGTCGTCGATCTGAAAAACGCAAAAGTTGGTGAAGTGGAGCTGTCTGATGCAGTCTTCGCGGCGCCTGTGAACGAGAGTTTGATTTACGAAAGCGTCCGGAATTATCTGGCCGGCCAGCGTGGCGGCAACGCCAAGACCAAGAGCCGCTGGGAAGTGGCCGGGTCCGGCAAGAAGCTGTGGCGCCAAAAGGGGACCGGCCGGGCGCGCATGGGTTCTGTCCGAAGCACGCTGTGGCGCCACGGCGCGACCACGCACGGGCCCCAACCTCGGGATTACTCCTACCGGTTGAATCGCAAGATGGTCGTTGGAGCGCTGAGGTCGGCTTTATCGGCCAAGCTGCGAGATGGTGAACTGCTGATTGTGAACGGTTTTACTCTGGGCGACCACAAGACCAAGACAATGGCTTCAGTTCTCGAAGGCCTGGGCGGGCAGCGAACGGTGCTGTTGGTCAATACGGCCGAAGCCAACAGGAATCTGGAACTCGGCGCCCGGAACCTGCCGGGCGTGAAGCTGGTTGCAACCAAGGACGTGACGACCTACGATCTGCTGGCGCATAAACAAGTTGTGCTCAGCCAGGCGGCTGCCGAGAAACTGTCGGAGGCGTTGTCGAAATGAAGATCTATGACGTGATCATCCGCCCGGTAGTGACCGAGAAAGGGCTGGCGAAGAAGGAGAGCGAAGGCACGCTCTGCTTTGAAGTCAGCAAGGACGCTACCAAGACCGACATCAAGGGCGCGGTCGAAAAGCTGTTCAAGGTGAAAGTGGCAGATGTCCGGACGGCGACGTTTGAAGGGAAGTTGCGCCGGCGCGGCCGCTATTCCGGCTACACGCCGGATTGGAAAAAGGCCTACGTGAAGCTCAAGGCGGGCCAAAAGATGCCGGAGTACGCCGAACTGGTGTAGCCAGGCAACAAGAGAAAGGCGAAACCCTATGCCAGTCAAATATTTCAAGCCGACGACGCCGACTCGCCGTTACGCCTCGGTGCTCGATAAGAGCGATCTCACCAAACAGACGCCTGAGAAGTCGCTCACCGAGGGGCTGAAGAAGTCCGGCGGCCGCAACAGCAAAGGCAAAGTGACGATCCGGTTCCGGGGCGGCGGGCACAAGCGTTCCTACCGGGTGATCGATTTTAAGCGGGACAAGACGGGCATTCCGGCCAAGGTCGCCTCGATCGAGTATGATCCCAACCGTTCGGCGCACATCGCGCTGTTGAACTACGCCGACGGCGAGAAACGCTACATCCTTTATCCGGTGGGCCTGGAAGTGGGACGTACGGTGATGTCGGGGCCCGAAGCCGACATTCTGCCGGGCAACGCGCTGCCGCTGGCCAACATCCCGGAAGGCACAACAATCCACAACATTGAACTGCGGCCGGGCAAGGGCGGCCAGATGGTCCGCTCGGCAGGCGGTTCTGCTCAGTTGGTATCACGGGAAGGCGGAATCGCTCTGGTGAAGCTGCCTTCGGGCGAAGTTCGCAAGGTGCCGACGGTCTGCTATGCCACGGTGGGCCAGGTGGGCAACGTCGATCACGAGAACGTCTCGCTCGGCAAGGCTGGGCGCACAAGGTGGCTGGGCAAGCGCCCGCACAACCGCGGCGTGACGATGAACCCGGTGGATCACCCACACGGCGGCGGCGAAGGCCGCACATCGGGTGGCCGCCACCCGGTGACGCCCTGGGGCCAGCCGACGCGCGGCTACCGGACCCGGAACAACAAGCGGACCGACAACATGATTGTCACCCGCCGGTACGGAAAGAAGTAAGAGCGGAGAGAGTGAATTAACGATGAGCCGTTCAGTCAAAAAAGGGCCATTCACCGACGACCACCTTCTGGACAAGGTGACGGTGATGAACAACAAGAACGAAAAGAAGGTCTTGCGGACCTGGTCGCGGCGCTCAACCATCATGCCTGAGTTCATTGGGCATACCATCGCCGTGCACAACGGCAAGAAATTCATCCCCGTGTACGTGACCGAAAACATGGTGGGCCATAAGCTCGGCGAATTCTCCCCGACGCGGACTTTCAAAGGCCACGCGAACAAGAGCGACAAGAAGTAAGGCGGACAGGGAGAGACCCCGGAGAGCCGGTAGAGGATCTTGAACGATGCAAGTGAAAGCGGAAGCCAGATATGTCCGGATCTCGCCGCAGAAGGCGAGGTTGGTGGTCGATTTGATCCGCGGCCGGAAGGCCGGCGAGGCGATCACAATTCTTCGGACGACGAACAAGCGGATCTCGCCCGACGTTGAAAAGGTGCTGCGTTCGGCCATCGCCAACGCCGAGGACCGGTTCACCGACGTGGATGTGGACAGCTTGGTTGTGACCGAAGCGTATGTCAATGAAGGACCGCGCCAGAAGCGGATCCGGCCGGCCCCGATGGGCCGGGCCTATCGCTACCAGCGCCGGACGGCGCACATCGTGGTGAAGGTGGGCGACGGTACGGCCGAAGCGGCCGAGGCGAAGGAAAAGGAATAGAGGAACTTCGAATGGGCCAGAAAGTTCATCCGTACGGTTTCCGGCTGGGCGTGACCAAGAACTGGCGTTCGCGCTGGTTCGCGACGGCCGATTATGCCAAGCTGCTGCACGAAGACCTGGAGTTGAAACAGGCTCTGCGCGAGCGCCTGAAGGCGGCTGGAGTGAGCGCGGTGGAAGTGGAGCGGCCAGGCGGCTCGAAGCTCCGCATCACCATCCACACTTCGCGGCCTGGCTTGATCATCGGACGCAAAGGCGCCGAGATCGAGAAGTTGAAGCAGGAGTTGTCGCAACAGACCAAGCGGGAAGTCTTCATCGACATCCAGGAAGTCCACAAGCCCGAGATGGATTCCCAGTTGGTCGCCGAGTCCATCGCACTCCAGCTTGAGAAGCGCGTGGCGTTTCGCCGGGCGATGCGCAAGGCGGTTGAAAGTGCGCTGCGTTTCGGCTGCAAGGGAATTAAGGTTCGAGTGTCTGGCCGGTTGAACGGCGCCGAGATTGCGCGCAGCGAGTGGTATTTGCAGGGACAGCTTCCGCTGCATACGCTGCGGGCTGACATCGATTACGGTTTTGCCGAGGCGCACACAACCTATGGCGTCATCGGCGTGAAGTGCTGGGTTTTCAAGGGAGAGGTTCCAACCGGCGGACTGCTGCGCAGGACGCGGTCCGACGAGCCCCGCCGGAATCCCCGGCGCGAACGCCGTGAAGCCCGCCCGACCCATGCGCCAGCGCCAGCCGCGGCAGGGGAAGCTGGTGTGATTCAAGAGGCTCCGGCGGCTGATAGCGCCCGCACGGCCGCGCCCGTGGTGCCGCCTGTGGCAGCGCCCCCGCAGCCTACCTGGAAGGCGGAGGCCGGGCCGGAGGAAACGCCTCAGAGCTAGCTCCCGAGAGGCGTCTTTAAGGATTCGAGAGAGAACGGAGACAGACAGCCATGTTGATGCCGAAGAGAGTCAACTACCGCAAGCAGCAGCGCGGCCGCCGCAAAGGGCTGGCCTGGCGCGGCTCGACGCTGTCATTCGGCGACTTCGGCCTGAAGGCCATGACCGTCGGCTGGGTGACCGACCGCCAGATCGAGGCAGCTCGTATCGCGATGACACGTTTCATCAAGCGCGGTGGGAAGGTATGGATCCGGTTGTTCCCGGACAAGCCGATCACGAAGAAGCCCGCCGAAACTCGTATGGGTAAGGGCAAGGGCGCTCCCGAGCAATGGGTGGCCGTGGTGCGGCCTGGCAAGATCATGTTCGAGATGGAAGGCGTGCCGCTGGAGACCGCGGCCGAAGCGATGCGGCTGGCGGCGATGAAGCTGCCGATCAGAACCAAGCTGGTGACCCGCCAGGAGCAGGCTGGCTAGAAGAGAAAAGGCCTGGAACGGCCCCGCCTCAGGGGGCGTTGAGGATGAGCGAGAGATGAAACCCGATCAGATTCGAGCGTTGGACGAAAAAGAGCTGGCCTCCAAAGCCAGAGAGATCGAAGACCAGATCTTCCGCCTGAGGTTCCAGATGTCGCTGGGCCAGATGGATGGATTAAAGAAGTATCGCGAATTGCGGAAGGACCGCGCCCGGCTGTCGACGATTCAGCGCGAGCGCGAGCTGAAATCAGCGAAGGGGGCCAATTAGACCATGTCCCAGGCAACGGCAGGCCGCAGAAACGAGAAGGTCGGCGAAGTGGTGTCGGCCAAGATGGCCAAAACCATTGTGGTTCAGGTCACCCGCCGGGTTCCCCATCCGCTGTACAAGCGGATCGTGACGATGCGCAAGAAGTTTTATGCCCACGATGAGCAGCAGACAGCCAAGATTGGAGATGTCGTGCGGATCATTGAGAGCCGTCCCCTAAGCAAGCTGAAGCGCTGGACGCTCGGCGAAGTGGTACGCCGGGCAGTCGATACCACGGTGGCCAAGGCGGCCGAATAGGCCAGGCCGGTTTGGCAGGCGACAAGAGACTAGAGGAGTTCCGCCATGATTGGAATGAGAACAATGCTGGAGGTGGCCGACAACAGCGGCGCGCGAAAACTCCAGTGCATCCTGCCGCGAGGCGGCGACAAGGGCCTGACGGCCGGATTGGGCGATATCGTGACGGCGGCGGTGAAGGAAGCCGCGCCAGACTCCAATATTAAGAAGGGCAAGGTTGTGCGTTGCGTGATCGTCCGGATGCGGAAAGAGACCCGCCGCAAGGACGGCACCTACATCCGTTTCGATTCCAACGCGGCCGTGCTGGTGAACGATCTAGGTGAACCCATCGGGACCCGTGTGTTCGGGCCGGTGGCTCGCGAATTGCGCGACAAGCGGTTCATGAAGATCGTATCGCTGGCGCCGGAGGTGATCTAACATGGCGGGACGACTGGCGACGCGGCACAACGAACCGAAATCGAAGGTTCGGACCAGAATCAAGAAAGGCGACGTGGTCAAGGTCATCACTGGCCGGGACAAGGGCAAGACGGGCAGGGTCCTCGAAGTGGACCGTGACGGCGGCCGGGTCCTGGTGGAAGGCGTGATGATGATGAAGAAGGCTGTCCGGCCGAACCCGGCCAAGGGTATCAAGGGCGGACTGGCCGACCGCGAATCGTCGATCCACATTTCAAACGTGATGATCCAGACCAGCGACGGCAAGACCAGCCGCATCGGGGTCAGGGAAGAGAAGGTCGGGACCAAGGTGCGCCGAGTGCGCGTGGCCCGAAAGACCGGCGAGACCCTGGACAAGAAATAAAACCGGCCAGGAAACGTCAGGAGAAAGCAGCCAAAGATGAAGGCGAGACTGAGAGAGCATTACGAAAAGACGGTGACCGCGGAGCTGACCAAGCAGTTCAGCTACACCAACCCGATGGCGGTGCCGAAACTTGTAAAAGTGACCGTCAACGTGGGAATGGGTGAGGCCACGCAGAACCCGAAGATACTCGACGGCGCCGTGGCCGAGTTGACCGCCATTACCGGCCAGAAGCCGGTCATCACCAAGGCGCGCAAGTCGATCGCCGCCTTCAAGTTGCGCGAGGGCATGTCGATCGGCTGCATGGTGACGCTGCGCGGCGACAAAATGTACGAGTTTCTGGACCGTCTGATGAACGTGGCTTTGCCGCGCGTGCGCGATTTCCGCGGCGTGTCCAGCCGCAGTTTCGACGGCCGGGGCAACTACACGCTCGGCGTGCGGGATCAGTTGATCTTCCCTGAGATCGATTACAACAAGGTCGAAAAGACCAAGGGCATGAACATCTGCATTACGACTTCAGCAGCCACTGACGCAGAAGCTCTGGCGCTGCTCAAGGCCATGGGCATGCCGTTCCGGCAGAACTAGGGACCGGGAAAGGATAGGGTTTTCACACGATGTCGACCAACGCAAGAGAAGCCAAGACCCGCGAGTCCCACGAGAAGATCGCTCGGGCGAAAGCTGCGGGCAAGAAGGTACCGAAGCTGGAAGTCCGCCACCGCAACCGCTGCCTGCGCTGCGGCCGGTCGCGGGCCTACATGCGCAAGTTTAAGCTGTGCCGAATCTGCTTCCGGCAGTTGGCGCTGCAGGGCGAGATCCCAGGCGTGGTGAAGTCGAGCTGGTAGTCCGGGAAGGGCTCTAACAGCGGAAGACCAATCACGGTAGACAGCAGAGCAGGAAGAGAATAGAAATGATTTCCGATCCCATCGCCGACATGCTCACACGCGTCAGGAACGCGCTGGCGGCGCGCCACCAGAAGGTGGACGTTCCGGCCTCGAAGTTGAAGACCGAGATCGCCCGGATCTTGAAGGACGAAGGCTACATCCTCAACTACAAGATCGTCGACGACAACAACCACAAGGCGATTCGCGTGTATCTGAAGTACACGCAGGCCAACCAGCCGGTGATCTCGCACATGGTGCGGCTTTCGCGGCCAGGCTGCCGTGTCTACGTGGGCTCTAAAGAGATCCCGAAGGTGCTCGGTGGGCTGGGCATCAATATCGTGACCACGCCCAAGGGCGTAATGACGGGCAAGTCCGCGCACAAGGAAGGCGTGGGCGGCGAGCTGCTGTGCGAGGTCTGGTAGGCCACGCTCGGCCAGCGAGAATTGAGATGAGAAGCGCGGTCTGGAAATTGACAGGTTTCCTGGAAAGCGGACTGGAGAGAAACGATGTCGAGAGTTGGTAAGAAGCCGATCCCGCTGCCGGCAGGCGTCAAGGTGACCTGCGATGGCGTGATCAAAGTTGAAGGACCGAAGGGCAAGCTGGAAGTGCCGCTACCCGAAGGTGTGCGGCTTGAGCAGAATGGCGCCGTCTTGGAAATTAAGCGCGATCACGACAGCTATGCCGCTGTCCACGGCCTGACGCGCGCTCTGACAGCCAACGCCGTCACCGGCGTGAGCGCCGGTTTTACCCGGGAGATGGACATTGTAGGCATCGGCTACCGCGCCGAAGTGAAGGGCAATGTCATCGTGTTCACCTTGGGCTACTCGCACCCGATCGAGTTCCTGTTGCCAAAGGGTGTCGATTGCAAGATCGACAAGCAGACTCACTTGGTCCTGACCAGCATCGACCGCCAGCAATTGGGCCAGGTTGCGGCTAACATCCGCTCGCTGCGTCCGCCGGAGCCATACAAGCTCAAGGGAATCCGGTACACGGGCGAAGTGCTGCGCAAGAAAGTCGGCAAGACCGGCGCAGGCGGCAAGTAAGGCGTGCGGCGGATGAAGGAGATTGGATAAGCCATGATTCAGAAGTCAAACAAGGACGCCCGCCGGCGCAGAATTCACACACGAATCCGGGACCGCGTGAAAGGAACCGAAGCGCGTCCACGCCTGGCTGTGTTTCGCAGCATCAAGCACATCTACGCTCAAATCATCGACGACCGCGCCGGGCGGACCCTCGTGGCCGCTTCGAGCGCGGAAAAGAATGCGCCGTCCAACGGCGGCAACATTGCGGGCGCCAAGGAAATCGGCAAGCTGATTGCCGAGCGGGCGCAGTCGGCCGGAATTAAGTCGGTGGTCTTTGACCGCGGCGGATTCCTTTATCACGGCCGCATTAAGGCGCTGGCCGAGGCGGCGCGCGAAGCTGGACTGGAGTTCTAGACCCATGCCTGTAACCTCAGTGAAGAGAATCGATCCCAAGACGCTGAACCTGAAGGAACAGGTGGTCAGCATCAACCGCGTGACCAAGGTCGTCAAGGGCGGCAAGAACCTGAGCTTTTCGGCGCTTGTCGTCGTCGGCGATCCCGAACAGAAGGTCGTCGGCTACGGCATGGGCAAGGCGAAGGAAGTCCCTTCGGCTATCAAGAAAGGCATTGAAGCCGCCAAGAAGAACCTGCGGCAAGTTCACACGCTGGGTACGACGATCCCGCACCGGGTCCTCGGACGCTATTGTTCTTCGGAAGTTCTTTTGAAGCCTGCCCCCGAGGGTACCGGCGTCATCGCCGGCGGTGCTGTCCGCGCCGTTATCCAGGCGGCCGGTATTCCGAACGTGCTGACCAAGTCGCTTGGCCGGCGCAATCCGCATAACGTTGTCAAAGCGACCATCGTTGCGCTGGACCTGCTCCGCGACAAAGCGGGCGTGGCTGAGTTGCGCAGCATCGCAGTGGAGAACCTGTAACCATGGCTGAGGCGAAGATCAAGATCCAACTGATTTCGAGCCCCATCGGTAGCCCCGAGAAGCACAAGAAGATCGTGCGCGCCCTGGGCTTGAACAAGATGAATCAGACCGTTGAGCGGCCCGACACGCCGGGCTTCAGGGGTATGGCGAAGAAAGTGCCCCATCTGTTGAAAGTGGTCGAGTAAGAGGAAAGACGCGATGGACCTGAGCAACATCAGCCCCCCGAAGGGCCAAGTCAAGAAGCAGCGGCGAGTCGGCCGTGGCATGGGGTCGGGTCGCGGAAAGACCTCGGGCCGCGGGCAGAAGGGCCAGAAGTCCATTTCCGGCTACTCCCACATGCGCGGCTTTGAAGGCGGCCAGATGCCGATGCACCGCCGCCTGCCCAAGCGCGGATTCTCGAACGCACTGTTCAAGAAGTCCTATGCCGTAATCAACGTCGGCACATTGGAGAAGCTGGAAGGCGATACCTTCACCCCGGAATCATTGTTGGCCGCGGGCGTGATCAAAAAGCTCTGCGACGGGTTGAAGATCCTCGGCAACGGCGAACTCAAGCGCAAGGTCAACGTCACCGCCCACTTGTTCTCGAAATCGGCCGAAGAAAAAATCAAGGTCGCCGGCGGCACATTGACGGTGATTGAGGCCAAGGCCGCCGGGACCCAGGAATAGTTTCCATCTGACAGGACGTTAACCCATGTCCAAGTTCTTCGAAGCTCTGGCCAATGTCTTCCGGGTCCCTGACCTGCGAAACCGGGTCTTGTTCACTCTCGGATTGCTCGCTGTGTACAGGTTGGGCGCAGCCGTTCCGATCCCCGGCGTCGACGCGGCAAAGTTCCAAGAGTTCTTCCAGCGCCAGCAAGGCAGCTTCTTCGGCTTCCTCGATCTGTTCAGTGGCGGCCAGTTCAGTTCGATGACAGTCTTCGCGCTGGGCATCATGCCCTACATTACGGCGTCCATCGTGTTGCAGTTGCTCACCGTCGTCGTCCCCACTTTGGAGAAACTCCAGAAGGAAGGTGAACTGGGACGCCGCAAGATCACCCAATGGACGCGCTATTTGACCATTGGCTTGTCCATCATGCAGTCCACGTTCATCGCCACGGCCCTCCAGAGTCAGGGCGATTTTGTGATCCGCCCCGGCGTCGGGTTCGTTCTGCTGACCATCCTGACTTTGACCACCGGCACGGCCTTCATCATGTGGCTTGGCGAGCAAATTACCGAGCGCGGCGTAGGAAACGGCATGTCTCTGATCATTTTCGCCGGCATTGTCGCTGGATTACCCAGAGCCATTTACAACATCTACAGCAACACCTTTGTCACTAACACTTGGCACCCGCTGCACATGCTCATCATCCTCGCCTTCATGGTGTTTGTGGTGGCATTCATCGTTCTGGTCGAACGCGGAGAGCGCCGTATCCCAGTGCAATATGCCAAGCGAGTCGTCGGCCGGCGCATACTCGGCGGCCAGGCAACTCACATGCCGTTGAAGGTCAATGCCGGAGGCGTCATCCCGGTCATCTTCGCCAGCTCCCTGCTGGCATTCCCAATGACCATGATGGCGGTGCCAGCCATTGCCAACAACAAGTGGCTGAACGGGATGCTGTCGTCAGTCCGCCACGGGGAGCCGCTGTATTTTGTCCTCTTTGTCGCGCTGATTGTCTTCTTTTCGTTCTTCTATGTGTCGATCATCTTCAACCCGAACGAAGCGGCGGACAACATGAGGAAGTATGGCGGCTTCATCCCAGGCATCCGGCCGGGTAAGAATACAGCTGACTACATGAACCGGATTCTCACCCGCATTACCGTTGTGGGCGGCCTTTACCTCGCCATCCTTTCCATCATCCCGGAAGTCATGATCAGCGGGATTAAGTTGCAGCATCTTCCTCCCGCCGCTCTGGGCAACTGGATCGACGCGGTATTCCCCCGTTTCATCCTCGATGGATTGAATGTCTCGTTCTACTTTGGCGGTACATCGCTGCTGATCGTGGTGGGCGTGGCGATGGATACGGTCAACCAGGTTGAAGCGCAGTTGATCATGCGCCACTACGAAGGCTTCACGCCCCGTGCCGGACGAATCCGCGGGCGAAGGAGTTCTTCGGCGTAATTTGATTTCGGATCAGGGCAGTTTGGATCGGGTGCCTCCAGGTTGAGGGTAAGGCCCCGGAGCCGGATTCTCCGGAGCAGGTAGCTCGAGTGACGATGAACCAGGAAAGGGCGGCGAGTGCCCCAAAGGCAGTGATCTTGTTCGGGCCTCCGGGCTCGGGTAAAGGAACACAGGCGAAGTTACTGAAACAGGCGCTCGGCGTCCCGCATATCTCGACCGGGGACATGCTCAGGGAACGGATCGCAACCGGCGATGCGCTGGGGATCGAAGTTCGGGAATTGATGCAGGCCGGCCGTTTGGTTCCCGACGGGATTGCCAACCGGCTTGTGGAAGAAAGGATCGCGCGCCCAGATTGCGCTGGCGGCCTGATTCTGGATGGTTACCCGAGAACCATTCCGCAGGCTGAGGCCCTTGAGAAGTGTTTGGCCTTGTATGGGTTCGAGACAGTGGTGATCCACCTCAAAGTGGATTACACTATAATTATCAGGCGGATTGCGGGCCGGCGGCAGTGTCCTGTCTGCGGAACCCTTTACAGCTTGACTTCGAACCCGCCGATGAAACCGGATGTTTGCGACCTTGATGGCGCGGCACTGGCGATTCGAGACGATGACCAGGAATCTGTTATTCGCCAGCGTCTGGATGCGTATGACCGCCAGACGCGGCCCTTATTGGAGTTTTTTGCCGGTTCTGGACATCCGCTCTATGAGGTGGATGGCGGAACGGATGAGCCTGAGGCCATCCTGGCGAGGATCGGCGGTTTGTTGAAGATAGGATGATTATCCGGAAGAGTCCAGCCGAGCTTGAGAAGATGCGGCGCGCCGGCTTGCTGGTGCATAGCGTTCTCACCGAGATGAGGGGGATGATCCGGGAGGGCGTTTCGACGCTCGATCTGGAAACTGCCGCGGAGCGCATGATCCGTGACGCTGGCGCGAAACCAGCGTTCAAGGGGTATTATGTTCCGGCGGCCGGCGGCAAGTATCCCTTTGTTTTATGCACCTCGATCAACCAGGAGGTCGTACATGGGATGCCGTCCGAAAAGAGGGTTTTGAAGTCCGGTGACATCATTTCGATTGACACCGGGGTGCAGCTTGATGGCTACTATGGCGACTCGGCGATTACCGTCGCCGTCGGCGAGATTAGCGAGCAAGCGCGCAAGTTGATGAAGGTGACTGAGGAGTCGCTCGAGTTGGCGATCGCCCAGGTTCAGGCCGGCAACCGCCTGTTTGATATCTGCGGCGCGGTCGAGCGGCATGTGACGGCGAATGGGTTTTCGATCGTGCGCGATTTTGTTGGCCATGGGATCGGTACTTCGCTCCACGAGGAGCCGCAAGTTCCGAACTACGTCGACCGCCGCAACGAGAATCCGAGGTTGAAGGAAGGCATGGTGCTGGCCATCGAGCCGATGGTGAATGCCGGCCGGCCGGAGACCCAGGTTTTGAGCGATCGTTGGACGGCAGTGACCCGGGACGGAAGCGCTTCGGCGCATTTCGAACACTGCGTTGCGGTGACCTCGAACGGACCTTGGGTTCTGACCCGTCCATAGGGGAGTCGGCCAGGGCCATGGCGGTTGAACGAGCCGTGGTGATTGAGATTCTGCCCAGCGCGGCCTATCGGGTCGAGTTGGGCTCCCGGCAACAAGTGGTCGCCCACCTGGCGCCGGCGGTGAAGAGGAATTTTGTCCGGTTGCGTGTGCGGGATGAAGTAGAGGTAGAGCTAACCTCGGAAGACCCGGCGCGAGGCCGGATTGTCAAGGTGATCCGGAGCCGCGATTAACGCCTTCGGAGCAGAACGATAACGATGGAAAGCAGAGAACGGTCATGAAAGTCCGGGCGTCGGTCAAAAAGATGTGCGACAAATGCAAGATCATCCACCGCGAAGGAGTCGTGCGGGTGATCTGCACCAACCCCAAGCACAAGCAGCGGCAGGGGTAGAGGAACGAGGAAGACAAGCAAATGGCACGTATCGCAGGTGTGGATCTGCCAGCCCGCAAGGCGGCTGAAATTGGACTCACCTATATCTTCGGCATCGGGCGGACGCGCGCCCGTTCGATCCTCCACCGGGCTGGAGTCGATCCACTGAAGAAGGTCAACGATCTGAGCGAGGAAGAAGTCAGTCATATTCGCCAGATCATTGAGGAAGAAGGCGCCGTTGAGGGCGATTTGCGCAAGGAAGTCTCGCTCAATGTCAAGAGACTGATCGAGATGGGTTCCTACCGGGGGCTGCGCCACCGCCGTGGCCTGCCCGTCCGCGGCCAGCGCTCTCATACCAACGCCCGCACGCGTAAAGGCCCGCGCCGGGGCACCGTTGCCAACAAGAAGAAGGCCGGCAAGTAGTCAGTCGAGAATAGGCAGGACAAAGCGAAATGGCGAAGGCACCCGTAAAGGGCAAAAAGAAATCTTTCAAGAAGAAAGAAAAGAAGAATATTCCTGTTGGCGTTTGTCACATCCAGGCGACGTTCAATAACACCATCGTCACTTTCACCGACCAGCTCGGGAATGCGATTTCGTGGTCAAGTTCCGGTTCTCTCGGCTTCCGCGGATCCCGCAAGGGCACTCCGTTCGCCGCCCAGCAGGCGGCGCTCACCGCGGGCAACAAGGCCAAGGAATCGGCTGGCTTGCGCCAGGTGGAGGTCCGTGTCGCTGGCCCAGGTTCCGGCCGCGAATCGGCTATCCGGGCGCTAGCTACGGTTGGCATTGAAGTTCGCGTCATCCGCGACGTCACGCCCATCCCACACAACGGCTGCCGCCCCCCCAAGCGGCGCAGAGTTTGATCTAGCGATAGGGGCGCCTGTTCAAGGGCATCCCGGCGCGTATCCGGCGTCATCCACCGGCGCCGGATGCTGCGAGTTGATGTTTGAAAATGGAAGCAGGAAGAAGGCGCCTGAAACGCTGTAAACTGCACCTCGATTCAGGAAGAACGAAGGAGGTTACTTGGCCAGATACAAGGGCCCGGTTTGCCGGCTTTGCCGGCGAGAGGGCATGAAGCTGTTCCTCAAAGGGGAACGCTGCTATTCAGAAAAGTGCGCCATCGAGAAGCGCAATTTCCCGCCCGGCCAGCACGGCCGCGACCGTAAGCCAAAGATCGTCGGCTACGGTCTTCAGCTCCGCGAAAAGCAGAAGGCGAAGCGCTACTACGGCGTTCCCGAGATTCAATTCCGCAATTCATTTGAAAAGGCCGCCCGGATGAAGGGCGTCACGGGCGAAAATCTGTTGTCGATGCTCGAGCGCCGTCTCGACAACGTCGTGCACCGCATCGGCTTCGGCACCAGCCGCGCCATGGCGCGCCAGGTTGTCAGGCACGGCCACGTGTTGGTCAATGGCAAGAAGGTGGACGTTCCGTCCTACATCGTGCGGCCCAACGACGTCGTCGAAATCAAGGAGAAAAGCCGGACCAATACGGCCATCCTCGCCGCTCGCGATGCCACTGCTCATATGCCGGCGCCAAACTGGCTCGAGGTGGACCGCGAGGCGCTGAAGGCGCGCGTTCTGGCCAACCCGAAACGCGAGGACCTGGTCCAGATCAAACTCGAAGAGCAGTTGATCGTCGAGCTGTACTCGAAGTAGAAGGGGGCACACGATGTTTAAAGGATTCCAGAAGCCCAAGCGCCTGGTGGCCAACACCGAAACGCTCAACGAGCGCTATGGCATGTTTACCGCTCAACCATTTGAGCGGGGCTTCGGCACCACCATCGGAAACGCCCTGCGGCGCATTCTGTTGAGCTCGATTGAGGGTGCGGCCATCACCGCTATCCGTATCGACGGCGTCGATCACGAGTTCAGCCCCATCCCTGGTGTGGTCGAGGACGCCACCGATATCATCCTGAACCTCAAGCAGATTCCGTTCAAGATGATGGACGACCGTCCCAAGACCATCACCCTGAATGTGGATCAGGCTGGAGAAGTTACCTCCGGAATGATCGATTGCGGCCCCGATGTCGAGGTGCTCGACCGCAATATGCACATCGCCACGGTATCGGCCGGCGGACGGCTGAATATCGAAATGCGTCTGAAGATGGGCCGCGGCTACGTCAGCCGCGACCGTAACTTCGATGAAGGTCTGCCAGTCGGCTATATCCCGATCGATTCGGTCCACTCACCCGTTCGCAAGGTGAAATACACCGTCGAGGCCGCCCGCCTCGGCCAGATGACCGACTATGACAAGCTGATCCTGGAAGTCTGGTCAAGCGGAGCCGTTTCTCCTCAAGATTCCATCGGTCTCGCCGCCAAGCTGCTCAAGGATCACATGACCATCTTCATCAATTTCGAGGAGACCCCCGAAATGGTGGAAGAGGTCGCGGAACGCCCGGCCGGCCAGGCAAACGAGGTACTCAACCGCTCGGTCGAGGAACTCGAATTGTCGGTCCGTTCCTACAACTGCCTCAAGAACGCAAATATTCAGACCATCGGCGACTTGGTTCAGCGTTCCGAGGCCGAAATGCTGCGGACCAAGAATTTCGGGCGCAAGTCGCTCAACGAGATCAAGGAGATCCTCAGCGGTCTCGGGTTGGGCTTCGGCATGAAGATGGATGCGCAGGGCCGTTTGGTCGGCGGATCCGCTCCCAGCGCCGGTGTGCCCGCTTTCGACGAAACCCAGGACCTCGGCGAGTAGCCGCGCCGACAGGAGATTGATGCAATGAGACACAAAAGAGCCGGTTCAAAACTCAAGCGCGATATGAGCGCGCGCCGGGCCCTCCTGCGCGGCCTGGTCACCAGCGTGATCGAAAGCGAGGGCGAGCGGATCATCACCAGCGTCCCCAAAGCGAAGGCTGCCAAGCCAATCCTCGACAAGATGGTCACGCTCGGCAAGAAGGATAGCCTCCACGCGCGCCGCCAGGCGGCCGAGTATTTACTCACGCCTGCCGCCGTCAAGAAGCTGTTCGACAAGATCGCCCCGCGCTTTTCGCAGCGCAACGGTGGTTATTCGCAGGTCATCCGAGTCGGGTGGCGCAAGGGCGACGGTACCGAGTTGGCCATCCTCCAGCTCGTCGGCGCTCAGCTCATCCGCCGCGCCGAAGAACGCGCCAAGCGGCGTGAGGAACGTCTCAAGGCGATGAAGGAAGGCCGCGAGGACGAAGGCGAAACCAAGTCCTAAGCAGACGCCACACTTAACCTGAAGGGCGGGCGCCGGTTTCCGGTTCCCGCCCTTTCACTTTGTCCGGCCGCCCGCCTCAGCTCTCAATCAGCGGAATGCCCGGCCCGGCATCACGCGGCAGCGCGCCGGACAGCCTTGGATCCGCGGATACCTCAATCCCTCTCGCATAGGGTCTGAATCCATGACGGATGTAGAACCCCAGCGCCGATGGATGATCCAGCGTACACGTGTGCAGCCAGAATCGCCGCGGCTTGTCCCGCCACGCCCGCCGGATCCCCTCCCTCAGCAGTAGCCCGCCCAGCCCCTTTCCCGTGATCCCCGGCACGACGCCAAGAAACGTCAACTCGACATCCGGCGGTTCGCGGAAGTCGAGTTCCAGGATTCCGCAATCCTCGCCGTGCACTCTGAGGGCACACACCTCCACGCGCTCATTGTGGATGGTTGCTCGAAGCTCCTCATCGTTCATCACAAGCCGGCTGAACCACAGCCAGCGCTCACCCACCTTGCGGAACAGCCCCCTGTACCAATCCAGCGCGGGCCTTGAGACGCGGGCGATCTCGACTCCATCGGGAAAAACACTCTGCTCATCGCCTGGATCGGCCGTCATCTCCAGGTAGGTCACAACCGCAGCCAACCGGCCCGGTTCAATGTTTGTATGTCCATCGGGAAGCGTCATTGTTCGATTGCCTCCTGCTATTGTCCAATCGGGGCGACTGTCGCGCCACGCCCGGTTGCGATATCTTGGCCAGGAGCCATCCGTCATGAATATCTCCAGACGAACCATCCTCGCTGCGCCAGCCGCACTCGCCACGCAACCCAATCCGGCCACCCTCGACCAACTCCTTGCCCTGCCCGCAGGCCCCGTTGACGCCGTCGTGGATTCTGACACTTACAACGAAATTGACGACCAGTTCGCCGTCGCCTACGCCATGCTGTCCGCCCCGCGCGTCAATGTCGAAGCCATTTACGCCGCGCCCTACCTGAACGACCGCTCCACATCGCCCGCCGACGGTATGCAGAAGAGCTACGAGGAGATCCTGCGCATTCTCGCGCGACTGAAGAAAGACCCGAAGGGCTTCGTCTTCGCTGGATCAAAAGAGTTTATGGGCAAGCAGCCTCGTCCCATTTCCAGCCCGGCGGCCAGAGATCTGGTCGAGCGCGCCATGAAGCCTCGCCAAGGCCCGCTCTATGTCATCACCATCGGCGCGCCCACCAACGTCTCTTCCGCCATCCTCATGGAACCGCGCATCACCAGCCGCATCGTCGTCGTCTGGCTCGGCGGACAGCCCTATGACTGGCCTACCGCCCGCGAATTCAACCTCTTCCAGGACATCGCCTCGTCGCAAATCCTCCACGATTCGCGTGTCCCGCTAGTGAACATTCCCACCCGCAACGTTTCAGAACACTTGCGTACGACAACCGCCGAAATCGATCGCTTCCTTGCCGGCAAGTCGGCGCTCGCCGAATACCTGCGCTCCGAATTCGCTGTCTTTGCCCGCTCTCACTCGCCCGCGCAGGATTTTGCCTGGTCGAAGGTCATCTGGGACATCTCGGCCGTTGCCTGGCTGATCGAGCCGAAATGGGTGCCCACCAAGATCGTCCCCAGCCCGGTGCTCACACCGGAGTTCACCTACCGGAACGAGCCCGGACGCCACCCCGTGCGCGTCGCCACTTGGGTCAATCGCGACGACGTCTTCGACGACCTCTTCAAGAAACTGGCGAAAGCCTAGCCTATTACTTGGCCGGCGGCCGCGCTGACTGGTGCGCCAGCAACTGCCACCCGGAAGCGCCTTTGCGGAATACGTGCAACGTCATCAGCGGCATCGTCTGTTTGCTGCCGTCGGCGGCCTTGGTCACGTAGATGGCCTTGGCGAACGCCAACGCTGTTTTATCGTCCACCGGCCGGACGACGATCTCCTCGAAATTAATCTCGTAGTAGCGCGACTTGCCTGATTTCAGCGCTCCGATGTAGCTCGCCTTAGTATCCACCAGTCCGTTCGAGTGCCGGTAGTAGAGATCGTCCGACATCAGCTTGTCCAGTGCCGCATAGTCGTTCTTCATCATGGCAGCGCCCCAGTCGCGTTCCGCCTTTTCTACGGCGGCTGGAATGTCGGCGGCGGAAGCAAACAGGGCGCCGGCAAGAAGAACCAACAGGATTCGCTTGAGCATGGCAGTCATTCTATCGCCTTGGAACGCGCCGCGGGCGTCTGCTTTGCGGCTAGCATGGATTCATGCTGTCCCATCTCGCTTTGCTGCTCGTTCCCGCGCTCGATCCCGCCGACGTGACGCGTTTCGCGGGTCTCGCCCTGGACTGTGTACACCGCGAGTATCCCAACAAGATCGCGCACGTGATGAATTCCGACGCCGACGTCCGTCCCCCCCGGTCGCTGACGCCGGCCTTCTACGGCTGCTACGACTGGCACTCCTCGGTTCATGGTCACTGGATGCTGGCGCGTGTCGCCCATCTTTACCCGGACTTGCCTTTCTCCGAGCGCGCTCTCGCCGCACTTTCAAAAAGCATTACACCCGGTCACATCGCGCAGGAAACCGCCTACCTCAACGCAACCGGACGCGCCACCTTTGAACGTCCCTACGGCCTGGCTTGGCTGCTTGCTCTAGCTCAGGAACTGCGTGAAATGAAAAGCCCTCTAGCCGGGACCATCCGCGCGCTCGAACTTGCCGCCGTTGAGCGGCTTTCCGCGTGGCTGCCGAAACTGTCACACCCGGTGCGCTCTGGTGAGCACAGCCAAACGGCCTTCGCCCTCGGCCTGGCGCTCGACTACGCCGATTCCGCCGATCCCGCCTTGGCTGCGCTCATCCGCCAGCGGGCGCGCGGCTTCTTTGAATCCGACAAAGCCTGCCCCGCCAGCTACGAGCCCTCCGGGGAGGATTTCCTTTCTCCCTGTCTCGCCGAAGCCGATCTAATGCGCCGAGTGCTCTCTCCAGCCGCATTTTCCAAGTGGCTCAGCCAGTTTCTGCCCGCTTTGCCCTTTGAGCCGCTCGTCGTCACGGATCCTTCAGACGGAAAACTCGCCCATCTCGACGGCCTCAACCTCAGCCGCGCCTGGATGCTCACCGGAATCGCCTCCGCCCTGCCACTGAATCACTCCCGCCGCCAGAAGGTTCTTCGGCTCGCCGAAGCCCACGGCAAGGCCGGGCTCAACTCGGTCACTGGCGCCCACTATGAGGGCGGCCACTGGCTCGGCAGCTTCGCCATCTACTACGCAACGGGGAGAGGCATCAAATGAGGAGATCGAACTGCCGGTTTTTGTAACGCCGCGTCCGTCCTTGTCGTATAAAGGAGTGAGAGGTCCGTTACTATGAAAAACTTTCTCGTCACACTTGGCTTCATCGCCGCTCTTTCATTGCCGTTGTCGGCCGCTGGCGACGCGGCGAAGGGCAAGGATCTGTACGTGAAGAGGTGCAAACTGTGCCACGCAGAGGACGGCGCGGGCACTCCCGCCATGCAGAAGAAGCACGGCGCCAAACTCCTGCCACTCGCCGGCAAGGAAGTTAAAGCGATGAAGGACGCCGAACTGACCAAAGCCTTCAATGAGGCCGCCAATCACAAGGCGCTGCTCAAAACCCTTCAGCCTGGCGACCTGGATAACCTGATTGCTTACATCAGGACGATGAAGTAATCGCCGCCTGCCCCGCGTTTTGTTGCATCTCCACCCCGCACTTGTTAAAGTTGAAGTGCGGGGTGGAGCAGTCTGGTAGCTCGTTGGGCTCATAACCCAAAGGTCGCTGGTTCGAATCCAGCCCCCGCAACCAGAAATCCAAGCCAGTCGAAATAGCGACTGGCTTTTTTATTTAACACATCCATTATTTTCAAGTTTTTTAGAAAATTCCGTCCAGATAACCCGCAAGGTCGCCCTAAAATTAGGCTCAACTGTTATGCGTCCTGATTTCCTTTGTCTTCGATCAATAACATCCCCTTCCCCTATAAGTTCCTTTACAGAAACCCACGTAAAATCAGTCTTTTTGGAATTACGTGCTTTACGTAATATTTTGGGACTCAACCGCTCTGTAACCGGGACAGCAAAAAAATGCTGCCCATAGACCACGGCATCAAGCGCGGTGTCAACCGGAGCATTACGTAAGTTATAGCGACCTTTTGTATATTTTTGTAACGTTGCGATTCCCAAAGGAATCGGTTCCTGCGATCCTACATTATTAAAGGCTGTCCATAAAGAGGTTCCAATATTACGCCCTAAAACCATATACCATTGCTTCTCACGAGCTTCATACCAGATAGGCAATACATGGACGATAGAAGCAAAAGAATCTAGGGTCATACATATACCGATACAAAAGATGGTTTTAAGCAGACGTTTA
>JARKOC010000524.1 GCA_029975915.1 Bryobacteraceae bacterium
CCGAACCGCTTCTATCCGGCTGAACCGCGTACACCTTCGACCTCACGCCGAAATCAGCCTTTGACAACATCCTTGAAGCAGGTAGCATTGCTCCAGTTGGCGACTGTCACGTGATCCACGAGGGACCGGGTGAACGGTTACGCCCAAACATCTGCCAGCGAGGAATCTGTTGAAACCCCGCAACTCCCACTTCGGTACGCGTCTGCCAAGGCGAGGCATGCCTGTCCATCACCAATCCGGCATGAGCGCTCGGCCTCAGAAATTCCGTTCTTCAGGCATGCTTCAGACTCAAGTGTCTTAGGTGAGGAACTGGGCCTGTCCTGGGCGGCTGACGATAGTACGATGAATAATGCCGAGAAGGATATGACCAGTCTGATTGGCCGGGATGGCATCACGTCAACTCCATCACTCAAGTCACACCAAAGTCCACAACGAAACACCTCTACTGCTCCCATCAGATGCCACAAAATGTTAACAATGACAAGAAGGTGACTTCACCTTTGATGTACGGCAGAAATGAGTACCATACGCCCCGTATCCGACCGCAATGGCGAGAGGCTCTAAAGAAAGTCGTTTAGGAAAAACTCTGGAAGGCTGCGGTCCAACCAGCAGTTGGACCTGACAAACACCTGTCGTCACGGTCCCCGCATTTGGCCCGCTTGGATCTGCGCAGCGCTTGCAACCACGGTTTGACGTGGGCGGGCCAGCGGGGACCGCGCCGCCTGGTTGTCCCCGGTCCAGGCCGGTCACGCCCCTTGCATGCGCAAGGGTCGCGCCTCGGCCTTCCCCGGGGCCAACCACCGGTATTTGCAGGTCAACTGCAACGCCGTTAGACCGCCCGGGAGCCCCATTCTTGCCCCCTCCAACGCAGATTCTCAAAAGGAGCTCCCCGGGATTCGTATAATGCCACGTCCGCACATGGGAGGGCCCTGTGTCGAAGCACTCACGTCTTGCGATGATCGCAACCGCTGCCATCCTGCTCTCCTCTTCCCTGGCGTTGGCCAAGAGCGGCACGTGGACTGGCGACTCTCGCGGGATCGTGTCCCTCTCGGTTGGCACCGGCGTTCAACTCGAGAACATCTTCCGGGAGGAGCGTCTGGCCGTACCCGTGAACCTCCGCGCCGCTGCTTGGGCGGTCGTGACACCCAACGTCCACCTCGGAGGATTCGTCGGGTACCGGTACGAACATGGAGACTACGAGTCCACTTGTCCCGACCACAACATCCCAGGCATCCCGCCCAATCCCACAACGCCCGGAGGCCAGTGGACTTCGCATTCCCTAATGGTCGGAGGCTCCGGCCGGTTCGGAGCGGCGGTTTCCGACTCGTCATGGATTGGATTCAACCTCGATCTGGGCTTGGTTGCCTACCTGGATCTGGCGCTCAGCGATGCGAACGACATGCGCACCCTGCAAAACCCGTCCGCCTACCTGTTCCCGTCCGTGGTGTTCCTCTATCTGCATCCGGTGGGGCCGGTATCGATCGGGATCGAGGCCCAACTCGGCATCGAGGTCGTAGTCGGCGGGACATACGACGGTGTTCGTATCGAATGCGATCAAATTACAAGCTCTTTCATCTTCACCTACGGCCCAACGGCCCACATCGGTCTGGCCCTCGGTTTCTAACCGAACGCAATCCCTTTGACTCACGCATCAAGACGTGCCCCGAGCGACAGACTGCGCGACCTGATGTCGCAGGCAGCGAATCTCCTGACTCTTGATCAAAGTACGCCAATGGCGCACTATGGTCTTCATGAGGTTCGTCGAGACGACGGTCTTCACAAAGCAGGTCATCGGCCTTCTGGCCGACGACGAGTACCGCGCCCTCCAGGCGTCCCTGATCCTGCGGCCCGAGCAGGGAGCGGTCATTCGAGGCAGTGGTGGCCTGCGGAAGGTGCGATGGGGCGCACGAGGTGCCGGGAAGCGCGGCGGAATCCGGGTGATCTACTACTGGTTTCTGCCGGGAGAAACCTTCCTGATGCTCTTTGCGTACCCCAAGAATGTGCAGGACGACCTGACGCCCGAGCAACTCAAGTTGCTCCGCCAGTTCGTCGAGAAGGAGTTCCCATGAAGAAGGATGATTTCGACCTCCTGATGTCCAGCATGAAGGAAGGGGCGGCCATCCTGCGCGGCAAGACCAAGCCGAGCCGCGTCTTCGATTTCCATCCGGCGGACGTCAAGAAGATCCGCGCCGCGCTGGGTCTTTCCCAGCCCGAGTTCGCCCAGATGATCGGGGTCAGCCTCTCCACATTGCGAAATTGGGAGCAGGGACGTCGTTCCCCGGAAGGTCCCGCGCGTGCACTGCTCCTGGTCGCGGCACGGAACCCGAAAGCCGTCGCCGATGCGCTGAGGAGGGCGGTCTAACAAGCTCGTGCACCGGACGGACGCTCGGGACACGCCGGTTGCACGAGCCCGCGGCTCGGACGGACAGGAACATGATCGAATGGCGGCCTTTGGCCGCGGGCCGCAACCGGCGCGCCCCGGCCTGGCCTGGCGGCCAGGCACGCGTCCGCCGGTGACGCGCAAACCGTTCGGCGGGCAAGGGGCCCCGACCACGCGATTCGACGGTTGGCTCAGGACCAGCGGACTCGGGGACGGCGACCTCGCGGGCGCTTCTCGAGACCTGAAGAGATGCACGCCTTCGAGCAACGTTCGAAAGACCGCATTTGGTTCCCGGGGGCGGCACGCCTGTTGCTTGGAAATCCCACGGACGTCGCCGGGGAGGCAGCCATGCGAAAAATCCTGGTCCTCGCGTCGGTTATCGTGACAGGAGCGACAGCATCCTGCGAGCATGGGCCTGATTCCTGGTGCGAGGGCGACTGGATCGTCGATCTGGTCTCGGAATGCGACGGCGAGTGCGACAGCCTCCGGAAACAGAAGTGCTGGGATGGCACCTGCATCGAGGGCGATTTCGGCGCCGAGTGCGTGCTGACAACCAAGGAAGATTGCACGCCGGAAGCATACTACTGCGACGGAAACTCGTGGACGAGATGCGGCCGGTCGGGTCATCCGCAATGGAGATCAGACTGTGTCGAGTGGGCGCAGCAATATTCCTCAAACTCGGTTCACTACGGACCTTCCTGCCTTGAGAACCTCGGCACCACCCAGTGTGTACACGCGGGATTGCCGTGCGACCCGGAGCGGTCCTACGACTGCGTCGGGGACTACCTAGTGCAGTGCGGGAGCTCCGGGTTCGCGGTCAACTTCGAGATCTGCACCTTCCGGACGCCGCCCATGCGCTGCGTAATCGAGGATCGTGACGCCCATTGCCGGAAGTGACGTGGAGGGTTCAGAACGACGCCGATAGCCCCGCCATGGGCACGATGAAGGCAATCCCTTCCCCCGGATCGTAGTCGTCCAGGTCGACCTGGACCCGCAACAGGAGGTCGGCCTTTGGCCCCTGCCACAGTCGGAAGCTCGCCCCGAGTCCGGCCTGGGGTTTGGGAATCGCGAACCATTGCTCGTCGAGCCCTCGCATCGACTCGAGAAAGCCAAGCCCGAAGCACCCCTCGATCGCAATGTCCGCGGTCACGTCGAAGGCCAGGAGGAATCGCAGGGTCGGCAGAAAACTCGCCACCATGAGCGCCCCCTCGCCCGGACCACCCCAGCCATCGGCCCCATGTGGAATGGCCGCGGTCAGCATCCCCAGGCGGAAACCGACCCGAACGACCTGCCCGAACGGCCAACTCGCCCGAAAATCAAGGCTGCCACCCCCGCTGACCGGCACCGTCTCGGGACTCCATGTAATGACCGGACCGCCGGTCACGCCCAGTTCGAAGCGCCGGGCCCGGGGGGCCTCCTGGGCCTTGGCCGTCGTGCACAGGGACGTCGACATCGCCACGAGGACTGCGATCGTCAGGGGCTTCGTCATTGCACCTCCGCCCACGGTCAGAACCGGCCCGATAGCCCGGCCATCGGCATGAAGAATCCTGCGGTGTCATCGAACCCCTGCCAATCCACGCCGACCCGCACCACGATGCAGCCGCGCCGCCCGGTCCACACGGGGATGACCGTACCCAGCCCAACCCGCACCGCAGGAACCAGCGCGGACCACGACCGTGAGAATCTCGACCGGAAGAACGCCATTCCCAGCGTGAGGTCAACGGCAAGGTCCTGCCGAACGTCCCATCGCAGCAACAACCCGCCCGAAGGCAGGGCGGATGTCGTCCAACTCGGTGGGGCGCCCGACTCCCAGCACCCAGATTCCCTGACACTGCCGAAGCAGCGCTCAGTCGGTTCTCCGTCGGGGCCGTGAGGCAGCGACGTGACGACCAGGCCCAGTTGAAAGCCGAGCCGGAACTTGCCGCCAGTGGACCAGGCGCCGCGGACGTCCAGCCCGCCACCACCGCTGATCTTGGGGGCGGGCATGTCCGGCCCGATGATCAGGCCGCCCACCATACCGACTTCAAGATGGAGGTTCGGCGGCGGATCGGCGGCCAGAGCGGCCCCCGGGAGGACGAACGACCACCCCAGCGCAACCCATGCGAGCCACCCCTTTCCGGCCGTCGCGTGCGATGTCATGCGTCCTCCTGGCGCCACGGAGCGCAGCACAGGGCGTGCCATCGGTCGGACAGTGCCGAACCCTTGCACGGAGCGCCGCGCAACGAGCCTTGGACACTGAAGCCGTTTCAAAGGCCCGCGGGCTGGATGAAGCGTGCCCGCGTTCTGGCGCAGTTGCCATCCACGACATGCGATTCACGGCGCAGTGCCCGACGCTCGATGTGCTGTGCCGCCGAACAAGCGCGTTCACACGGACGGACGCTCGGGACACGCCGGTTGCACGAGCCCGCGGCTCGGACGGGCAGGAACACGATCGAATGGCGGCCTCTGGCCGCGGGCCGCAACCGGCGCGCCCCGGCCCGGCCTAGCGGCCGGCCACGCGTCCGCCGGTGACGCGCGAACCGTTCGACGGGCAGGGCGACAATCCTTCTCGAAGTTCGTGGACCCCTTGCAGCCGCCCCTACGCGTAAGTACAATGTGCCTACTTGGAGGTGTTCCATGCGAACCCACATCGTGAAGATCGGCAACTCGCAGGGGATCAGGATCCCCAAGGCCCTGCTGGAGCAGACCCGCCTGAAGGGCGAGGTCGAGATCCTGGTTCGCCGCGACTCCCTGGTGATCCGCGCTGCCGGAAAGGCCCGCGCCGGTTGGGGGACGGCCTTCAAGCAGATGGCCGACCACGGCGATGACCGTCTCGCGGATGTCGCCGAAGTCATCGAACACTCCTTCGACGCGGAGGACTGGGAGTGGAAGTAAGACGATTCGACGTCTTCCTCGTGAATCTTGACCCGACCGTTGGGAGCGAGATCCGAAAAGCCCGCCCTTGCCTCGTGGTGTCGCCCGACGAGATGAACCTCCACATCCGCACCGTGGTCGTCGCCCCAATGACAACCAAGGGCAGGCCGTATCCCTCGCGAGTCGAAACCCACTTCGACGGCAAGGACGGCCAGATCGTCATCGACCAGATTCGCACGATCGACAAACTGCGACTGATCAAGCACCTGGGCACACTCGATCCGAACGAGGCCGCCGAGGTTCTCGATGTCTTGCGCGAGTTCTTCGCGCCCTGAGCCTTCTGCCGCCACCCAAGCCCCGCCCTGCCTGCAGACAGAGTGCGATCTGAACTTCACAGTCAGCTTGAATATCAGCGCATCGTTTCGTATTGAATCGTTGGAACTGGAGGCATCGAATGGCAAGCAACCGCCTGCGAGGCCTGCTGGCAGCGACAACGATCGCAGTAATGGCATGTCAAGCCGAGAATCCAATTGGCCGCGAAGTCCAGGTAGATGATTCGTCGCAGGACACCCCAGAAGCGGAAGGCGACGACGCGGCGGATTCCCAATTTGGGCGTCCGGAGTTCCCCTGCGACTGCTTCTTCCCTTCATTCGAGATCATCTTCCCGGATAACCCGGAACCGCAGAAGAACTACACGATCGACTTGTGCGCACCTCTTCAGGAAGAAAGGCGTCTCTCCCTCACCCTCAAGGTGAACCCTTGTGCCTTCTGCGGACCCCCAACTTGCCTCTTCAAAGGTGTTGATGTTTGCAGGTTCACCCGTCCGTCCTGCCCTTCCGCCGAAGCCCAGGAAACGGCGGAGCTTGGACTCGAAGTATTCATACCGCCACGAGACGATGGCTCGCCGCAGACCGACGTCGGATACGGCCAAGACGGTGAGTTTACTCTGGAGGTGATCTACCGACCGACGAAGGCCAGCGCGATCGACCAGAATGGTGCGGCGATACCTGACAAGGTGTTGCTCAACGTACTGCTGGACTGCGGTCCGTCGCACCCGCCACCACCCATCTGGCTTCACCTGACTGCCTTCGACCACGACTGCCCGCCCTGAAGTCTGCACCTTGTCCTGTTCCTTGGACACGGACCTGGAGCCAACCTACCGGTACGCGGAGGGCCGTCGAACAAACGTCTATGAACAAGGGCTGTCAAGCCCCGTGACCGAGATCCTCGGCTCTTCCCTTCCTTCCTTTCGTTCCTCCTCTCGACGACACCGTCCAGGGTGACGGGCCGGCCCCGGCCAAGCGTCTATTCGGGGTCGC
>JARKOC010000032.1 GCA_029975915.1 Bryobacteraceae bacterium
TAGATGCCCGGCGCCGAGGTTTCGTAATTCTCGTTGACATCGATCCTGCCGTTGCCGTTGTTCGCCACGCCTGCCTCTTCCAGGCCGAGACCTGTCAGAACCGGCTTCCTGCCCACCGCAACCAGGACCTTGTCGCATTCCATTTCCTCGGCCTTGTCTCCGGCCTTCAGCTGCAGCACGGCCTTGCCGTTCTTTTTCTCCATTCCGGTCACCTGGGTGCCCATGCGGAAGGCGATTCCCTGTTTCTTCAGGATCTTCATCAGGGCATCTGTAACCTCTCCATCGGTAAACGGCAGCATCTTGGGCAGCATCTCCACCACTGTCACCTTGGCGCCGAGCCTCCTCCACACGGAGCCCAACTCCAGGCCGATGTACCCTGCGCCGACGATGACCAGATGCTCGGGAACGGACGTGAAACAGAGGGCTTCCTTGGAACTGACAATCAACTCCCCGTCAAAGGGCATGCTGGGCACTTCCACGGGAACCCCGCCGGTTGCCAGGAGCACCCGCTTCGCGGAGACAACCGTGACCGTCCCGTTCTGGCAAACCTCGACCCGGTGAACGCCGTCACCCTTGGGAGCGGTCAACTTGCCGCTTCCCTTCAGAACCTGGACCTTGTTCTTCTTCAGCAAGTAGGCGATGCCGTCGGTGAGCTTTTTGAACACGTCTTCCTTGCGCGCCACCATCTTGGGCACGTTCATGGTCGGCGGGTTGATCTCGATGCCGTGACCCGCGAATTTGTCACGCGCCAGGGCGAAATGTTCGCTGGAATCGAGAAGCGCCTTGCTGGGAATGCATCCCTCGTTGAGGCACACGCCGCCCATGGTGGTGCGCTGCTCGACTACCAGGACCTTCTGTCCCAGCTGGGCGGATCGGATCGCGGCCACGTATCCGCCCGGGCCGGCGCCGATAACTATCAGATCAAAGATTTCCTCGCTCATTTTTCATTACCTCTCTCAATCAGTAGTATGTAACCGTTTCCGGTGTCCTGAATCCGTGGCGCCGGAATGCCGAAGCAAGCGGAATGCCGGGGTTTGAACGTCGCGGATTCAGGTGTATAAAAACCGGGTCGGGCGGTTATTGTGCGCCCTTTGCCGGGATTTGTCTCAATGGATGCCCTGCTCCGCCTGTTGGGCGGCATGATAGGAGGATCGGACCAGCGGACCTGCCTCGACATGGGAAAATCCCATGGTCAGTCCGACCTCTCGATACTCGGAGAACTCCTCCGGCGGAACATAGCGCTCCACCGGCAGATGCCTGCCGCTCGGCCGCAGGTACTGGCCCAGCGTCAGCATGTCGCAACCGGCATCACGCAGATCCTGCATGGCTTCGTACACCTCTTCCCGCGTTTCCCCGAATCCGAGCATGATACCGGACTTGGTCGGCGCCGCGGCGTTCATCGTCTTGTACCTGCGCAGGAGTTCAAGGGAGGAGGCGTAGTTCGCGCTGGGACGGACGCGGGGATACAGACGGTGAACGGTTTCCAGGTTATGGTTGAAAACATCGGGACTGTTCCTGGTCAGAATGCCCAGTGCTTCTGTATCGCTTCCGCGAAAGTCGGGGACCAGGATTTCTATTCGCAAACGGTGATTCTCGCTCCGCAGCGCGGAAATGCAGCGGGCGTACTGTCCGGCGCCGCCGTCCGGCAGGTCATCGCGGGTAACCGATGTGATCACCACATACCGAAGCTTCATGGCGGCGACGGCGCGCGCCAGACCGGCGGGTTCGTCCGCGTCCGGAGGAAGAGGCACGCCGTGATTCACGTCGCAGAAGGGACAGTTCCTGGTGCAGGTGTCGCCAAGGATGAGAAACGTCGCCGTCCCCTGCCTGAAGCACTCTCCGAGATTGGGGCAGGTGGCTTCCTCGCACACCGTGTGAAGCCTGTTGTCGCGGAGTATGCGCCGTATGGAGTCGACTTCAGGGCAGCACGAATAGCGTGCCCGCAGCCACTCGGGTTTTTTCACGTTTTTCGTCGACCCCGCACTGCCGGTGTGCTCCTGCAGTTTCGTCCCTTCATATTCGTTTTTTCCAAGCTCATGCTGCATTACTGCTCTCCATTTCCTGCTCAGCTGCGTTTTTTCATACCCCTGACGGGGAATGCTTCCATGGGGAAAGGGGGAGCCGAATCCGCTCCCCCCTCCGTCTCGCACTACATGGTTGCCTTGACGGCGGCTTCGATCTTGGCCGGGCTGGGGAGATAGAGGTCTTCCAGCGCGCCGCTGAACGGTGACGGCGTATGGGGCGCCGTTACCATCTGTATCGGGCCTTTCAGCGCCTTGAAGGCGTTCTG
>JARKOC010000054.1 GCA_029975915.1 Bryobacteraceae bacterium
CAGATGGGTGCGATCGTCAAGGCAGTCAACGCGAAAGTGGCCGGACGAGCCGACGGCAAGACGGTCGCGGGCCTGGTCAAGGCCCGCATCAATAGCTGAGTCGGCGGGGCCGGCGCAATGGGTTGGGGCCGAGTCTTCGAACGGCGCGATACTGTCTCCGGCGTCGGTCGGGGTGAGCAACGCCGTCGCTATGACGAACGAAAATCGAAACGCATCCCGGAGCACGGGCTGCGGCTCGTGGTGATCGACAAAGCCGCCTTCGTGGTTGTCTCGAAGCGCATTGTGCGCGATCCTGCTAGGGATTACGACGTGATCCGGGAGTATCTGCGCAAACACGAGGATCCGACCATTCCTTCGCGACGAGGCAGGGGCCCAAGCTGAACGCAGGCTCGGCGATCGCGATGTGGGTCTTGCGAAGTGGGCCTTCCCAAGCGATTCTCAAACACCAGACCAGCGCTGAAACACTTGATTTCCCGTGTTCTCAAGGGCTCTGAGCGGCGCGAACCGAGGGGGCGAACCCCGGAGAGGCACGATTCTCGAGGTGCGGTCGCGAAAGATCCGGCGAAGTCTCAAACACGATTGACCACCGAGCGGCGCGTGGAACTGCTCGCGGATTATGAGGCTGGGATGCCCGTCCGAGCCATCGCAGTGAAGTACGGCGTACATCGCGGAACGATTCCGACCTTCGTCCTACGGTCTGGTGGAAGGTTGCGGCCGACAGGGCTGAGCAAGGAGCGCCGAGCTAGCGCGGCCATCCTCTACGGCGACGGCCACACCTTGCAGGAGGTCGCCGAACGTCTCGGCATTGACCCGAAGACCGTGCGCAACGCTGTCATTGCTGAGGGCGCAACCCTTCGTCCCCGAGGAAGGAGGCCAACAACGTGAGACCAGGGCAACAGACCTGAATAGCAGGATCGACACTCCGAAAGTCATAGTGACTGTATTTTGCGCATTTCTAAAGCTCCAGTGCTAGGCTTGTGACGTCACCTAGCGTCAGGAGCATAGATGAACGAGTTGCCCGAACCCTCTCCGTGGTTCAACCGTCACTTCGGAGAGCACCGCCAGGGCGTGATGCTTGCGCTGGTCAGGGCCGGTCGCGCAGCCCACGAGCGTTCCCTCGACGCCAAGACCGGAAGTCAACTGACCTCGAACGAAGCATACGGTTCGTTTTGGGTGATCTTGCCTGAGGAGGTATCGGCCCACCTTGCATTCCTGCCTGGGCGCGAGGTCATCCGGCCGACAGGCAGCCGCTACGACCTGGTGGTGTTCGATGGCACTTTGATCTTTCCAGCGAAGTGTGGACGTGGATCGTCGGGCGCTGACCGAATCAGACTAGGCCGCTCGGATTTCCGTCGCCGAGTGTTCTCGCTTGAAGACGACGCTAGCCGCAACATGCAGGAACAGTTGGAGTTCGAACTAGAACTGGGTGGTGACCTGGACGCTGCTGTCAAGGATGGTTCCTTCGGCTCCGCTACGCGGGTCTCCCTCGTTGCCTACGATGTGTCTGCCCGTGGCGGGCTCCAGCACGTCTACGTCGGCGAGGCGACTCTTGAATCATCCGGGCTCGTCACCTGGCACTATCGCGAGGAATTGCCGCTGCACCTGCTTGACGGAGAAGGAGTTGCCTTGGTTGGTCTTGGCGAGCCTTCCTCTGCACGATTCGATGACGCGCCTCTTCCTGAGAGCGACCTGACGCTTCTGAAGCCGAGCGAACTGCCGATCACCAACGTCGAGGCCGAGGGCGTCCTTGACACGGGAACCGGGGGTGCGTCAGATGATCTCCCGTGATTCGAGCAGACCGGTCGCGCCTCCCACTGATCTTGACATCGCAAGGACCTTCGATGGTGACCGTCTGCGGCAAGCTCGACAGCTCGCGTTGCGCACGAAGCAGAGTCTCGCAGAACCACTAGGCGTCTCGGCCGCCGCTATAGGGCAATATGAATCCGGCGCCACACCACCCCGTGCGGAACTCATCCCGCGTCTAGCTAGAGAACTTGATGTTCCGCGAGAGTTCTTCGCCGCGGGTCGGCCGCTCGCTCGGCTTGAGACAGCCGATGCTTTCTTCCGGAGCCTTCGTTCCACGACGGCAAAACAGCGCGCCAAGGCAGTGTCCTACACGGAGCAACTATGGGAGCTGGTTCATGCAGTCGAGAAGCACGTCCGCTTGCCACCCGTGAACCTGCCAGGCTTCGTTGGCGGTGAGATAGAACCTGGCGTATTCCCAAACGACCCAATAGCGGCCGCACGGGCGCTACGCAAGGCATGGGGGCTGGGCGCGGAACCGATCCCGCATCTCGTGCGCACGATCGAGAATCAGGGCATCGTCGCAGTCTTGGTCCCCTTCGCCGAGAACGAAGTTGCCCGTATCGACGCCTTCTCCACACTTTCGCTGTCGCGACCGATCATCGTCCTGTCACCCGACCGCGCGAACGACATATACCGGCACCGCTTCACCGCTGCACACGAACTCGGACACCTCGTCATGCACGGCGAACTCGCCGGCGGTGACCCCGCATTGGAACGAGAAGCGGACCGATTCGCCGCCGAGTTCCTGACACCAAGTTTGGTGATCCATGACTTACTCCCTCGGCGGATCGACTTTCGAAAGCTGAACCAATTGAGCGAACAATGGGGGGTATCCATCAAGTCCCTCATCTACAGAAGCAGGGAGGTCGGCCTGCTATCCGACGCTACCGCTCGTCGCGCATACATTCAGCTGAATCAGTTCTCAGAGCAAGGTGTGATCGCAACCCAGCCCGTCTACCAATTTCCTGGTGAGGTTCCTTCGCTCCTTCGCCGCGCCGTCGAGATGGCCGAAGCAAACGGCGTCACCATCGCATCCTTGGCCCAGGAACTCGCCTGGAAACCAGTCCAAGTCCGCCGCATGCTCGGCGACGCAGACGAGCGGCCAACTCTAAGACTTGTTTGATTCAGCCCGCCACCCCGGGGCCGTCGATCTATCTGCATCTGTCCGCAACCTTACCCAGTTCCAGGAATAAAGAGGAAACAATGAGTTACCGCAATAAAACCTATGTCGCTTTCGCAAGCGAGGACATCGGCCAGTACCGCCTGATGGAAGCATGGAAAGCAAACCCCAACTTCGACTTCAATTTCTATGATGCGCACGCCCTGTACGTTTCGCGCGATACGAGCCAACCTGAAACGATCAAGCGCAATCTGCGCGAACGAATGAAGAACGCCAAACAGGTGGTTCTTCTCGGCAGTGGTGATGCTAGACGCAAAGGCGGAGACGGTGTCTCATTTCTCGCGCACGAAATTAAGGTCATGATGGAGTTCAATCTTCCGGTGGTCATCGCGAACCTCGATAGTGGTCGCACCGTCAACAGGAACTTCATACCGGCACCGCTATTGAACGCAAACTATTACACGGTGTCAGTGTCGTTCCAGCCTAAGATCATCAAGCACGCGCTCGACAACTACGCAGTCCAGTTCGGGGGCAGCAAAAATTCGGGACCGCACCAGTATCCGTCCGAAACTTACGCGACGCTCGGCCTATAGATGAGAGACCTAGCACACGATCTGCGCACGTGGCGCTTCTGGCGTTGGTTCCTCATCCAGACATTCTCCGCAATTGGAGTTCTCGCGGTCCTTCTGGAACTCACGAGTTTCGTTGTCGGAGTACTTCCCGTCGGGGGGTGGCCTCTCGCAATCATCATCGCGACCGTATCGATCGGGTACGGGCTCGTACGGGCATGGCCGCGTCCGATCAGTCAGGAGTACAACTCGCCCAACACGAGGATCGAGATCGTGAAGGGCGATTTGTTCGCGCAGGATTGCAATATCGTTGTGGGCACGTGCGATACGTTCGATACGTCCGTTCCTAACGTCATCGCGAAGAACAGTGTCCAAGGCCAGGCGCTCGAACGCCTCTACGGTAGCGATACCGATCAACTGGACCGTGAACTCGCTGCGGCACTTCAGGACAAAGCAGTAACGGCAACGATTCAGAAGCCCGGCAAGACCGAGAAATACGGCATTGGGGCCGTGGCGACGCTTCGAAACGGTTCTCATCGCCTCTATTTCTTAGCCTACAGCGAGATGAACGAGGCCAACGAAGCACAGAGTACGCCGGATGGTATCTGGCGAAGCCTTGCATCATTGTGGGAGGAGGTCTCGCGGACTGCGAACGGAACTGCGGTAGCCATACCCGTCATCGGCGGAGGACAGTCCCGGCTATCACAGGTCATGCCGGCGCAAGACTCGATCCGCTTCATCGTGATGTCGTTCATGTTCGCGTCACGCACGAAGAAGGTCTGTGATCAGCTGCGAATAGTGGTGCATCCGAGGGAGTTCGATCGCCTGGACAGGCTCGAACTCCAAGCGTTCCTGTCATCGATGAGGCCGTCGTGAGTGAGTCAGCTATTCGGCTCCCTGACGCGCAGCCGTGCGCGTTCTGCGCCTATCTCGAAGGAAGTCGACCGTTCACCTTCGTGACTAGAAACACGTTGACAGCGGTTATGGTTACGCAGGAACAGCGTGGGAAACCGCACCTTCTCGTCATCCCTACCAGGCACAGAGAAACCATTCTCGACTTGACAGATGATGAGTGTGCGGCGCTCATGGTCGAAGTAAGGAACGCAGCGAGGGCAATCGACGCCGCTTACCAGCGTCCAGGTATCTCCGTCTGGCAGAACAACGGTGAGACCGCAAGCCAGTCGATCAGACACGTTCACTTCCACGTCGCAGGAACCCTAGACTCTGGCGGCACCGAATGGGGGCCCGTGGAAGAGCTCCCACTTGCCAAGACAGAACTGATTGCCAAGCAAGTTCGAGCCCACTGGCCGTCATCGTAGACACCACGTTGACCGGACGAGATCACTAGGGAGCGTTATTCTCCTAACGCCTGGCAGTGGGGCGTTTCGTGTAGCCGTTCAAAGCTATGGCGCGGGCGAAGGGCTAATGATGTTGACATCCACAGGCGTTGGAGCATCGTCCAGGGGAACCGCCCAAGATACGGTGTGAGCGATCGCGAGCAGCGTTAGTCCGACTAGCGCGATCAAGAAGCCGTCACGGAAGACCGTGACCATTGCTCGGCGAGTCCTCGACGTCGTATGCACTGCCAGAACGTACTGTCGAAGCTCCTCTCGGCGGGGATCACGAAGGTGAATAAAGTCTTCTACCTGGACTACTCCAAGGACTTTGTTCGACACGGCAACACCGGCAAAAACCAGAACTGCCATGACGACAATGAGAACGCCGACCAACCAGATGACGAGCAAGCTGGTGGAGTTCGAGGCAACGGCCCAGAGCCGCTCGAACGCGGCAGTGCTCAGTCCGATGGCCGCAATGATTGCTGTGAGTGCGAACTCTGCACGGCGCCGAACCGCTTCGATGCCCGCTGATTCGCTTTTCAGACGCTCGTCATAGGATGAGCGCGCCAAGGCAAGGTTCCGTTTGAGGCACTCGTCTACCCAATTCGTTTTAGGTGCCGCTTCTTTTGGCATCCACACTCTCCGGCCAGCGAAGAGACCCAGCGCCGTACTCGCAACCATGCGAACTTCGGCGAATGCACGTCTTGTCTTGTCGCGAAAAGCCTGCTTTCTCATGTGGCCGCCACGAGTAGATCTGCGAGGGCGTCAGTGACCGCCATGCCCACTCGCGCCGGGAGGAAAAGCCACTGCCCCGATGGGTTCACGTCGAGAAGGTACACCTCACCATCAGGCGTTTGGACCCAATCTTGGCTCGAGTATCCGAGTCCGAGATGACTCGCAATTGTCAGCGCGCCTGTGGGCACCATCGAGCTCTCGTCAGGGGCTTCTATGAATGCAGAATGATTGTGTGAACGCCGCCGCCAATCAGCGGGAGCAGTTAGGTCAACATCTAGCGTTGCCACCCAGGTACGATCGCCGACGGTGACAACGCGAAGATGCTTAGCAGCCGGTATCCGTTCCTGGACAATGAATGGCGCTGCGTTCAGTGCGCTAAGTCGAATGTCTGTAGGCATCATGGACTCGGCGTAGACCGTCATTGTCTCAGCGTCCTGGATGAACTGTCCCGTACCGAGAGGCTTAACAATGACCTCGTTCGAGAAGGAAGTTGCGACTGCCTCGCTACTCGTTGTGACTAGGGTTCTCGGGTATGGAATGCCGAGCCTGACTGCAGCCTTCCATTGCCAGAGCTTCGATTCAGCTCGGCGTAACGCCACTGGGCTTGTTATCCAACTAACTTTGGAGTCATCCAGAAGCCATGAGTACGCCGAATGCCAAGTGCCAAGCTCTAAAGCTCTCAGCGAGCCCGCTTCAACGCCAAGCCCCCAGTCTGCCCGGTGAAGACGTCGTAGCCACCCAAGTCGCGCATCGGTGAGGTCGCGCCAACCGCCATCAACTTTGACGGTGTAACCTTCATCGCTTATCGAAAGACCGCCGCTCATGACTGACTCAAGGTCGAAGATCAGTGGGCGATTTCCGCGCCTTATGAGGGCATTCTCGACAGCGGCGATATGAGGATCATCACGTTCACCGATGAGGATGGGCGCCTTGGAGCTCAACGAGGCCCGACGTAACTTAGGAGGAGTTGCGTGACTGCCTCATCGGTATCTGACGATTCAATCGTCTCTGTGATTGTTGCTGTCCCGCGGACACCATCGACATCGCTTTGCGGGTAGCTTGCTAGCTCGGCAAACAAGGATGCGGGGGCTTCTCTTGTCTGCATTAGTGTTCCATTCGAGAGATCACTATCGGGGAAAACCCGAACCCGTGATCAGATGTCTCGATTGTGTGCGTGAGTGTTGAAGGCTGCGGGCGGGGCCTAGGTTCGGGCTCGTTACGCTGAGTGTCCACTGCAAGCAGTCCGAACAACGACGTGGATGTGTCCATTGGACTCCAATGGCGGTTTACGACAGGGAACTCTTGAATCTTACCGTGGAGGTCGACAACGGTGCAGTGGAGATGTGGGAGGTCTCCTGGATCACAGTGATGTCTCTGGGACAGGAAGCGAGTCGAGCCGGTCAGGTCACTAGCTCGGCCGACTCAATCTTTGTTCTTCGTTCGGGGTGCACGGCGGCTGCTTCCCGCAGACGTGCGCGGCCCAGCAGGATCAGGCTGACGGGTCCCATGATGATGAACTTCATCGTGTTCCACAGGCATAGGAGGACGAGGAGGTTGAGCCATCCGGGTCCGCCGTCTGCGATGAGGGTCGTGAAGGTGCTCGCCGCGAGGAGGTAGGGCATGGCAAGGAGCATCGCCGGCACGCCCCATTTCAGTCCTCGTCGGGTGCGGATGGCGTCGAGGAGGATGTTGGTGGGCATGTAGCGGCGCAGGAATGCGCGGGTGTGGACGCTGAGGTTCCAGAGCTGGCGGATCATGACGGGGGTTCCTCTCACATGCGCGACGGATCGTCCGAGGCGGTGCGTGTGTGAGTGGCCTTGCGGCCTGCCCCGAGGAGCGTCATATCAAGGAGAAATCCGCCTCATCTACCAAGATACGACGCACCGGCGACATTCGGAAGAGCACCGGGTCACAGGCGCCGGCTCGCACCCTCCCGCCGAACTGTCCGTGACGGATCGTCGTGCCCTTCTGTACTCGCGAGGTCGCGGAGTCGCGCGAGAGCGGCTTTCGCACGGGCGGCGTCGATCTTCTGCGCATCGCTGTCGGGTGCCGGGTCGAGCGGTGTGCGGGTGGTGATGCCGTACCGGTCGCGGTATGCGGCCACCGTCTGCGCTTGCCGCCGCCATGCTGCTGCGGCTTCCAGCTCGGCGGGTGCGTCCCCGAGTGCGAGCGCCCATTCCTGCCGCTCGCTGAGGGCTTGGTTGAGGACGGCTTCGGCGCGCTGCTGGATCAGCTGGCGACGTTCCGTGAGCGCCTTCTTCATCTCGGTGCTGATCGGGCCGGTGGCTTCGGGGATGAGACCGACGATCAGGCGGGGAACCTTGCGGGTGCGGCCGGAACCGGCGGGGCGCGCGGTGGCTCGGACCAGTCGGTGGTGCAGGACGGAGGCGATGTCGTCGGCGTCCTCGAAGCCGCGGGCGGCTACCAGGCGCGGCATGAGGGCGTCGATGTTGTGGTGGTTCGCCTCCGCACGTCTCAGTTCGGCAGCGAGTGCCCCGAACGTGTCGGATTGGATCGCGTCTTCTGCCTCGTCCGGAGTGAGGCCGGATTGGCGGATGAGGGTGGCGAAGCGGTCGTGTTGCGCGGCTTGCGCGATCGTCTCGTACTCTGCCGCGAGCTGAGCGATCGACCCCCACGCTTCCTGCTCGGCGGCGATCATCTCGTGCGCCGAGAGTTCGGCACCGACGTGCTGCAGCACCCCGTAAAGCACACTCCTCGCTGTCACTGCCGGATCATCCGCGGGGTGTGGGGTGGTGTGGTTGTCGTCGGGCCGGTCGGTGGCGACATAGACGAGGTTCGCGTGGCGGCCGCGGGTCATCGCGACATACAGGTTCTCCCTCGTCGTAGACGGATCAACAAGAACATGAGAGGTATCGGTCGTGATGCCCTGCGCCCTATGCGCCGTCACTGCGTACCCCAAGTCAACGTGATCCGAGACGTAGCCAGCGGGAAGGGTCACGGTGCCGCGTCTGTCGGCGCGGCGGGCGGTGAGCGATCCATCGTCTCGGATGTCGGTGACGATCCAGCGGTCACCGTTGCGGACCCACCCGCGTGGAGTGTGGAGGCGGCGGTCGTTCTTCCTGGTGATGATCGTGTCACCGACTCCTGCGCGGGCGTCTCCTTGGAACTGGACTTCGCGGCGGGCATCCACGGTGCCATCGAGAATCAGATCAGCGCGGGCACGCTGGTTCAGGACATTGACTGACTCGTTCGAGTCCGCGATCAACACCGTGGAAACCGCCGCCAGGGTGTCGGCACGCCAAGCGGTGTAGGCGGCGTCGATCATCTTCTCGGTGTCGCCGCCGGTGATGTGGTCGTGCGCGGCGTAGGTGTCGATCGCTTCGGGGCGGCCGTGGCGGAGGTCGAGGGAGGCCGTTTTCTCCCAGTCGTTGACGAAGCGGTGCACATCGACCAGTTCGGGGGCGTCGCTGCGGTCGTGGACGAGGAGGGAGAACGCTCCGCCAGCAGTGACGGATTGCAGTTGCGCCCAGTCACCCACCAACAACACCTTCGCACCCACCGCCACCGCGTGCTCCGTGATCCGGTCGAGGGAGAGGGTGCCGGCGAGGGAGGCTTCGTCCACGATCACCAGCTGACCCTTCCGGAACGATGCCCCGGCGTTCTGGTGGTCTTGCCACCACTTCGCGGTGTTCTCCGTCCGAACTCCGAGGTCATCGGCGAGGACCTGCGCGGCGACCGCGGACGGCGCGAGCCCGATGACGCTGCCGCGCCCGTGTTCGCGTTCCCACGCGGTACGCAGAGCGCTCATGGCCGTAGTCTTCCCGGCGCCGGCCGGGCCGACCAGCACATCGACCGCCCGTCCCGAGATCGCGACACTCGCAAGTGCTGCGGCCTGATCGTCACTGAGGAAGCGCCCCTCACGGTCCGGTCGCCGGGTGACCTTCTCGATGCTCTCGACCGACACGACGGGTGCGGTCGTGCTGCGGGCGCGGTCGAGGAGACGGTCTTCGGCGACGAGGATGCCCGGTGACGAGTAGACCGTTGATCCCACTGGGCGGAACCTGCTGGTGTCATCAGACCTGCGGAACACAGCAGGGCTCGAGGCCAGTTCCGGCGGGGTCAACCGAATCGAAGCTCGCTCGGCGGCGTCGACGACCATTCCGACGATCGCTTCACGATCCTGCGTGGTCGCGAACCGGTAGGGCATGGTCTGTCGTGCAGCCTCAGCAGTGAGGTTCCACTTCCGCCAGGTCGAACGCTTCTCACCAACCACCTCAACCACACTGTGCCCGAGAGACTCGATCACGTCCAACGGCACATCGTCCGCGCGCAGTAACAGCGGTGTGTCGTTCGCGGTGACGGTGCTCGCCCAACGCGCAGCGTCTTCACCGAGAAGGTGCGACGCCCGATCCCGCCACTCCGCAGTGAGGTCCGCGAGAGAACGGACCTGCTTCTCCGGCCGCGTCGCTAACGTCGCCTGCGCGCGTAGCTTGATGATCGTCGCAAGCGAGGGCTGTCGGCCGTGACGGGCGACGTACTCGGCAATGAGCCGGTTCTTCTCCTGATCGATCTGCCGGGACCGGGACGAGAACTCCGCGACCAACCTCTCCGGCACCTTCGTGATCGCCCAGGCGGGGTTGCGGTCACGTCCCATGTCCCGGGCTTCCCACTCGACGCCGAACGCGCGAGTGAGGTGGTCAGCGAAGACGGCTTCGTGGAGTTCGGAGAGCGCGACGGTGGCGGCGTGCAGGTGGCGGCCGTCGAGGGATCGCCATTTGCCGTCGTGGGCGGTCTGCACCTTGTTCGAGATCACCACGTGCGTGTGCAGATGCGGGTCACCGGCCCGTGAGTCGTAGTGATCGAACGCGGTTGCGATCACCCCCGAGACATCGGCTTGCGCAACCGCCCCATTGCGTCCCGCCGCGCCGACACGGGTTGCCGCAACTTCCCGCTCGATGAGCGCAACCATCTCCGCAACCGCCGCATGATGCGCATCCGCAATCAACGATTGCGTCCCCGCGTCCGACACCGCCCACAGCACCGACGCGGACTTCGGAATCGAGAACGTGAAATCGAACCCCGCAACCGCCTTCCGCACCCCACGAGCACTCTCCTCAGCCTCGATTGCGGCGACCGCCTCAGCACGCTCAGTCACAGGGAGGTCGACATCGAGCCGCGCAGTGCGACGCTCGACCCGCTCAGTCACCGTCGGATACTTCCGATACGGACTCCCCAGCGGCTGACCACTGATCGGGTCGCGGCCTTGACCTATCAGGCGTTGAAGCTGCTCCTCGGAAACCTCATCGCCGACAGTGATCGAGCCGCCGCCGAGCGCGGGGATGGCTGAGCCGATCCACCGGCCGGGCGGGGTTCCTTCTTCCGTGTAGTACCTAGTGAGCGGTGTGGAGAGCACCCGGTCACCGTCACCGGTGGCGACGGTACGCAGCAGGTACTTGTAGCCGTCGCCGGCGGACATCACCCGCATCGAAACCGTCACCAGGCACCGCCTCTCCTCAACTCGAAGGTGAGCTCGACAACCCGCAGGCGCGGTGGTTTCTGAGGTCACTTTTGCGACGGCGCGAACCTCGCTTGCAAGACGCGTGACAACCCGTTCGAGCGAACCGCGAAGGGACCAGACGAGCGAACCTACGGACGCGGAACCCGGGGTGCTGGCGAGCAGCCTGGGCGTCGGCCGACGGTGTCGACCGTGCACCTGGTTGGTGACCAGCTCGGAGCAGCATCACGGCTCCGGAGATCACCGACCCAGGAGGCTTGCCGATGGCAGATACGGCTCCCACCGCGCCCGCCGCGCCGCTGCGCGTCGGGTCACTGTTCTCCGGCTACGGAGGACTCGATCTCGCCGTCGAGGAAGTCTTCGGAGCGAAGACGATCTGGTTCTCTGAGATCAACGAACCCGTCGCCCGCGTCTTCTCCCACCACTGGCCCGATGCCCCTAACCTCGGCGACATCACCACCATCGACTGGAACACCGTCCCGCCGGTGGACATTCTCTGCGGCGGGTTTCCCTGCCAGGACGTATCGACGGTCGGGAAGATGGCCGGCCTGAAACCCGGCACTCGCTCCGGCTTGTGGGCTCGCATGGCAGCAGCGATCGATGTTCTGCAACCGGAGTGGGTCGTGATCGAGAACGTCCGGGGGCTGCTATCTGCACCCGCGATCCGCGCACACGTTGAAGGAGACGACGATGAGCAACGCAACCCCGAACATGCAACCCCCGAGGGTGCAACCCCTCGCGGTGTGGAACCCAGCTCGTGGAATCTGGGAGAGACCGCAACTCGACCTCTTCGGGCAGCAGGAGCAGTTCTGGGAGACCTGGCCGACCTCCGGTACGACGCGCAATGGATCGGTTTACCCGCTTCCGCCATCGGCGCACCCCACCCCAGATACCGCGTCTTCATCCTCGCCCACCGCCCTCTTCCGAACCCCACTCGCCTCAGACGCCTCACGCGGCGGGGAGAGCCTGCAACAGGTGAAAGCACGCCGCGGCACGATCGCGCTCAGCCATCAGATCATCGACCTCGCCCTCCACGGGCCGAGCGGCTACCCGCGCACCGAGGAACCCGACAGTCTCTGGAACCTGATCGTGCAACTCTTCAACGCTGGGGAAGATACGCCAGCGCCATAGCCGGCTGGGCACGGATTGTCGGCAGGCCCGCCCCCGCACCCGCGCTCATCAGCGAAGGAACCGGCCCACGGCCAGCTCCCGCCTTTGTCGAGTGGCTGATGGGCTTGCCCTCGGGCTGGGTGACCAATCCTCATCACGGGCTCACCTCGAACCAACAGTTAGCGGCGCTAGGCAACGGTGTCCTGCCCGCGCAGGGAATCCACGCACTACAGGTCCTCTTACCACTTGGTGGACCGCGCGAATATGGCTGATCGGCACTGCCGCCTTCCACCTGTAGGGCAGATCATCGTGTCCTCGATGCCCCCTACCGCATGACGTCTCTGCTCGGAAACAGTGGTCAGGCACTCGTGCGCTAGACTAAACGCATGCATTTGTACTTCCTGTGACGGCTGAGTAGGCCCACCACGCTCGTTGAGTATCTCCGAGTTCGTGGCGGCCACTCGTTCTGACCCGTTTTCTGGGTCGCCGTCATCTTGTGCGCTTTGTGCTTCCGGGCTCTTGGCGTGCTGCTTCGAAGGATTCACATGCTTACCCTCATCAACCGTCATCCAGCGCGCCAGCGCGCGCAACTCATAGCCGCAGGCATCTCTCTGACCCGCGGCACCACGCCCGTGCTTCATGAGGTGGACCTCGTGATCACTCCGTCCTCTCGCGTCGCGATCATTGGTGAGAATGGCCGAGGCAAATCCTCTCTTCTCCATGTGCTCACCGGAGCGGTCACACCCGACAATGGCACTGTCCAACTGATCGGAACAGTCGGTATTGCCGAGCAAGAAATGGCGGCCGAGGAGAACCGAACTGTAGGACAAGTCGTTGCAGAAGCAATCGCGGCCCCACTTGCAGCGCTCGTCGCGTTGGACGCTGCAGCGTCGGCGCTTACGCTCGGCGAGAGTGGCGCGGAAGACAGATACGCGGCTGCGCTAGAGACGGCAGAGGCACTTGATGCCTGGGACGCTGAGCGGCGTGTGCAGATTGCGCTTGAAGCTCTCGGAGCGGAGACGGACCCAGCCCGTCAGCTCTCTGCGCTCTCCGTGGGTCAACGGTATCGAGTGCGTCTCGCCTGCCTTCTCGGCGCAGACCATGACTTCATCTTGTTGGATGAGCCAACCAACCATCTCGACCGTGATGGGCTCGACTTCCTGACGTCCCAGCTCCGCTCCCGCAGCGGCGGGGTTGTCGTCGTCAGTCACGATCGTGCACTGCTACTCGATATTGCGGAAACGATAGTCGACCTCGACCCCACACCTGACGGACGACCGCGTATCTACGGGAACGGCTACACCGGGTATAGGGAAGGTCGCGCGGCCGAGCGCGAACGTTGGGAGCTGGAGTACGAGCGTCAGCAAACTGAGCACGCACGGCTGCAGGACAGCTTGAGCAGCGCGCAGAATCGGCTCGTTTCAGGGTGGCGTCCAGAGAAGGGCACGAACAAGCACGGCCGAGCTACCCGCGCCGGTGGCCTGGTCCAGAGCGTGCACCGGCGACAGGAGGCCCTACGAGCGCACGCCATTACGGTTCCAGAGCCGCCGCAGGTGTTCCGATTTCCCGATCTGGTGACACGAACCGGCGCCATCTTGCTCCGCGCGGACGACGTCAGCGTTGTGGG
>JARKOC010000057.1 GCA_029975915.1 Bryobacteraceae bacterium
GCTCCTGGCCGGGGAGATCTCCCCCGACAACGGCGAGATCATGCGCCGTCAGAATCTGCGGGTATCCCTGGTTTCCCAGGAATCCCCACCGGACCTTTCCGGACCTGTGTTCGACGTGGTTGCCGGCGGGATGGGCGATGCGGCGAAACTTCTGGCCGAATACCATCACGTGGGGCTCCGCCTGGCGTCTGAAGGGGGTGACGACCTGCTGAAGCGGCTGGAGGAGATCCACAAGACCCTGGAGGAAACGGGCGGCTGGCGTCTCCACCAGGAGGTGGAACGCATCCTCGGCCGCCTCTCCCTGGACCCGGACGCCGATTTTTCGACCCTCTCAGGCGGCACAAAACGGCGGGCGCTCCTGGCCCGCGCGCTCGTTTCCACGCCGGACATCCTCCTCCTGGATGAGCCCACCAACCACCTGGACATCGACACCATCGTCTGGCTGGAGGAATTTCTCCTGCGCGAAGTAAAGACCTTCCTGTTCGTGACCCACGACCGGACCTTTGCCCGACGCATGGCCAACCGGATCGCCGAACTGGACAGGGGAACGCTCTACGCCTTTGCCTGCGGCTACGACTCGTTCGTGGAACGACGGGAGGAGTTGCTCGAGGCCGAAATCTCACGCCGGACCCTGTTCGACAAAAAACTGGCGCAGGAAGAGGCATGGATACGCCAGGGCATCAAGGCGCGCCGCACCCGCAACGAAGGACGGGTCCGGGCGTTGAAGAAGATGCGTGAGGAACGGGACCAACGGAGGGAACGGGTCGGCGCGGCAAAGATGCAGTTGCAGCAAGCTGAACAGTCGGGCCGGCTGGTGGCGGAGGCGGAAGACGTCTCCTTCGCCTACGACGACAAACCGGTAATCAGGGACTTCTCCACCATCATCCTGCGGGGGGACCGGGTCGGCATCATCGGCCCCAACGGTTCGGGCAAGAGCACCCTGCTGCGCCTGCTGCTGGGCGAGTTGCCGCCCCAGAGAGGCGAGATCCGCCTCGGATCACGGCGCGAGGTGCTCTACTTCGACCAGATGCGCGAGCAACTGGACCCGGACAGGACCGTACAGGAAAACGTGGGCGAGGGGAACGACACCATCGTCATCAACGGCAGGCCGCGCCACGTCATCGGCTACCTGCAGGACTTCCTCTTCTCGCCGGAACGGGCGAGGAGTCCCGTGCACATCCTGTCCGGGGGCGAACGCAACCGGCTGCTGCTGGCAAAGCTCTTTACCAGGCCGTCCAACGTGCTGGTCATGGACGAACCCACCAACGACCTGGACTCCGAAACCCTCGACCTGCTGGAGGA
>JARKOC010000063.1 GCA_029975915.1 Bryobacteraceae bacterium
CTCCGGCGACGGTGCGCACGGCATCTTCGCGCAGAGCGTGGGCGGCGGCGGCGGAACCGCGGGCAATGTGGCCCGGTTCCTGTCGGAATACGCCGATATCGGCATCGGCATCGGCTGGGCCCCGTCTACAGGCGGCGCAGGAGGCAACGGCGGCGCGGTCACCGTCACCAATACGAAAAATATCACCACCCATGGCGCCAGCGCCTACGGTATCCTGGCGCAGAGCGTGGGCGGCGGCGGAGGCGAAGGGGGCGAGGTGGGCTATGGCCCGGGCGCCCTTGTCAACTACTTCATGGGCAGCGTCGGCGGCGCCGGGTCCGGCGGGATAGTGACCGTCAACCACTCTGCTGCGATCACCACGACGGGTGACGATTCCGTCGGCATCTTTGCCCAGAGCGCCGGCGGCGAGGGTAGCGGCGGCGCGGTGAATATCACGGTAGGAGGGGATATCCTCTCCTCCGGGGCGGATTCCAACGCTATCCAGGCCCAGAGCCTCGGTCTTAAAGGCAACGGCAACATCGGCATAACCATCAACTCCGGCACGGTGCAGGGCGGCTCCGGCGGCACGGGCGTGGTCTTCATGGACGGAAATGCCAACACGCTGACCAACCACGGCGCCATCACCACCCTGGATGGGGCGAACGGCACAGCGGTCACACAACTGGCCAGCAGCGACGCTCCCTATCACGGCAGCCTCACCGTCAACAACTACGGAACCATCACCGGTTCGGTGAACCAGGGTTCCCAGGCGCTCTCGAAGTACAAGATACAAGATACGAGCCTGTCGAACGGCAGCGGAACAATCACCTTCAACAACAATGCGGGTGCGGTATTCACTGCCGGTTCCACCGTCAATCTCGGAACCGGCGCCCTGACCAACAGCGGGACCCTGATCCCGGGAGCCGGGGAAGCGCAGCAGACGAATCTGACCGGTGCCTTCATCCAGACCGAGAGCGGCGTTTTCGATGTCACGCTCAACGGCGACGGCAGCAGCGACAGGCTGAATATCTCGGGGAGCGCCACCCTGGCAGGCACGTTGCGGGGCCTGAAGGGAAGCGGGGCTTTCCGGAACGGCACATCCTACACCGTCCTCACCGCCGGCGAAGGGATAACGGCGAAATTCACGTCGTTCGAGCTGCACGACACCCCCTTGGTGAGCTTCATCGCAAGCCACGTGTCGGACTCTGTCCGGGTGGTAAGTTCCGTGAAAAGTTTCACCACGGTGGCTGACGGCATCCTCCATCGTCTGCTTGCACGGCACATGGACAGCGTAACGCCCGTGGCGAGCGGCGATTTCAGCCAGGCCTTGCGGGAAATCCAGACCATGGACGGCTCGAAGTACGAAAACGCATTCGAGAGCCTGAGTCCCGGCATCTATGATGCCGACACGATCACCACCTTCGACGTCACCCGGCAGTACATCAGGGCGTTGCAGCAGCGTCTGCAGGGGGCGAGGGAAACCCGGAAGGCGTCGGAAATGCGAGCGCTGTCGGAATTTTCCCGGCCTGTTCAGTTGGCCCTCAACGGTCCGGCCGAGGAGTCGCTGCGGGTGGCGAAAGAAAGTCGGAACGTGTCTCCGCAACGGAAACTGGGGGTGTGGATCCAGGGTGTCGGGCAATGGGGTGACCGGAGTTCGGTGGACGGGTTCAACGGCTACGACTACTCCATGGGCGGTACCGCGCTGGGGGTCGACTACGCCGTCAGCGAGCGGGTGGCGCTGGGCGCCTCCTTCGGGTACGCCTACACCTCCATCGACCAGGACAACCGCTTTGCCGACGGTTCCGTCACCAGCTACTTCGGCTCCCTGTACGGCGCCTTCTTCAGCGACCGGTTCTACCTGGACGGCGTCCTCACCTACGGCAATCACTCCTATGACAACAACCGCGCCGTTAGTATCGGCTCGATCAGCGACCTGATGGCGAGCGATCATGACGGCAACGGCTTCTCCGTGTTCGTGGAGGGAGGGTACGCCCTGCCGGTGGGGCAATGGACGATGCAGCCCTTGGTGTCTTTGCTCTACTCCTACCTGGACGAAGGCGGCTTCCGGGAAACGGGCGCGCACGACCTGCATATGAGCATGGGAAGTCGGCAGACGAATTACGTGGTATCGGAAGTCGGGCTGCGGGTATCGCGT
>JARKOC010000065.1 GCA_029975915.1 Bryobacteraceae bacterium
TCGTTCCGCGTGCGCATTCAAATTGGGTGAACGCGGCGGAAGTTTCACCGACCTCACACCGGCAGACTCCAGCGTCTGCAGGAACTCGGCCGTGAACAGCGGATCGCGGTCGTGAATCAGGTACCTCTTCCCAGCGAGCACTCCATCGACGGCATCAGTGAGGTTTCGTGCAACCTGGTTCATCCAGAGGCCATTGACCACCGGTGCAATGCCCGCAATCTCCACCTTGCGGGTCGCCAGGTCGATGAAGAACAAAACCATGAACCGCTGCAGGCCCCGCCTGGTCCAAACCTCCACGGTGAAGAAGTCAGTCGCGACGATCAGGTCCCAATGCCGCTCCAGGAACTCCTTCCATGTCGTCTTTCGATTTCGTTCCGGCGCCGGCTCGATCCCGTGCCGTTCCAGGATCGCCGCGATCGTGCTCCGAGCGATCTCATGCCCAAGGTTGGACAAGGCCCCCTCGATTCGCCGGTAGCCCCAATCTCGATTCTCCCGGGCCAATCGCACGACCAGCGCTTCGAGTTCGCCAGCAGTGCGTGGCCGGCCAGGCCCTCGCTTGCTGCTCCCGTGATACTTCTGGGCGATCAACTTGCGGTGCCAGGCGAGCAGGGTCTCAGGCGTGACGATGGTGGCCACCTCCGCGAGGATGGTCTGCCCCAACCCCTTAGCTTTGGCGGCCAACCGGCGCCGCTGATCGTCTGTGAAGCGAGGGCGCTTGCCTCCGAGTTGTTCCCGAAGGACTCGATTTTCTTCGCGCAGGTATTCGATCACCTGCAACTGGCGTTGGCTCATCCAGCCGGCGACCGTGACCAGGAGGAACCGGAATGGATCCAACAGTTGCGACATCGTGTCGATCCCATTCTGGCAGAGCCTGGCGGGGCTCCCTCGATCGGTTGGTCCTGCGGGCGCAATTGACGATGGACGCGGATACCGCACGCTGATCGGCCCGGCCGCGGGACATCCACAATCCGGTCTTCACCCTGCTGGAGTTTCGCCTGTGTCGTGCAGCCATTCGCCCAAACCGAGGAAGGCAGCCAACCCTTCGTCGATGGCGGCGACCTCGTGCGGCGCCAGTTCCCCAAAGACTCTCCGGACCCGCCGCTTGTCGACGGATCGAAGATGGTCGATCAGCGCGAACGACGTCTTCGCCAGTCCACTCTTGCCGGGCGCGAGCTCCGGGTACAACAGACCTTGCCCGGGTGTTCCGGTCACCGGAACCACGCAGACGAGCGGGAAGCGCTGGTCGCTGATCACGTCCGGGTCGCTGACCACAACGCAGGGCCGCACGCCACGTTGTTCGTGCCCGACTGTAGGATCGAGTTCAACCACGACCACAGACCCTCGTCCGAGTCTCATGCCCGAACCTCCACCCACCCTGAACCGGGCACCCATTCCACCGCCTTGCCGGCGCTGCTGTCCACCAGCGCTGCCGCATCTTCATCGGGCAGCCCGCGAGACCATTCGTCGAAACCCAGTTCTGCAAACTCGTGGCTCTCGGGGTGTGGGTTTTCCAGAGAACGCCGAAGCTCCTCGCGGCGACGGCGATCGAGTTCACGGCGCACGGCCTCCGCGATGAACCGGCTGCGGTTCTTCTCTCGTCGGTCGATGTCCCGCACTAAGTCGTTAGGAAGGGTAACGGTCACACGTTCGATGCTAGCCATTTCATACTCTCAGTATGATCCTACCACGAAATGTCGGTACCCGGGAGAGTCTCGCAGACGCCCCGGTGGTCTGCAAAGATAACCTTCCCACATAGAATCAACGAGTTCCGAGTGGAGCGTCTGCAGAGTCAGGAGATCGCCTCCAACGACTGTCGAACGCATCTCCTAAACTCCACTCGCTGGTTAGCAGCGGGAGAATCCGTCTCGCTGGGGATTCTCCGTTCCTGGATACGTATTACGTAGCACTTGGGGAGCCAATTCTTTTCCCCGCAACGATTCCGGCCCACCCGTTAACGGCTCTTTCCGTCCGCAACTCCGCAACTGGCCGTGTTTTCGGCACTTCCGTATCTCTCCGTTTCGAGCCGATTCCCATCTGAACGGCCAGCCGTGCACCCCGGCGACGTTTGCCGGAGGCCGTTTCTCCCCGTCTCCGGCCCCGGACCAGGAGTTGGTTAACACCATCGCGAGAGTTGTCCAACCCCAGGCCGGACGTTCCGAAACCGAAACACGCGTTGCGCAACGTACCCCCGCGTCTTCCAACTTGGGTTAAGCGATGACACCTCCCTGCTTCGTCGATGCGAGTCGGCCGCACGCCATCCGCATGTGCGGGAATCTCAACCTATCGGTGCGGTCGGGGCTGGATTGGCTTGCATGGGCGAACGTTGCCCTACGGCCTGCCGTCAAGAAAATGCTTGGAGCCCCTTGACAGCTCTGTGAATATAGTTCACAATTGCTGTGAACGGGATTCACGATTGGAAGCTCTCGACCTGATCGGCCTTTTTGAGATCGCTGAAATGGCAGGCGTCAGCCCGTCCGCCGTGGCGAACTGGCGAAAACGGAGCGCCGATTTTCCGCGCCCTGTCGCCGAGCTGAAATCGGGGCCCGTCTTTCGCAAACACGAGGTTCGAGCTTGGCTGAAGAGGAGGAACAAGAACGTGGCGAGAGTGATATCGACGATCAACTTGAAGGGCGGAGTGGCAAAGACCACAACGACTGTTGCCTTGGCCGAGATGCTTTCGGCGGAGTTCGACAAGAAAGTGCTTGTGATCGATCTGGACCCCCAGACAAACGCAACAGTGATGCTGATCGGGGAGGACAAGTGGAAGGATCTGAATGATCAACAGCACACGTTGGCGCGGCTGTTCCAGGACGCACTCGTGGACTCTAGCGACAGGAAGTTCGACCTCGAAAAGACCATTCAGCGCAGAGTCTCGAACGTAGCAGATGTTCGAAAGGTGGATCTGCTACCTTCGAGTCTTGATCTGATCGACGTGCAGGACAGACTCGCGTCGATGCCTTCTGGCAAATTCTACGCCGCCAATCCAGTTGACGTGCTCAAGAAGGCCACCAAGCCAATAATCGATGAGTACGATTACGTCTTAATCGACTGCCCGCCGAACCTCGGCATCATCACCCTGAACGGCCTGCGGATCTCGGACGGGTACATCATCCCTACCATTCCCGACATTCTCTCCACCTACGGTATCCCGCAAATCATCAAGCGGGTCCGCGATTTCGCCTGTGAGATTGGCGAGCAGATTGAACCATACGGCATCGTGATCTCGCTGTACCGTGCACAACTCAAGCTGCACAACAATACCCTTCGCCGGCTCCGGGCAAACGGCGATGCGCATGTCTTCGACACGGTGATCCCGCACAGCGGGCACATCGCCGAAGCCGCTGAGTTCACTCCGTTGAACACTCTTCGCCAAAAGTACGGGTATCAAGGGCAATTCGACATCTACCGGAGGCTAACTGAGGAGATAATGAGGACGGTCGCATGAAGGGAGAAGATAGGCTCAAGCGGATATTTGCCCTGTTGCTCGAAGCCGTCAAACGGGATCCTCAACTAGCGAGCGAAATTGAGCGGGAGTTCGGCCAGTCTGCCGCTCCTACCCGTGACACATCTTCCCCTCGTAGTCGGCGGAAGCCGGCGGCGTTCGATCCGTTCTTGGTATTTGCAGATGGGGAAGCCGTGCTTCGCGCAAAGTTGCAGGAGCTGGACGCGGACGGCTTGCAGGACATCGTGGCAGAGCACGGTATGGACCCTGGAAAGCTGGTCCGGAAGTGGAAGACGCCGGAGCGCCTCATCGAGCACATTGTTGCGACAGTGCAGGCGCGGTCCCGAAAAGGAGACGCCTTCCGGACCTGAGCGTGCAAGCGAGTACCACTCGGACTAACGCAATCTGCACTGCGGACCGCGATGATGCGTGCGCTGCGCCTGAGAGGTCAGAGGCCGTACCCGAGTCAAGCTCGGAAGAAACCGGAAGGAACTGGCGCAACGCTGCCCGGCATGCGGTCTGAAAAGGACTCGCCCGGCAGCGGAGCAACCTTGGCGCCCAAGCCGGACAAATCGTCCTGATGCGGCGTAAATAGTTAACGGACGCGGCAGAATGCCGTGTCGATCCCATCCACCAGACGGCGTTTCGACCGCGGAGCGGAGATCGTTCGTGGGTGGTCTTCTGAAGGAGACCGCTCATGCGCGATCGCGATGCCGCGCTCGATCAAGCCATCCGCGAGGTCGCCAGCATTCTCGGCGATGCACTCGTCCGCCTGCTCTTCCCCACTCCTCCCGCCGGGCAAGTTGACTTCCCGGAGACAGAGAGCCCTCATGTGACTGCTGGTTAACGACCATGAAGACTGAGAACGAGATCCGACAGGAGATCGAGGCGCTCCGCAACCTGACCACGGCGCAACTCAAGGAAAGGTACCGCGAGGTGTTCGGCGAGGAGTCCCGATCCAATCACAAGCAGTTCCTGTTCCGCCGCATCGCTTGGCGCATCCAGGCGAATGCGTGGGGCGGCCTCTCCGAGCGCGCCCGCCAGCGCGCGCTCGAGATTGCGGATGACGCCGATCTCCGCATCCGGGCGCCCAAGAACTTCCTGAAGGAGCCGCTCGACGACGACCGGACGATGGAAACGCGCCTGAAGCCGTCGCTTGACCCGCGGTTGCCGTTGCCGGGCACGCCGCTCATCCGCCGCTATCAGGGCAAGGACATCATCGTTCACGTCCGGCCGGACGGTGGGTTCGAATGCAACGGCAGGATCTACACGTCGCTGAGCCGCGCGGTCACGGAGGCGACGGGCACGCGCTGGAACGGGTTTGCCTTTTTCAACCTTGGCCACCGGCCCGGAGTGAAGCATGGCGAACGGGAATAACTCGAACGGCGCTCCGAAGCCGGTCCGCTGCGCCATCTACACCCGCAAGTCTACCGACGAGGGGCTGAACCAGGACTTCAACTCTCTCGACGCGCAGCGGGACGCCGGCGAGGCCTACATCCGCAGCCAGGCCGGCGAGGGCTGGACTCTGTTGCCGGACCAGTACGATGACGGCGGCTACACTGGGGCCAACATGGACCGCCCGGCGCTGCGCCGCCTGCTCGCGGACATCCAGGCCAAGAAGGTCGACTGCGTCGTGGTCTACAAGGTGGATCGGCTCAGCCGCTCGATCCGTGACTTCGCCAAGATCATGGAGATCCTGGAGAAGCACGGCGCGACGTTCGTCTCGGTCACGCAGCAGTTCAACACCACCACGTCGCTCGGCCGGCTCACACTCAACATCCTGCTTTCCTTCGCGCAATTCGAACGGGAGATCATCAGCGAGCGCACCCGCGACAAGCAGATGCTGGCGCGCAAACGCGGCAAATGGACCGGCGGCCACGTCCCGCTGGGATACGACCTTGTGGACGGCTGCCTGGCCATCAACGAGGAAGAGGCTGCCCGCGTGCGCCAGGTCTTCGAGTGGTACCTGGAAGGCCACTCCGTGCATGGCATCGTGGCGAAATGCGAGGGCCTCGGCTGGCGCAACAAGCAGTGGGCCACCAAGGAGGGTAAGGCGTTCGGCGGCCATCCCCTGCGGAAGTGCCACATCTACACGATGCTGGCGAACCCGCTCTACGCCGCGCGGATCCGCGCCGCCGACGAGATCGTCGCCGCCAACCATCCCCGGATCGTCGACGACAACACCTTTGACCTGGTCCAGCAGAAGCTGAAGGAGAACACGCGGAATCCCGGCCGCGGGCACGGGCCCAAATTGGAGGCCCTGCTGCGCGGCCTCCTCTACTGCGCATGCTGCGGGTCGGCCATGTCACCGAGCTACTCGTCAAGCAAGAACCGGCGGTACCGATACTACGTCTGCCTCCGCACTATGCAGCGGAACGGTGACGGGTGCACAACACGCGCCGTGTCCGCGCCGGTGGTCGAGGAGGCAGTCATTGAGAGCGTCCGGCGGTTCGCAACGCGGCCCGAAGTCGTGGAAGCGATCGCCCGGGCGGCGCGCCAGCGGCTGACCGAAGAACTTGGACGGCATCGCGAGGAGTTGAAGGCCCTCAACGTCCGCGTCCGGAACGCCAAGTCGCAACTCGTGCGGGCGAAGAACCTGGACCCCGACCGGGAGGCCGAGCTCCGCGACGTCGTTTCGTCGGGAGAGGCGAAAGCAGAACAACTCCGCAGCTTGGTGGAGCGCGGCGAACGGCTGCGGTTCGATGACCAGATGGTGCGCCAGCGCATGGCGACGTTTGACGAAGTCTGGAAGACCATGACCATCCAGCAGCAGGCGGCGCTGCTGCGCCAATTGATCGAACGGGTCGGCTACGACGCCCGCGGCGACAAGGTGAAGGTCACCTACAACTCGAACGGCATCCGGGAGTTCTGCAAAGGAGCAACGAAGTGAAGGACCGCTGTGAAGACGAGATTGCGCTCAAGTGGCCAGCGCGCCAGGCGGCAGGCAGGCCGAAGAAGACCGTGGCTCCGGCCCCGCCACGCATTCCCCGGATCACCCGCCTGATGGCGCTGGCGATCAAGTTCCAGGACATGATCGACCGCGGCGAGGTGAAGGACTACGCCGACCTGGCCCGACTGGGCTTTGTGACGCGGGCGCGGGTCACGCAGATCATGAACCTCCTGAATCTCCATCCGGACATCCAGGAGCAACTGCTGTATGCACGCTCCGCGATTCCGAACGAGCACAGCCTGCGATCAGTGGTCGCCGAGGTTGAGTGGCACGCACAGCTGCATTTGTGGAGTCGGCTCGGCGGTAATGCTCCCCTCGCCGGCACCCCTGCCCATTGAAGCCTCAACGGGGCGTCTTGGCCTCGGTTAAGATAAGCATTTAGCAACAACTGACATCAACTGCGACCAACGGGCTGCTTCGAGATGCTGCGAGGGTCTGGTGTGGGCACAAACAGGTGAACTGGATGGACGAAAAGCCAGGCGACGTTCTTACCATCGAGGAGTTGGCGGCCTACTTGAAGATCCCGAAGTCGACCCTCTACAAGCTCGTCCGGGAAGGCCGAATCCCATCGCAGAAGATCGGCCGCCATTGGCGTTTTCGGAAAGGCGCCATCGACCACTGGCTCGAGGAAACGCCACCAAAGACACCTACGCAAGGAGGAGATCGGTAATGGAACCGCCTGCCCAAAGCAGCAAGATGAGTTTGCTCGGTGACCGAGCCGGGCTGCCGTCTGTGGAGAGGAGGGTGGCGTGGCGGGGATGAACGAAGCGGACACGTGTCGAGTCTTGATCACACCCGCGCTTCAAAAAGCGGGCTGGGGCGATCCCGTGTGGCGCATCGCCGAGCAACACTACTTCACGGACGGACAGATTGTGCTCGTCGGCGACGGGCACAAGCGCCAAAAAGGGAAAAAAGCCGACTACCTTCTCCGATACGAAGAATCGTTCCCGATCGCCGTCGTGGAAGCCAAGGCAGAGGAACTGGAGCCCGGTGCCGGCCTGCAGCAGGCAAAAGACTACGCTCAGGTTCTTGGCTTGTCGTTCGCCTACTCCACGAACGGCCACGGAATCGAGGAGTGGGACTTTACCACGAACACCCAGCGCTGCCTGGCGACGTTTCCCGCGCCGGATGAGCTCTGGCAGCGTCTATGTGCTTTCAAGGCTCTGGATTCCGCCCGTCTGGCCAACCCACTGCTAGCACCGTATTGCGCAAAAGGCGGCAAGCTGCCCCGCTACTACCAGGAGGTCGCGATCAATCAGACGATTGAGGCAATCCTCAAGGGAGAGCGGCGCATTCTCATCAACCTCGCGACCGGAACGGGCAAGACGGTCATTGCCTTTCAGACTGCCTGGAAGCTCTTCCACGCAAAGTGGAACGTCTCGGGCCAGGATCGCTTTCCGAGAATCCTCTTCCTTGCCGACCGCAACGTCCTCCGTGACCAGGCCTACAACACATTTGAACCGTTCGAGAAGGAGCGTGACATCATTGCCGAGGGGCAATCGCCCAAGAACCGGTCTGTATACTTCAGCATTTATCAGGCGATGTACTCCGGCGTGGACGGGAAGAGACTCTACCAGCAGTACCCGCGCGACTTTTTCGACCTGATCATCATCGATGAATGCCACCGTTCCGGATTCGGCACCTGGAACGCCATCCTCAAACATTTCGATGCCGCAGTGCAGATCGGTATGACCGCGACGCCCAAGCGCACGGAGAACATCGACACCTACAAGTACTTCGGCGACCCCGTTTTCGTCTATTCCCTCGGCCAGGGCATCGACGACGGCTTTCTCGCCACTTACAAGGTGCATCGGACCATCACGAATTACACGCAGGACGGGCTGATCATCGAGGAAGCAACAGCGCAGGGCGCACAGCTCGAGGCGCCTCCCGACGCCGATCTCCAAGACCGCTACGACATGCCGGACTTCGAGCGCAAGATCACCATGCCTGACCATGTGCGGAAGCTCAGCGAGCATCTCGACAAGCTGATGCGGCGTTTCGGGCGCATGGAGAAGACCATGGTCTTCTGCGTGAACATGGATCACGCCTTGCAGGTTACCGAGGAACTCAACCGCCTCAACGCCGATCTGAATGTGCCGGACTATGCAGTGCGCATCGTTTCGGAAGAAGGCGTGACAGGCAAGGCTCTCCTGGAGAAATTCCAGGACACCGAGAAACGTGTTCCCGTCATCGCCACCACAGTGGACCTGCTCACTACTGGCGTGGACGCGCCCAGCGTCCGGAATGTCGTCTTCATGAAGCCTGTTGCTTCTGTGGTCAGCTTCAAGCAGATCGTTGGACGGGGATCTCGCCTTTGCCCGGACACAGACAAGTTCTGGTTCCGCGTTATCGACTACACCAATGCATCACGGCTCTTCGACGATTGGGACCGGCCCGGCGAGCCGCCTGACGGCGGCGCGGGAACTGAGGCTCCTTTCTCGTGCATTGTCGGCGGCAAGATCGCGAGCGAGAAGACCGGCAAACCGATCCACGCTGCGCGCGTGTGCCTCCAGACAGGGCCCAACGAGGTGCTTGAGCAACTGACTGGGCCGGACGGCCAGTTCTTCTTCTCCGGCATCGGCAAGGGCACCGTCGTATTGGTAGTCACGGCGTCCGATCACAACCGCATTCAGATGACGCTCAAGACTGATCCAAGCGCACCTCTCGCCCTCAACATCAGCCTCAAGCCAACCCAAGAATCGCCGCATAAGCGCGTGAAGATTACGGGGCTGAATGTCCGCATGGTCGACGAGTCCTACGAGGAACGCGACGCCGAGGGTAACCTAGTGACGCCCGCGGACTACCTGAAGAAGGTGCGCGAAGAGGTCCTTGCCGCCTGCCATTCCATGGTGGAACTCCAGGCCGCGTGGCTGACGAAACAGAAACGTGAGGAACTACTCGGAATGCTCGAAACCCGCATGGTCCATCTCGACATCCTGCGCGAGATTCTCCAGCGGCCGGACGCGGATTCGTTCGACCTGCTGGCGCACGTAGGCTTTGGGGCGGATCTTCATAGCTGCGAGGAGCGCGCCAATGCGCTTTTCAATCTGCACAAGGAGTTCTTTGAATCTTTCAATGATGAAGCACGTGCAGTGCTGCTGGGCTTGGTCGAAAAGTACCGCTACGGCGGCATCGAGGAGGCGGACAACCCCGCGGTGTTCGGCCTGAGTCCCTTCAACAGCGACGTGCGCCGCGTCGCTCACGCGTTTGGCGGAATCAGAGAGTTGCGCGACGCGATCGACGGCCTCGTCGCGAGGCTCTACATGAAGGAGGCCGCGTAACCGGTGACTCGGGAAACCCTCAACACGCAGTTCTGGAAGGCCTGCAAGATTCTGCGTCAGGACGACAACACCAACAGCCTCCTCGATTACGTCGAACAGATTTCGTGGCTGCTGTTCCTCAAGTGTTTGGAGGAACTCGAGCATCAACGCAAGGCTGAGGCTGAGTTCGAGGGCAAGACGTATCAACCGATACTTGCCCGGGAATTCCAGTGGTCAACCTGGACCGACCCTGTGCGGCGTCTCACCGGCCGCGACCTCCAGGCTTTTCTCAACAACGAGCTTTTCCCCTACTTGCGCAACCTGAAGGGCAACAGCGCGAAGTCGGTCATCCGCTCGCTTTTCGCAGACGCACCTTCAAAGATGCTGAAGGATGGGGCCATTCTGCGCGATGCCATCGACGCCATCCAGGAGATCCGGTTTGAAACGGCTGAGGACGTTCACACCCTCTCACACCTTTACGAGTCCATGCTCGGCAAGCTGGGGCGCGAAGGCGGCATGGGAGGCGAATTCTACACCCCTCGTCCGATCATAGAGTTCGTTGTCCAAATGGTCTCCCCGAAGATTGGCGAGACGGTCTACGATCCGGCAATGGGCTCGGCTGGCTTTCTCGTCGAAGCGTATAAGCACATGCGTGCCGCTCTCGGCGCGCGGATTCTGCCCAAACACGAGAAGCAGCTCCAGGACAGTACTTTCTATGGCCAGGAGAAGAAGCCGCTGCCGTACCTGCTTGGCTGCATGAACATGATCTTGCACGGCGTCTTCTCGTCGAACCTGGTGCGCAAGAACACCCTGGCCGACGACGTGCGCAAGTTCACCGAGAAGGACCGCTTCGACGTCATCCTCACGAATCCACCCTTTGGCGGCACCGAGCACGATAGCGTTACCGCCAACTTCCCCTATCCGTCCAGGGCGACCTCCATTACCTTTCTTCAACACATCATGAAGAAAGTGAAACGCGGAGGCCGGGTCGGCATGGTAATGGACGATGGCGTCCTCTTCAAGACCAATGAGAACGCCTACGTGCAAACCAAGAAGGAGTTGCTCGAAGAGTTCAACCTCTGGGCAATCGTCAGCCTGCCGACTGGCGTATTTGCCAATGCCGTGGCGAACGGCACGGGTCCAAAAACGAACCTCCTGTTCTTTAACCGGGAAGTCGACAAAACGGGAAATCCAGTTGGGACCAAGGAGATCTGGTACTACGAGGTGTCGGCCGTGGGCTTTTCGCTCACGAAGACCCAACGTCCCGTCCCGGAAAACGATCTCCCCGACTGCCTTGAAAAGGCAAAGACTCGTGCCCTCTCCGAGCGCTCCTGGGTTGTGCCCGTGACGGAGATCGTCGCGAAGAACTATGACCTTTCTGCGGTCAATCCGAACACCAAGACGGCAGTCGAGCACCGGAGCCCGGCGGCAATCGCTGCCGACATCGCCGCCAAGGAGAACCGCATCCTTGAATTGATGCAGGAGATTCAAGAGATTCTCGCCTCGGTTGGCGAGAGCCCGGAGGATGGTGAATGATCGCGTCGTGGCCCCTAGTACCAATGGGGGACTTCTTGACGCCTGTCCGTGAACCGATCTCAATTCAAGACGACGTCCAGTATCAGCAGATCACTGTGTCCTTACACGGTCGTGGCGTCCGCCTTCGGCAGGTTGTTTGGGGAACTGCGATCGAGACGAAGAGCCAGTATCTGGCTAGAGCAGGCCGGTTCATCTACTCACGAATAGATGCAAGAAACGGAGCCATGGGGATTATCCCAGACGATCTTGATGGCGCGGTAGTCACGGGCGATTTCCCGACGTTCGCCTTCGATCTTGACACAGTGGAACCTCGCTTCATTGAGTACATGACCAAGACTGCGTCATTCGAGGAGGCATGCCGGGCTCCGAGTAGAGGAATTACAAATCGTAAGCGGCTGAAAGAGTCTGAGTTTTTGGCGATTCGCATCGCCCTTCCACCGTTGCCAGAACAAAGGCGAATCGCGGCTAAGATCGATGAGATAGCCGCCCGTGCCGACGAGGCACGACAATTGGTGCAGCAGATTGAGGTTGAACAAACCGCCCTGCTGCTCCGCCGTGTCGAGGAACTGAGCCGATCCGCCCCTCGGGCGCCGATGGCAGAGGTCGCACCGGTGGTCCGCCGGCCAGTGGACGTACAGCCGTCTGAATGGTATCCCGAGCTCGGTATTCGCTCGTTTGGCAAAGGGACCTTCCACAAGGAAGCAATCAAGGGATCGGAACTCGGATCGAAGCGCATTTACCGGATTGAGCCGGGCGACCTGCTTTTCTCAAATGTATTTTCTTGGGAGGGCGCAATTGCGGTGGTTCAGCCAGAGGACAAGGGCCGCTTCGGCTCTCACCGTTTCATCACCTGTGTGCCTGATCCCGATCGAGCCACCGCGGAGTTCCTCTGCTACTACTTCCTGACGGATGAGGGGCTTGCCGACATTCGCGCCGCGTCACCGGGCGCGGCAGGCCGGAACAAGACCCTTGGCGTCAAGAAGCTGGAAGAGATCGAAGTTCCGTTGCCGCCCCTCGAGAAACAACAGGAATTCGGGGAACTCCTCAGGCAGCTCCGGATGGCGAGCAATATCCATGGTCAGACAGCAGCATCCCTCGATCACTTCATGCCGGCCTTGCTGGATCACGCATTTCGCGGGGAGCTGTGATCCGCGGGGCCTGCGCCCTAACTCATCCGCGACCGGCAGGCCGTAGATTCGCCCACTGTTCGCCTGCTAGAATTTGAGGGTAAAACAGATAAAAAAGGCCGCCGTCTGACGCTGTTTTCGACGGAACGGGCCGCCGATTCAGCGAGATCGGAGCGCCGGCGCAGTGCCCGCTGCGGGCTGGAAACGAATCCTCGACTCTACACGCCCTGGAAGAGTGGAACGGGCTACGCTGGTAGTTTCACACCCATGGGAGGCTCGGAAGCACGATGGCGAAGCACCGGGCGTTCAACGCCGACAGATTCCTGGACAAGTTCCAAGGTCACGAGGATCTCCTGCGTGCTTACGTGAATACCTGGAACAGCGGCCTCCAAGTCGACGCCGCTTCACTGGACGTACTGAGCTTCAAGGAGTTCATCGTCGACGGCGACGGCGACCGGAAAGACGAGTTCATGGAGGGCCTCTACCGGGCGTATGACCTCAGCAACGAGCGCGGCCATGAGGACCTGGCCGCCTCGTGCCTGGATCTCGGCTATGATCCCGATCCTGGCGGCGTGCTTCCCGTCGAGTGTCTCAGCCTGAAGGTCCGCACCGAGAACGAGGAAGCCTTCAACCTAGCCTATGACCATTGCGCCATGCATCAGGCCGAGCGTTTCTCCGTATTCCAGGGGGAGGCCGGACGCAGCATCGCGGATGTGAAGGCCGCCACGGAGCAGCTACAGGAGAAGCTGTCGGCAGTCTTCAAAGGTGACAGGAACAGTGACCGCGTGTTGGTGCGACAGTATCAGGAGGGCGCCTACACGAACTTCATCGTCTATCACGAGAAGCGCACGCAGGCGATGCTGGTTTTCAAAGGCTCCCGGATCAAGCCCAAGGTGTCGCCGACCGTTCTCCGTCCCGCTCAGCAAGACTTCGTCAGTTACAACAGCGAGACCGGTCAGGTCGAAATCGAAGCCAGATTCGAAAAGGAAGAGAGCGCCCTCCGGAAGAGCTTCGCGGAGTGCTGCTTTGGCGACCCGGAGTTGTTCGAGAAGCCCGAAGCGGCCCAGAAGTTCGCGCTCGGCGTGATCGCCTGTGACGACTTTACGCTGGACGTGGACGACGGCGATTCGGCCGCCCTGGTTGAGCTTCACTTCAAGCTTAAGCAGAAGCACGGGCCGGCATTTGTCATCCGATCCAAGAACGTCCTGGAAACCCTGGAGTTGAACTACCTGCGCAAACGGCTCTCGGGCGCAACGATTCAGAAGGCTATAAAGGGCGGCGCAATAATAGACCACATGCCGCGGCGTGAGCGGCGGTTGGTGGCGGTCTAAAAGTAGACCACCTCCGTAGGCAAAACAAACAAGACAGGCGTGGTGTGTTTTTGCGACACCTGGGAGGTGTACAAGG
>JARKOC010000066.1 GCA_029975915.1 Bryobacteraceae bacterium
GCGCAAGCTCCGAGCGCCGGTCCGCGCCACGGTGGAGATGGTCGCCTGGCCTCCGCCGTAGGGGATCCACGGATCGATTACACCGGTTTCGAATCCGCCATTCTGCATCGCCAGGCCTTGGCTGAACTTGTAAACCACCGACCCGAGCCGGTCCGTCGCAACGAACGTCCCGCCCTCGAACAACAGCCGCCCGGCGGCGTAGACGCGCTCTTTTTCCGGCAACCGCACCGGCTTCGTGTACATCGAATTGCCATTCTCCCAATCAATCCGGTACACGCCAATCAACTCGCCGCCGATCCCGCGCATGTGCACTTCGCGCGTGCCGTCGCTCTTGAGCACAGTCAACCGCTCATTGCGGGCGGCGTAATGGATCGCCGACATGCCCGTGACGCTCGCCAGACGGCTCGCCAGGTCGTAAGTCATGCCGCCGCCGTAGAGCGTCGAAGTCAAGTTCCCCGCCGCGTCATAACTGTTCCCCGACCCGGTCACCCGGTTGTTGGCCGGATTCACGTTCAGCGTCATCGACGGCGCCGATCCCTTCGTCACCGCCTGCTGCGTCAGGTTGCCGAACCCGTCGAACACGAACGACTGCCCCCATTCATTGGACGTCGTCTCGGCCTTGATCAGTTGCCCCAACACGTTGTAAGTGTAGTCCACCGCGTCGCCCGTGGCGTTGTCCTTCCGCTGCTTCACCGTGCCGTCGCCCGCATCGTCATAGACGTACTCGTCGTCCACAAAGTATGCAGAATGGCCTTAACCAGCAGTCACATGAGGGCTCTCTGTCTCCGGGAAGTCAACAGGCTTGGGAAAAATCAGGCGGACGAGTGCATCGCCGAGGATGGCGGCGACCTCGTTGATGGCTTGTTCGAGCGCGGCATCGCGTTCGCGCATGAGCGGTCTCCTTGGAAGACCACCCACGACGATCTCCGCTGCGCGGTCGAAACGCCGTCTGGTGGATGGGCTCGACGCGGCGCATTGCCGCGTTCGTTAACTATATTCGCCGAACGGTTTCGGAACGTCCGGCCTGAGGTTGGACAACCCCTGCGATCGTGTTAACCAACTCCTGGCCTGGGCCCGGAGACGGGGAGAAACGGCCTCCGGCAAACGGCGCCGGGGCGCAGATCGGCGCGGCAGGCCGGACGCGCGGCGCGAACCAGAGACGCAGAAGTGCCGAAAACACGGCCAGTTGCGGGCTTACGAACGGAGAGAGACGTGTACGAACGGGCGGGAATGGTTGCGGGAAAAAGAATTGGCTCCCCAAGTGCTACGTAATACGTATCCGCGAACGGAGAATCCCCAGTGAGACGGATTCTCCAGATGTTAACCAGCGGATGCAGTTCAGGAGATGCGTTCTACAATGGAGATGAGAGGCAAGGCCATGACGACCCGAGAAACGCTTCACCAGCTTGTCGACCAACTCCCGGACGACCAGGCCGAATTGGCGCGGGTCTGGCTGGAGGATCTCCGCGACGCGGCTGATGAAGACGGGCCGCCACTCGATGCCGCGACTCTGGCATCTCTGGACCGCGGGCTCGCGGAAATCTCAAAAGGTCGCGTCAAGCCCCTCGACCAATACGAGCGCGAACGCGGGCTGTGACCTACCGCGTTGTTCTCACCCGCGAAACAGAGAAGATCCTAGACCGCCTGGATCGCCCGACCGAGCAACGCATCCGCGCTCGGTTCGTTCAACTGGCCGACGACCCTTTCGACCCGAGGCTCTCTGCTCCGCTGACCGAGCGCGCTGGGATCCGGAAATCCCGAGTCGGGGGCTGGCGCATTCTATTCATCGCCGATCGCGAGGCAAGAGTCGTTCACGTGGTTACCGTGGATACACGCGGCCAGGTCTATAAGCACTCGTGACGGTCTAATTTTCCGTTGCCTTCTTTTGAAGGACCAGCCTGGTCCATGACCGGGTTCACATCGGAGCAGTTGTGGCAAACTGAGGTCAGGCGTGACCTATGGCTTTCGAGCGCACAACTGTCTTCAAGACTCCGACGGCCAGCGATGCGGCTTTGTCCGAGGTCGTGCGGCGTCTGGTGGAGGCCTATCGTCCGGAGCGCATCTACCTCTTTGGCTCCGTGGCAAGGGGCGATGCCGGGCCGGATAGCGACTACGACATTATGGTCGTCGTACCTGACGACGCACCCGCCGAACTCCGCCGCAGCCGCGCCGCCTATGAGGCGCTTTGGGGCACCGGTGTTGCGTCCGATGTGTTGGTTTGGACCGCGAGCCAGTTCGACAGCCGGCTGCACCTTGCCGCGTCGTTGCCGGCGACGGTTGTCCGCGAAGGAAGACTCCTCCATGCCGCATGATCCCGCACTCCTGACCGAGGTGCGCGGTTGGCTTGTCAAGGGAGGCAAGGATCTTGCGGCTGCGGATTACGAATTGAAGGCCGACCCGCCTTTCTGCGACGACATCGTCTTCCACTCCCAACAGGCTGTCGAGAAGTCTCTGAAGGCCTTCCTTTCGTGGCATCGCGTCCCCTTCCGCAAGACTCACAACTTGATCGAACTGGGAGAAGCCTGCTGCCGGATCGACCAGAACCTGGAGCCGTTGCTTCGGCGGGCGGCTCCGCTGACCGAGTACGCGTGGAAGTTCCGCTATCCAGGAGATCCCGAGGAAGCGACCCTCGAGGAAGCTACGGAGGCATTGGCGACGGCGCACGAAGTCTATGATGCGGTGCTTCGGTGTCTGCCGCCTGATGTCCTCGCATAACTGTCATTTCTGCTGCCCACCCCCAAAGGTCGCTGTTTCGCGTTTGGCTCAAAGTTGGAACAGTCTGAAGGTCCAGGGCTTCGGTCCCCTCCGAACGGCTCGGGGAAAATGGGATCGACAAGATGTCGAAACTGTTGGATCCATTCCGGTTCCTCCTGGTCACGGTCGCCGGCTGGATGAGCCAATGGCAGTTGCAGGTCATCGAGTACCTGCGCGAAGAAAATCGAGTCCTCCGGGAACAACTCGGCGGCAAGCGTCCTCGCTTCACAGACGATCAGCGGCGCCGGTTGGCCGCCAAAGCTAAGGGGTTGGGGCAGACCATCCTCGCGGAGGTGGCCACCATCGTCACGCCTGAGACCCTGCTCGCCTGGCACCGCAAACTGATCGCTCAGAAGTATGACGGGAGCGGCAGGCGAGGGCCTGGCCGGCCGCGCACTGCCGGGGAACTCGAAGCGCTGGTCGTGCGATTGGCCGGGGAGAATCGGGATTGGGGGTACCGGCGCATCCAGGGGGCATTGTCCAATATCGGCCACGAGATCGCAGAGAGCACGATTGCCGCGATCCTCAAGCGGCACGGACTCGAACCGGCGCCGGAGCGCAACCGAAAGACGACGTGGAAGGAGTTTCTGGAGCGGCATTGGGACTTGATCGTAGCGACGGACTTCTTCACTGTGGAGGTCTGGACAAAGCGAGGCCTGCAGCGGTTCATGGTTTTGTTCTTCATCGACCTGGCGACCCGCAAGGTGGAGATCGCCGGCATCGCACCGTTCGCCAATGGCCTGTGGATGAACCAGGTCGCGCGGAACCTCACTGATGCCTTTGATGGGGTGCTCGCTGGGAAGAGGTACCTGATTCACGACCGCGATCCGCTGTTCACGGCCGAGTTCCTGCAGACGCTGGAGTCTGCCGGTGTGAGGTCGGTGAAACTTCCGCCGCGTTCACCCAATTTGAATGCGCACGCGGAACGA
>JARKOC010000069.1 GCA_029975915.1 Bryobacteraceae bacterium
GAGCGTGGAGGCCGCCTGGACCGGAAAGGAACACACGGCTGTCGACACGGTTATCTGGAGTGAAGGACCCGGCAGCGAGGACCTGGCAAGGGCGCTGGACAATACCGATGTCTATCGGGTACTGGTCAGGGCGATGAAATAGTTCTGAAACGGCAGGTGAAGTCATCCTTCGTTCACTCCGGATGGCCTGCTTCTGCTGCTCTAGACTCATTCCGCTCCAGCCGATGAACTTGCCCTGCGGGCTCGGACACTATCGGCTGTTGGCGCTCCATTTCGCCAAGAGCAGCAACGAATCAGGCCAAGGTCGTTCTCTTCGGACGACTCCGCCTGCCGTTTTCAGGATAATCACTTCTGTCGGCCGATCGGTGTGAAAGGCTTTCCTTGATAATGAACGGCTTCCTCCGGCGTTACGGACTGTTTTTTCTCCTCTGCCTGACAGGGTTTGCCACCTTTTTCTGCTCCTATCTCCGCATCCCGGTCCTGCCGCTGTATGCCGCCTCGCTCGGCGCCGGACCGGCGCAGGTCGGGATAATCAACGGCGCGTTCATGCTGACCGCCGGCATTTTGTCCATTCCGGGCGGGCTCCTCGCGGATCACCTGGGGCGCAGGCGCCCGGCTGTCTGCGGCATCCTCGCAATCGCCGCGTCATCCTTCCTGATTACGCAATGTGCTACCCCCGGACAGATGGCTGCCGCCTACCTCCTCTTCGGCGCAGGCCTGGCCGCCTTTGTCCCGAGCATGCTCTCCCAGATCGCGGACTCCCTTCCACCGGAGCGATTGGGGCAGGCCTACGGCTGGTATTCCACCGGGATCTACGCGGCCATGACTCTCGGCCCGGCAGCAGGGGGATACCTGGGGAAATCCCTCGGCCTGCCCCAAGTCTTTTATCTCTCCGCGGCGCTGCTCCTCCTGCCCGCGCTCGCCGCAGGTGCCGTACTTCCGTCTTCTCCTGCGTCACGAAAAACAAATCCCCGCGACCTGGTGGCCGCAAGCGTTTCCCTGATCCATAACCGGACGTTGCTTGCCTGTCTCGTAGCAACCCTGGGAGCCTCGATTTGTTTCGGCGCCTTTCTCTCGTTTCTGCCCCTGTACGCGAAGGGAAAAGGGCTGGATCCCGCCCAGGTCGGATTGATATTTGCCGCACAGGCCCTCACCAACGTGGTGAGCAGGATACCGGTCGGATTCGTTGCCGACCGGGTGGATCGCCGCGGGCTTGTTTCCGCGGGCCTCCTCTGTCTTGCCGCCGGCCTTTCGGCTCTTGGCGGATTCGATTCACCATCGGCGCTCGCGGCATGCGCCGTTGTACTGGGCATGGGAATGGCCCTCTCCTTCACGGCCATCGGCGCCCTGATTGCGGAGGCTGTCTCTCCCTTCCGGCGGGGGCTCGCCATGGGGATGTTCAACAGCTGCGTCTATCTGGGCATGATGGGAGGGTCGCTGTCGCTGGGTTCCCTGATCCGTACCATCGGCTATCCTTCCGGCTTTGCTGCCGGCGGCGCGGCCGCGGTCGTGACCGTGCTTCTCTTTTTCAGATTGATGGGAAACCGTTCGCGTGAGCAGGCCTGATCCCGGCGCGACGGCAACGACGCCAGCACGATGCCGAGGATCACGGCGCCGCACCCCAAGAGCTGCCCCGCCCGCAGCGATTCGCCGATCAGCAGCGCGGACAGCAGCACCGCAGCGGCGGGCATGGCCGCGCAGGTGGCGCCGGCCGTGGCTCCGCTGACTTTGCCGACCGCGCCTGTCCAGAGGAGGTAGGCGAGCACGGTGGCAACGGCGCCGTAGTAGAGAATCGCTGCCAACTCCATGGGCGCCGGTGCTGGGGACATGCTCCGGATGTCCCACAGCGCAAGAGGAAGAACCGTCACCAGCGCGCAGGAGATGAGTATTGCGGTGTTGACCGTGGCGGATACCGTCGTGGCCACCCGCTTGCGCCAGACCGTGAACAGGCCTTCACTGACCACCGCGGAAAATACCAGCACCCCACCAAGGAAAGAGCCATCTTTCAGGGAGAGGTCTCCGGAGACCGCGAGGATTACCCCGCCTGCCACGGCGCATGCCACTCCAGCCAGGGCGCCGGGCGTCGGTCGCTCCTTGAGCATACAGAGCGACAGGAGCGTCAGCACAGCCGGGGTGGCGCCAGTGATGATCCCGGCCTGGGCGGCCGCCATATGACGCAGGCCGAGAAAGAGAAAGATCCGGAAAAGGACGATACCGCACAGCCCCTGCAGGAAGAGGTATACCCATTCCCGACGCGTCAATGCCCGGATCTCGCCGCGCCGTCCCCAGGCCAGGGGAAGCATGACCAGCCAGGCCGCCAGCAGGGTTGCGAAAATGGTCGGGAAGAGAGGGAGCGTCACTGCCAGGGTCTTGCCCACCGGCACCGAACTCCCGCCTAACGCCATTGCCAGAACCAGTTGCCCTATTGCCGACCACTTTTCGTATTTGCCCATGTCGTCGCCCCTTTTTCCCATGCGACGACAGTACCTGAAAAAAGTGGTTTACCATAGAGCCAGTTATTGCTATTTTTCATGGATCCACCGAGGAGGGTTCCATGAACTGGGTAACACTGGACAGGCACTCATCCCAGCCCCTGATTCGCCAGATTTACGGCCAACTGCGCAGCCGGATCCTCGCAGGGATCCTGCCGCCCGGCACCAGGCTCCCTTCGAGCCGCGGAATGGCGGCCATGCTCGGCGTATCGCGCAACGTGGTGATCGAGGCGTATGATCTGCTCTACGCCGAGGGATTTACCAGGGGCCGCCACGGCTCCGGCACCTTCATCGCGGACGGCGCGGCGTATTCTCCCCCCGCGGCCTCTGATGCCCCGGAGGTGGAGGTGGTGTCCATGGGGTACGAAAGCCCGGCCGGGGTCATCAACTTCAAGCCGGGCACGCCGGACCTGCGACATTTCCCGACCCGCCTCTGGCTCCGGATGCTCAAGGATGTTTACTGCCGGGCCTCAGGAGACCTGTTCGCCTACGGCCGTCCGGAGGGCCGTCCGGAGCTGCGCCGGGCGATCCGCGACTATCTGGTCACCCAGCGCGGAGTTGTCTGCCACGCGGATCAGATCGTGGTCACGGCGGGGACAACCCAGGCAATCGGCATTGCCGGCTCGCTCCTCCTTGGGGAGCGCTGCGACGTGGTGCTCGAGGATCCCATTACCCGCGATATTCAACTCATCATCCAGGGGGAGGGCGGGGTCATCCATCCGGTGGAGGCGGACGACGCCGGGCTGATGACCGACAGGCTGCCGGAGGGGATCCGCCCCTCCTTCATCTACGTCACCCCTTCACACCAGTTTCCCCTAGGCGGAACCATGCCGATTCAGCGGCGCATCGCTCTGCTGGAATATGCGGAGCGGACCGGCGCCTACGTCATCGAGGACGACTACGACAGCGAATTCCGCTTCGACGGCCCGCCCCTCAATTCACTCCAGAGTCTGTCTCCGGAGCGGGTGGTCTATATCGGCACGTTCAGCAAGACGCTCTGCCCGGCACTTCGCACCGGGTACCTGATCCTTCCTCCGGCGCTGATCGCACGGGGCAGGAGCCGAAAGTGGCACCGCGATCTGCACAACGAGACAGCGGGCCAGCTTGCCCTGGCCGAGTTCATCCGCCAGGGGCACTACCTGCGGCACACCGCGAGAATGAGGCGTCTGTATGGTCTTAAGCGCCGGGTGCTGGAAATTGGACTGCGCGAGGCATTCGCAGACAGAGTGCGGATCATGGGCAGCGCTGCCGGACTCCATCTGGCCGCCCGTTTTCCCGGTATCACCTTTGATGCGGATCTTCTTGCGGAGCTTGAAGTCGCCGGGATCCGCGTCTATCCGGCGGAGATGCATGCCGTCCGGCCGGGACGCTTGACGGATACACTGATTATCGGGTACGGAAATCTTGATGACGGGTTGATACGCGAAGGTGTGAAAATTCTGCGGAAGGTTCTGGGTCTCAAGCGGGACGGCTGAAACTGATAATTCGCTGAACAACAGACAGGCGGCCGAGGGCCGCCTGTCGTCTTCCAAGAATGAGAATGGCGAATCAGCGCACTCCAGCGCCTACTTCCTGATAAATTCCATCTCCAGAATGATCTTCACCTCATCTCCCACCAGGACCCCGCCGGCCTCGATGACCTTGTTCCAGGTCAGTCCGAAATCCCTGCGGTTGATGGTCGCCGTTGCGCTTGCCCCGCGTCTTGTTTTCCCCCACGGATCCCTGTACGCCGCGGTCGGCCCCTCCACGTCCAGGACGACCGGCCTCGTTACCCCGCGCAGGGTCAGGTTGCCGTATACCTTCAGCCTGTCCTTGCCGCTCTTCTCGACCTTTTTCGAGACATAGGTCACCGTCGGATACCGCGCCGTGTCGAAGAAGTCGGCGCTCCGCAGGTGCTCGTCCCGTTTGGCCACTCCGGTGTTGATGGAGGCGGCGTCGATGGTCACGGAGACTTTCGACCCGGCAATGTCCTTTTCTTCCACCTCGACGGTCCCGCTGAACGTTCCGAAGCTCCCCTTGACGTTGGAGACCATCATGTGCCGCACCGTGAACCCGACGCTGGAGTGATCGGCATCGATGCTCCAGGTTTCCGCCGCGGCCAGGGCCGGAAGGGCCAGGAGAGCCAGCACCGCGACAGCGTGTATGATTCGTTTCATGATTTATTCTCCTTTCAGATGTTCGGGTTCAAGCATA
>JARKOC010000071.1 GCA_029975915.1 Bryobacteraceae bacterium
CCGTTCCCGGATTCCCAGCTTCCAGGCTTCATCCGCGAGGACACCCCGCTCGGGACCGTCGCCGATAATGAGGAAGTACGCCGAGGGAAACCGTTCAAGGACCCGCGACACGGCGCGTATCAGGTGGATGTGCCCTTTTTCCCTGGTGAGAGAGCCGATCGTGCCGACCACCCGTGCATCGGAAGGGATCCCCAGCGACGCACGGAGCCAGGACGGCGCTCCGATTCCCGTGAACCGTTTGGTATCGATCCCGTTGTCGATGACCCGGATACTGTCCCGCCGCACTCCGGCGAAACGCAGTTTTCGCGCGATCCTGTCCGATACGGCCACGACCCGATCGGCATGCCTTGCCACATACGCATCGGCAAGGTTATAGAGCATCAGCCTGAGCCCGGCACGCCTGCCGTGGTTGGTGATCACCCACGTGTGTCTTTCCCCGCGCAGGGCTCGCCATGCATAGAAGTTGCTCTTGTAATTGTGAGAATGGAGGACGTCGACCCTTTCGCTCCGGATCATTTCCCTGATTGTGCCGATGACTGTCGTATCCAGGCGTTCGGCGCAAGGAAGGACCGTTGCCGGAATTTCGCGTTTCCGGGCCGCTTCCGCCAGGTCGCCGTTGGGGGTGCGCCCGGTGACGAGCACGGCGATGGTGACATGCAGTCCCGCCTCGCGGAACTGCGTCGCCAGTTCGAGCACGACGTTTTCCGCCCCGAGGAATCCCGCGCTGCTTATGAGATGCAGGACCCTGAGAGAAACGGGTTCGCGTTTCGTGATCGGTGCGCTCACTGGATAAACCGCGTCAATGCCGGGATCAGGGCGCGCGCGAAATCCTCCATCAGCGGATAGGTGGTATCCTTGCCGTCGGGTATCCGCACGTGAATCTGCACCTGTGCGCCGCTGGGCCGTCTGAATGCCATTTGTTGCCGCATCATCTCCCACCGGAAGCGGGGATAGTTGCCGGTCATGGCGGCGCCGGTGACGTAGAAGTAGTAGAGGGCCTTGACCGGTTCCGAGCTGCCCAGGAGCAGCTTGTTGACCTCTATGGTCCGGTTCCCGCCGATGCCGAGGGGCTCCATGGACCGTCCCAGAACCTTCATGCCGACGCCGGTGTTGCAGGATTCGGGGTTGTGGAACCCGATCTTGTTGTCCGGGTAATAGACGAGGGACAGGGATACGTGTTCCCCGGCCCGGTTCATGTAATCGCGGCTCAGGA
>JARKOC010000072.1 GCA_029975915.1 Bryobacteraceae bacterium
CCTGGTGGTCGGGTACGTGGGCGGGTATGCGGATGGAGACCGGAGAAAGGCCTTTCTCTATTCCGTCGCCTTTATCCTGGGACTTTCCCTTACCTTTACCGCATTCGGCGCGGCCGCGGGCATGCTCGGCACCATGTTCGGAATGATCGGCGGCTGGTGGTACGCGACCCTGGGCGTGGTTGCGGTGGCCATGGGGCTTCAGATGCTGGGCTTGTATCAGCTTCGCCTTCCCTTTCATGTTGAGGTGAAGCCGAAGCGGAAGGGGATTTTCGGGGCATTCCTGCTCGGCCTGTTTTTCGGCATCGTGTCATCGCCATGCGCCACGCCGGTACTGGTGGTGATCCTAACCCTGGTGGCCAGCAAAGGCGAGGTAGCGTATGGTACGTCGCTGCTCTTCGTGTACGCCGTCGGCCACTGCATGCTCATGCTGCTGGCCGGGACCTTCACCGGCTTTGTCGAGGCATTTGTCAAGGCAAAGGGCGTGCGCAATTTCTCCGAATGGTCGAAACGGATCGGCGGTGTGATCATTTCATGTGTCGGCCTGTATCTTCTATATCAGGCTATCTGATTCTCACCGCATTCCCCACGATACATGAATTTGAAAGGACGACACTATGAGCTGGAAAGACGAGTGGAAAAACCTTCTGTACATCGTTGCCGCATTCCTGGTCTGTTTCTACCTCCCGGTCGGCACCGAGCGCTTCAACAATGCGATACTGGAAGGGTTTTACCTGGTGATGTGGTATGCACGGGAACATGTGCTGCTCTGCCTGATACCGGCGTTTTTCATTGCCGGCGCCATATCCGTGTTCATCAGCCAGGCTTCGGTGATACGCTACCTGGGAGTCCAGGCCAACACGATCCGGTCCTACGGTGTGGCGGCGGTGTCCGGAACCATCCTGGCGGTCTGTTCCTGCACAGTCCTCCCGCTTTTCGCCGGCATCTACACGCGGGGCGCGGGACTCGGTCCGGCATGCGCGTTCCTCTATTCGGGACCGGCCATCAATGTGCTCGCCATCGTTCTGACGGCCCGCGTCCTCGGCCTCGAAATGGGCGTTGCCCGCACCGTAGGCGCCGTATCGTTCAGCGTCATAATCGGGTTGTTGATGCACCTCATTTTCCGCAAGGAAGAAGCCGCCAAGGCGGATGCCACGATGGTGTTGCCCACTGTCGAGAAACACCGGCCCCTCTGGCAGAACAGCCTCTATTTCGCGGCCATGGTGGGCGTGCTGGTGTTCGCCAACTGGGGGAAGCCGGCCGAACCGGATGGCCTGTGGGCGGCAATCCACGGCGCCAAGTGGATAATCGCTTCTCTCTGCGCCGCATCCCTCGGCA
>JARKOC010000079.1 GCA_029975915.1 Bryobacteraceae bacterium
TACGCTATTACGAACGAAAGGAGTTTACATGAAGAAGCTCGCGTTTCTCACATTCACCCTCGTTGCGTTTCTTCTTGCCCAGGCGGCGCCTTCGGCCGCCGCCGACGGGTACTGGGCCTTCGAACGGTACGGGGAGAAGATTCCCGACACGAAGTCCGCGGGCAAGGCCTGCACGGTCAACGCCATCGCGAAGATGAACGGCTCGAGCATCGAAATCAACTGCAAGGACGTGTACGGCAAACCGTACAGCACCAGCGGGCAGTTCTCCTGGCAATTCGAATCGACGCTCGACGCTCACTTGGTCCCGGGTGAGAAGATACTGTTCAAGGGCTCGGTCGCCCATACGGGTGGGGTGGATCGTTCCTGGACGGGCGTCGTGACCCAGGGCTGGAACCACCCCGCAAGCGGCCGGCCGACCATCTTCGGCACAGACGGCAATAAGGCCAGCAAGGCCGGCACGAGCAGTTCGGCGCAGGGCGTCTGGACGGTGCCCGGCGGACCTCCCCGCGCTCTGTCGGACGGGAAACCCGCGAGCATGGTGGTGACCTTCGAGCTGGGCGCCGGCACGGGGCAGGCCGTGTCGAAGTATCTCTTCTATAAATGGATCCCCGGGAAGCCCGCCCCCGGAACCGAGGCGAAGCCGCTCCCGCCCGATCCCGCCGGGACGATGGGATCTCCCGCATTCAAGCCTGGGACCCCGGCCCAATCGCCGCCGGCCGCAGCGACGGCCCCGGCAAAACCGGTTGCCCAACAGCCGACGAAGCCTGTAGAGCCTGTGAAGAAACCAGATCCTGTGATCTTTGACACCTTCAACACGGCAAGCGTGGGGAACAATCCGACCGTTCCGACAATGTTCATCCTGAGAGGCTCCTACGTCATCACCCAAATCATGACCTATCACTGGAACAACGGCAGGGGAATGGCACCGGGTACCATCGCCCTGAAGGGCCAGACCGGCAAGATATACGGCCCCTGGCCCGCAAAGGCCACGGCGGGGAGCGGCGCGCAGAATGTCTTCTGGACGGTGAACCCGAACGTGCGCGTTCCGGCCGGGACGTACACGGTCGTGGATTCGGATCCTGTGACCTGGTCCATGAAC
>JARKOC010000090.1 GCA_029975915.1 Bryobacteraceae bacterium
GAACGCGAGGCGCAGCGGCAGAAAGACGCGGAGGCGAAGAGCCTGCCGGATGGACATACCGAGTACAGCCGGGCCGTCTGCGATTTCTTGAACGCTGCGCTGGCAGGCGTTGACCGTTCCAAGCTGCGGACGATGGCGCAGGAGGGAGCCAGGCGGTTTCCGCGGCGAGGTTTTGAGCAGTGGCTGAACGGTGCACTGGGAGACAAAGCCCGGCAGGTGGACAGGATGCAGAAAGCGTCAGGTGAGTGACCTCAAAATCAACTCAGTTTAAAACGCTTTACCGGGCAGGATGGATTGCAGAGGGTCAACGAAGGGAAACGTAGCCGGAGCGAATTAAAACCCGTCAGAATGGACGCCAGACGCATTAAAAAAAGGAATGGCTTAACCATGCGGGTTTAGGGGTACACAGTTTGCCCCGACCGTTGTCAAGTGACCTCTCGAAGAAGTCAGCGACTATTGGGCGGTCGGGGCCTTTTTAATCAACTCAGTTGAGTAGGCGGCATAATCGGGCTATGATGGGGAAAATCCCAGGAGGTTGATTATGCCAGCAGGTAGGCCGACAGACTACCGGCCCGAATACTGCGATCAGGCTCGGAATTACTGCTATTTGGGGGCTACTGACGAGCAGTTGGCCGCGTTCTTCGATGTGGCCGTGTCCACTCTGAACAACTGGAAGCAGGCTCACCCGGAATTTCTAGAGGCCATAAAGGAAGGCCGCGAAATTGCTGATGCCAAGGTGGGCCAGTCGCTGTTTCATCGGGCCACCGGCTACTCTCACCCCGAGGACAAGGTATTTCTGTACGAAGGCTGCCCGGTAGTGGTGCCGACCGTGAAGCACTATCCGCCCGACACGACCGCCTGCATCTTCTGGCTGAAGAACCGGCAGCGGGACAAGTGGCGCGACAAGCAGGAAGTGGAACACTCCGGGGCAATGACGCTGGAAGAGCTGGTTGCCGGTACGGGGAGCAATGACGCCCGGTCAGAGTAAAATCCTCTCCTGGCGCAAGGATGCCAACCTGTTTGTCCGGGACAACTTCGGCATCGAGCCCGACAGGTGGCAGGCCGAGGTGTTGCGCGAGTGCTCGAAACCGGGCCGAAAGCGCATCGCCATGAAAGCCTGCGCCGGACCCGGTAAAACCGCATTGCTCGCCTGGGAAGGTCTGCGCCGACTCTCCTGCTACGCCGCAAAGGGTGAGCATCCCAAGGGTGCTGCCGTCTCCATTACGAACGACAACCTGCGCGACAACCTGTGGGCCGAGCTTGCCAAATGGCAGGCCCGGTCCCCCTACCTGCAATCCGTCCTCACCTGGCAGAAGAAGCAGATCTATGCCAACGACCACCCCGAGACATGGTTCCTCTCCGCTCGCGGCTACTCCAAGACTGCCGACCAGGACGCCATAGGCCGCACGCTCTCTGGTCTGCACTCCCGGTTTCCGTTTTACCTCATCGACGAATCCGGCGACATCCCGCCCAACATGCTGAGAAGCGCCGAGCAGGGTCTGACCGAGTGCGAGGACGGGGTAATCCTCACCGCAGGCAACACGACCAGCCATGAGGGGCTGCTGTACTTCGCCTGCACCCAGCTCCGGGATCAGTGGTACGTCGTGGGCATCACCGCAGACCCCAATGATCCGATGCGGACACCGAGGGTCGACATCGAGTGGGCCAGGCAGCAGATTGAACTCTACGGCAGGGATAATCCGTGGGTCCAGGCGTTTATCCTGGGCGAGTTCCCGGCTGCGTCAATCAACGCCATCCTCTCCCTGGAGGAAGTGGAAGCCGCCATGAAGCGGCAGGTCAAGCCCGACTCCTACGCCTGGGCGCAGAAACGGCTCGGCATTGACGTTGCCAGGTTCGGGGATGACCGGACGGTTATCTTCCCGCGCCAGGGACTGCGGGCGTTCAGGCCGGTAGTGATGCGGCACCAGCGGACAACCGACATTGCGGCGCGAGTAGCGGCAGCAAAGGCCAAGTGGGGCAGCGAACTGGAACTGATAGACGATACCGGACACTGGGGTCATGGCGTGGTAGACAACCTGGTGGCTGCCGGGTTCTCTCCTATCGCGCTTCAGTATCACGGCCCGGCCATCGACCAGCGATACCGCAATAAGCGCACCGAGATGTGGATGGAGCTTGCCGAATGGGTCAAGGGTGGCGGCTGCCTGCCCTACATCCCCGAACTGGTGGGCGAGTTGACCACCGTAACCTACACCTTCATCAACGGCAAATTCGCCCTGGAGGACAAGGACCAGATCAAGGCCAGGCTGGGCCGGTCTCCCGACCTCGGGGACGCCCTGGCCAACACCTTTGCCCTTCCCGACCAGCCGGCAGACATCCAGGTACAACTCGCCAGGCTGACCGGTTCTCCCCTCATTCAATCCCACAAGGCTGTTACCGGCCACAACCCCTACGCATAATCCCTTGCGCCGTGCGCGAATCCATGTAAAACTGAGTGGAGATTAGGTAAACTCAGTTGTAAAAGGGGGTGTTCATGTGTTTCTCGGGAGGTTCGCCAAAAACTCCGCCGCCTACTCCGCCGCCACCGGAGCAGGCCGACGCTGGTGTTGTGGCAGCCCGAGACGATGAGCGCCGCAGACGCAGGGCCGCCGCCTCTGAGACCATCCTGACCTCTCCCCAGGGTGTGACCGGGGCGGCGGCAACGCAAGGCAAGACGCTGCTGGGAGCCTAGCAGGAGGACACCGCATCAATGGACGCAATCACGCGCAAAGACGAGTACTTGCGGCGTCTGTCCTCACTCAAGACCGAACGGTCGGAGTGGGATAGCCACTGGCTCGAACTCGACAACTACATCCAGCCCCGCACCTCCCGGTTCCAGACCACCGACCGCAACAAGGGCGGCAAGGTCAACCAGAAGATCATCGACTCGACCGCGGGCTTTGCGCTCCGCACCTTCTCGTCCGGTCTCATGGCCGGCATGACTTCCCCCGCCCGTCCCTGGTTCATCCTTACCGTGGACGATCTCGACCTCCGGGAGTTCGACCCGGTTAAGACCTGGCTGTTCCTCGTCTCCCAGCGGATGCGTGAGGTCTTCGCCAAGTGCAACGCCTACTACGTTTTCCCGACCACATACCGCGACTTGGGGCTCTATGGCACCAGCGCGTTCTCCCTTCTCCCCGACTGGCAGGAACTGATGCGGGCGTACCCGTTCCCGGTCGGCTCCTACGTCCTCGCATGTTCCGAGCGCGGCGACGTGGACACCTGTATCCGCGAGTACACCTATACCGCGCGGCAGATGATCCGCAAGTTTGGCTGCAATGCCTGCTCCATGCCGGTCAGGGATGCCTTCGATAAAGGCAACTATGACACGGCTTTCGAGGTTGTCCATGTGATCACGCCCCGCGAGGAACGGGAGCAGGGCAAGCTGGGTGCCAAAAATAAGCCGTTCGCGAGTCTCTGGTTCGAGAAGTCCAAGGAGAACGCCGACTTCCTGCTGGAATCCGGCTATGACGATTTCCCGGTCATCGCGCCGAGATGGGACGTGCTGGGCGAGGACACCTACGGCCATTCCCCCTGCATGGAGATACTCGGGGATGTGAAGCAACTCCAGCATGAACAGCGCAAGAAGGGCGAGGCGATAGACAAGATGGTGGACCCGCCGATGGAGGCGGACGAGATGCTGAAGAACCAGCGGGCGTCCCTCCTACCGGGCGACATCACCTACACGACCGGGCTTGCCAACTCTCCCCGCGGTGGCTTCCGTCCTGTCTACGAGATCAACCCGAGGACCGGGGAACTGCGCGAGGACATCGCGGAGATCCAGATGCGGATCAAGCGGGCGCTCTACGAAGACATGATGCTGATGTTTGCCTCGTCTGAGGTGACTAACGTCACCGCCCGCGAGGTCGAAGAAAGGCACCAGGAGAAACTTCTGGCCCTCGGCCCCTACATGGAGCGCCTGAACAACGAGATGCTCTCGCCGGTCATCGAACGGACATTCTCCTTGATGTCGGAGCGCGGCATGATACCGCCGCCGCCGCGGGAGATACAGGGCCAGGACTTGAAGGTCGAGTACATCAGCCTGATGGCGCAGGCGCAGAAGCTGATCGGCCTGAACGGGCTGGAGCGGCTGGTGGGTTTCGTCGGCAACGTGGGGGCGGTTGTGCCTGAAGCACTCGATAAGTTGGACATGGACCAGTGCATCGATGAGTACGCCGAGATGGTTGGTTCGCCTCCCCGCGTGGTCAGGAGCGATGACCAAGTAGCCGAGATACGGGCGCAACGGCAGAAGGCGCAACAGGCGCAGCAGATGGCGGCAATGGCGCAACCGATGGCGCAGGCGGCGCAGGGTGCCAAGGCATTGAGCGAGACTGACATCACCGATGTGAACGCGCTGACCAGGATGCTGGGGGTTGGGTAGTGACCGACACCGAGCGGCTCAACGAGCTTGAGGACGTCAAAAGGCAGATGAAGAGCAGGGGCGGCAGACGCCTCCTGTGGCGCATCCTTGAGATGGCGGGCATCTACCATACCTCATTCAGCGTCGAACCGCTGGTGATGGCGAATAAAGAGGGGGCCAGGAA
>JARKOC010000126.1 GCA_029975915.1 Bryobacteraceae bacterium
CCGAGGGGTTCAACGGCGTGGCCGGCAAGGTGGAGGCGGGTCCGCCACGCCACATGTCCAGCGCCGTGGGCCAGATCGTCAACTTCCTCGGCACCCTGCAGAACGAGTGGGCAGGGGCACAGGCGTTCAGCTCCTTCGACACCTACATGGCGCCGTTCGTGAGAAAGGACGGGCTTTTATATGAAGAGGTGCGGCAGCACATCCAGGAACTGGTGTTCAACCTGAACGTTCCCTCGCGATGGGGCACCCAGACGCCCTTCACCAACCTGACCTTCGACTGGGTCTGCCCCGCGGACCTGCGCGCCCAGGTCCCGGTGATCGGCGGCGAGGAGATGCCGTTCAGCTACGGAGAGCTCCAGGCCGAGATGGACATGATCAACCGGGCCTATATCGAGGTCATGACCGCCGGGGACGACAAGGGGCGGGTCTTCACCTTCCCCATCCCCACCTACAACATCACCGCCGACTTTCCCTGGGAGAGCGAAAATGCCGAGCTGCTGTTCGCCATGACCGCCCGCTACGGCCTTCCCTACTTCCAGAATTTCCTCAATTCGGAGCTCTCCCCCCACATGGTGCGCTCCATGTGCTGCCGCCTTCAGCTGGACCTGCGGGAGCTCCTGAAGCGAGGCAACGGCCTGTTCGGCTCTGCCGAGCAGACCGGCTCCATCGGCGTGGTGACCGTCAACTGCGCCCGGCTCGGATATCTGCATCGTGGCGACGAGGCCGCCCTGCTGCGTCGTCTGGACCAGTTGCTGGAGCTGGCTCGAACCAGCCTGGAGATCAAGCGCAAGGAGATCCGGCGCCACATGGACGGCGGCCTGTTTCCTTACACGCGGCGATACCTGGGCACCCTGCGCAACCACTTCTCCACGGTGGGCGTGAACGGCATCAACGAGATGGTCCGCAACTTCTCCGGCGACCGCCATGACATCGCCACGGACGAGGGGCGGGCACTGGCCTGCCGCTGCCTGGACCACATCCGAGAACGGCTGCTGCTCTTCCAGGAGGAGACCGGCCATATGTACAACCTGGAGGCAACCCCGGCCGAAGGGACCACCTACCGCTTCGCCCGCGAGGATTGCAAGCGGTTCGCCGGCATCCTCCAGGCCGGGACACCTGATGCGCCTTACTACACCAACTCCTCCCAGCTGCCGGTCGGCTTTACCGACGACCCCTTCGAAGCGCTGGATCTGCAGGAGGAGCTCCAGCGCAAATACACGGGTGGTACGGTGTTCCACCTCTACCTGGGCGAGCCGGTATCCGGCACCGCCGCCTGCCGCAGGCTGGTGCGACGGGTGCTGGAGAACTACCGCATTCCGTACCTGACCATTACGCCCACCTTCTCCATCTGTCCCAAGCACGGCTATCTGCCGGGAGAGTATCCTCTTTGTCCGTTGTGCGCCCCATCTCCTCAGCCCTGCGAGGTCTGGACGCGGGTCATGGGCTACCACCGGCCGGTGGAATCGTTCAACATCGGCAAGAAGACCGAGCACCGCCAGCGGCGCTTCTTCCGGGAAGCTCCGGCAACGGAGAAGCCATGCTGAAGGTCGGCGGCCTGATCCCCTTCACCACTATCGACTACCCGGATCAGCTGGCGGCGGTGGTGTTCTGCCAGGGGTGCCCCTGGCGCTGCCGCTACTGCCACAACCGCGAGCTGCTGGATGCGGCCGCTCCCGGCACGATCCCCTGGGATGAAGTCC
>JARKOC010000011.1 GCA_029975915.1 Bryobacteraceae bacterium
GTAGTCACCGGCAACGAGAGGAGGAGCGAACGGCTCATCACCCAGGCCGCCGCCCGTATCAAGGGGATGAGGAGCCCGCTGGTCTGGACCTGTACCGTCGGCCTGTGTCGTGACGGGGAGAGTGTCCCTGACACGAGCGACCCGCTGAAAGCGCTGGATTTCGTCATATCCCAGCCGGGGCCCCTGATGCTGATCTTCAAGGATATTTCCTGTTTCTGGCGTGATAATCCGGTGCTGGTCAGGAAAATCAAGGACCTGGTCTTTGCCTCGCGGGGCAGGGGAAAGGTTGCCGTCATTCTGGGCGAAGAGGACTGGGTCCCTCCCGGCCTCCGGGAAGACGTTTCGATGTTGACCCAGGACCTGCCGACGGTGGAGGAGATCCGCGCTTTCCTCGGGCAGGTGCGGGAGCAGGGTCCCGCCCTGGCAAGGGCGTGCGAAGGGGAGTCCGGCCTGTTCGAAAGGCTCGTGGTGGCAGGACGCGGACTTGACCTGATGGAGCTGGAGCGGGCGGTACGGATGCTGCGACTGACCGATGCGACCGGAACCGATGCCGTGCGGGAACTCCTGGAGAACAAGCGCCGCATCATCCAGCAGAGCGGCATCATGGAGCTGGTGCTTGATTACGCCGGATGCGACCAGCTCGGCGGGATGGAAAATCTGAAATACTGGCTGAAACGGCGTGAAAGCGCCTTCGGGCTGGACGCCATCTCGTCGGGCGTCGGCCTGCCCAAGGGAGTTCTTGTCATGGGGATTGCCGGCTGCGGCAAATCCCTGTTCATCAAGGCCATCGCCGCGGAATGGCGCCTTCCCCTGATTCGGCTCGACATGTCCACGGTCTACGGGGGGGTCTTCGGGACGCCGGAGGTGAGCCTGAATACTGCGTTCAGGACCGCCGAGGCGGTTGCGCCCTGCGTGCTCTGGATAGACGAGATCGAGTCGGGGATAACCACCCACGGATTCAAGTCCGAAGGAGGGTCCGCGTCCAGGGTGCTCGGATCATTCCTGACCTGGATGCAGGAA
>JARKOC010000012.1 GCA_029975915.1 Bryobacteraceae bacterium
GGTCCTGTCCGAGTGCCCGGTCGGGCTCATCGGCGACGATATCAACGCCGTGGCCAAGCAGTCCTCGGCCGAACTGGACATACCGATCATCCCGTGCAACTGCGAGGGATTCCGCGGGGTTTCCCAGTCCCTGGGCCACCATATCTCCAACGACACCATCCGCGACTTCGTCATCGAAACCAGGGAGTTCCCCGAACCGGTCGGCCCCTATGACGTGGCCCTCATCGGCGAATACAACATCGGCGGCGACGCCTGGTCGGTCAAGCCGCTGCTGGAGGAGATCGGGCTTAACGTGAAGGCGGTCTGGACCGGCGACGGCGAAATCGAAAAGATTGCCGCCACCCACCAGGTCAAGCTGAACATCATCCACTGCTACCGTTCCATGAACTACATGGCCAAGGTGATGGAGGAGAAATTCGGCATCCCCTGGATGGAGCTGAACTTCTTCGGTCCCGCCAAGATCGCGGCGAGCCTGCGCAAGCTGGGCGAATACTTCGGGGAGGAGATCCGGCAAAAGGCGGAGGCGGTCATCGCAAAATACGAGCCGCAGATGCAGGCGGTTATCGACGAGTACCGTCCCCGCCTGGAGGGGAAGAAGGTGATGCTCTACGTGGGGGGGCTGCGGCCCCGGCACACGGTCAATGCTTACGAGGAACTGGGAATGATGGTGGTCGGCTCCGGCTACGAGTTCGCCCACGGCGACGACTACGACCGCACCGCCGCCGAGATGCCCGATGCCACGGTTATCTATGACGATATCTCGGAATACGAATTCGAGCAGTTCGCCCACGAGCTCAAGCCCGACCTGATCGGCAGCGGCATAAAAGAAAAATACCTGTTTCAGAAAATGGGCATCCCCTTCCGCCAGATGCACAGCTGGGACTATTCCGGTCCCTACGAAGGGTACGAAGGCTTCGCCGTGTTTGCCCGCGACGTGGACATGGCGGTGAACAGCCCGACGTGGAGCCTGGTGAAGAGCCCGTTCTGACCCATTCGTTTCATAACCCCTCCCGGCCTCCCCTTATCTTAAGGTGAGGAGCATTCTCCCCCTCTTACGCTAAGAGGGGGTCGGGGGGAGTTATTACGGTGGGCAATATCAAGACAACACAACCCCGGACCGTGGACATATGGGATCCCGGCCGGACGAAGGAGACATACCATGGCAAACAATCTGGGACTTGCGGTCAAGCCCGTGACCGAGTATTCCGATGACGAGGTGGCACGGGTCCGTGAATGGATAAACACTGAAGAGTACAGGGAAAAGAACTTTGCCCGCCAGGCACTGGTGATCAACCCGGCCCACGCCTGTCAGCCCCTGGGCGCGGAACTGGCGGCCCACGCCTTCGAGGGGACGCTCCCCTTCGTGCACGGCTCCCAGGGATGCGCATCGTACTACCGCAGCACCCTTAACCGCCACTTCCGTGAGCCTGCGCCGGCCGTTTCCGACGCCATGACCGAGGACGGCGCGGTGTTCGGCGGCCAGAACAACCTGCATGAGGCCCTGGAGAACGCCTATGCCCTGTACAAACCGAAGATGATGGCCATCTTCACCTCCTGCATGCCGGAAATCATCGGCGACGACCTGACCGCCTTCATCAAGAACGCCCGGCAGAAGGGCTTCATCCCCAAGGACTTCCCGCTGCCCTACGCCAACACCCCGAGCTTCAACGGCTCCCACGTCCACG
>JARKOC010000013.1 GCA_029975915.1 Bryobacteraceae bacterium
GGTCCTGTCCGAGTGCCCGGTCGGGCTCATCGGCGACGATATCAACGCCGTGGCCAAGCAGTCCTCGGCCGAACTGGACATACCGATCATCCCGTGCAACTGCGAGGGATTCCGCGGGGTTTCCCAGTCCCTGGGCCACCACATCTCCAACGACACCATCCGCGACTTCATCATCGAGACCCGGGAGTTCGCGGAACCGGAAACCCCCTACGACGTGGCGCTCATCGGCGACTACAACATCGGCGGCGACGTCTGGGCGGTCAAGCCGCTGCTGGAGGAGATCGGCCTCAACGTCAAGGCCACCTGGACCGGCGACGGCGAACTGGAGAAGATCGCGGCCACCCACAAGGTGAAGCTCAACATCATCCACTGCTACCGATCCATGAACTACATGTGCAAGGTCATGGAGGAGAAATACGGCATCCCCTGGATGGAGCTCAACTTCTTCGGGCCCACCAAGATCGCCGCGAGCCTCCGCAAACTGGGCGAATACTTCGGAGAGGAAATCATGCAGAAGGTGGAAGCGGTCATCGCCAAGTACGAGCCCGTTATGCAGGCGGTCATCGACGAATACCGGCCGCGCCTGGAAGGGAAGAAGGTGATGCTCTACGTGGGCGGCCTCCGCCCCCGGCACACGGTCAACGCCTACGAAGACCTGGGCATGATGGTGGTCGGCTCCGGCTACGAGTTTGCCCACGGCGACGACTACGACCGTACCGCCGCCGAGATGCCCGACGCCACGGTCATCTACGACGACGTCTCCGAGTACGAGCTGGAGCAGTTCGTGGATACCCTGAAACCGGACCTGGTGGGAAGCGGCATCAAGGAGAAGTACCTGTTCCAGAAGATGGGCATTCCGTTCCGCCAGATGCACAGCTGGGACTATTCCGGCCCCTACCACGCCTACCTGGGTTTCCCGATATTCGCCCGCGACGTGGACATGGCGGTGAACAGCCCGACGTGGAGCCTGGTGAAGGCGCCGTTTTAACCCCCCTCGGTCCCCCCTTGTCAGGGGGGAAGGCTAACAAATCGGATTCTTCTCCTCCCCTGAAAAGGGGAGGTCGGGAGGGGTTCGGACCAATTTACCCCGGACCGTGGACATATGGGATCCCGGCCGGATGAAGGAGAATATACCATGGCAAACAATCTGGGACTTGCGGTCAAGCCCGTGACCGAGTATTCCGACGACGAGGTGGCACGGGTCTGTGAATGGATAAACACTGAAGAATACAAGGAAAAGAACTTTGCCCGCCAGGCCCTGGTGATCAACCCGGCCCACGCCTGCCAGCCCCTGGGCGCGGAACTCGCGGCCCACGCCTTCGAGGGGACTCTCCCCTTCGTGCACGGCTCCCAGGGGTGCGCATCGTACTACCGCAGCACCCTCAACCGCCACTTCCGCGAGCCTGCGCCGGCCGTGTCCGACGCCATGACCGAGGACGGGGCGGTGTTCGGCGGCCAGAACAACCTGCACGAGGCCCTGGAAAACGCCTATGCCCTCTACAAGCCGAAGATGATGGCCATCTTCACCTCCTGCATGCCCGAGATCATCGGCGACGACCTGACCGCCTTCATCAAGAACGCCCGGCAGAAGGGCTTCATTCCCAAGGACTTCCCGCTGCCCTACGCCAACACCCCGAGCTTCAACGGCTCCCACGTGCACGGCTACGACGCCATGCTCCTGTCCATCCTCCAGACCCTGACCCAGGGGAAGCAGGTGGAAGGGCGCTGCACCGGCAAGCTCAACCTGATAGCGGGATTCGACTGCAACACCGGCAACTACCGGGAGTACAAGCGCATCCTC
>JARKOC010000136.1 GCA_029975915.1 Bryobacteraceae bacterium
GCTGGCAAGCCCGGAGACTGCCACCGACGACGACTTTCAGGCAATCGAGGAGGTTGTCGGGCACGAGTACTTCCACAACTGGACCGGCAACCGGGTCACCTGCCGCGACTGGTTCCAGCTTTCCCTCAAGGAGGGGCTGACCATCTTCCGCGACCAGGAATTTTCCGCGGACATGGAGTCGCGGGGCGTGAAGCGGATCAATGACGTGCGTTTCCTGCGCACCTATCAGTTCGCCGAGGACGCCGGTCCCATGGCTCACCCGGTCCGGCCCGATTCCTACATGGAGATCAACAACTTCTACACCGCGACCGTCTACCGGAAAGGTTCCGAGGTTATCCGCATGCTGCATACCCTGCTCGGCGAGAAACCGTTTCGCGCGGGAATGGACCTCTACTTTCAGCGCCATGACGGCTCAGCGGCGACGGTGGAGGATTTCGTCAGGGCCATGGAGGAAGCGGGCGGCAGAGACCTCGGGCAGTTCCGCCTCTGGTACGGGCAGGCCGGGACACCACGACTGGAGGCAACGGGCAGTTTCGATCCGGAGGCCGGAACCTATACCCTGTCCGTCCGACAGTCGTGCCCGCCCACACCGGGCCAGCCGGAAAAGAAGCCGTTTCATCTGCCCCTGGTCATGGGCCTTCTGGACCGGCAGGGCACGGAACTGCCGTACACCCTGGCGGGAGAGAACGGGGAAGGGCCGACGACCCGCATCCTGGAGATCAGGCGCGATGAGGAAACCTTCGTCTTCACCGGCCTGGCCGCCCAGCCGGTTCCGGCCCTGCTGCGTGGTTTTTCCGCTCCGGTCAGGCTTTCATACCCCTACCGTCACGACGACCTTGTGCTGCTCATGGCCCATGAAAAAGACCCCTTCTGCCGCTGGGAAGCGGGGCAGCAGCTGGCCGTCCGGCTCCTCCTCGACCTGGTGGCGGATCTGCAATCAGGGCGGGAGCCCCTGCTCGATCCCGGATTCGTTGCCGCTTTCCGCGCCACCCTGACATCCGGGGAACGGGACCGGGCCTTTCTGGCCGAGGCCCTGACTCTACCGTCCGAGGGATACCTGGCCGAGCTCATGGAGGTGGCTGATCCCACCGCAATCCATCGGGCCCGCCAGTTCGTCCGTCAAGGGCTTGCGGAGAGGCTGAGGACGGAGTTCCTGGCGGTGCGGCAAGAGTGCCGCTGCGCCGCGCCCTATGCCGTGGATGACGGGCGGGCAGGGGAGCGGCGCCTGGCGAATCTCTGCCTCGCATACCTGATGACCTCGGGGACACCGGACATCGTTGAAATCAGCCTTCGACAGTTCCGTGAAGCCGACAACATGACCGATGTCATGGGCGCGCTCGTCCCTCTGGCATCCTGCGATTGCCCGGAACGTCGCGTTGCCCTGGCCGGATTCTACGAAAAATGGCGCGACGACCGCCAGGTGGTGGACAAGTGGTTCTCGGTGCAGGCTTCCTCGACCCTGCCGGATACCTTGGCTCAAGTAACGCGCCTCCTGGAGCATCCCGCCTTCGAACCGGCAAACCCCAACCGCTTCCGCTCCCTGGTGGGCGTCTTTTCCCAGGCCAATCCGGTGCGGTTCCACGACCCGAGCGGCGCCGGATACCGTTTTTTCGGCGAG
>JARKOC010000153.1 GCA_029975915.1 Bryobacteraceae bacterium
CTTGCGGTACTTCCTGCGGGAATCGAAATAGACGCACGACAGCTCCATGACCGCCTGCCGCACCTCCACGGCCGTGCTGGTTGCCGGCATGGGCGCGCCGAAGATGATGGAGACCCGGTAGGGGGAGAAGGTGGGGAGTCGCGACAGGAGCCGTCCGTGGGCATTGCTGAGGATGCTTCCCCAGGCGCCGCCGATGTAGATCGGGATGATGGGGTGACCGCTGTCCCTGACGATGCGCTCGAATCCGCTCCGGAACTCCCGCAGCATGCCGGTGCGGGTCAGTGCCCCTTCGGCGAAGATGCAGACCATGTAGCCGTCGTCCAGGGCCTTGCGCGCCTGGCGGATGAATTCCACCAGTTCCCGTCGACTGTCTTCCGACGAGACCGGGATCGCCCCCATGAGACGGAACAGGCTGCGCAGGACGGGAGTGTTGAAATATTCCCGCTCCATGACGAAGCGAATCCTGCGCTGGCTGGTGGCGGTAAGAAGCAGGGCGTCAACCCAGGTCACGTGGTTGGGGATGAGCAGGGCCGGGCCTTCCAGCGGCACGTTTTCCTCTCCCACGATGCGGATGCGGTAGAAGAGGTGCATGGCCGCCAGGGCGATGAAACGGAGAAAGAAGTCGGGGAGGACCCAAAAGGTGAGCAGGGTCAGGATCAGGGTCAGGGTGCCCAGGACGCTGAACCCACCGGCCGCGGACAGCTTCAGGACCTTGCTGAACAGGTACGTGACGCCGGAGGCGAGGAAGATCCCGACCCAGCTGATGAAGGTGGAGGCCGCGAGGACCTCGCCCCGCCGGGAGGGGTCGGCGCTGAACTGGATAAAGGTCTGGAGGGGGAGGCTGAAGAGGCCCGCGCTCACGCCGAACAGCACGATGACGGCGAGGCAGGTCGCCAGGTTGTCGGGTGCGGCATGGAGTAGGAGCGCCGAGACGGTTATGCCGGCCGCGCCGATGGGGACGATGCCGAATTCCACGTTCCGGCCGGAGAGCTTGGCGGACAGGAGCGAGCCGATGCCGATGCCGAGCGCGGCCGCAAGGAACAGGTAGCCGCTGCGGGCCTCGTCCAGCCCCAGCCGTTCCATGCCGTAGCCAATCAGGTTGAGCTGGGTGAAGGCGGCAACGAACATGAAGAAGGCAAGGCCGATGATGGCCAGCATCAGGTCCCGGTCGGCCCGGATGCCGTTGATGGTCCTGAAAATTTCCGTCGGAAAGAGGGCCGTCTTTCTGGCCGGGTCGCGCGCCTCGCTCTCCCCGATGGTGGAGGCGGACCAGAGGCCGGCCAGGGCCACCGCGAGGCTGAAGCAGGCGGCCAGCCACGGGTGGTCCGCGGTCAGCAGGGCGAGGAGCGAGGCCAGTGCCGTGCCGGCGATGATGCCGAGGAAGGTGCAGGATTCGATAAGGCCGTTGGCCCGCGACAGCTCTTCCTTGTCCACCAGTTCGGGGATGATGCCGTACTTGGCCGGGGCGAAAAAGGCGCTGTGTCCGGCCATGAGGAACACGACGGCGTACAGGCCGTTCTCCAGTCCGAGGGCGAAGGCCGCCACCGCCAGGAGCGACACCGCTACCTCAACCCCCTTCAGCGCGGTGATCAGGCGGGACTTGGGAAGGCGGTCGGCCAGGCATCCGGCGGGCGCGGCGAACAGCAGGAAGGGAATCACGAAAGACGCTCCGGCCAGGGCCGCGATGATGCCCGCATTCTCGGCCCCCTGGATCCTGATGAGGTGGATGATAATCAGGAGTTTGAGCAGGTTGTCGTTGAACGCGCCGAGAAACTGGGTGATGTTGAGCCGGACAAGGCTCCGGGGGAAGGTGCGATCCATGGGTGTCTCCTTGGAAGGTAACGATGAAACGACGCAAAACAAAAACATAGTTTAACGTGAATTCGTTACTTAAATAACACCTCACTGGATATCATTTCATGCCGCTGCTGGCAAGAAAAAGTACATCAATCCGTGAAAATCCGGGAAAGGAAACGTGGCCGGGGCCGGACGAAAGAGGTTTTCGGTCCGCATTTCATGGGGATGGGGAGGGTCGCCGGCATTGCATGCGGATGCTACTGGAGGCAATGGAACATGCCCATGCACCAGAAACAATCACCGCACGGGACGGTGACGCCCGAGCAATCGTTCTCAAACTCCCTGGTGTCGATAAATCCGCACGGAGCCACATTGCAGTTAGTGCAGTACGAAGAATCGTACCGCATCGCCTCCTGTCGAAATGCCTTGAAAGCGGGGTTGTTCCATATGTCGGTGATAGTGTCGATCCCCAGGGCGCCGAATGACTTTGCGTCAATCTGTCTTTGGTTATTACGTCTTTTGAGGTAGCAATTGAATTTGTGCCACAGAAAATAGCATGGGTGAACACTTCCGTCCCAGGAAACCATGGCTGACCCACCCTCAATGAAATCGCACGAGCGGTCAGCCTTGGGCACGATTTCCGGGAGTGTAAGGCGCAGCCCGGTCTCCACGGAAACAGCGTGTGCTTCTTCGAAAACCCTCGATATTTCCCTGTGCAGATATTCATCGCTTTCCATGAGATTCTTGACCTGAAGAAAGATGCCGCGATGATTTGCCTCCAGCATCATGGCCCGGACAAAATCCAGAATGCGCTGTTCTTCCTCCGTTCTGAACCACTTGGGAGGCCAGAAAATCTGGAAATAGCGGTGGATATCGACTCCCTCGCGTTCCGCCCGCCGTTTCCACGGCTCATAGAAGGCACGGGCCTGGTCCGAATTGTAATCGTATGCAATCTGCGACACGTGGGACGGATCGTAGGGCAGAAGATGCGTTGCGACGACAAAGGTTACGCCGCGGGAAGCGGCCCACCTGAGGACCTCCGGGAGTTCACGGAAGGTGTCCCGCCTCAGAACAACCTCGATTCCGATTTCCAGTCC
>JARKOC010000022.1 GCA_029975915.1 Bryobacteraceae bacterium
GGAACCTTGCTCATTTGCTTATCAGGCGGAGGCTGACAATGGATGACATGGACGACAGGCCGGATCAAACCTCCCGATTACGCCGACAGTACGAAGAGAGTGCTCGGGAAGAAACGGCTCCGCAACTGAAAGAGCTCGAAGCCCTGTCGATTGAAGAAGTTCGACAAATACTCCACGAATTGCGGGTCCATCAAATCGAACTGGAGACGCGCAACAAGGAGCTCCGACAAAGCCTGAAAGAAGTGGAAGCCGCGCGGAAACGCTATTTCGACCTCTATGACATGGCGCCGATCAGCTATGTGTCCATCGACGAACAGGGACTTATCCGGGAGGCCAACCACTCCACCGAAACCCTCCTGGGTGAACCACGGGAGGCATTGAACGCACAGCCGTTCAGCCGGTATGTCCACGAGCAGGACCGGGACAGCTACCGACTGCACCGCGGACAACGTATGGAGACCGATGAACGCCAGGCGTACGACCTGCGGATTGTTAAAAAGGACGGGACGGAATTCTGGGCGCGCCTGACGGACACCTCGGTGAAGGACGATGATGGCGCTGTCACGTTCATCATGACGTTGAACGACCTCACCGAACGCAAGCAGTCCGAAGATGCCCTCCGTCGCGCCAAAGAGCGGTTGGACCTAGCAAAGAGCGCCGCCGATGCCGGGGTCTGGGATTGGGACATTGCAAGCGGCCGGATTGAATGGTCGCCCGAGATGTTCATATTGTTCGGGATTGATCCGGAGAAAGACATCGCCGGATTTGATTCTTGGCGCGCTGCGCTTCACCCCGAAGACCGGCACGCGGCGACTGAACGGATCGAGTCGGCAGTCCGGGAAGGGTCGATACTCGACAGTGAATACCGTGTGCGGCTCCCGGACGGTTCAATTCGTTGGATCAACGCACGGGGACGGACCGTATGCGACCGGCACGGGAATCCTGTGCGCATGCTCGGCATCTGCATGGACATTACCAGCCGGCGGCAGACGGAGGAGGCGCTGCGCCGCAGCGAAGACCGCTACCGCTCCCTTGTGGAGATGTCCCCCGACGCCGTTTTCGTTAATCGCAACAACCGGATCGCGTTTCTGAACCAGGCCGCGGTTTGCCTGTTCGGGGCATCGTCGGCCGACGAACTGGTGGGAAAGGATCCTTTCGATTTCAGGCTCCCGGAATATCACGCCACATTCCGGGCACGGAACGAGCGCTGTCTTGACGGAGAAACAGCGCCGCTCATTGAAGGAAAAATCCTGCGCCTGGACGGCTCCA
>JARKOC010000167.1 GCA_029975915.1 Bryobacteraceae bacterium
CTCCGCGGCGACGAGACGCAGCGGCACCTCGTCGTGACGCTCTTCGACGGCCTGGACGCTGGCGCGCACGCGGACCGCAAGCTTGGAGTCAAGGGCGGGATCCTGCGCAAGGCTGGCCTGGATCCGCGCGCTGTGGTTCGGCTGCTCCGGCTGATCCGCGCCGAGAAGCCTGCGTTGGTGGTTGCACATGGTGGGGAGGCCTTGAAGTACGTGGTGCCGGCGGCGGCCGGAACGCGTACCGCGTACTACAAGATCGGCTTGTCCTCGGGGGAGATTGCCCGCCCGTTCCACCGTGGGCTCTATCGGTGGCTCAGTCGGCGCGTCACTCACGTCGTCGGTGTCTCCGATGCCGTCACCGATCAGGTGGCCGAGTTGTTCGACATCCCGCGCGATCGCCTTTCGACACTTCCCAACGGAAGAGACCATGGTGCCTTCCCTGCGGCTTCCTCCGCAGCTGTCCCGGCGGTGCCGTCGCGCGTGCTGTTCGTGGGCAACCTGGAGGGCGGGAAGCGCCCAGACCTCTTCCTGGACGTCATTGCAGAGTTGCGTAGGCAAGGGATCGGGCATTCCGCCGCCATCGTGGGCGACGGCCCGCAACGCTCGGCGCTTGATGAGCGGGCCAGCGCCTTGGGCGTTGAAGTGTTGGGAATCAGGGATGACGTGCCGCGCCTGCTGCGCGAGTCTGCGGTGCTGGTGATGACGAGCAGCCCTGACACCGAGGGCATGCCGGGAGTCCTCATCGAGGCGGGGATGAGTGGCATCCCGGTGGTGACCACCGCGGCGGCTGGTGCGCGCGATGTGGTGGACGACGGAGTGACGGGCTTCGTCGTGGCATCGGAACGCGCCGAAGCGTTGGCGGCCCGCGTCGGAGAGTTGCTGCAAGATCCGGCACTACGATCCCGCATGGGGCAGGCCGCTCGGGCCCGCTGCATCCAGTTGTTCAGTCTGGAGGCGCTCGCACAGCGGTGGCATGAGTTGGTTGCGGAGCTGACCGAGCCTGACAACGAACCTCAGGTCTCGAGCAGGGTCGAGGTGGCTGTATCGTGAGCATCCTCAAAGCGAAGTCCGCCAAGGGGCGCTCACCGCTCCGGGCTCTGGTCGCACCGCACCGAGGCCGAGTGGCGGTGCTGGCCGTGTCGTCGTTGATCACGGCGCTGCTTGAAGCGTTGTTCATTGTCGTACTGACGGGCATTGGGATGGCGCTGGTCAGCGGTACGACGGACGTGGGCCCGGCCTTCGGGCGTTACCTGTCGTTGTGGGCGGCGATCGGCGCCGCAGCCCTCGCCTTGGCGTTCCGCGTTGCCCTGAGCTTCTGGAATGTCCGCCTGTCCGCGGATCTGGTCGCTGCGGTGACCACGGAGCAGCGACTGCGTTTGGCGAGAGCCTATTTGAACACCAGTTGGGGCATCCAGCACTCGGAGCCCGCCGGGCGGCTGCAGGAGCTGCTGACGTCCTTCGTGACCAGGATCACCAATGCGGTGACCGCCTTGACCAGCGCCATCACGGCAGGCTTGAGTCTGGCTGCCTTCATGGCCACGGGCGTCGCGGTCGATCCGTTGTCGACTCTGGCGATCCTCGTGGTGCTCGGTGCGGTGGGAGGCATTCTCACACCGCTGCGTCGAGCCATCCGACGACGTGGCAAACGAAACGCCCAGGCCGGGCTGAGCTTCTCCAACAGCGTCTCAGAGCTGGGCTCCCTTGGCTTGGAGATGCAAACCTTCGGAGCCAAGGACAGCTTCGCCGACCGCTTGGAGCAGTTGAGTCAGCGCTTCACCACCACGCAGTACCGCACCCAGCTCTTGCAGGGCGTGCTTCCCCACGTGTATCTGTCGTTGGCGTACGCCGCAGTACTGGTTGGCGTCGCCGCTCTGACGCTGAGCGGGATCAGCGACTTGGGCGCGATTGGTGCCGTGATTCTACTGATGCTCCGCTCACTGAGCTATGGGCAGCAACTCTCCACATACTCGGCCGCGATCGCCAGCTACCTGCCGTTCCTTGAGACGGTGGACGAGACGGTGAATCGCTACACTGGCGCCCCGGCAGCGGATGGCAGCGCCCAGCCCGATGGCGTCACCCCAATCGTGGCCACCGACGTTGAATACAGGTACACGCCGGAGCAGACCACCCTCAGCAACGTCAACTTCACGCTGGAAGCGGGTGAGGCGCTCGGCGTGATCGGCCCTTCCGGCGCCGGTAAGTCCACCCTTGCGCAGCTACTTTTGGGCCTGCGTTCACCCACGGGGGGAACCCTCCGGGTGGCCGGTGTTCCCTTGGATGAGGTTGACCGGACGTGGTGGAGCCAGCGGGTCTCATTCGTGGCGCAGGATGCCAAGCTGATCACGGGAACCGTGGCCGAGAACATCCGGTTCTTCCGTGAGGGCATCAGCGCTCAAGACATGCGTCGGGCTGCGCAGCAGGCCAACATTCTCTCCGACATCGAGGAGCTCCCGGGCGGGTTCGACACGCACCTGGGTGAGCGAGGGGGCAGCCTGTCAGGCGGGCAACGTCAGCGGCTCTCGATCGCCCGAGCCCTGGCAAACGGCCCGCAGCTCCTGGTTCTCGACGAACCCACCTCGGCCCTCGACGGCTTGAGCGAGGCCCTCATCCGCGAGACGCTCGCAGGCCTGCACGGTCACCTCACCGTCGTGATCATCGCGCATCGCATGTCCACCCTCGACAACTGCGACCGAATCATGGTGATTGAGCACGGTGAGATCACCGCTCTGGGCACGCCGGTCGTGCTCAGAGCTGACAGCGGCTTCTACCGATCAGCCCTGGCTGTGGCCGGGATCTCTTGAGAGGACGACGTTCAGTGAGGTTGCTGTATGTGATCGACTCTCTCGCGCCCGGCGGCGCCGAGACGTCTCTTGCGGAAATGGCGCCGGGGCTGGTCGCGCACGGTATTGAGTTGCATGTCCTTCCACTGGGTCCGCGGCTGGACCTGGCCCCGAGGTTGCAGTCCGCGGGAGCAGTTGTCCACCGTCGGGTGGCCCGACCTGGTCGCTTGAACAGCGTGCGGGAGGTGACGCGCGTCGCGCGCTCCATAAGCCCGGACCTGATCCACACCACCCTCTATGAGGCAGATCTCGCGGGCCGTGTCGGCGCCCAGGCATTGCGGATTCCCTCCAGCACGAGCCTCGTCGGCGACACCTACGCCAAGCTGACCGCATCACGAACGCATGCGGAAAAGCTCCGCCTGGCGCTCGTTGCGGACAGAGTAACAGCGGCGACCGCCAACCAGTTCCACGCCGTATCAGTTGGACTGGCGCAGTCGGCCATCAAGCATCTACGCATCCCTGCCGACAAGATCACAGTGATCTCCAGAGGCCGCAGCGCTGAGCGGCTTCCCTTCCAGCCCGATGGTGTTCGAGAGGCTGTCCGACGCTCGCTCAACCTCAACCGGGACGCGAAGATACTACTAGCGGTCGGGCGTCTTGAGCCTGTCAAGGGGCTCGGAGATCTGATCGACGCCCTGCCGGTGGTGGTGGACAGTGAGCCTTCAACGGTGCTCTTGGTGGCAGGCAAGGACGGCAAGGAATCTGGACGACTCCGTCAGGCCGCAACCGCCAGCGGATTGGACATCAGGTTCTTGGGACACCGACGAGACATCCCCGACCTCCTAGCTGCAGCCGACCTTCTCTGCTTCCCGTCCCACTCGGAGGGCAGCCCCGGGACGCTGATCGAAGCCATGGCTGTTGGGTGCCCGATCGTCGCCTCGGACATCCCTGCAAACGTCGAGGTGCTCGGTGCGCCCGGCCTGACCGCGATGCTCACCCCTGTGCGGCAGCCTGCTGCGTTGGCAAGCACCATCGTGGAGGCACTGCACGATCCCGCTGGCACGGTCTCCAAAGCCGTCGCCGCACATGAACGGTTCGAGACCGAATTTCGGATCGAGAATGTGTCAACTCGAATGGGCAACTTCTTCATGTACGCTGCTGCACCGAAAGAGGAGGGCCTGGTAAGACCGACGAATCCAAGCGCGCTGTCGAGTACTCGCTGAGCCTAGCATGGTGATCCCGAGTTCTGGTTGAGCCGCTCAGTTTGCGGGCTCCGTTCTGGGCTATCGAGAAACATCCCCAGTGGGCAATTACGAGTTAACCGGCTAGTCCTTCTTCGTAGAGGTAGCCGGGTTAACTGGGCGCCCGAGGTTCCCACGGAGTCCGTCCCAAGCGCCCTTCAAGGGGAGAAGAATCTCAGGCAAAGGCCTGCGGTTCTTGGCTAGATGCCACGTTCCACCGAGTGCTCCACGGGCCGCGGCTCTGATAGTCGCATACCGGCTAGTTCCGTACATCTTCGCTATGTAGGTGGCGTTTCGAGTGCTGTAGAAACGGCGCCACGCCGTCGTCTTTGGATGTGTCTTCTTCTTCGCATCGCCCAAATTGCCAGCGGCCCGACGGTTCGTGAGCCATACCTCGCCATGCGCGTACAAAGACCAGCCGTGTTTGCGTGCGCGCAAGCCGTACTCTGCCTCCTCGAATCCGAAGAACAAGTCCTCTCGGTAGGGCCCCAAGGCTCTCAGTGCCTTACATCGATGCAACTGTGAGCCGCCTAGATAGTCGACTGGAACTGCACCGTGAAGTTGGGCGTCAACAACTCGTACGAATGAACCCAACTCATAATTGAACCGAGCCCCATTCCAACCCACAGCGGCCGCGCGGTGATCGAAACTCAGGGCCTCTTGGCCGAATGAAAGTAGCGTCGCGAAGGCAACGGCGCTGCTCGGTGGACCATCGTCTCCCAGTGTCAAGAGCCAGTCGTTCGGACCGGCTTGTTTCAAGATACTCCGCATGCCCAGTGCGAAACCGCCTGCGGGGCCCAAGTTGTCGCCAGCGTCCAAGTACTCGGCACCGCTGAGTTCCACGATTTCTCGAGTGGCCTGGCTGGAGCCGTTGTCGACGACAACCACTTGGGCCGGTGGAAGAGTCTGCTCACTTACCAAACGCAACGTGGTGGATAGCTGCGCATCGCGCCGGTAGGTGCAGATCACGACATGCAGCGCATCGCCGTTGATCCTGGAGCGGTCCATATTGATCATCTTCTCTCACGTGAAAGGGCTCACTGACTGAATAGACTGTTCGAGTTCATGGGTGCCAGCAGTGGCCGTTGCCCCATGCGTCCCACAGGGTTCTGACGTGGGGCCCCGCCATCGGACGCCAATTGTCAGGAGCCTCATGGGCACTCCTTAAAGAACTGCGCCACCCCACTAGAACCACCGCTGAGCTGTCGCCACTAAGCAGGAGTCCTGGCTCCCAAACGATTGCTGAATGACGTTGGGAGTTCCCCGACGCAGTCTCATTCTTAAAGAGAGGGGATGGTGCACACGCCGTGTCCATTGCGCCCGCAATGCTCCCGGGAAGTTCACTGGGCCCTCTGCACCAGAGTACCGTACAATTCGCCCCACTTGGGGGCCAATGTAGTCCACGAGCGTGCCCTTATGGACGATGGTCTCACCGAATCGGGTGAACGGTGTCCACGGAAGTGGACTGCATACCGAGCCAGAAGGCCAGACAATTCTGCAGGGACGTCGAATTCTGTCATTCGGACGTCAGCTTCATCCAGTTCCGGGTAGTTGAGCCATGACCCACTAAACACGTCTGTCCCGGCGTACAGAAACTCTTGGAGCGCGGCTGACAGAGCGTCAGTCT
>JARKOC010000169.1 GCA_029975915.1 Bryobacteraceae bacterium
GGCTGGTTCTTCAGCGCATCCAGCGCCGCACCCGGGACACCGCACCCTACGAGATCCCGCCCGACATGGAGCGCTTCGAACCCTCGCCGCAAGGCCGCCGCGCCACACTGCTGTTCGTCGCGTCCTTCCTGGGAGCTGTTGTGTACGGCATCATCGTGAAGGCCCCCACCTCCTTCGTCGTGGTCATCATGCTCGGCCTGTCCCTCATCACCGGCCTTGCCGGCGGCCTGAAGCTGGACGGGATACTCAAGCTCGTGGCGCGGGGGATGTCGGGCAATGTCTCGCTCTTCCTCCTGTTCGTGCTGCTGGACCCCTTCATCAAGTTCGTGGAAAAGGCCGGAGGATTCTCGGCCCTCACCACCCTCCTCAGGCCCATGACCGAAGCGGGCGGCAAGCCGTCCATCGTCATTGCCGGCGGATTTCTCGGCGCCTTCGGCATCAGCGGCGCCACCGTGGCAACCCTCAAGCTGCTGCACGAGATGTTCACCCCCCTTCTCACCGGCCACGCCGTTTCCATGCTCGCCTGGTCCCTAGCCCTGGTGGTCGCGACCCGCGTGCACAACTTCGTCTTCCCCGGCGCCAACATGGTCAGCTCCCTCGGCTTCGCAGAGTCCGACGACATGCGCCCCATGCTTCGCAACGGCTGGATCGTGGCCGCCTGCCAGCTCACCTTTCTGACGGTATTCAGCCTGCTGTTTGCATGACAGTGCGAGAGGGAACAGGCTGAAGACTGAAGGCTGAAGGTGAAAACCATAGTGCACAGCCGTCGGCGAAACATACCTGAACGAGGAATCGGAGCGCCTTCAAAGACCGACGGCTTGCAACCATCGAAGTGGTTATTATCGAGTGGAAAAGTGATACGAAAAAGCCGGGAGAGTGGTTGGAAATGAAGTTGCAGGAGAGGTCGGGGAAAGTCTGCGAACGGAACGAAGTCAAACAATACATCCGTCCCGGATTTTCAATCCTCAAAGAACTTGTTGACAAGGAAACGATAGTGTCACATCCGGAGTTTCCGGATGGACATTATTTAACGACTACTTTCACGGGTGTTCTCTTGCGCGCCTTGCTGCCGGCCGCCGGAGTCTGGGAAACGACAGGCTTGTTCCGTATGGAAGAGAGTGGCTCCATGCCCTTTTCCTTCACATAGAAACCGGCTTTCTGGATTGCCAGAACCGCATTCATATAACTCAATCCCACCACATTGGGGACCACTGCGGTATTCGACTCCGGCGGAGGTACGGGCTTTTTGTCCTCTTTTTTGGAGCATGCGCTCAGTCCTGTAACCAGAGAGGCAAGCAACATGAAGGCAATGGCCATATTTTTCATAGAAACTCCGGTATCAGCGGTTCTGTTGATGTGACTGCAAGCGCGCTGAGTATAGGATGACGACCCCGGACAGTCAAGAGTAATCCTCCCGGCCTGAATCCTCCGGATCCTGTAGAAACTGCCATGACCGTGACATGTCCAAGACTTTCAACGCATGCATGCAGGTCATTTTCCCGCAAGGTGCGGCGGGTCGGTGAGCCATCCCAACCGCATCACACCCCACAGGCCGGCCAGTATTGCCTCGGCCGCGTCATGGCGAAGCGATGTGGGGGCCGGAGCGCCGGACCACCGGATGACCCGGCGCGCGGCGCCGTCGGCGGAATGCTTCGCCTGAATGCCGCTGCGCTGTTCACGGGGGAGGAGGAGGCGCCGCCGC
>JARKOC010000023.1 GCA_029975915.1 Bryobacteraceae bacterium
GGACGAAGGCGGCTTCCGGGAAACGGGCGCGCACGACCTGCATATGAGCATGGGAAGTCGGCAGACGAATTACGTGGTATCGGAAGTCGGGCTGCGGGTATCGCGTCCCATCATGACCTCCATGGGAATCCTGACGCCGGAAGTGAAGGCGACCTGGCAGCACGATTATGACGTGGACGACAGAATGATGCCGGTAACCTTTGCCGGTGCGCCCGTTACCCTGAACATCGACGGCCGGAAGATCGGGCAGGACAGCGCCGCAATCGACGCCGGGATACGCTTTACCGCCACGGGGGGGATAACCACTTCCCTGAAATACAACGGGATCCTGCAGGACGGTTATACGGCCCATAGCGTGATGGGGCAGCTACAGCTGTCGTTCTAAGTGGGAGGAACGCATATGACAACCGGTGCGGTCAGTCTGGTGGAGACGGCGCTGCGGGCTGGCGTCGAGATATGTTTCGCGAATGCAGGCACCACCGAGATGCCTATTGTCGTTGCGCTCGAACAGGTACCCGGAATGCGCGCCGTGCTCTGCCTGTTCGAAGGGGTCTGCACGGGCGCAGCCGACGGGTGGGCCCGTATGACGGGGCGGCCCGCCGTAACCCTCCTGCACCTCGGCCCAGGCCTCTCCAACGGCATGGCGAACCTGCACAATGCCCGGCGCGCACGCACGCCCGTGATCAACTGGATCGGCGACCAGGCGACCCGTCACCGCGCCTTCGATGCGCCGCTTGCCTCGGACATTCAGGCGTTGACCGACAGCGTAGGATGGACCCGCATGGTTGCTTCGCCACGGCAGATGGCCGATGCGAGCCTTGCCGCGGTAGAGGCGTCCCTCGGGCCGCCCGGACGCATAGCCTCCCTGATCCTTCCCGCAGACTGCCAGTGGGAACCCGGCACGGCGCCGTTATCGGTAAGGCCCGTGCCAGGATTCCGCCAGGTTGAGAGTTCCTTGCTTCTGGAGGCGGCGCGCCTTCTTCGCGCGGGCAGCTGCGGGATGCTTCTCGGCAGCAGCGCGCTTACTGAGCGCGGACTGCGCGCTGCCGCCCGCGTGGCAGCCTCCACCGGCTGCGCCGTCTGGATCGAAACCTTCCCTTCCCGCCACGAACGCGGTTTGCACCTGCCTGATTTTCCCTACCTGCCGTACTTCCCCGAGCAGGCCGTGGAGGCACTTGCCAACGTGAAAAGGCTGGTGCTGGCAGGCGCGCGGGACCCGGTCGCCTTCTTCGCGTATCCCGACCAGCCCTCCCGGTTCGCGCCCGGCGGAGCGGAGGTTCACACCCTTGCGGACCCCGATGAAGGCATCGACGCCGCGCTTGCACTCGAATCGCTCGCCGAAGAGCTGGGTTCTCCTGATTCCGCCGATGTGCGCCGGTCGCTGGAAAAACGGCTGTTCACGCCGAGCGGAAGCGCCCTCAACCCCGACAACCTGGGTCGTTCCATTGCCGCCTTCGCACCGGAGGGAGCGATTATCGTGAACGAGGCGGCAACGACCGGCCTGCTCTGGAACAAGGAGCACGCCGCCCATGCTGCCCCGCACACATCCCTCGGCCTCACCGGCGGGAGCATCGGTCAGGGCCTTCCCAATGCGCTCGGAGCAGCGCTGGCATGCCCGGACCGTCGTGTGATAGCGTTCCAGGCCGACGGCAGCGCTCTCTATACCGTGCAGGCGCTCTGGTCCATGGCCCGCGAGGGCGTGAACGTCACCGTCGTGATCTGCTCGAATCGCAGCTACCGGATTTTGCGGATCGAACTTGCGCGTGCAACGAAAGATCCTTGCCCGACGGGCCTGGCGCTCACCGACCTTGCCCGGCCGCCGATCAATTGGGTCGAACTGGCGAAAGGATTCGGCGTACCGGCCTGCAGCGTCCGCACCGACAGCGAGTTCTCGGCCGCGTTTCAGCGGACGCTTGCCGAACCCGGTCCCCGTCTCATCGAAGCCGTGCTGGACTGACGCACGGAACGTGCAGCCCACCAGCGGCGGTGATTGCAGCGATTTTTGTTAGACCGCGACATAAAGCCAGAATTGTGGCCCAGGAAATGGGGTAATGCCAGAATCAGATCGATAACGGGATGGAGACATGGAATGAGAACAGGTAAGTCAATGAACATACTGAAAATATCAGTTTTTGTCCTATCTCTTCTTTCCTGTGTTCCAATCGGTCAGGCGAATCAAGCCAGCTTGATGAAATCGCCGGACGGCATCTATTCCGCCCATATCACAAGCGTTGCAAAATCCCCTGATTTTCCACCTGAATTCATTGTTGAAATAAGGAACACCGAACATCGCCCGCCTGAAAGGGGAGACTATACCTCCAAAAGCGGAGAACAGGGCCTGTCGCTTCATCATGGCGCATGGACACCCGATTCCCGCTTCTTCATCTATACCACGGTGAGCTCCGGCGGCCACATGGCGTGGCAATACCTGACCTTTTTCTTTGATCGGAAAGACGGGAAGATCCATGATTTCAACGATTTTCTGCCGCCGATTGCCGAAGGGACTTTTTCGCTGAAAGCTCCGGACATCATTACAATAACCATATGGACGCCGCTCACGCCGGAAAAACCGCTGGACGAAAGCATCGCTCTCCCGATATCATTCCGGATGAGCGACCTGAAAAAGTCGAAGTAGTACCCTTCCGAACGCTCCGCATGAGACGCTGCCGGTCTCACTACGAACCTTTTACACCTCGCTTCAGAAGAGTGCCTGCAGGCGTAAGGCAGGGAAACGCCTCGAAACCAACCTGAAAGGGTATCCCGATGATGCAGCAGATCCATGCGAAAAAGAGCGCCGTGATCCGTATCCCCTTCCGCGCCCCGTTCCTCCCCCTGGCCATGGAGTTTGCGGACAAGGGGGCGCGGGGCTTCGGCTACGGCGACCGGGAGGCCGGCGGGCTCGTGCTGGCGGTCGAGGAGCTTTTCTCCTTCTATGAGCCGCGGGCCACGGTCGGCTCGACGGTGGAGATTGAGATGGAAGACCAGGGCTTCCGTCTGGCGCTCTCCATCTCCTTCCACGCTGCCAACCCGGACCTGCGCGCCTTCAACCTGACCTGGCGCGTCAGCCATGACAGCGAGGATTCCCTGGACACCCTGGGGCCGATGATCGCTGCCCGCAGCGTCTCCAGCCTGCGCCTCGACTTCGGCGGCGATGAGATGGTGATGATCCGCATGACCCGCGACCGGGAGTATCCGCCTGCCGGAGCCGTGCCCCTTCTCCCGCCGGACGTAGCGAAACGCGTGAGGCTTTCCGATCCCTCCCCTGACGATCTCCGGCATTTCGCCGCCATGGCGACCACCTCCAGCGCCCCGTGTCTTCCTTCGTTTGTGGCAAAACCCGGAATGGCTGCGGACATGCTGGCCACCGGTCACCTGCATGCCGTCCTGGCCCTTGCAGGCGACTGGATCGCGGGCGGCTTACTGTGGCGGCCGCTGACCGACACCTGTATCGAATTATACGGACCATACCTGTTCTGTGACGACCCGGACGACAGGACGCTTACCCTGCTGCTGGACGAGGCGGTCGGCCGCATCTCCCGCTCCCGCTCGCGGGGCCTGCTGCGGCGTCAGGGCCCGCTTGCGGGTCACGAACGCTTCTTCGACTTCCTGGGGGAACTGGAAATGGCGGGCATCAGCGGGCACGCGGCGCGCTCCGTCTATTACTACCGCCAGCTCAGGGAGGAGAGCGGGGGCGTGGTGTACTGCACGGCCCGGCTGGCGGCATTTCTCCACGAACAGTACGACCGGCTCTGCCTTCCCCGGCAGGTGCGCGAAACGCACGGCGAAACGGCCCTGTCGCGCGACGCTTCGGTGCTGGCGGTGGAACTGGACTATCCCCGATCCCTGGCGGTTATCCGCCCGCTCTGCGCCGGCAGGGACATGGCCGCCAACCTTGCCGGCCACCTGGACCTGCTTCGCGACGAGGGGATCTTGAACTTCATCGTCGAGATCAACACCGGACGCGGCGAGGACACCGCCTTTGCCGATGCGCTGGCGGAGACCGGATTCGTGCCGCGCCTGCTCATTCCCGACGCGGGACAGGGGGATCTGGTGATCTATGATCATGCCGAGGGGAATGCCCTGTCATGAATCTGGATGCCCTGGTCCCCGACTATGTCCGCTGCTTCGAGGCCTACATCCCGAGCCGGCCGGATCACCTTCTGATGCGGGAATACGGCGCGCCGTTCCTCCATCGTCTGAACAACAACGAGAACCCCCTCGGCCCGCCCCCGGCCGCGGCCCGCGCCATCGCCTCGTTTCCTCCGGAGTTGGCCGCCGTCTACCCGAGCGGCGACTCCTACGACCTGCGCCAGGCCCTGGGCCTCCGCCTCGGCATCTCGCCCGGCCGCATCCTGGTGGGCAACGGCTCCTGCGAGGTGATCTCGTCGGTGATAAAGGCCTTCTGCCGGGCCGGAGACACTATCGTCACCGCGGACAAGACCTTTGCCGTGTACGAATGGGTGGCCGAGTTCTCCGGCATCCAGGCCCGGCTGGTCCCGTTGCGCGACTTCGCCTTCGACCCCCAGGGGATGCTGGACCGCATCGACGGCCGCACCAAGATCCTCTTTGTCTGCAACCCCAACAATCCTACCGGCAGCTGGTGGACCCGCCAGGTACTGGTCGACTTCCTGGAAAAGGTCGGCGATGACCG
>JARKOC010000204.1 GCA_029975915.1 Bryobacteraceae bacterium
AAGTTGCTGGTGTGGACCTTGAGGAGGAGGGCCGTGTCCGGTGTGATTGCGGAACGGTAGTCCCGGAGATGGGTCTTGTTGGTGGCGCCCACTTCCCGCAGGATCGCTCCGCTCTGCTCCATGACCTCGGGAATCCGGAACGAACCGCCGATCTCCACCAGCTCCCCCCGCGAGACGATTACCTCTCTCCCCTTGGCAAGGGAGGAGAGCGCAAGCAGAACAGCAGCCGCATTGTTGTTCACCACGATGGCGGCCTCGGCGCCGGTCACGCGGCGCACAAGTTCCTCCACGTGCACGGCGCGGTGGCCGCGCGCGCCCTTTTCCAGGTCGAATTCCAGGGTGCTGTAGCTGAAGGCGGCTTCGAGAATTGCCTCCTGAAGCGACTCGGACAGCGGCGCCCGTCCCAGGTTGGTGTGCAGGATGACACCCGTGCCGTTGATCACCCGTCGCAGACCCGGCGAGTTCGCCCGTTCCAGGGTCGAGCGCACCCGCTCCGTCACCGCCTTCTCCCCGAAATCCTCCGCGGTCGCGCTTCCCTGAAGCGCCTCGCCGCGCAATTTTTCCAGCCCATGGCGCACCGCTTCCACCACCACCGGCCTGGGGTATCCCTCAAGAAGATCCCTGATTGCCTGCCACTCCATCACCTTGTCGACTTTCGGAATATTTCTGAGCACGGGTAACGCCTTTCCCATAGATGAATAGGTGAAAGAAGAATATTTTCGCGCGCCTCATTGTAAAGAGCCGGGATCAAATGTCAAGGTGAGAAATATTTTCTCCGCTTTCCACCGTTCCGCTTGCGAACCCGGCAATCTCCCGGAGGAATTCATGGCCGTATTTGCCCAGCTTGTGCTTGCCGACACCGCTCACCAGCAGCAGTTCCTCGGCCGTGGCGGGGCGGCGGGCGGCCATCTCGGTCAGGGTGGCGTCGCCGAATACCACGAACGGCGGCACCCCTTCCCGGTCGGCGATGCGTTTGCGCAGCGCGCGCAGCGTCTGGAAGAGGTCGTTGTCGTGTATCGGAGCCTTCTTTTTCACTGCGCCTTTCTTCTGCGCCGCCGTTTTCATCAGCGGCCGGGCCAGGATCAGGCGCTGTTCGCCGCGCAGCAACGGCCGGGCAGCCTCGGTCAGCTTCAGTACCGAATAGTTGGCAAGGTCCTGTTCCAGGTACCCCAGGTGCACCAGTTGGCGCAGCAGGCTCCCCCAGGATTCGGCCGGGAGGTCTCTGCCGATGCCGTAGGTGGACAGGCGATCGTGCCCCAACTGCCGGATGCGCTCGCCCGTGGAACCGCGCAGCACGTCGATAACATGTCCCACCCCGAAACGCTGCCCGACCCGGTAGACGCAGGACAGGGCCTTGCGCGCCTCTTCCGTGGCGTCGAAACGCTGCGGCGGGTCGAGGCAGATGTCGCAATTGCCGCAGTCGTCGGCCAGTCTCTCGCCGAAGTAGCCGAGAAGAACCCTGCGCCGGCAGTTCAGGGCCTCGGCCAGGCCGATCATGGCATTGAGCTTGTGCAGTTCGATCCTGTTCTGTTCCTGGTTTCCTCCGCTTTCGATAAGTGATTTGGCGACCATAACGTCGCCGTAGCCGAACAGGAGGAGCGCCTCCGCGGGCAGGCCGTCGCGGCCGGCCCTGCCGGTTTCCTGGTAGTAGCTCTCCACGTTGCGCGGGAGATCGTAGTGGACCACGAACCGGACGTTGG
>JARKOC010000207.1 GCA_029975915.1 Bryobacteraceae bacterium
TCGTGGGAGAGCCTACCTCGCAGATCAACTGCATCGGGCATCGACGTCGATCGTCCTCAACATCGCGGAAGGAGCGGGGGAGCGTAGCCGAGCAGACAAGGCCCGTTTCTACCGATTCGCCAGTCGTTCGGCCACGGAGTCTGCCGCGATCCTGGACATCTGCTCCACCCTCGAACTCTCCGAAGCCACACTGCTTCAGCAGGGTCGTCAACAGCTCGTTCGTGTGATCCAGATGCTCGTTCGTCTGGGTCAGAGCCTGGAGTGACGGGCACCGTTGACGGGTACGGGTACGGCCACGGCGGCAGTCCTGCGGCCTGCCGAACGGTGTTGCGCGTCACCGGCGGACGCGTGCCTGGCCGCCAGGCCAGGCCGGGGCGCGCCGGTTGCGGCCCGCGGCCGAAGGTCGCCCCACGTTCCTGTTCCAGTCCATCCGAGCCGCGGGCTCGATGCAACCGGCGTGTCCCGAGCGTCCGACCGCGTGAACGCGCTTGTTCGACGGCCCTTCCCACGGTGGGTGGTTGGCACCTGAACGGCACGGAAGATTAGGCGGGGTTAAGAGGAGGGATTAACGCGCAAAGGACTGATATTGATGGACAGCCGCGACCCAAGAATCCTCTTGGATCAGGCAGATGTCTCGACCGTCGAGTTTGAACACGAGGGCCTTTTCGATCTTGCGGCCGTAGGATTCGTGAGCCCAGTTCGGGTTCAACTCTCCGCCCACGACCAGGTAGTTCGTCTCCGTCGTGATGGCGGCCAGTGGAAGTCCGCCGAGACGAATGACGGCTGCTTGGCAGTCGTCACGGGTGCCAAACGAAAACTTGCCAGTGAAACAGAACTTCTTGCCGGGAAAGTGGATTCGAGGCACCGGGTCGTCAAACGGGACGCCCTCTTTGAGAAGGTCAGAGGCGACCTCAAGGAGTCGCTCCTTTGCGATACCGGAGGATTTCTTGATTCTGGACCCTCTCGGTTTCCAATCAGGGGGAACAATGACGGAGTCGATGGAATCCCAATCGAAGTCAAGCAAATCGGGCGAGTCTGACTCCTCGTCGCCAGTGAGAAAGACGTATTTTTCCCATCGCTCGCGATTGGTGGGATCCCGAAGGATCAAGTAGATGTGATGAGAGGCCTCGCCTTTCGTTAGCGGCAATGGGCAGAAGCCTTGGCCAAAGAACTTAAGGAACTTGATCTGGCGGTTGGTTGCGGGATCTCGCTTCCAGTCATTCATGAATGAATCACTCCTGCCTGTCGATTCGGTGGGGTCCGAGGCTAGGGTTCCTGGCCATCTGGATCCTCTGGGTCACCATCATCGGCTTCTTCCAAGCGAACGAAATCGGGAATTGCTTGGCCCGAGAAGAGGCGCAGCGGAGGAGTCTTCAGAAGCCAAAGGATTCCCGTTTGAAGGAATGTGACGAACCTCTCTTGAGTGGTTTCGTTGACTCCACAGGGTTCAACACGGAGACCGTCGGTGCTTGGGCGCAGCACCCGGAACTTGATGTATCCGGCGGTCCACTTGAACTGATCCAGGGAAAGGGTGTCCCGAACCGTTTTCGGTTTGGGACGCTTGAGCGAAGGATTCACGACGGTGAACTCGGTCTCCGCAACGGTGGAGATCCGCTTCACAACCACCCATTCCGCAGGTCGAGCATCGATTACTTGGACGCCGAGCTTCGCTGTCTTCAGAAGTTCTGAAAAGGGCTTGCCGAGATCAGGAACGTCCCAGAAAGTATCACCTTCCTTGAACGCGAAGCATCTGCCTTGCGTCCACTGGAACTCGTGTAGAACGCGCTCTTCTCCTTCGGCTGACTTGCCCAGGCTGATCGTCTTTTCCACGAATTGAATGTCGAGTGCGGTACGGAATGCCTCTGGAACGGCCATCTTCCATCCGACGGCGTAACCGTTGGCAAAAGTGGCGATCAAGACGCTAGATCGGCGTTCCGGCATGGGCCTAATTTCGTCGCTGGGGTTTCGTTTTCTAAGTACGTCGAAGTCCACCGAGTCCCCCGCAAGAGATGGGATAGCGCATGATAGCGCGGGGGTGCGACCAAGGGAAAGACAGACGATTTCGGGTGTGCTGCCCTGCCCGTCGAACGGTGTTGCGCGTCACCGGCGGACGCGTGCCCGGCCGGCAGGCCGGGCCGGGGCGCGCCGGTTGCGGCCCGCGAGCGAAGGCACAGAGCATTGGATTTGTAATCGACGCGGGCCAGTAGCAACCGGCGTGTCCCGAGTGTCCGTCCGGTGAATGCGCGTGTTCGACCTTGGAGCAGGACGCGGTGAAGGAGGTGCCCAAACGTCGAGCGGAAGGTGTGGCTGGAAGGTCGGTCGAGAGATGCGGCAGCGGTTGACCGGAGTGGAGGTTCGGAGAACGAGTGCATCGGTGGGACAGGGGTAGTTCTGTTCCAGGTGGGTCGAGAGATGTGGCCGTTCCA
>JARKOC010000210.1 GCA_029975915.1 Bryobacteraceae bacterium
TCGGCTCGCGCCTTTGCTCCGCGCTTCTTTCAGACCCCGCCTCGCGGCGACGCCCTTGCGCTTCGCTATGACTTCACCTCCATCAGGTTGTCAAAGGGACTTCCACCCTCAAGCTGTCGAACATGCTCGGCACACAAGGAAAACGCGCCAGCAGGCCGGAAAGCCCACTGGCGCGTTTGGGTGTGCTTGCGGTTTAAACTCTACTGAATCGAAATCTTGGACTCGTTCGACCAGATCGCCGTCGTCGGGCTCGTCACCACAGAACAGGCGATTGCCAAGCTCGGGCCGCTCGGCGCATCCTCTGGAATCGTGAAGAGGATCTCATAGATTCCAATGAGGTTTTCCGCCATCTTGGCCTCGACCACGGTGGCCGCTTTGCCGGTTTCCAGGCCGACCTGGACGGGCAGGTTAATCGTTTGGTTGGCGACACCGACTCGGTTGGTCTCCGCCAGCGGCGTGGTCTGGCCCATGCCGATGACGTACATCCGGACGGTCTCGCCCTTTCGAGCCGGCGTGGCAGGGGTGACCACCAAGCCGTCCGAGCGGACAATGATCGCGGCCCGGCGGTTGCCGTCAAAGACGTCCTCGATCACGCCCGGCATCAACTCCCGGACTGGGATGTTCGAAACCGTGGTATTACCGCCACCGACGGTCATAGTCGCCGACGCCGTGGAGCCAGTCAGCTCATACGGCACTTGGACGAGCACCCATTCGCTGGTTCCATCATTGCTGACGGCCATGATCGGGGCATAAGCCCTTCCGCCAGCCCATTCGAACTCCACCTTGATGCCGCGCATCTCGGTTGGCAGCCTGGCGCCAAGCATGTTGGCCCAAAACTCTCCGTTGATCCCGGTGGCGACGCCTTCACCGCTGATTCTCACCAGCAGGCCGGGCGCAATGCCGGATTCGTTGGTCGAGTAGTTCCTGAACGAAGCAGCCGTAATGGCCGGCCCCGGCAAACGGCTACTGAGGTGGAAGACCAGCGGCTGGAAGTTCGGGATGCTGGCGCTCACCACGATGTTGCCCGCCACCGGCCCTGCGGTGACGGTGACCGTGGCCAAACCATTGTTGGAGGTAATGGCAGTCGTGGCCCCGAGAGCCGCCGACCCGCTAGTCACGGCGAACGTCACCGTGACTCCGGAGACCGGCTGCCCCATGGTATCGGTCACCTGCACCGACAACGGCGACGGAAATGCCTGGTTCACAACGACGCCCGTTTGATTGTCGCCGGCGACTTTCGTAAATCCAGCGAGTTGCGACGCCACAGTCACCTTGAATGTGGACGTTTTGCCGGCAACGGTGACATCGATGTCGAACGTCCCGGAATTCGGGCCCAGCCGGACCTGCGTGCTCGCCCGTCCATTGGCCGCAGTCGTAGTCACGGTATTGGTCAGCGCCACGCTGCCCGAGGTCTTGGGAACCCATGATACAGGCAGCCCGCCCAGCATGTTCCCAAAGCCGTCGGAGACTTCAATGATCAGGGTGGTGGGCAACAACTCGCCCGGTTTGCCGGTCTGGTTGTTGCCGGAGATGATGACTGGCGCCTTCGGATCGCCAGGCGTGACGGTGAGGGTATATGGGATTCCCGCCCCGCCCCCGAATTGGCGGAACCCGCCGCCGACGTCGATGACCAGGTCGGTCGACCCGAGAGTACCGGTGATCACAAGCGTGCAACTGGCGTACCCCGTGGAATCGGTCAGCGCCACGTTTCCTTTGCACTGGGCCACTGGGCCGGCTGCAGGGTTCTGGTTGATCGATCTCACTGAAACACCGATGTTCGGGACCGGGGTGTTGTTGATGATGCCGATGCCGCCAGTGGCATAAACGTGCACTTTGAACGCGCCTTCAGTGACGGACCCGAGCTTCATCGTCATATTTGCGTTTTCGATCGTAGGCACCACAATCTGAGCCGCAGGAGCCTGAGCCGCGCCGCCCGAGGATGGCTGGTAGCCCGTCTCCACGAACGTGACCGTTCCAATGTCCTTTACTGTCGCGGAGATGTAATAGGTGATGTAGGCCTGCCCGAGCGGCGGATACTCGTTCGCCCGCCACCCGATGGTCGCCTCGCCGTTGGCGTCAGTGACAACAGACTTTTCTCCCTGCAACTGCACGCCGCTCTGGGTCGACCAGGTCACCTCGCGGCCCACGATTGGTTTATCTTCCGCATCCAACACCCGGATGACTAGCGGATTGGTCTCGAAGAAGATAGCCTTCAATTGGCCATCTCCGCTCACCTTTTCGATGCGGACCGTACCACCGCCACTGCCGCCCCCAGTGCCTGGGTCGGCTCCTTCGACCTTGGAAGTCAGCGGAATCGTGATTCCACCTGCCAGGGCTGTCACTGTGAAGTCGCCGTTTGAATTCGGCGCAGTGACTGTCACATTGGCGATACCTTCAAGATTCGTCTTCGCCTCCGTGACTGAAACCCCGATGTTCGCTCCCACTGGCGTAAAAGTCACGGTAGCGTTGTAGACGGGCCGGCCGCTTGCGTCGAGAACCCGCACCGCGTACGGCTTCAGGACGGCCCCAGGGCCGGTTGTTTGGCCGACGCCATACGGCAGAATGGAGGCTGGAGTCGCAGTGCTGGCGGCCTTCCCGAAATAAACCGTCCCAAAGGAGGCTAACGCGCTGGAGGGCTGGAGGATCCCGGTCACATCGATCCGTGTGATCTGACCGAGTTGGGTCGTGTAGTAAAGCGATTTTCCGAGCGGGTATTCATCGCTCAGTGTAGCCCCAGTGACTCCAGCGAGCGCGCCTACCCAACCGAAACCGGTCTCGATCGTGGAAATCGTCGGGAAATTGACATTGTAGAAACGGCCCTGCTGTCCGAAGTACACCATCACCTGGTTGTCGTTCCGGAAATGGAATCTGGTTGGCTTCGCCACAGCGCCATCAATCAGGATAGGGACGTTGTTCAAGACACCCATCGATGCCGGCTCATTGGTGTCGTTGCTTCCGGGGATTGTCGCATCGAAGACGAGAAAAGACCCGCTGGATAGTTCGTTAGGAGCAAAGGCGTACCGTCCGCTGGGCGAGAAACTGAGCTTGCCAGGCGAAGCGAGGAAGCGCGAAAGCCCTACCTTTGCGAATGGAGGGCCTGGCTGGAACTCATTCAACGAGTAGGTGCCAGTAACAAAAATGGCGCCGGTAGGACTGATGCTGATGTTGTTGAACAGACCGCTCATCGGCGTCTGCACCACGATGGAACCGCTCAACAGGTCAATCGCGGTCAGGCGTCCTCCCCCAGTACTCAGCACCACGGCGTATCTGCTGTCGTGGGTGACGATGAGATCCTTTGGCGTACCGACACTCGTCGTACTCAAGGTCACGCGGCCATAAGCGGGAATCGACTCGGTCGCCAGATCGATGATGAAGAGCTTGCCTGGGTCTGATCCCCCGACGACCACGAGCTTCTGTCCGTCCGGCGTGAGGACGCCGGCTGTCACACCGAGGCTATCGAGCAGAAGTGTCCGTGAAGGCCCGGAAACCTGATTGTTTGCGAGGGTGATGAAAGTAACCGGCGCCGAGGCATTCGAGGACAGGAATACCGCCTTGGTTCCGGCCGGTGATACCACGGCAGTGTGGACGCCGGCAGGCACGGCGAAAGAACCACCCGCAGCCAGGAGTTCGCTGAAGACCAAACCTGTTCCACCCTGCGCGGATGGGGGCACGACGAAGACGTTGCTGGCGCTGGCGGCAGGCACGAGCACAGCCGCACAAGCGAGAAGGAAGGGTACAACCCCACGAAGATTCATGATCACCTCAAGTGATGGAAATGGACAGGGCGGGTGGGAACGCGGCGGGAACCTCTTTTAGACTACCACATCGAGGAGCCTGCACCAACAAGAAAAACCGGAGCAAGGAGAATGGAAAATCGACATAGGTAGGCTCTCACGAGCTTTCCCTGTCACACCACCCGGCGTACGGGTCCGTACCGGGCGGTTCGGCGGGTTGAGCTACCGACGAACAGTCAGTCTCGGAATCCCGAGCGAGTCGAAATAGGCGTTGGG
>JARKOC010000212.1 GCA_029975915.1 Bryobacteraceae bacterium
GATCCATTCCGTCAAAGGCGGCGAGGCGGATGTCGTCGTCCTGTTCCCGGACTTGAGCCAGGCCGGCGACGCGGCCTATCAGCGATACGGGCCTCCCCGCGACGCGGTGATCCGGATGTTCTACGTGGGCATGACGCGCGCCCGCGAGGCGCTCTACATCGCCGACCGCGCCAGCACAATGGCGGCCCATCTACTCGCGTAATCCATTGACGAGATTGGACTTGAACGATATGCACGACGAAGGTACCCTTCATGCCCTGACGGGAGGTTTGAAGGTCAAAGTGCGCGTGCAGCACCCCAAGATCCTGGAGGCGAAGTTCCGCGAAGGCTGGAAGTGGTTCTTCCGCTACTACGCCGACCAAGTCCAGGCGGATGGCTCCGTCAAAACCGTCCGCAAGAAGCACGCCGTGGGTTTCAGTCGCGGCGACGAGAAGATCACCAAAAAGGAAGCCGAGGTCGAACGGGACAAGTTCCTCGCCACGTTGAACGCGCCAACCGTCGAAGACGCTGTCGAACAGGTCGCGGCCACCGGCGTCGCATTGATCAGCGAAATTGCCCGCATGTACGAGGAGGGCTACTTGAGCCGTGAGAAGCAACTCGCAAAGGCTACGCGCGATAAACAGCGTCACCTTCTGAATCGCTACATCGTCCCCAGGTGGGGCACCTTCCGCCTCAACCAACTTCGACCGCAGGCCGTCGAAGACTGGCTCCACTCCACCTTCGATTCCTGGTGGACCATGTACTCGGTCCGCGCCACGCTGAGCCAACTCTACTACTACGCTGAAGGACATGGGCTTTGGGAGGAGGGCCGCCGCAGCCCGGCAAGCAAAGCAAAGCTCGGCCGCAAGCGGTACACGACCGAGCGTCGGATCCTCAGCTTCGAAGAAACCGCGCGGGTGCTCTCGCGCATGAACCCGGAAGAACGCCTCGTGATCGAGTTGTGCATCGCCACCGGTGTGCGCATCTCCGAGGCGCTCGGCCTGCAATGGAAACACGTGAACCTGGACGCTGCCACCATTCGGATCGAACAGCGTGTGTGGCACCAGGAGATTGGGCCACCGAAGACGGAAGCAAGCCGGCGCGTCGTCGGACTCGGCGACCTCGCCTCTTGCCTCCGCGAGGAATCCCTTCGTAGGGGCGCTAAACCAGACGACTGGGTCTTCCCGCAAAAGCATGCCTCGGAGCGTCCTATGTGGGATTCAACGGTGCGCGAAGCGTTGCATGAGGCCGCCAGAGCAGAGGGTTGCGACTTCCGCGGGCTGGGTGCGCACACCTTCCGCCGCGCCAACATCACCTGGCGGCAGGAGGTCGGCGGCAGCGCGATCGAGGCTTCCAGGATCGCCGGCCACCAAAGTCTGGAAATGACGAGCCACTACACGTTCGTCGCCGCGGAACGCCAGAACGAATTGACGCGGCGCATCCAGCAAAAACTGGCCGCCGCAGCCATGAAGGTGGAAGACAAGCCTGCCGAGCCACAGACTCCGCCGCCGGTCGTGCCGCCAACGCCAGAGGCGCCACCCAGCCTCGCAGACACGGCACCGGTGACTGCGGTGGTCCAGTAGTTGTCTTCGTGCTGGCTTGACATATATCGGCGATTTCCATAGGAAATATATGAAGATTGCTAGATGTCGTCAAGTTTGATGTTGACGAAACTTGTCACAACCCATATACCTGTTATGGGTTTTGCGCATGTCCGTCAACCAACCAAGCAATGGCGTTCAGGGCTTCCTGGCGACTCACCCGGTGTTCACGCTGGCAGAGTTCGCCGAATGGTATAGCTCCCGACGCACGACCGGCCAACGCACGGTCGAGGCTTTGCTCGCTTACCACGTCAAGAGCGAGCACGTGCTCCGCCTCCGCAAGGGTCTGTATGCTGCTGTGCCGCCGGGCTCCAAGGCATCCGAAACTCCGGTCGATCCCTTTCTCGTGGCCGGCAAATTGACACGCGACGCCATACTCTCCTATCACACTGCGCTTGAGTTTCACGCAAGAGCGCATTCCCCCACGCACGAGTTCTTTTGCCTGACTAACCTCTCAGCACGCCCATTAGAGTTCCGCGGCCAGCAGTTCCGCGCTGTGCATCCCCCGGCTGCATTGTGGGCCAAGCGGGCGGAATCATCGAATGTGCTGGATGCCGACCGGCTTGGACTGAGCGTTCGCGTGACCAACCTCGAGCGCACGATGGTCGACGTGCTGGACCGGCCGCACCTTGGTGGCGGATGGGAAGAGATCTGGCGCAGCCTGGAAGGAGTTGAGTTCTTCGACCTCGACGCGGTCGTCCACTACGCGCTACTGCTGGGGAACGCAACTACGATCGCCAAGGTGGGCTTCTTCCTGGAACAGCACAGGGAGCAGTTCATGGCGGAGGACCGCTACCTCGAGACGCTCAGGAAGAACAGCCCGAGCGTGCCCCACTATATCTCCCGCGGCGACCGGCGCGCCGGAAAACTCGTCCCTGGCTGGAATCTCGTTGTTCAGCCTGAGATCATCGAGCGGCGTTGGCAGGAGGTCGTGTGAGGGGCACTTCGGATGCCCGCACAGGGAAGCTATCCTGCGGGCCCAACAGTCCGGGGATGGACAACCGCAATTTCCGAGTACCGCGCAAAATCCCGATCGTTCAGCGTCAGTACGGTCGACACGTCGTGAACCAGCATGGCCGCCACGAGCCGCGTGTCATGCACTTTCGTGCCGGCAACAGCGTAGCGGACAACCAGGCGACGCCACTCGGCATGTACGCGCTCGCCGTCGGGCAGGAACCGAAATTCGGCCTCGATAATCTTGGCCCGCTCATCGGCCTCGGCGGTTGACAAACCAAATCCGTTCTTGTCGACTGGCCGCGTGCAAACGTTCCAGAACTCCACCAGGTTTTGCGCTGTGAAGCATAGTTCCTCGCCCCGGCTTAACAGCGTGTCAACCGCGCCACGAACAATGACGTAGTCTGGATCATTCGGCTCGGCCAAGCGCAGGAGGATGTTCGTATCAGCGAGGAAGGGCAACCCGAGCCTCAGTCATGATCCTGATAGATGCTCTCGCGAGTGAACGCGGAAGACGGGAGGTGCGGCAGGTTCTTCCCCATTTCTGCGAGCCTATCGAGCGCTGCGCGGGAACGTCCCAAGCTTGGCTTCGCAGCTGCATGCGCATGGGCGAGATCCTCGATTACGCCTTGCAGGTATGCGTCGAGCGGAACACCTCTTGCTCTCGCCCGATCAGCCAAAGCTGCTTCGACTTCCGGATTTAGCTCCAGCTTCACAGTCATGGCACACACTTGCCCTCGCCTCAATTGTGCCACAGCCGGGCGATGCGCCGCCCGATCTCCTCGCCTTCACTCCGGCTTCCGGATGTATAGAGAAGAACCTGTTTTCTTCTCGTGTTTCGCGAAACGGAGAGAACATCACAATGGCGGAAACGACCGGGCTCGAGCGTTCAAGAGTACGTGAGCAGCCACGGTCGCGCGAACAAAACGGGGTTTAAGAACTGAGGAACTCGGCGGTCGCGCCCGCCAATCTCTGAGGCGACACTATGTCTATGAGAGCCGCCGACCTCGCCCGACTCAATCAACCATATCCGGAGGATCTAGAACCCAGCGAAACTGATGCGCGAGCTGCCCTGGGTGTCGACCTGCCTCACTGGTCATCACTCGAAACCGAAATACTGAACGACTTTGTCGAACAGCAACCCTACGGTATCGGCTGGTGGGCGCCGGCCCCAGGCACCAGTCGCCGCATCCTAATCGCGGATCAACTCTCGTGCTGCTTGGCGAGCGTTGCCGGGAACATGACCGAGGCGGCGCTGCATTGGCTCGAATATCTCGACGCGTCAGACCGCGACAGCGCCCGGTTCGCCAATGCTGTGAGGATGCTTTCTACCGGCCCGGTCATCGACCCGCCACGCCCGCGCAGTGCGTCCGAGCAGCTCGCCCCAGATTTTGTACGAATGCACCAGGCCGGTCTGATCCGTGCAATCGCATCCACCCTCGATTGTCTCGCCGGCGTCATTATTGGCGTCGCTGCCTTGCCGCAGAATATCCTGAAGGCGGATTTCAAGCAGGCCCGCACGCTGTTGGCACGCATCGATGGCTCAGCCAGTGCTGGAAAAAAGGCGCAAGCGGAGTTCGCCGTGCTGTTGGAGAGAGCCATTGCCGACGCGGGTCCGCAAGGCTGGCTCGATTGGACGCTCGATCTGCGGAACATGCTCGTCCACCGAGGCCGCCGCATCGAGTTGGGGCAGTATCTGCCGATCACGCCGGTCCTGCTTGGACCGGATGGCAGGCCTGCGCCCCGCGCGCGGCGCGTGTCACACCTTCCCCGCGATCCGGGGCGGTCGGACATCGAGGTCTTCATTGACGCGCCATGGAACTTGGTCCTTCATGAAGAAGAAGCCCGGACCCTGGAGGGAGTCAAGCACAGCGCCATGCTCCTACTGGAGACCGCCGCTGGACACCTGCTCGATCTCTGGCGGTGGCGGCGCGTTCATCCTGGCGATCTTCGCCAGCCCGCAGACCAGTGGAAGAACGGCCCGTCGGAACAATCGACCGGCTTCAACGGGTACGCACCCGACTCGCTCAGTCTCGAACCGAGCATGGGGATGATGCATCCGACAACGGCGCGGCGTTTTCGCGCTGCCGCCGTCGATGACGCCGCCCGACCGCAATGGGCGACATTCGACTGAGCCCGCCGTTGATTGACGGTGATTCCGCATGTATAGGGAAAAATCATGTCTTCGTCTCGTGTTTCGCGAAACGGAGAGAACATCACGATGGCGGAATCGACCGCGCGCTGGATGGCTCCGCCCGCAAGACCGTCCGGAAGAAGCATGCCGTGGGGCTGAGTCGCGGCGACGGCAAGATCACGAAGAAACAGGCCGAAGTGGAGCGCGACAAGTTCCTGGCCGAGCAGAACGCGCCGACTGTCGAGGCCACTGTTGAAAGGGCGGCTGCGACCGGCGTCGCACTCATCAGCGAAATCAAATCGCCCGCATGTAGGAAGAGGAACCTGAGCCGCGAGCAGCAGATCCCACCTTCCGTGCCCTCGACTCCGAATGCGCCGCCGAGCTTGAGCGATGGTAAGCTCGCAACACTTCTCGTTCAATAAGCTTTGTCGGCGGCAGGGCGGCCGAAGCGTTGAACCGCTCCCCAATGCTACGTTCGTTCATACTTTACTGTTGTTCACGTAACGTGTACACTTATAAATAGTGAACAGAGAGGTTGCGGCCATGCGAGCGAAGGAAATGCGCGTTCTGGAAGCGGCGACCGCCGCTTTGCACCGAACCACAGGTCTGACTGCGGAAGTGCTTCCCCAGCCGACTCATCCTCATGTTGCTGGAGCCGACGCACTGCTAGAGGTCCGGACGGACCGGCATCGACATCGCTTCATCGCCAAAGTGAAGACCGTCGACCGTTTCGCAACTCCAGCTCAGGTGAAAGCGCAATTGGAGGGTCTGAAAGAGGCCCCGCTCCTCGTGGCGCCGTACATAACCCGCGAGACAGCTCAACGTTGCCGGGAACTGCACCTAGGCTTCATGGATACCGCCGGCAATGCCTACCTCGAGGCCAAGGGACTCTTCGTTTGGGTTGTCGGCGAGACGCGTCCGCTCGAAGTGAAACAGGCGCGATTCCGGGCACTCACGCCAGCAGGTCTTCAGATCGCCTTTGCCCTGCTGTGCCGGCCCGACCTGGTTCAGACCAACTACCGGGAAATAGCACGTGCCGCGAACGTCGCGCTCGGAACCATCGGACCTGCGGTCAAGGATCTGGAGTCCAGGGGGCATCTCCAGTTTGTGCCCGGCGGAGTCCGGCGCATGCCCGATCCCAAACGGTTAGTGGAGGAGTGGGTGGCTCACTATCACACGACTCTGCGACCGAAACTGAACCCGCGGCGATTCGAGGCGGATACCGAGACGCTGGCAGAGAAAGGACTCCAGACGTACGGTGCGTTCTGGGGAGGGGAAGTCGCCGCCGACAAGCTGACGCATACCCTAAAGCCCGCAACGTATACGATCTATGCCCGTGAACCGATCGCCAAACTTGTCGCAGGCCTCCGTTTGCGAGCGCGCCCGGCGGGCCGGATAGAAATCCTGAACGTCTTCTGGAACTTCCCACCGATGCCAGACGGCCCGGATGTTGTTCCACCACTATTGGTGTACGCGGACCTACTCGCCACACAGGAGGGCCGCAACCTCGAAGCGGCAAAGGCCCTTTATGACCGAATCATCGAACCCGCATTTCATTGAACCGGTTAGAGCGGTCGATCAAGCTACGTGCAGGATCTTGCGTCTGATTGATCACGCCACCGCGGCCTCTGGTTCGCGTTACTTCGTAGCGCGCGGCAGCCCGTCCTCCGCCGGCCGCACCGCCAACGCCAGAGGCGCCACCGAGCCTAGCCGATACGAAGCCGGTCACGGCGGTGGTCCAGTAGCTAGCTGGATTGTCTAGCCCAAATCCCAGCCATACAATGGAGAAAAGACCAGAACGTTTCAGCACTGTTATGTTTTGACGCGGGCAGGCATCCCATGAACCAAGACTACGATCAGATCGGCATCTGGTCCGAAGTGAAGCTCGATATCGTTCGCGAGTACGCGGTCGCTTACTCGACGATTCTAGCGAAGCAGCGACTCAGGCACATCTACGTTGACGCCTTCGCTGGTCCCGGCGTCCACCTTTCGAGGAATACCGGGGCGTGGGTTCCGGGTAGTCCGCTGAACGCTCTCGCCGTTCAGCCGCCATTCAAGGAGTTTCACTTCATCGACGCTGACGGCAACCGCACCGAACAGCTTAAGGACCTTGCGGGCAACCGCCCGGAGGTTTTCACCTACGAAGGCGACTGCAACGACATCCTTCCGTCCCACATATTCCCGCGTGCCGAGTACTCGAAGTATGGCCGCGCGCTCTGCCTGCTTGACCCCTACAACATCGACCTGGCCTGGAACGTCGTCGCCGCCGCCGGGAAAATGGCCACCATCGAGATCTTCCTCAACTTCATGATCATGGATATGAACATGAACGTCCTACGGCACAACCCGGAAAAGGTAGATCCCCGCCAGATCGCCAGGATGAACCGCTTCTGGGGCGACGAATCCTGGCGCACCGTCGTGTACGAGAGTTCGGGTAATCTGTTCGGATGGCAAGAGAAGGTGGGGACGAACGAAATGCTCGTGGAGGCTTACCAGAATCGGCTGCGTGACGTCGCTGGCTTTAAGTACGTGCCAGAGCCGATGCCGATGCGGAACAGTACCGGCAACACGATCTACTACCTGTTCTTCGCATCACCCAACGCCACCGGCAAGAAGATCGTCGAGTCCATCTTAAACAAATACCGGAATCGAGGATCGCGCTGATGGCTGGCAACTCACATATCGAGTGGACTGACGCGACTTGGAATCCGGTCACTGGCTGCTCGAAGATCAGTCCCGGCTGCAAGCACTGCTACGCGGAGCGCATGTCGAAGCGGCTTCAGGCGATGGGACAGCCGAACTACGCGAACGGGTTCCAGGTCACGCTGCAGCCCCACATGCTGGAGCTGCCGTTAGAGTGGAAGCGGCCGCGGCGGGTGTTCGTGAACTCCATGAGCGATCTCTTTCACAAGGATGTGCCGCTCAGCTTCATCAAGAAGGTCTTCAGCGTAATGCGCCGGGCCAACTGGCACCAGTATCAACTGCTGACGAAGCGCTCGGAGCGCTTGTTGGAAGTAAGCCCTCTCCTCACCTGGGAGCCACACATCTGGATCGGCGTGAGCGTCGAGAACGACGACTACACCTCCCGGATCGATGATCTGCGCAAGACCGGCGCCGACGTCAAGTTTCTCTCGCTCGAGCCGCTCCTCGGACCGCTTCGGAAGCTCAACCTACGCGGCATGGATTGGGTGATTGTGGGTGGTGAATCGGGGCCCGGCGCCAGGCCGATGAATCCGGACTGGGTACGCGACATCCGCGACCAGTGTGTTCGCGCCAACGTGCCTTTCTTCTTCAAACAATGGGGTGGTCCGTTCAAGAAACGCACTGGCCGCGTGCTGGATGGCCGCACGTGGGATCAGATGCCGCAAGACTGCCAGCCGACTGTGGAGCCTTTCCTGATCCTCGAGCCAGCATAGGCCGGCAGCATCGAGACTACGCCGCCGCTAAGAAACTCGCCACAGATCTCTCCGGTCGCGCCATCCCACGTCACATCGTGCGCCAACGAGCAGGGATGATTTGCATGTATAGAGCAAACTCTTGTCTTCGTCTCTTGTTTCACAAAACGGAGAGAACATCATGAGGTCGGAAACGACCGCGCGCGTGCGCGATGCATGTGACGTTCCGCGAGCGGAAAACTGGGTCCAACTTGGGTCGAAACGCCAAAAGATCTACCCACTGGGACCAAACTGGGACCAAATCACAACTCCCTAAGTCTTGTGTTTTCAGTGGGCCACGCTCGTAAGTGATTGATCTGTCCGCCATGGCATGGAAGAGGTCGTCGGTTCGAACCCGACCAGGTCCACCAAACCCCTCCCAGCTCTACGCCAAAACGGGGGACACCCCGCCTCCCAAGACAGTTTACTCGCGTTGGAGGTTGACCAGGATTCTGCCTGAAAATCGACATAGGTAGGCTCTCACGAGCTTTCCCTGTCACACCACCCGGCGTACGGGTCCGTACCGGGCGGTTCGGCGGGTTGAGCTACCGACGAACAGTCAGTCTCGGAATCCCGAGCGAGTCGAAATAGGCGTTGGG
>JARKOC010000235.1 GCA_029975915.1 Bryobacteraceae bacterium
GCGATGTCCACCGCGTTGTCGGATACCACCAGCAGCTTGACGAAGTATTCCATCTGCGTCTTGTACGCCTTCATGACGTCGTCAAAGGAGGTGAAGGAAGCCAGGTCGCCGGTCTCGGGACCGAGCTGCTTGCCGGTGAGCGCGTCGACGCCGTTGTTGAGCGCCACTTCCAGGACCTTGGCCATGTTGAAGAACGCGGCGTCATGCCACCCTTCGGTCTTGCCGGCCACCTGGGGCTCGACGCAGCCGATGATGCCGTAGTCGCGGGCGTCTTCGCGGGTCAGACCCCGGCTCAACAGCGCGGGGATGATGAACCGGTCGTTGTAGTAGGCGGGCATGCCCAGGCCGAGTCGGCTCACTTCCGCGGCCTTTTTGTACAGTTCGGCCGGGGTGTTGCTGTGGACGCGGATGGAGATGGACGGCTGGTAGAGCTTGGTGTTGGCGGTCGCCTGCAGACACATGAACGACAGGTCGTTGGTGGCGTCCTCGCCTTCACGGTCGACACCGCCGACGATCAGGTTCTGGAACATGGGATACCCGCCAAAGGCCTTGGTGGAGCCTTCGTCGCGTACCTTGTTGATCTCGCTGAACTTGATGTAGAGAAGGTCGAGCAGTTCCTGGGCTTCTTCAACGCTGATGGCGCTGTCCTTCTGCAGGTAGGGATTCATATACTGGTCGAAGCGCCTGGGAGAGATGGAGTGCCCGTTGGATTCGAGCTGCAGCACCAGTTGGATGAACCAGAACGACTGGATTGCTTCCCAGAACGATGCGGCCGGTTGCGCCGGGACCTTGCGGCAGATGCGGGCGATCTCCTGCAGCTCGGCCTTGCGCTGCGCATTTTGTTCTTTGGCCACCAGCCTGTCGGCTTCCGCTGCGAATCGGCCGGCAAAGGCGATGACCGCTTCGTTGGAGATGATGACCGCGTTCAGAAAGTGCATCTTCTTGAGGCCGTCAGGGTCGGCAATGTCCAGCTTGGCCAGTTCGGCCCTGGCTTCGGCGATCACGCCGTTCAGGCCGTTGGCCAGAACCTTTGCATAGTCCACGGAGATGTGGCCGACACCGTTGAAGTAGTAGTTGCCCACGGTGAAGACGCCGGCCCCCTGGGCAACAAGCGCGTCGGCGGTCATGAGCGACGTGGCCAGCTCGTTGGAAGTCTTCTTGTCCCAGTAGGGGAACAGCGCGCGAAGGGTCTTCTTCTTGTCTTCGGAGATCAGGAACACATCGCCGGTCCGCTTCTCCAGCCGGTCCAGTTCTGCCTCCAGCCACTTGCACGAGAATTCCGGGTACACCGGCGCCGAACGGGGCTTGGTGCACTGGTTGCCGACCACCAGCTCGTCGTCCTGGATGAAGACGGTCATCCCGTTCAGGATCTTTTCAAAGGCCTTTGCGCGGCGGATGTGAATGGGCAGGTCTTCCGTTTCCTTGTAGGATTCGGTGATCAGCTGCGCACGCTCCACGCAGATCTCCGGCGTCACCTTGATGAACCGTTCCTTGATTGCTTCCACTCGGGGCGTCGCCCCTGGCAGATTCGTTACGTCTATCTTTGATGCCATGCCTTCCTCCTTCGTTTGCTGTTCG
>JARKOC010000248.1 GCA_029975915.1 Bryobacteraceae bacterium
TGCCCAACGCCTATTTCGACTCGCTCGGGATTCCGAGACTGACTGTTCGTCGGTAGCTCAACCCGCCGAACCGCCCGGTACGGACCCGTACGCCGGGTGGTGTGACAGGGAAAGCTCGTGAGAGCCTACCTATGTCGATTCGGCGGGTGATTATCTCAGCCGTACATGCACATTTTTCCTTGACAACCTATGGCTCATATAATATGCTGTAGATGTGATCGTTGATCACTCACTAGAAGGAGGTAAACAAGATGACACTACTCACCACTCGCCGGGGATTGAACCCCTTCCTGCAGGAATCCCCCGCCGTGACAGCCTTTGAGGACATGATGAACAGGCTCTTCAACGAGCCCGCCGGATCCAGGCCCTGGACGCCCTCAGTTGACATCGCCGAGACCGAGAACGAACTCACGCTGAAGGCGGATGTGCCCGGCGTGAAGTTGGAGGACATCAATATTGAAGTGGAGAACGGGACGCTCTCCATCAGCGGGTCCCGCACTTATCAGAGTGAGGAGTCCAAGGGCGGTTACCACCGCCAGGAGCGCGCCTATGGAGCCTTCCACAGGGCATTCGTCCTACCGGATACCGTGGACATCGACAAAGTATCGGCTGATCTGGACAACGGTGTTCTGACCGTGGTTCTTCCAAAGAAGGAAATGGCCAAGCCTCGCACCATCAAAGTTGGATCTGCCAAGTAACCTAAAGCCGGGAAACATCAGCTCCGCCGGGCAGCATCAGGGCCGTCGCCGATACAGGCGGCGGCCTTTTCACTAGCTCCGGCCATTCGCAGGCAATCTTTGACCTTTGGAGACCGGATTGTGCCCGGTGGCTGGGATTCGTTGACCCTCCGGCGCGCCATTGGATAAACTGAAAAGCGGAAAGCCCTGCCTGGACGCTTCCCGATCCTTCGCCGATTCATGTTGACAGTTCATCTGTGGTGTGCGTGAAACGGCGCGGCTCTGGACCAAGGGATAGGAAATTGAACAGCGGCGAGAACCTGGAGGTTCGCATTGGCAGACGTAAGCAGACACATTTTCACGTCGGAATCGGTCACTGAAGGACATCCCGACAAGATCTCGGATCAGATCTCGGATGCGGTACTGGATGCGGTTATGAATGAAGATCCGACGGGCCGGGTGGCCTGCGAGACCTTCATTACGACCGGACTTGTCGTAGTCGGGGGTGAGATCACCACCAAGACATATGTCAACGTGCCCGACCTGGTACGCAGCGTCGTCGACGATATCGGCTACAACGACGCCTCCTACGGCTTTGACTGCAAAACCTGCGGTGTCCTGAACGCCATCCAGTCGCAATCGCCCGACATCGCCATGGGCGTGGACACGGGGGGTGCAGGCGACCAGGGCATGATGTTCGGTTACGCCTGCGACGAGACTCCCGAGTTGATGCCGATGCCCATCATGCTGGCGCACCAACTGACCAAAAAGCTGTCAGATGCCCGCAGGAACGGCGAATTGAACTTCCTCCGGCCTGACGGCAAATCGCAGGTCAGCGTCGAGTACGCAAACGGAAAACCCGCCAGAATCGACGCGGTGGTCGTTTCCACACAGCATCACGATACAATCTCGACCGAGGATCTCAGGGCGCAGGTCAAGGCCGCGATCATCGACCCGATCGTTCCGTCGTCCATGGTCGATGCCGGGACCAAGTTCCATATCAATCCGACAGGCAGATTCGTTATCGGCGGGCCGCACGGAGACACCGGGCTGACAGGCCGCAAGATCATTGTCGACACCTATGGCGGCATGGGCCGTCACGGTGGCGGCGCTTTCTCTGGCAAGGACCCGACAAAAGTTGATCGTTCGGCCTGCTACATGGCGCGCTACATTGCCAAGAACATCGTTGCCGCAGGCTTGGCAAGCCGCTGCGAAGTGCAACTGGCCTATGCCATTGGCGTTGCCGAGCCGGTTTCGGTGCTGGTTGACACCTTCGGTACAGGCCTGCTGGACGAAACGCGGTTGGTCGAGCTCATCAGAGCCAACTTCCCGCTCACTCCGAAGGGAATCATCGACCACCTCAAGCTGCGCCGTCCGATCTTCCGCGCCACGGCGGCGTTCGGCCACTTCGGCCGGTCGGGTGATGGCTTCACGTGGGAAGCCACCGACAAAGCGGCCGCGCTGAGAGAGGAATCGCGCGTTTCAGTCGCACGCTCGTAGATCTCATTCAGATCAATCCGGCACACTGGGGCCGCTGGGCGAATCAGCCTGGCGGCCCTTCGACTTTTCCAGGGGTGGAATATGTTGCTAGCATAGCCGCAATGAGATCTTTCGAGCGCCGGCGCGGGCTGTTGCGGACGCCAAAACTGCTCTTCGACGTTCTGGTCAAGGGCCGTTACGATTTCGTATACGACAGAATGCCAGTGACGGCGATCGGCATGGATGGGCGCAAGCGGCTAAACCTCCTACTAGCCGGGATCCATCTCGTCCGGCGCCAGGCGCGCCCCCTAAACATGCCTCTCCACCTCGAGGTGGAATTCACCAACTTCTGCAACCTGAAATGTCCTGTCTGCCCGACAGGAACCAATCAATTGGAGCGGGAGCCGGCGTCGATGCCGGTGGACCTGTTCGAGCAGGTCTGGGAAGAGACCGCGCCCTATCTCCTAACTGCGTCACTTTTCGGATGGGGCGAACCTCTGCTTCATCCGCAAATCGGCCGGATGCTGGAGATTGCCAGCCGGTATGATGTCGCCACACTCCTGTCGACGAACGGAGTGCCGCTTCGAAACGAATCAGTGCGGGAGGCATTGGTGGAGCACCCGCCGACCACATTGATTGTCGCCATCGATGGCTTGAGCGATGAGACCAACTCGCGATACCGCGTCGGAGCTCGTCTGGAACCGATTCTCGACGGCGTAAAGGAACTAGCCGCACTCAGAAGGAAACGCGGCAGCCGCCATCCGGTTCTCCAGATGCGATACCTCGTCATGAAGCATAACGAGCACGAACTTGAACGGCTGGAACCCTTTGCGCGTGAGCACGGTTTCGAGTTGCTTACGCTCCGCTCTCTTACGATCTATGACATCAAGGATGCCGATACCGTGCAAGGCGGCTTCGTCCCTGAGAACGAATTGCTGCGCGCCTACTCCTACCAAGGCGGACGCCGCCTTAAGCGGGATGATTTCATCTGCACCATGCCATTCTGGTTTCCTGGCGTCTTTGCCGGTGGCGAGATCGTCTCTTGCGATCAGGATCACAGCGCAAAACACCTTCTTGGGAAACTGGACGGAACAAACACCTTCCGTGAAGTCTGGTTCAGCAGGAAGGCTGCGGAAGTCCGGAGGGCGATCCGCGACCAGTGCGGATCAGTGGAATTCTGCAAGAACTGCCCATATGCCGACCGTCCAACGACGGATTGCAGCCTCGAATCGCGCAGGCTCGTCCCCGACTCAATCTACCCCGGCCTGTTTGCGGGAAGACCCAATTGAGGGGTGACTGTAGATGATTCAAGCCATCCGGCTGGGCATCATCGGTTCTGGAAAAGTCGCCCGGGAACGGCACTACCCAGCGCTGAGGCGGCTACCGGAGTTTCGTGTCACTGCTGTCTGCGATCTGGACCACGCCCGCGCCGAACACGTCGCGTCCTTGTTCGGCGCGACCCGCACGTTCACCGACTTCCGCCAGGTCGTAAGCAATCCGGAGATCGACGCGATCGCCTTGCTGACGCCACCTGGGTCCCACGCCGAAATCGGGGCGGCGGCGCTGTTGGCGGGCAAGCACCTCTTCCTCGAGAAGCCCTTGGCCTTGACGCTGGACGAGGCCGGCCGGCTGATCGAAGCGCACATCCAGTCGGGCAAGACGGCTCAACTGTGCTTCAATCTGCGCTGGCACAGGCTGGTCCGGAAGGCGAGGGGCATGGTTGGGAGCGGACTTCTTGGGCGGTTGAAGGCGGTGCGCAGCGTTTACACCCATGACCGGACCGGCGCAAACGCACCGGACTGGCATAGGAAGTTGGCGCTAGGCGGAGGTGTGGGCTTCAATGAAGCGGTACACCACTACGACTTATGGCGCTATCTGACCGGGCAGGAGGTGGTGGAAACCACCTGTCTGAGCACGCCCTCGCCCGCCTATGAGGACGAAACATCGGTCATTACCGCCCGGATGGGTGGAGGCATTGTCGCGTCAGGCGTCTTCAGCTTCCTGACAGGACCCAACAGCGAAGTGGAGTTGTTCGGAGACAAAGGCCGGCTGCTGATCTCGCTATACAAGTTCGACGGGCTGCAGTTCTACCCAACAAGCACATACCCAGGCGCCCTGGGTGACCGATGGAAACGCGGAGCGAAGTCGCTGCTGGCTCTTCCCGGACTGGCCGGTGACGCCAGGAACGGTGGAGGATTCCAGTCGACGTTCACGGGATGCTGGAAGAGCTTCGGACAAGCGCTCCGGACGGGATCCCCGCCTCTTTGCACACTGGATGACGGCCGGAGAGCATTGGCCATCGCTCTGGCGGCGGCAAAATCGTCCAAGGACGGCGTGCCCACTCAGGTGCCGGACTTCGGGCCTGCTGCCCGAACAGATGAAGGGCGTACCGCCGGATGATCGACAACGCATCACCGGCCCGTAGGCCGGAGTTCTCGGTCGTTGTGCCGTCGCGCAACAGGCCCGCTCAGCTTCGCAGATGCCTCGAGGCGCTCTTGCGTCTGGAGACGCCTAAGAGCCACTACGAGGTCATCGTCGTCGACGACGGTAGCGCTGAGCCGTATGAGAGATGGGTAAACCAGTTAAACGCCGCCATGGCGGTCCGTTGCATGAGGCTCGATGGACGGGGGCCGGGTCAGGCGAGGAATGCGGGAGCGGAAGCGGCCAGGGGGCGGTTCATCGCCTTAACTGACGATGATTGTGAACCAGCGCCGGACTGGCTCGACCGGATTGGAGTCGCCCTGCGTCAGAATCCGGATGCAATGGTTGGCGGCAGAACTGTCAACCTTCTGAGCGGCAACGTCTGCTCCGAAGCGAGCCAGACCCTCATCGCCTACTTGTACGACTACTACGTCCGAACCGGCAGCGCAAACCGGTTCTTCACGAGCTGCAATATTGCGATGCGGACCGAACTATACCAGAGGTGCGGGGGCTTCGACCTACGATTCCGGTTGGCGGGCGGCGAAGACAGAGACTTCTGTGATCGCTGGACTTCGTCGGGATTGGGTTTGTTGTATTTGCCCGAGGCGGTGGTCTACCATTCGCACCGGTTGACGTTGGCAGGTTTTCTCCGCCAGCACTTCACCTACGGCCGGGGAGCATGGCACTTCCATCGGGCGCGAGCCGAGCGGGGCGGACCACCGGTGGCGATGGAGCCGCGGGAGTTCTTCACGGGGATGCTGGCGTGGCCGTTCAGCCGGCCGCGGTTGAGCAGGCGGATGACAATTTCGATTCTCATGGGCGTGAGCGTGGGAATGAATATCCTGGGCTATGCCTACGAGCGCTGGCGCAGCCGCCCAGCCCGAACCTGAATCACTCTTCCTCGCCCGCAGCCCCGCCGGCTTCGATGATCACTACTTGCGACCTGAGATCCGCGATCCGTCCGAGCATGTGGCCGGCAGTGACAACGCCGATGAAGACGGGCAATGCGACAATGTCCGCCGTCACCGATACCACAGCGCAGGCAACGGGATGCGAGATGATGAGCCCGGCGATCGAGCCCAGCACGCGCCCGGCGATCCGCTTGTCGCGCACCCGCAACTCAGCCAGCGCCGCCCGGTCGATCGTTTGGATCCCCTTGGCCACATCTTTTCTGTTGCTGGTTCGCTGCACCTCGATGTCGAAAGAGGTGGGCGATACTGCCATGAGCCGGCCTTCGACGCGTGTTCCGCTGGTCAGCCGGATCAGCGACTTGCGGTTCGCGCAGACGGAAGGCACCTGCTGCCACGTCGCCCGTAACGGCTCCGCCGCCTGGGCGAAGGCGGAAACAAACATGAGCGAAACCAATGTTCTCATGCCTGGATCTTGCAGCAGCGCCCTGTGGATGTGGACTGTTATTGTGACACTTGCTGGCGTGGCACGAGGGCATTAAGCTCAGTGATAGAATTCGCCGAGACGATCCGGAAGACAATCGACTGAGGCGCGACATGTGACAGTTGGGCATGAGTGACGGAATCCGCGGCGACAATGTCGCAAGCGCCCAGTCCGTCCATCCAGCCTGGCTCGGTGGCATTGCGCAGCAGTACGGAATCGGGGCCGAAGCCGAGAGCGGTCAGCAAGGTGGCGGCCCAACTCAGGATGGACCTGGACCGTGAAACCAGCCCGATCAAAACGGGCACGGCGGGGCGATGGAGACCGTTTACGATCTCCGAGACCGACTTGAGGTGAACACGGAAGAAGTCGAGGCTAGGGCAGCGGTTCGAGACTGCGGCTGCGTTGCCGTCGTTGACTAGCAAGAAGAATTGCCGCAGCCGGTCCGGCTGGATGCCTTCGAGTCCTGAAGATTGGACTTCGCGGCCAGTGGCTTCCGAGATCTCGAAGGCGATGATGCGGGCAAGTTCGGCATCGGGGTCCAAGACAAGCCAAGGGCTGTTGGAGGGCGTTTCGGAGATGCGGGCCAGGGCGGCTTGGAGATCGGAAACGGAGTAGCCGAGTGAGCGGGCCTGTTCAGTCCACATGCGGACGAAGCAGTCGATCCCATCGGCCGCGGGCCGGTGAGCGACAAATGCGCCACTGCCTTGCTGGAGGCGGATCCAGCCGCGTTCGGCCAGGTCCTGGTAGACGGCGGAGACGGTGTTCCTGTGAATGGCCAACTGGCGGGCCAGCGCGCGGACGCTGGGCAGGCGCTCGCCGGCGGCGAGTTTGCCGCTGAGGATGCCCAGCAGCAACTGCGCTCCGAGCTGTTCTCGGATCGGTGGATGTCCCTCTCTGGAAAGCCACAGACGGATCATGCGCGTCGTCCCCGTGCGGGCCGGGTTGCGAAACTAGCATAACGAAAAGGCCGCCCTAAGCGGACGGCCTTCTCCGAGCTGGGACCGGGAGAATGCTAGTACCGGTAATGGTCCGGCTTGTACGGCCCTTCGACCGGGACGCCGAGGTATTCGGCCTGCTTGGGAGTGAGCGTGGTCAGCTTCACGCCGATCTTTTCGAGGTGCAGGCGGGCAACCTCCTCGTCGAGCTTCTTGGGAAGCGTGTAGACGCCCGGCGCATACGTGTCCTTGTTCTTCCAGAGGTCGATCTGTGCCAGGGTCTGGTTCGAAAAGCTGTTCGACATGACGAAACTGGGGTGGCCGGTGGCGCAGCCGAGGTTCACCAGACGGCCTTCCGCGAGCATGAAGATCGAATTACCGTTCGGCAGGTGATACTTGTCCACCTGCGGTTTGATGTTTTCCTTCGTCACGCCAGGGGCGTTGTTCAGACGGTCGATCTGGATCTCGTTGTCGAAGTGGCCGATATTGCAGACGATGGCCTGGTCCTTCATGTTGAGCATGTGCTCCAGAGTGATCACGTCGCAGTTGCCCGTGGTGGTGACGTAGATGTCGCCGCGGCCGAGCGTGTCCTCAACGGTGGTCACCTCAAAGCCTTCCATGGCAGCCTGGAGGGCGTTGATTGGGTCGATTTCGGTGACGATGACGCGGGCCCCAAATCCGCGCAGCGAATGCGCCGAACCCTTGCCGACATCGCCGTAACCGCAAACCACAGCCACCTTGCCAGCCACCATCACGTCTGTGGCGCGCTTGATGCCGTCCGATAGCGATTCGCGGCAACCGTAGAGGTTGTCGAACTTCGATTTGGTCACCGAATCGTTCACATTGATCGCTGGGACAAGCAACTTGCCCTGCTGAGCCATCTTGTAAAGGCGGTGGACGCCGGTGGTGGTCTCTTCGGAGACGCCGCGCCACTCCTTGGCTATGTCGTGCCAGCGCGTGGGGTTTTCGGCGTAGACCTGCTTCAGCAGATCCTTGATTACCTTTTCTTCGTGCGAGGTGGAGGGGGTGTTCACCCAGCCGTCGCCGTTTTCGAGTTCGAAACCTTTGTGGATGAGCAGGGTGGCGTCGCCGCCGTCGTCGACGATCAACTGCGGACCTTTGCCGCCCTCATGGCTGATCGCCTTGTAGGTGCACCACCAGTAATCTTCCAGGGTTTCGCCCTTCCAGGCGAAGACCGGAATGCCGGCGGCAGCGATGGCGGCGGCGGCGTGATCCTGGGTCGAAAAGATGTTGCAGCTCGCCCAGCGGACCTCCGCTCCCAGGTCTTTCAGGGTTTCGATCAACACGGCCGTCTGAATGGTCATGTGAAGCGAACCGGTGACGCGCACGCCCTGGAGCGGCTTCTCCGCCGCATACTTACGCCGGATGGACATCAAGCCGGGCATCTCGGCTTCGGCGACGATAATTTCTTTACGGCCCCATTCGGCCAAAGCCATGTCGGCCACCTTATATTCAGTGGTGGCGGGGTTCAGTGTGGTGCTCATCCTGGCTCCTCTGGAGAAGTTACCGAACGCGACAAAATCATATCAATCTATCGCGATACATTGATATCATACTGGCAGGATGCCCATGCAGTCAATCCTGAAAACGATCAAACTCCTGTCGGATCCAACTCGGCTGCGGATTCTTCTCCTGCTTGAGCAGGAGGAGCTGTCGGTGGCTGAACTGCAAGAGATCTTGTTGATGGGTCAGAGCAGCATTTCGACCCACCTCTCTCAGATGCGCCAGGCGGGCTTGGTGGAGGACCGCAGATTAGGGAAAAACGTGCTCTACCGGCTGGCGGCGCCGGGGCTCGACGGGTTCAGCGGCTTGATGGAGTTGGCGCGGCGGGCGGCTGGCGAAATCCCAGTGGCGGCGCGGGACATGGACGCGCTTCGTTTGGTTCTGGACAAGCGGCGCGACAGAGTAAGGGCGTATTTCGATGAGCTTGCGGGCAAGTTCGGGCGTCAGTATGTGCCTGGGCGTTCGTGGAAAGGCTTGGCCGAGACGCTGCTCCGGCTGATGCCGCCAATGGTGGTTGCCGACCTGGGGGCGGGCGAAGGGACCTTTTCACAGTTGCTTGCACAACGGGCGAAGCAGGTGATCGCCGTCGACAATTCGGAAAAGATGGTCGAGTATGGCTCACAACTGGCGCGCGATCACGGTCTGTCGAACATCGAATACCGCGCCGGGGACTTGGAGGCGTTGCCGGTGGAGGATGGCACGGTAGACCTGGCGTTTTTCAGCCAGTCCTTGCATCATGCCCAGCATCCGGAGCGGGCGGTAGCGGAGGCATTTCGCATCCTGCGGCCCGGCGGGCGGATCGCGGTGTTGGATCTGCTGAAGCACCATATGGAAGAGGCGCGCGAACTCTATGCCGATCAATGGCTTGGCTTCAGCGAAGTCGAGCTGGCCGGATTCCTCAAGACGGCGGGATTCGCCGGTGTGCAGACCTCGGTGGTCCACCGTGAAGAGCAAGCGCCGCACTTCCAGACGCTGATGGCTGTGGGGGATAAGCCGACGGATTGAAACGGCAACATGCCGCTTCCTCACGGAACCGGTTCGCCGGCAGGACGCTCGAAGACAAGGATTTCAGTGAAGTAGTCGCCGCGGTCGCACTTGAGAAGACTGGGCAGCGGACGGAAGTGCGGCTTCAGTGCGTCGATGAAGAGTGCATCGATGTGGCGGCGGTATCCGGCGAGGAAGTAGACGCGGCGGATGCCGTTTTGCACAAACGAATCGACGGCGGCCCGGGCCTCATTGCGCAACGGTGACAGATCCACCGCGCGGAGGTGGGCGCCTTCGTAGCCGGGGTGGGCGTCGATGGCGAGGGGGAACGACTGCTTGTGTAGGATCCGTTCTCCGCGTTCGCGGTTGAAGGAGCGTTGGAGGTAGTAGTCCACAGGCGGGCGGCTAAGGCTGCCGAAGACGATGGCGTCACCAGCAGCGGCTTGGCCGTTTAAGGCTTCGGCGGCGCAGCGGGCATCACATTTAGGCGAGCTGGCTTTCGAGCCGACGAAGAAGACCAGAGCCAGGGCCGAGATGGATACGGCAAGCGGCGCGGGCCTGATGCGCGAGAGCAGACAGCCAAGAACGATGGCCAGGGCAGGCAGGGCGACAATCGTGAACCGGGCGAAGAAGAACGGCTTCCAAAAGCTGATGAGCAGGGGTGGCAGGAGCGTTGCGGCGTATAGGGTGACCGTCCACGCCGGCACGGCGGCGAGCGGGGCGCGGCGGCGGAACTGGGGCAACAGGAACAGGAACAGGAACAGCAGAACTACGCCGCAGTGGAGAAAAACCATCTCGCCAAGTGTTTGAAACGATGGCGGTTTTAGCCAGGCGGCGGACTCGCCTGAGTTGGACACCTGCGCCGCAAGGACCGGCAACCAAACGAACGTGAACGGCAGAAGGGCGGCGGCGATGGCTGCCAGGAGTTTCCGGGAGAGGGGCCGGAAATGGACGACCGCTGCGACGGCCAGCCCGCAGGTGAGGCAGAGCATCCAGATGTGCGTGAAACTGCCCAGGGCGATCACGAGGACCAGCCCGATCCAGTGGCGGGTCCGCGCCTCTCCAGTGGCTGCTACCAACCAGAACCAGATCGCTGCGGCGGACAGCAGGCCAGCCAGGGAGTACATTCGGATGAGTTCGGCGCTGAGGACAGCGAGAGGGGCGAGGGCGTATATGGCTGAGCAGAGGAGGGCGAAGCTGCTCCTTGTGAGCCAGCGCTGTGAGCCGCGGACTGCGTCGTCCTCCCTAGCGCTGCCCGAAGACGTTCTGCCGGGCATTACAGCGGAGACTTGGTCTCGTTGGCCGCTCTGGGAGGCTGGTGAGGCGGGATCAGGGGACCCCGCGAGGACGGGGGCATCCGCCCTCCTATCGCCTGGGACCGATCTGTGTGCTTGCGGTTGTGCAGCGGCGAGGCGGAGGCCTAGGGCGTAGACGACGAGTGTCGCGGCGAGATGGAACAAAACAGACAGCAGGCGGCCGGCGAGTTCGTTTGGCCCCAGCCAATGGACCCAGGGGTGAAGGAGAAGAAAGTAAAGAGGCGGGTGGACGTCGGCGCGGACGGCTTTCAGCAGTTCCGGCAAGGGAAGGAGCGCGGTTTGGAAGCTCCAGACGTCGTCGGCGCGGATCGACCGGTTGATGTTGAGCAGTGCGGCGGCGACAATCGCCGACCAGACGAATAGGCGCACGGCGAGTTGGGAGACCGGCCGCGGGTTGCTCGGATCAGTGTGGGAGTCGTTCGGGTCCAACCGAGCCATCATACGCGAACCAACAACGGAGCGCCGGGCTCCCGAGCGTGGAGGCTCCAAGCGTCGAGACGAGTCTCGACGCGGCATACAGGAGTGCTGCGCCACATAATACGTCGTTCAAGCGCCACGACACACAGGCGGCGGGCACCAGGTGCAGACGGCCGAGCGAACGAATGCGGTCAGTGGGAAGTGAACGGGTCCCAGCCCTGGGCGAAGAGGCGTTTGCCCCGAAACAGAACCGTACCGGGTTTGCCCTCAATGAGCGATCCGATGCGGAAGCAGCCTTCTGGCGGCCGTTTAGCGGCTGGCAGGGTAAAAAGCAACTCGTAGTCTTCGCCCCCGTGGAGGGCCTGTTGGAGTGTGGCGCCGTGGGCGACGGGGACATCGTCAACGCGGGCAGAGACTCCAGATGCAAGAGTGAGCCGGTGGAGGTCGAGCGAGAGGCCGTCGCTGAGATCCATGCAAGCGGTGGCGCGAAGACGGCGCAATCGAATGCCGGCATCCAGGCGGGGCATGGGGCGGATCGAATAACCGGATGCCGCCATCGCGCCGAGCCGCCCGGTGACATAGAGGAGATCACCTGCGTGACCGCCTGAACGAGTCAAGGCGCGGCTGGTGGGGGTTGATCCAATGACCGTGACGTCGGCGGAAATCTGCCCAGCGCGGGTGAGGTCGCCGCCGGCGATCGAGACGTTGTGGCGTTTTGCTAGGGTAATGAGTCCGCGGTAGAAGCCGGCGAGCCATTTGCGGTCAACTGCAGGGCCGAGGGCGAGCGAGACGAAACACCAATGCGGGTCTCCGCCCATGGCGGCGATGTCGCTCAGGCCGCGAGCCAGGGCCTTCCAGCCGCAATCGTAGGCCGAATGCGTCGCGAACCTGAAATGGACTCCTTCGACAACCATATCGGTGGTCACCAACAACTGGCGGCCTCGCGGCGGCGAGAGGATGGCGCAATCGTCGCCGATCAGCGAATCGCTTGACCAGCGGCGGATAGCGCGGATGAGATCGAGTTCATTCACTGTCGCTTCGCAGGACGAGCCCTGAGGGCAGTTGCTCACCGAAGACACGGGCCATGGAGTCGAGGTCGTCGTGACTCTCGCTCTCGAAGACTTTAAGGAGCGTTGGCGCTGAGGCCAGGGTGCGGCGGATGAGGTCCTGGGTGGCGGGTGGCAGGTCGCGGGTGGAGTCGCCCGTGACCTGGCCAAGACGCGCGAGCGCTTCCTCGCAGCCTTCCGCGCGGGCGATGGATTCGATCCACCGGACGGCAGTCGAGGCGGGAAGGACCTGGTTGGCAGGGCCATAAAAGAGCTTGCGTGCACCGAGGCGGGCCAGGCACCAGAATTCGCTGGCCGAGGCGTCGTTGTTGCGGATGCGTTTGACCAGCGCGTTGCCGAGTTCGGTGCGGGTTCCGGCGGGCAGGGCTTCGAGCGATGCGGCGCAGCGCCACATTTCGCGGAGCAGGCTGGCGTTGACGCGCGGGGCCTTGCCGCGTGGCAGAAGCGTTGGCGCAAGGCGCTGGAAGAGGTCGGCCTGCTGATTCTTGTTCAATCCTCCGGCGACCCGTCCCCAGAAGATCCACCACTGCGATTCACATTCGACCCTGGATGCAAACGTCAAACCCTGGGCCCAGACGCGGCGGGCGAGGTCGATGCGGTAGTCGTCGCCGGGGTAGCCGAAACCGGGGCGGAGGCAGAGTCCGCAGAGGTTGAGCCAGCGGACCTCGTAAGCGGGACCGCGTTTGCGGCCCTCGGCGAGATCCAGGAACGTATCACCGAGGCGCCGGATGGTCTCGAGGGGCCAGGAGTTGCGGCCGAGCGCGAGGGTTTGTTCGAGGCGTGACGGAAGTTCCTCGGGCGTGAGATCGCTGCTCTCGAAGACCGACCGAATCAGGGCGACAGCTTCATCCACAGCCGCGGCGCTGACTACAGCGACCGGCTTAGTTCGTTTGGTTTGTTCGGCCAGAACTGGTTTGCGGAGTTCGAACTGCAATCGCCAGCGGTGTTCGCTGACCTTGGACTCCGCCCAGATTTCGAGAGTGCCGACTTCAGTGAGGTGCGCGCCCAAACGAACCGGGACGTTGCGTTCTTCGGCCTTGCGCCCAAAGCGGATGACCGATTCCAGTGGCGCATGGTGGTGGAGTTCGTCCTCAGCCGTGAATTCGACAATATCGCCGACCTGGTCATCGGAGCGCACCAAGGAACTGTAGAGACGGAAAGAGACGGCCTTGTTTGCAATGAGTTCGAGGTTCTCGAGGTCGAGCGTCTGAGTGGACCCTTCCTCGGCGCCGCGGGGGACGAGGCAGACGGTGCGGAGCTTGTCCGCGGGGCCGTCGAGGCCAAGGAAGTAGGATCTGGGGAGTCCGCCGCGGACGAGAACACCCGAGCCGCCGGATTTGACGTGAGAGTAGTACGCCGCGCCAACGGCGACGGCGAGATCAAGGTCGTTATTCTCAAAGACGAGGGGGCGCTTGCCGTACCAGCGTTCGACGACATCGGCGACACGGTGGCGCAGGACATCTGGGATAAAGAAACCGCCGTTGAACAGGATGGCGTCAGGTGCGGGCGTCTGTGAGGTTGTGAGGAAGGCGGCCAGATGGCGGGTGACAGCGGGGTCGGAGACATACGGCAGCCCGAGTTCACGGAATAGGCTGCGGTCGTCCTCGGCTGGTTTTTCGGAGAGTTCACAGAAGGGGACAAACCCGTCGAGGGCGAGTTCAAGGGCCTCCTCGCGAAGAATGGTTGTCTTGAGCGTACCGCCGACCAGGGAAGTGCCGGCTCCGAGGACAGTGATCTCCGCGCTCTCAACGCCGCCGGACGCAAGCAGGCGTTCCTTGGCAGCGCTGCACTGGCGGCGCAGAGCGCTGCGCTGGCGGAGCGAGAGCTTGGCGTTGAGTTTTGATTCAACGAGCCAGCCGAGAGTGAGGTCGAGGTTGTCGCCCCCGAGCAAAAGGTGTTTGCCGACGGCGGTACGGGTAAACTCGATGCGGTCGCCCTGGCGCGAAACGCGGATGACGGTGAAATCACTGGTTCCGCCGCCGACGTCGCAGACCAGGACGGTCATGCCGTCGAACAGGCTCTTTTGCGATTGGGCGAGGTGATTGGCGATCCACGAGTAAAAGGCGGCGGCGGGTTCTTCGAGCAGGGTGACCTTCGCGATACCGGCGTCGGCGGCGGCTTCGACGGTGAGTTCGCGCGCCTCCTCGTCAAATGAGGCGGGGACGGTGAGGACGACGTCCTGCCCGGCTATGGAGGCACGGCCGGAGGATTCCCAAGCGTGCCGGATGTGCGCCAGATAGCGGGCCGAGGCTTCGACTGGAGACACGACACGGCCCTGCTCCTGGGCGTCCCAGGGCAGGATTTTGGCGCGGCGGTCGACTTCGGGATTCGAGAGCCAGCTCTTCGCCGAATGGACGAGCTTGGTGGGGATCAGGGCGCCCTGTTCACGGGCGAATTCACCGACGTGGCCGTCACCCTCGAGATAAAGGAATGATGGCAATGTGCGGCGCGGTTCGATAGCGGCGGCGGTGACCTGTTGCGGGATGTCGAGAACGTGAACGGGCGGGAAATCTGAGCCTTCGGCCTCGCGAGGGTCGATGAAGGCGAGTGCGGAGTTCGTGGTGCCGAGGTCGATGCCAATTTTCATGAACGTCTCCTGGCGCTTGGTCCTTGGACTAGGACTTCGCGTCTATTCGACTTCCAGTTCCGCGGGAGCCAGGATGTTGACCGGCTGCCGGGGGCTGATGGCGGGGAGAGACACGCTGTCGGCACGCCAGCCCTTATGGCGGAGGATGCCGCCGGAGGGCTTGCCCTGAGATGGAAGGTTTCCGATGAACTTGATGGCGTTCGGGTCTTTGGCGATGGCGCCTGCCGACTCGGGTTTTGTGAACGTGCCCTCGACGCCGTCGATCACCGGGGCGAGTTTGATGTATTTGCCAAGCGATTCCTGGCACTGGGCGTGAACGTTACGCACGGCGGAGCCGACCTGGTCGTCGGTGTACGGGCCGATGTCTTCCATGAGGAAGTCGAGCAGCCGGGCGTCGCGCTGGAGGATGCCGAGGAGTTGGAGGGCGCCGTCGGACGGCTTGAATTCAAGGGGTTTCGCCGGTTCAGCCTGTTTTTTGGCGGCTTTTGTGTAGCCGAAGTGGCTGGCGATGTCCTGGGGCAGGTTGCCGCCCAGGATGGCGAAGAAAGACCGAAAAGCCATGCCGATGTTGCTCAATTCGAGGAAACCTCCAAGACTACAGGATACAATGCGGCGGATGCCAGGCCCTTAGCGGAGGGTTAGTGTGAGCCTCGAACGACAGCCTTTTCGCGCAGTTTGGACAATTCGCGGCGGGCGATGCCGGCCCAGTAGCCGTTGGGGTCGAGCTTGAGATAGGCGCGCCAATGGCGGACGGCTTTGAGGGGTTCGCCGTGCGTCTGGTGGAGCAGTGCGATGTTGTAGTGGGCGTCGGGGTAGTCCGGCTGATCTTCGAGGGCCGCGAGATACTGCTCCAACGCTTTGTGCCACTCTCCAGTTTCGTCGTACAGATTGCCCAGGTTGAAGTGGGCCAACGCGTAATGGGGCCGGGCGCGGAGGGCGCGGCGGTAGCAATCCTCGGCCTGTTGCCAGTCTCGTTGATGATAGTGGATGGTGCCCAGGTTGACCAGGGCAGCGGCCTGATCGGGGTCGATTTCGATTGCTTTCTGATAGGCTGCAACGGCCCGGTCGATCGACATGCCGGAGTGTTCAGCCTCAACTCCGCGCTCGAACCATTGCTCGGCTTCCCGCTCTCTTGCGGCGTGTTCCTGAGCGCGCGTCTGTTGTGCAGGCTGGGCAGGGAAAGCGAGCATGCGGCGGATTTCGGTGCGGTCGAAGTCGAGAAGGAGCTGGCCAGACAGGGCCTCCATCTTGCCGCCGTCCACCTGTACCGCAACCTTGCGGCCGTCGGTGTAGATCTTCAGTTCAGCCAACGGATTGGCGACATCGCGCAGGCGTGCGCGGAGCGAGGCCAGGATGAGCCGGATTCTTTCGACGCGGATACGGTTTCGGTGCAACTGGCGAAGAGTCTTGAGCGCCACGAGATCGCGGAAACAGTATTCCCTGGCCGGGGCGACAAATCCGGATTCTTCCCATTTGGCCAGCACGCCTTCTCCAATGCCGAGGAGGCGCAGGACTTCGTCTCGTGTGTAGGAGCGCCTGAGACCTTCAGTCTGCACGGGACGAATTGTAGCACGCTCGTCCAGAAGCATGTGGGCAGAAACGGCGTGGGGTGAGGGAATTGACTTCAGCTCACGGCGGGATGGATACTAGAGGTGAGTAAAATGCAACTCAGTGTCAAGAACGAAAGCGCCGATTTGGGGCTCCTGACCCTGGCCGATTTGGAGGAGAACGGCGAGGGCATAGTGGAGAAGATCGATCTTCCCGAAGATCTGGCGGGACGGCTGATGGAGCTTGGTTTCGTGCCAGGCCATCATGTTACGGTGGGGCGGGCGGCTCCGGGCGGCGACCCGCGCGTGTTCCGCGTGGATGGCAGTGAAATCGCTTTGCGGCGGGAAACAAGCAGCCGCATCATGGTCCGTCCAGCGTCCGGGGTGTAGCATCCATGAGCGAGGTGAAGGCCGGCGTCGCGCACGTTGAGCGAGAACGGCCGTCGCCGCACAAGCTTGTCGCCATCATTGGGCCCCCGAACTCAGGGAAATCGACGCTGTTTAACCTATTGACCGGGCTGCGGCAAAAGGTGGCCAACTTCCCCGGTGTGACGGTAGAGCACCGCGTAGGCAAGGCGCACGTGGCCGGCCACCACGAGGTAGAACTGGTAGACCTTCCCGGGGTATACAGCTTGAATCCCCGTTCGGAGGATGAGCGAGTCTCCTACGACGTACTCAACGGCAAGATGAAGGGGCTGGGGCGTCCCGACGCGATCCTGCTGGTGCTGGATTCGACGAATCTGAACCGCCACCTTTCATTGGCCGCGCCGATTCTGTCGTTGGGCTTGCCCACGCTGATCCTGCTGAACATGGCCGACGATCTGCGGGCGCGAGGCGGAAAGGTCAACGTGGAATTGTTGGCGGCCCAGTTGGGCGCCCCCGTGGCCTTGATCAGCGCTGTGAAGGGACAGGGGCTGGATCCTGTCCGGCGGTTCCTCACAGGGGGTATGGGCGTACCGAGGCCGATCGAACTGCCAGTATTGCAAGACGTACCAGCATGCCGCCAATGGGCCCGGCGGCTGGTTTCCGATGCCGACTATGCACACCCTGCTCCGCCGGTCTGGACCCAGAAACTGGACTCCTTGTTTCTGCACCCAATTGGCGGCCCAATGGTGTTCGCCCTCGTGGTTCTGCTGGTGTTTCAGACGATCTTCACCGGCGCCCGGCCGCTGATGGATGGGATCGAGTGGCTGGTGGCGACGACCGGCGGGCGCCTGGGCGATATGCTAGGTGAAGGCTGGGTGAAATCGCTGGTGGTGGATGGGGTTTGGAGCGGGGTGGGCGCGGTGGTAATCTTCCTGCCGCAGATTGTCCTCCTTTTCCTTTTCGTTGCCATCCTGGAGGACTCAGGGTATCTGGCGCGTGCAGCGATGATCGCGGACCGGACTATGGCCAAGGTCGGTCTGCAAGGCAAGTCCTTCATTCCACTGCTTTCGGCGTATGCGTGCGCCGTGCCGGCGATCATGGCGACGCGGACGATCGAGAGCAAGCGGGACCGGATTGCGACCATTCTGATCGCGCCGTTCATGACCTGTTCAGCGCGCCTGCCGGTTTACACGCTCATCATCGCGGCCTTCATTCCCGAGGAGCCGTTCCTTGGGCCGCTGCTGGGCTCGCGGGCGGCGGCACTGTTGGGGTTGTACCTGCTAGGATTCCTGGCAGCGTTTGTCACGGCGAAGATACTCAAATCGTCGATCCTCCAGAGTGAGCGCACACCCTTTGTTCTGGAGATGCCGCCTTACCGGATGCCCACCTTGCGGTCGGTTGGGTTGCGGTTGCTGGAGCGGGCGCTGGCGTTCCTGAAACGAGCCGGGACGGTCATCCTTTGTGTCTCGATCGTATTGTGGATACTGGCGAGCATTCCGCAAGTGAATGGCAAGGCCCCGGCGATCGACCAAAGCCTGGCGGGGACAATTGGCAGGGCGATAGAGCCGGTGATAGAGCCGTTGGGCTTCAACTGGAAGATCGGCATAGGGCTGGTCACTTCGCTGGCGGCTCGAGAGGTGATCGTCGGCACGCTTGGCACAATCTACGGAATGGAAGGCGAGGCGAACTCCGCTGGACTGCAGAAAGCGTTGCACTCTGACCTGACGTTTGGAGGCGCAGTGGCATTGCTGGTCTTCTTCGCCTTCGCCATGCAGTGCATGTCCACGCTCGCGGTCGTGAGGCGTGAGACGGGGGGGTGGCGGTGGCCGGCGATCCAGTTCGCTTACATGAGCGGGCTGGCCTATGTCTGCGCGTTCTTGACCAACCAGATCCTGTCTTGAACGGCCTGGGCCTGATGCTAGCATGAGTTCTGAGGTTCCTTCTCCTATGCGGAATGTCATCATTATTGGTTCCGGATGCGCCGGCAACACGGCGGCGATTTATACTGCGCGCGCGGGGCTGAAGCCGCTGGTGATCGGCGGTCATGAACCCGGGGGACAACTTTCGCTCACAACCGAAGTAGAGAATTTCCCGGGATTCCCGGAGGGGATCATGGGGCCGCAGCTTGTGGAGAACATGAAGCAGCAGGCGATGCGGTTTGGGGCTGAGTACATCTCAGGCAAGGTGGATCAGGCAGACCTGTCAAAGCGGCCATTCCGGTTGGAAGTGGACGGCGAGTGGCATGAATGCAGGGCGCTGATCATCGCCTCGGGAGCGTCGGCGCGGTGGCTGGGATTGCCGAATGAGCAGAAGCTGATCGGCCACGGTGTAAGTTCATGCGCGACGTGCGATGGGTTCTTCTACCGCGGCAAGAAGATCATGGTGATCGGGGGCGGGGACTCGGCGATGGAGGAGGCCAACTTCCTGACGCGCTTTGGCGAAGAAGTGACCGTCGTCCACCGCCGCGAAGAGTTCCGGGCATCCAAAATCATGCTCGAACGGGCTCAGGCCAATCCGAAGATCAAATGGCTGCTGAATACGATCGTGGAGGACATCTTCGATGTCGAGCAGGGCGTGGTTACCGGCGTCCAGCTAAAGAACAAGAAGACAGGCGAGTCGTGGAGACAGGACGTTGACGGGTTCTTTCTGGCCATCGGACATGTGCCGAACACGCAGCCGTTTGTGGGACAGTTGGATCTCGATGCGGAGGGTTTCATCGTCAGCCACGGCGGGGCGCGGACTAACATTCCAGGCGTATTCCATGCCGGCGACGTAGAGGACAGGGTTTACCGCCAAGCAATCACGGCTGCCGGCGCGGGCTGCAAAGCGGCGATCGAGGCGGAGCGGATGCTGGAAGCCGAGGGGCACTAATCTGTTTCAGGGCGCCCAGCGGTCCTGATCAAATCCGGGCGCGTGGAACCTCAGGTACAAGAACAGTCCAATCAGGAGGGCGTTTACGGCCGATCCGAGTGCCGGCGTCCAAACGGGCTTCTCGCGCCGGATGAGGGAGACCGCGGCCGTCACCACGCCGGCGCACAGGACTACGAGCATGGCAAGTACGGCATTGCTCCCGGTGGACTGCAAGCGGACGACGGAACTGGGATCAGTTCCGAACGCGACCCGCTGATAGGTGACCGCAGTGGCGGCGCCAACCACTGTGGCGCATGGGGCCAGTGAGATGCAGGAAAGGCTCCACAGAGGGATCCGGCTCACCGATGGGCTTGGCGCTGTACCGCGCACATGATGAAGCATCCACCTGACCAGAACATTCGTCAGGCACAGCGTCCCCGCGGCGAGGCACACTTTCATCACGGTGGCGCATGCGTAAACCAGACCGGGAAACAAAGTCGTGATGGAGCCGGACTCTGGTGATCCGGCCGCAGGACGGACGACTCCGAATTCGAGAATAGCCGCGGCCAAGATAGCGGTGAGGGCGTTGCCTGCCAATAGCAATAGCGGCGGGATGAATGAGGCCGGGACGGGGTTTCTCAATCAGCCGATCATCATCTCACAACGCGCTCGCGGCCACTGGTATTGGTCCCCACCGGGCTGTTTTCTTCGAATTGGTGCGGTATACAGATCATATGAGAACCGCTGCGCTTGCTTTGCTTTGCATATCCGCCATGGGCGCGTCCTTGGATGGCGATGCGCGGTGGAAGCCGTGGGCCCCGCGGCCGGAGATCGCTCCGAAAACGAGCCGGACCGGTGGCGCATTGGTGGTGGCGGGCGGCGGCAACGCCGGGGTTTGCGGTGGATGGGTGCTGGACGTTACGGATGTGAAACCGGGCGCGTGGTACCGGTTGACTGCACGGTACAAGACAAAGGGCTTCAACCACGAACCGTCCCAGTTGTTCGCCCGCCTGGATTGGCGCGGCAAGGACGGCCGCCGGACCGGACAACCAGAGTACGGCTATCAAATCAAGCCTGACGGCGCCTACACGCGCCTGACCATCGAGGCGCCCGCGCCTGAGAGTGCACTGTCGGTTGAAATCCAGTTATGGATCTGGAAGGCGCCCACAGGAATGGCCGCCTGGGACCAGATTCAACTCCAGCCGGTCGACTCGCCGCCCGCGCGGTTGGTGAAAGTGGCGGCGATCCGGCTGAGGCCGAAGGGGGATGACCCTGTGGCCAAGTTCATCGACCTGACGCGGAAGTCGGCGCCAGCCGGCGCCGACATCATCCTTTTGCCGGAAGGAATCACGGTAGTCGGCACGCCCAAGAAGTACGCCGAGGTCGCCGAGACGATTCCCGGCCCGACAACTGAAAGGCTTGGCGTTCTAGCGCGGGAGAAGCGTGCCTGGATTGTCGCGGGCATCTACGAGCGAGAGGGGCATCTTGTTTTTAATACAGCCGTACTGATCGACCGGTCGGGCAAGTACGTTGGCAAGTACCGGAAGGTTTACATCCCGCGCGAGGAGATGGAAGGCGGCATCACGCCAGGAGACGAATACCCGGTTTATCAAACCGACTTCGGCAAGGTCGGAATGATGATCTGCTACGACGTCTTCTTCGCCGACCCGGCCCGCGGTCTGGCCACCAATGGCGCGGAGTTGATCCTGATGCCGATCTGGGGCGGCAAGGAGACGCTGGCGAGGGCGCGGGCCGAAGAGAACCACGTCTTCATTGCAACGTCCGGCTACGATTACCCTGCCATGATCTACGACCCTGTTGGTGAGACCCTGGCGCGAACCGAAGTGGACGGAACAGTAGCTTCGGCAACCATCGACCTGGCCAAGCGCTACGACGAGCGGTGGCTCGGCAACATGAAGGCGCGGTATTTTCGGGAACTGCGCACCGACGTGGACTCGGACACGCGGAAGAAATAACCGGAAGGCCGCGGCTTACGGTTGCGCCGTCCGCTGGTAAGGCTCCTTCATGTAACGCGTGGCCTCTTCCTGGGCGCCCTGCGTGTTGTCCTTGGTGCGGATGGCCTGGGTGTACTCGTTCATGGCGCGTTCGCGCTGCTGGGTCACGTCGAAGACCTTGCCCATATTGATGTGGCTCCAGACGCGGGTCCATGCAGGGTCGAGATCTCCGTTGAGGGCTTCGCGGAACTCGTTCACGGCCGATTGATAGTTACCCTGGAGGAAGAAGACCTCGGCGATACGGTAGTGGGCCAGGGAACTGTTGTGGTTTGCTTCCAGCGCCCGCTGGTACTCCTTGAGCGCTTCGTTGTAGTTGCCCAGTTCCGCGAACTGTTCCCCCCGCCGGATGGCGACCGAGACTCGCATCTGCGGGCTCATGCGGAGCACGCGCGAGTTGGGGTCAACGATGACGCGCTTGGGCTTGCCGAAAGTCTCGACGACAAATTCCGTCTGCGGTCCGACCACTTCGATTCGCTTCTCCTCGGGATTTCCTTCAGTTTCAATGCGCAGATCCACCGGCATGCGGAACGTGTCCAGGTCCTGGGTGATCTTGCCGCGGATGCGGAATCCTTTCTGAGTGCGGTAGACGGTGTACTCGGTCTTGAATTCGGGAGCGCCGGTGGATTCGAGCCATTGAATAAAGAAACCTTGTAGATTCTGACGGGCAAGCGACTCGGCGACCTTGCGGTAATCGTCCGTTGTGATCTGTTTGTTGGCGAACTGGTCCGGGATGGTTTTCAAGAGCTTGCCGAAGTTTTCCTCGCCCAGCACTCCACGCAGCATATGGATGGTCGTGGCGCCCTTGCTTCCAGTGACGGCGAAGAACTCGGGCGAGTAATCCTCGAAACGGGCTGCCTGAAGGACAGGCGCGTCGGTGACGGTCATGGCGTCAACATAAAGATCGCGAATCTCACCTTCCATCACACCCGCGCCGTTGATGTGCTCCTGGTACAGGATCTCGGCGTACTTGGCGGTGCCGTTGGCGATCCAGATGTGGTTGCGGCCGGCCGGCGAAACCAGATTGCCGTACCATTGGCGGGTGATCTGATTGGCAAGCAAGCGTTGAGAAGGCTCACGCCCGGCGGCGGAGCTTGATACAAACAAGACGCCAGGCGCTGAGTAACCTGCCGGTGCGCCGCTGCCGGTCTCGACGACGGTCATGTTGGCCTGCTGGGGGGTGCCGAAGATGGAGGTGAGGTACACCATCACTTTGCCCATCTCCTCTCCCCAGGCCTGAGCCTGAGCCTGTGCTTCGCCGCGGAAGTAAAAATCAGTCGTGATGCCGTGCGCCGCGACCTTCTTGGAACCTGCGGGAACAATAGCCACGCTTCCGCCGAAGCCTGGTTGCGAGGACTGGAAGCGAGTGGTTGCGCCCTGCTGGAGTTCAATGCCGCTCGAGATCGATTTGTAGCCTTGCGGCGTCTCGACGTTGAGTTCCATGGTGTAACGGTCCGCCGTGTATCCGGAAACCGGGAACCAGCGGCCGGGGTAGAGGAGCCAGGCGTGATCCGGTTGGACGGCCGCGAAGCGGATGCCATAGATCGGAGAATCCTCATCACCCGTCAGGCGGCCGCCATACTCGAAGCGGACGGTGACGGGCTGGTCTTTGGCCAGGGGCTGGGCGAAGCTCAGGCGGGCGGTGAAGTCCTCGTAGTTGCGGGTATTCTGCACGGGGTTTCCTGAAGCGTCCAGCACGCGGGTGATATTCAGGGCATTGTGCAGTTCGAAGGTGACAGTCATCATCCGGTCAGCGAGGGGAATGAACGTCACATCGGCCACGGCCTGTATGGATTGGCTCTGCAGTGCGGGCTTCAGCGTGATCTTGTAGCCAGTCACGTCTATGCTGGCTGCCCGGCGGTCCTGAGGCTGAGCCGGCAGGGCGGCCAGAACGGCGATCAGGAGCGGAGCGATGAACTTCATAGAGTTGGCTTCCCTTCACTAATAGATGCCACAACCTTGTCGGCGGCACTGTCAATAGGATGGTGATCTGTCGACAACAATTCCGACACTCTGGCCAGACCAGCCTTCATGCGCTGCCGGGCCGGTCCGTCCTCGAGCAGCCGCAACGACTCATTGGCCAGACGCTCACCAGTCATGCCGTCCTGAATGAGTTCCGGCACAATGGCTTCGCCGGCCACCAGATTGACCATGGAGTAGTACGGAACCTTTACCAGGGGGCGGCCGATGAAATAGGTTGCCGCCGACACCCTGTAGTAGGTCACCATGGGGACTCTGAGCAGAGCCGCTTCGACAGTGACGGTGCCGCTGGCCGGCAGCGCCAGGTCGGCGTGAGCCAGGGCGTCCCAGGTTTCGCCGGAGACGAGTCTGGCCGATGTGGAGGTGGTGAATTCCTGGAAGTATTCCGGGCCGAAACGTCTCGCTGAATCCTCTGGCAACGCCAGTACGAATGAGCAGTCGTGCCGGGCGCGGATGAGACCGCATGCCTCTGCCAGAGGCGCGAGGTGCCGGCCGGCTTCACTGGTGCGGCTGCCTGGACAAAGCGTAATCAGGGGACGATCCTCCGGGAGCGAATGCCTGGCGAAGAACTCCGCGCGAGTCATGGACGGGCGAACCATGCGGGACAGCGGGTGTCCGATGTAGGTTGCCCGTACTCCCCTCTCACGGAAGAACTTCTCTTCGAAAGGAAAGATGCAGTACAGCTCTCTCACGTTTCGCTGGAGCTGCTTGATCCTTCCTTCCCGCCAAGCCCAAACCTGCGGGGCGACGAGATAGTGGACGGCGATGCCCATGTCATTGAGGCGCCTGGCCACCCGCAGGTGGAAGTCCGGGCTGTCAGTCAGAATCGCCACATCCGGACGTAGCCTTTCCGCCTCGGCCAGTAGCTTCCTGTATTCGCCGTAGATGCGGGGGATATGGTGGAGGACCTCAAAGATTCCCACAACTGCCAAGCTGGCCATGTCCACGACCGGCCGGACCCCGGCGGCTTTCATCTGATCTCCGGCACAGCCAAACAGTTCCACATCGCCCAGGCGGGCCCGCAGGGCGGCGGCTAGGCGGGCGGCGTAGCGGTCGCCCGAGGATTCGCCAGCCGAGATCAGAATACGCGTTGCCACTCTTTGTCAGTGTATCGGTGTTGCGCGGCGGGTCTGGTAGACTGAAATCGGCGCCCGGCCTGGAGCTGGGCCGTTTAGTATCAAATGTCATCGCCGAATCTCGCTCAGCGGCTCACAGTGCGCCAGCTCGCCGACCGCATCAAAGGAGAGATGGTCCCGCTCGGGAACCGCTTTCGCTATTTTTGCGCCTCGTTGTCAATGGGCCCTGAGGACCTGAGGGAGTACCTTGATGAACCCGTCGCCGCCCTGCCTCCGAAGCTCTCCGCGCAACTGCCTCCGATTCAGATCCTGCTGGTGCCCTATCTGACTCACCAACCGGCTGCGACCAGAGGCAAGCGGGCCGAGGTCGAGGTGTCCGCCGAAAGGCCGGACGAGGAGAAGTCGTCTCTGCCTAGCGCGCTCATCGCCGCGCCGGAAACCGTCCTTGCCTTCGCGGTCAAGGAGACGGAAGTCGCCGACTACCATTACCGGTTCTACCGGTGCCTTGCGGAAATCGTCGCCGCGCGCGGCATTCCGCCGGGCTATGCGGATCTGCTCCGGGAAGAGATCCGCGCCGGCGCGCACGGTGAAGTCGACGAGGATTCGTGGAGATTGAAGCTCGAACTTGGTGAAGGCGATGCTTCGGCTGCCCGTGCCTCCAAGCGGTTCTCCACATACGTCCGGCAGAGCTTCGTCGACACGCTGACGCTTTATCTCCATGGAATTTGTTGCGATATCGATGTCGATCCTGGGCCCCGCCAACTGGCGAGCAACCTCATCCGGAAGCGGCTCCGCTGGCTGCGCGAGCTCTTTCCGCCGCCGGAGGGTTACGCGGTGTTGCCGGAAGATGCAAAATAGGTGCTTTGTGTTGCAAAGTACTTGACATTTGCGAAAAGCCGCGTTCTACTGGACACGTGAGTAGTGTCAAACCCGCTTCTGGCCGTCCGGCTACCCCAATCCACGAACATGCCCTTGGGCAGATCGATTTCATCCGCAGCACCATGGAACGCGCAGGGTCATTCACGGCGGTGCCCGGCGCGGGCGGCATGGCCATGGGGTTGACCGCGCTTGGGGCAGCCTATCTTGCGCATCGCCAGCCGGCGGCCCGGGGTTGGATCACGGTTTGGGTAGCGGAGATGATTCTGGCCTTCGGAATTGGATCAGCGGCGATGTGGTCCAAGGCGCGGAGGGATCGTGTGCCGCTCGCCTCCGGAGCATCGCGGAAGTTCATGGCGAGTTTCCCTCCCGCTCTTCTGGCGGGGGCGGCGCTCACATGGCCGCTCTATCACGCGGGGATGCTTGACCTCCTGGCAGCCGTTTGGCTCCTGCTGTATGGAGTGGCTGTGATCGCCGGAGGCGTTTTCTCAGTGCGCATTGTGCCCGCGATGGGCGCCGCGTTCATGGCGCTGGGGGTGGGCGCGCTGATTGCCCCAGAGTTGGGGCGGGATCTCTATCTGGGCGCCGGATTCGGGGTCTTGCACATCGGATTCGGATGGCTGATTTACAGGAGGCACGGTGGCTGAAGCGCTGCGTAAGAAGGACCAAGGGAGAAACGGCCTGGACCTGGTCCGCCGGGACTTGCCGGAATTGGAGCGGCTGATCCACGAAAAGACCCGCCTCGGTATCGTGAGCGCGCTGGCCGCCTCCTCGCCGCTGACCTTCGGCGAATTGAAGGACATCCTGGGCGTGAGCGACGGCAATCTGAGCGTCCACTCCCGAAAGTTGGAGGAAGCGGGGTACGTTTCGTGCACGAAGTCATTCGAAGGACGCATCCCCAGGACTGAGTTTGCCTTGACAGACGGCGGGCGGAAGGCGCTGGCGAAATATCTTGATCATATGGAAGCGCTGGTAAAAGCCATGCGGGGAAGGGCGTAACCACAATGCCGATTCACCTCGCGATCATCATGGATGGCAACGGCCGGTGGGCCACAGCACGCCACATGCCGCGCATCGCCGGACATCGCGCAGGGGCGCAAACTGTCAGGCGCGTCATTGAGGCGGCGCCGTCGCTCGGTGTCGGGACACTCACTCTATACGCCTTCTCTTCGGACAACTGGAAACGTCCGGCGGACGAGGTTTCCGGGTTGTTTAGGCTGCTTCGAGACTACCTTATCCGGGAGACTGGGGATTTGATCAAGCAGGACGTCCGGTTCACTGCCATCGGACGGAGAGACCGGTTGGATCCGGCGCTAGTGGCGCTCATTGAGTCAACTGAGGCGGACACCAGGGCATGCTCGACACTGCACCTCCGTGTGGCCATCGACTATTCCTCCCGCGATGCGCTGCTGGCGGCCGCCCGCAAGGGAGCGACGACTCGCGAGGAGGTATCGAGGCTCCTCGGCGGCGTACCCGACGTGGACGTGCTCTTGCGCACCGGCGGCGAGAAGAGGTTGAGCGATTTCCTTCTGTGGGAAAGCGCCTATGCCGAGTTGTTTTTTACGAGTACCGCCTGGCCGGACCTGACCGTAGCGGAACTGGCGGCCATTCTCGACGAGTTCCGGTCACGCGACCGGCGGTTCGGGGCCGCCCCGGCACTACCAGCCTTCGCCATGCGATAAAATCGGCGCATTATGCGCCGCCGATCTTTCCTTGCCAGTTCAGCCCTTGCCGGGTCCTCAAGCATTTACGCCGCAAACGCACAGGGTGCAGCAGCCTCGCCTGTGATCCTCGAATTCCGCTACTTCCGCTGCCGGAACACGACCGACAACCAGAGGGTCCGGCTGACAGAGTGGCTGTCGCGCACAGTGGCGCCCGCCTTCGCCCGCATAGGCATTGGGCCGCTTGGTTTGTTTAGCGCCTCGATCGGCATGGACGCGCCGTTTGTGCTGGCCATCGTCAGCCACGGTTCGATGGCTAAATTTGAGGAAACATACGCCAAGTTGTATGCCGATCAGGAGCTAGTGAAGGCGAGCGAGGCGTTTTTCGCCGGTCCTGGATTGCCCTACCAGCGCATGGAAGTGCAGTTGCTCCGCGCTTTCAGAGGATTCCCAACAATCGAGATTCCGCCAAAGAAAGACGGCGCGCGGCTGTTTGAGTTACGGTGCTACGAATCGAACACACCGGTGTCGCTCGCCAAGAAGATCGGCATGTTCGAAAACGGTGAGATCGATATCTTCCGAAAGGCGGGCATGGCGCCCGTCCTGTTCGGCGAGACCATCGTCGGACCAAAGATGCCGAACCTGACCTACATGGTGGCTCACGACTCGTTGACGGCGCGCGAGAACAACTGGCGGACGTTCGGCGGCAGCCCCGAATGGAAGAAAATGGCCGCCACGCCAGGCCTGAGCGACGGTGAGGTGGTCTCGAATATCAGCACGACGCTGCTTTCGCCGATTGCGGGCTCGCAAATCAGATAGCTGCGGCAATGTTCGACCCGAAGGAGCATCCACACCGGAGATTCAACCCGCTCACCCGGGAGTGGGTCCTGGTTTCCCCCCACAGAACCAAACGGCCATGGCAGGGGCAGGTGGAGAATCTCGGGCAAGATGACCGCTTGGCCTATGACCCCGGATGCTACTTGTGCCCAGGCAACAGCCGGGCAGGCGGAGCAGAGAATCCGGAATACACCTCCACTTTCGTCTTCCAGAACGACTTCGCAGCGCTTCTGCCCGAACCGGTACACGAGTCAGGGAGTTTGTCCCCGGCAGACGATCCGCTGTTCAAACTGGAGCCCGTGAACGGCATATGCCGGGTGATCTGCTTCTCGCCGCGGCATGATCTGACCTTGGCCGAAATGTCGGTGGCCGAGATCCGGCCGGTTGTCGATTGCTGGGCCGCGCAATATGCGGAGTTGAATGACACGGCTGGTATCGCCTACGTGCAAATCTTTGAAAACAGGGGAGAGATGATGGGGTGCAGCAATCCGCACCCGCATTGCCAGATATGGGCCTCCTCGGTCGTGCCAAACGAAGTGGTCAAGGAGGATGCGGCGCAACGCGACTATTTCCAGGCGCATGGCCGGACTCTACTGTCGGATTATTTGGACAGGGAGATCGCCGCGGGCGAGCGCATCGTCGACGCGAACGAGGCGTTTGCCGCGGTAGTCCCCTATTGGGCGGTTTGGCCGTTTGAGGTGATGATTGTCAGCCGGCGTCCTGTCTCAGGAGTCGATGAGCTTGACGATGAGCTCCGCGACGGGCTGGCCGCGATTCTGAAATCCGTCACGATCCGTTACGACAACCTCTTCCAAGTCTCGTTCCCGTATTCGTTTGGTTTTCATCAACGTCCAGCGCAGTCGCCCGGCGAGGGCTGGCATCTGCACGGCCATTTCTATCCGCCGCTACTGCGCTCGGCCACGGTCAGGAAGTTCCTGGTCGGTTATGAAATGCTGGCCATGCCGCAGCGGGACATCACGGCCGAATCGGCCGCGGCCCGGTTGCGGGAGTTGTCCGAGGTCCACTACCGTCACACAGGGAGTCCAACATGACGCGTCTTGCCGTTCTGCTCCTCTTCGCTATTCTGTCGCTGGCCGCGCAGCCTGCGTTCCACCTATCCGATGGCGACCGGGTCGTCTTCTATGGTGATTCGATCACCGATCAGCGCCTGTACACGACATTTGTGGAAACATTTGTGCGAACCCGGTTCCCAGAGATGAAGGTCAAGTTCACGCATTCAGGCTGGGGCGGCGATCGTGTGAGCGGTGGAGGCGGCGGTCTGGTTGAGACAAGGGTCTTTCGAGATGTCGCCCCCTATCGCCCGACAGTCGTGACGATCATGCTCGGAATGAACGACGCCCGCTACCGTCCTTTCGACGAGGATCTCTTCAAGGCATACTCGGACGGATATCAAAAACTCGTTGCGCTGATCAGGGCATCCACACCAGGCGTCAGAATTACCGCGATCAGGCCGTCTCCGTACGACGAGGTGACGCGGACGCCAACGGTCAACGGCGGCTACAATCCGGTGCTGGTGAAGTATGGCGACTTCCTGGCTGCTCTGGCTGCAAACGAACGGTTGACGCTGGCCGACTTGAACGGTCCTGTCGTCAAGATGTTAGAGAAGGCCAACTCCACGAATGCTGCTGATGCGCCCAAGATCATCCCGGACAAGGTGCACCCAGGACCGGCCGGCCACCTGATCATGGCTGGAGCGCTGCTCAAAGCATGGAATGCGCCGGCGCTCGTATCAACAGTGGCGATCAGTTCCCCCGATGCCAAACAAGTGAAAGCGGAAGGAACAAAGATTCAGGGACTCAGCTTCCTGGGACCGATGTCAGGCGCGCTTGTTTCCGGCTACACATGGACTCAGACCGATGCCGCCCTGCCGATGCCGGTCAACCTCGACGACCCGGTGGTGGCGCTGGCCGTGCGCAGTTCTGACTTCATGGAAACGCTGAACCGGCAATCCCTGAAAATCACAAATCTGCGGCCAGGACACTATGCACTGCGCATCGACGGCCAGCAGGTGGGAGTCTTCGACGACAAGGCGTTCGCCGCGGGATTGGATCTGGCGTCTTTGCCCACGCCTATGGCCCGGCAGGCGGCGGAAGTTCACCAGTGGACGCTCAAACGAACCAATATCCACAACACACGCTGGCGGACCTTGCAGGTTCCGCTCGCCGAAGATGGCCTGGAGGAAAATCAGGCGGCGATGAACGCGCTGGATGAACTGTCTGGCGAACTCGAGGAACGCCAGATTGCAGCGGCGCAACCATTGCCGCGGAAGTATGAAGTGATCGCCGTACCTGCCGTGGCGGCCAGCGTTCCGCAAGGTTTCACTCCGATCTTCAACGGAAAGGACCTGTCGGGTTGGCATGTCAGCAAGACGAATCACCATGGGACGACGCCGGACTGGAAGGTTGTTGACGGCGTGCTCACCGGCTCACAAAACCCATCCGGCAAAGGTGGCATTCTGCTAACCGACAAACGATACAAGAACTTCGAGGTTTACGCTGAAATTAATCCCGACTGGGGTTGCGACGGCGGCTTGTTCTTGCGTTCGAGCGAGCGCGGTGAAGCCTACCAGGTGCTGCTCGACTACCGCGAGGGCGGGACGCTGTTCGGTATCTACGGCGAGCGGCTGCAGGGCGTGCCAACACACTCGATTAAGGAGTGGGAAAAGTACTACAAGAAGGGTGAGTGGAACTCCGTCCGGGCCCGGATCCGAGGCGACATACCAAACATCACCGTTTGGGTGAACGGCGAGCAGGTAACGTCCTGGTCCGATACGGCGAATCATGCGGCCGGCAACGCCGTGGACGGGATGATTGCCGTGCAGGTGCATGGCGGCAACAAGATCTGGAAGGAAGGCGGGCAGCATAGGTTCCGCAACATCGCCGTCCGCGAACTGCCCTAAGTCGAACGAAGAGAGGAAATAGCCATGATCGACCGCAGGGAGTTCCTTGCATCGGCCTCGGCGATACCGGGCTACTTCGCAGCGCCGCGCGACCGCCGCAACATTCTATTTATCTCGATCGACGACCTGAACGATTGGATCGGCTGCCTGGGCGGGCACCCGGACGTCAAGACGCCGAACATGGACCGGCTGGCCCGCAGGGGCGTGCTGTTCACCAACGCCCACTGCGCAGCGCCGCTGTGTAACCCGAGCCGGGCATCTCTAATGACAGGCGTTCTCCCTTCGACTTCGGGGGTATACGAGAACAATCAACCGATGCGGCAATCGCCTGTCCTCGCCAGCGCGGTCACACTCCCGCAACACCTCCGCACGCACGGCTACAGCGTCACTGGCGGCGGGAAAATCTACCACGGTGGATTCCCGGATCCGCAGAGTTGGGACGACTATTTCCCGTCGCAACGGGAGAATCAGCCGCCCAACCCCGAACCGCCTGAAAAACCGGTGAACGGCATTCCCAATGCGGCCCATTTCGACTGGTCGCCACTGGATGTCCAAATGGAGGCGATGGGTGACTACCAGACATCAGAATGGGCGAGGGCGCGTCTGGCGAAGCGGCCAGACAAGCCGTTCTTTCTTGCCTGCGGCATCTTCCGCCCGCATCTGCCCTGGTACGTGCCGAGGCGTTTCTTCGACATGTATCCAGTCGACAAGGTCACCTTGCCGAACGTGAAAGAAGATGATCTCGACGATGTTCCAGCCGCCGGGCGCCGGATGGCAAAACCGGATGGCGACCATGCGAAGGTGCTGAAATACAACCAGTGGAAGAAGGCGGTGCAGGGCTATCTGGCCTCCATCTCCTTCGCCGACGAAATTCTCGGCCGTGTTCTTGATGGGCTGGAAGCGGGGCCGAACGCGAGAGATACGTCCATCGTGCTTTGGAGCGATCATGGCTGGCACCTCGGCGAAAAGCTTCACTGGCGCAAGTTCGCTTTGTGGGAGGAGGCGACACACAACGTATTGATGGTGTCGTCGCCTTGGGCTGGGAAGCCCGGATCGAGTTGCGGCCGGACGGTTTCGCTGATGGACGTCTATCCGACAGTGCTGGAGCTGTGCGGAGTGCCGGTCAAGGCTGGCTTGCAGGGCCGTAGCCTGATGCCGCTCATCAGCAAACCGGCATCGGAATGGCCTCATCCGGCCGTGACGACCTACGGCCGCAATAACCACTCCGTCCGCAACGAGCGATGGCGTTATATCCGCTATGCCGATGGTTCGGAGGAACTGTACGACCGGTCCGCGGACCCCATGGAATGGACCAATTTGATGGTGAAGCCAGGGCACGAGAAGACAGCCTCGGACCTCCGGCGATTCCTGCCGGCAGTGAATGTTGCGCCGAGTCCTGCCCAAAAGGTTCCGCCTGGCGTCCATGATTGAGCGAAACGCTCCTCAGTTGGCTGCTTCGAGGATTCACGCCGCGAGCGCTTCGATTCAACGAACGCGTCTCATACCGCTTGCGTTATGATCCATTGAGCGGAGGTAACCGGCTATGGTAGCGATCTATGTGCCCTGGTGGATGTGGGTGGTTCTGGGGATGGTGCTGCTGTTAGGCGAGGTGCTGACGCCGGGCGGATTCTTTATCATCTTTTTCGGAGCCTCGGCGGTTGTTGTTGGATTGCTGAAGGCCCTTGGTCTCGAGATGGCCTTGTCGTACGAACTGATGATTTTCGCCATCCTCTCGATCATGGGGCTGATCTTCTTCCGCAAACCGCTTCAACAGAGGTTCCGGCAATTGACGCCCGACTTGCCCGTTGATGAGTTGTCCGGAGAGTTGTGTACCGCCATGGAGGAGATCGCCGCGGGAGCGACTGGAAAGGTCGAATTGCGCGGCACGGCTTGGAACGCGGTCAACGCTGGGAGCGAGCCTTTGTCGAAGGGCAGGGCGTGCTTGGTGGAGAAGGTGGACGGTCTCACGCTGACTGTAAAGGCAAAGTGAGCTTGTCAAGAGGATTCAGGTAGAAAGGATCTGGAAAATGGAACTAGGAGCACTTTTTGCGGTTGGTTTCTTTCTCTTGCTCGTCCTGATCATCATCGCCAAGACGGCGGTCGTGGTCCCACAACAAAACGCCTATGTGATCGAGCGGCTGGGCAAATATGCTGGCACTCTTCAGGCTGGATTTCACATCCTCACGCCGTTTGTCGATTTGATCCGATATAGACACAGCCTGAAGGAGCAGGCCATCGACATCCCCGAACAGATCTGCATCACCAGGGACAATGTCCAGGTGGCCGTGGACGGAATCCTCTACCTCAAAGTGTTGAACCCGGAACGCGCGTCGTATGGGATCTCCGATTACCAGTTCGCCATCCGGCAGCTCGCCCAGACGACTCTGAGAAGCGAGATCGGCCGTATCGACCTGGACCGGACCTTTGAGGAAAGGACGAATATCAACGCCTCGGTTGTCAGCGAACTCGACAAGGCAACTGAACCATGGGGCGTGAAAGTCTTGCGATATGAGATCAAGACCATCGCGCCGCCGCACGACATTCTCGCCGCGATGGAAAAGCAGATGCGGGCCGAACGGGAAAAACGCGCGACCATCCTGAATTCCGAGGCTGGCCGTGAAGCCGCGATCAACACGGCCGAAGGCGAGAAGCAGAAGGTGATCAAGGAATCTGAAGCGCGCAAGCAGCAACAGATCAACGAGGCGGAGGGCGAGGCAGCCGCCATCCTGGCTGTTGCGACTGCGACAGCTGAGGGTTTGAGGAAGGTGGCCGCGGCTATCCACGACAAGGGTGGTTTCGAAGCTGTTCAATTGCGGGTTGCCGAGCAGTACATTTCCGAGTTCGGCAAAATCGCCAAGGCGGGCAACACGCTGATTGTTCCAAGCAACCTGACCGACGTGGCCAGTTTCTTGGGCGGAGCGATGAACGTGATCAAGAAGACTCAGGGGAGCGACGGCCCTGTCGGACGGTAATTCAGGCAAGGAAGTCGAAGTCAAGCTGAGGTGCGGGTCTGTTGCTGAGGCCCGCGCCTTGCTTGAGAAGGCGGGTTTCCAGGAGACGCGCCCGCGCGCATTCGAGCGGAACGAGGTGTTTGACACGTCAGCACTCGACCTGCGGGCCGGGCGCAAGCTGCTGCGGCTGCGCGAGTATGGAGGGCTGAACATCCTCACTTACAAAGGCCCGCCTGAACCTGGCCCTCACAAGATCCGGGACGAGATTGAGACAAAGGTCGCGGATGCCGGCGCCCTCCGCCAATTACTGGATCGCCTCGGCTATCGCGTGGTGTTCCGGTATGAGAAGTACCGCGCCGAATATGCGGCGGAAAGCGGAGTAGCAGTGGTGGACGAAACGCCGATCGGAATCTTTATCGAGCTGGAGGGCGATCCCTGCTGGATCGATGCCACCGCAGTCCGGCTGGGCTATCAACCTTCCGATTACGTCACGGCGAGCTACGGCTCGCTCTACTTCTCCTGGTGCGCCGAGCGCGGCGTCGAACCATCGCACATGGAGTTTTCTCAACCTTTAAGAGATGTCTGACGCCGGGCAGGCACGGCCCGTTGACCTACAATAAAGAACGTGCAGGTCAAACTCTCCATGGAAGAAGCCGCGGGCTACCTTGACGCGGTACGCAAGGAAATCGGCCGGGTGATCGTGGGTCAGCAGGACGTCATCGATGGCGTACTGATATGTCTGCTGGCCGGCGGGCACGTCTTGCTGGAAGGCGTTCCCGGCCTCGGCAAGACGACTTTGTTGCGGACTCTTTCACGCGTTCTCCATCTGAAGTACTCGCGCATCCAGTTCACCCCGGACCTGATGCCCGCTGACATCGTCGGGTCCATGATCATGGAAACCACAGACGGCGGCCACAAGGCGCTGCGTTTCCAGCCGGGGCCCATCTTCGCCAACCTGGTTCTGGCAGATGAGATTAACCGTGCCACCCCCAAAACTCAATCCGCGCTGCTCGAGGCCATGCAGGAGCGCACTGTCACCTCCGGCACAACGACACACGAACTGGAACGTCCATTCCTTGTGATGGCCACACAAAATCCGATCGAGATGGAGGGAACCTACCCGCTGCCCGAAGCGCAGTTGGACCGTTTCCTGATGAAGATCCTGGTTGAATATCCTTCCCGTGAAGAACTGAATACGATTGTCGAGCGAACGATTCAGTTTGAAGAGCCCACTCTCCGGACCGTGGTTGACAGGGAGAAGATCATGGTGATCCGGGATCTATGCCGTGGCGTCCTGGTGGCTCCGCACGTGATGGATTTTGCAGTCAACCTCGTCATGGCGACCCAACCGGGCACGCCCACCGCCCACCCCATGGCGAACAAATACATCAGATATGGATCGTCTCCAAGGGGAGCGCAGGCGCTGGTGGAGTGCGGCCGCGTGCTGGCGTTCATGAGAGGCCGCGCTCATCTGGCCATTGAGGACGTGAAGAACGTAGCTGCCTCCGTGCTGCGGCATCGCATCATCCTCAACTTCGATGCGCACGCCGACGAACAGACCCCTGAATCGCTCCTGAAGGAGATTATCGGCGCGACGGCGGCAGCGGCGGCGAGGGCTTGAGGTAGTCTCAACGGCGATGCCCGCTCCAGTCATAGAAAGAGCGCTGCTGGAGAAACTCGAACGGCTCACCATCCGGTGGCAGAAGTCGTTCCGGGGGCTTGTGGGCGGGCATAACCCATCACGCTACTCGGGTCCGGGCCAGGAGTTCCTGGACCATCGGCGATTCCACCAGGGCGATGATCTGCGGGCCGTAAACTGGCGCGCATACATGCGTCTGGAGAAGCTCTTCCTGAAGATGTTTGAGGTGGAACCGCGCACCCCAATACGGCTGTTGATCGACGCCAGCGCATCAATGACAGCTGGCGCGCCGCACGGCGAGACCACGAAATTTGACTATGCCCGGCGGTTGGGCGCGGCTCTTGTCTACATCGGACTGGTCCGGCACGACACCATCGTCATCCAGCCGTTCCACGACCGCTTGGACGACACGATGGTTGCCAGCGGCGGGCGTCACCGTTTCGGCCCAGTCGCCGACTTCCTTGGAGCGCTCGAACCCAAGGGGCCGGCGCGGATGCTGGAAGTCGCACGCTTGTTCATCAACAAGTATCCCAAGCCGGGTCTGGCCGTGGTGATCTCCGATTTTCTTGACGACGCCGACGTTTTGCAGCCGCTCCAGTACCTGGCAGACTTTGGTCATGAATTGCTGTTGATGCAGTTGTGGACCGACTTCGACCGTGATCCAGGCGCCTCCGGCGACTTCAGGCTCCAGGACGCGGAAACCGGCGGTGAACTCGAATTGAGCCTCAACGAGCCCACCAGGCAGGCTTATATCGAGGAATTCGACCTGTATTGCCGACAAGTCGAGGACTTGGCTTTGCGAAACGGCGGGCGCTATGCCGGATTCTCCACATCGGTGCAACTGGAGGACGCGGTCTTTCGAGCCGTCGACTGGGCAGGTACAACCGCGGCGAGGAGAGGGGGGTAAGTGTTCCTCGCCAATCTCAGCCTCCTCGAATTGGCCCTGCTGTTTTCGGCCGCCGCCGGCGTGACAGTCGCGCTTTACCTTTTGACCTTTTCTCGCCAGCAAGTGCGTGTCTCCACATTGCGCTTCTGGCAGTCGGCGAGACGCACCGTCGAGCGGAGGAAGCGCAAGCGCATCGACGAGCCCTGGTCGCTCCTGATGCAATTGCTCGCCCTGGCTTGTTTGTTGCTGGCCGTGTCGCAGCCTCGCTGGGGTTCGCCAGAATCGCCCGGCCGGGATCACGTTCTTCTTCTCGACACATCGGCGTGGATGGCGGCGCGTTCAGGCGCGGGTACGCTGTCGCAGGATGCGCAACGCAAGGCGGTTGAATGGTTGAACACCCTTCCAGCCGAGGATCGTGTCATGGTCGTGGAGGCCGGTCCCGTGGCGTCGCCGGGAACTCCCTTCGAATCAAGCCGGTCCAAGATCGAAGGGGCAATCCATTCGGCTCGGCCGGGATCTGGCGCGCTCGACCTTGAGCAGGCCTTCGATTTGGCCACCCAAGCGATCCGTCTGCAGGCCCGGCGTCCGGGTGAGATCGTCTATGCCGGCGCCGGACGCGTCGGCGAGGCCAGACCAGAAACCATTGCGATGCCGCCAAACCTGCGGATTCTTCCAGTGCCCAATGTCACCCGGAACGTTGGACTCGTTCGTGTTTGGATGAAGCGAGCCGAGGACGCATCCCAAGGATGGCAAGCCTTCGTCACAGCAAGGAACGATTCGCCGCTCCGGCAAGCCGTGCCCGTGATCTTCGCAACCGGCGGCGCTGTCGCCGGTACCCGGCTGTTGGAACTTGCCCCTGGGGCCGAGGCCACCGCGAGTTTTGTCCTGAATACCCGCGCCGCCGCCTGGGTCGAGGTCCGCTTGGGCACGCGTGATGCCTTCCCGCAGGATGACCGGGCCGTGCTGGAAATTCCGGCCCAGCCGCAACTGCGCATCGCTGTCTACACAAACGAACCCGATCTCCTGAGACCCCTGCTGGAGGCGGACTCGCGGAATCAGGCTGCGTATTATGAGCCGTCGCAATATAAGCCGGATGTCGACGCCGGCCTTGTGATCATCGATCGCTTCTCGCCTCCCTCGCCGCCGGCACGGCCCTCGCTTTGGATCGAGCCGCCACCAGGCGCGGGCCCGATCCCGGTTCGCCGGTTCACCACTCCCTTATCCCTCACCGCCTGGAATACTGCCCACCAACTCGGCGCTGGTCTCCGGACGCGCGATCTGCAACTCGAATCCGGAGTGTTCCTTTTCCCGGAGGCTGGTGACATTACCATCGCCGAGGCTGAGGGTAAGCCCGTGGTTGCCGCGCACCCGGGCGAGGTCAAGTCAGCCGTGCTTGGCTACCACCCCGGCCGCAAACCGTTCCGCTACGAACTCGCCGCGCCTTTGCTCATGGCGAATCTGTGTGCCTGGTACGCGCCGGAAGTCTACCTCCGGCGTGAAGTGCTGGCCGGAACACCAGGAGCGATCTCAGTCGATTTTGACGAAACGGTCGCGCCTGACTCGATTCGCGTACTGAATAGCTCAGGCGAAGCGCTCCCGTTTACAGTGGATGGGCGCTCGGTAAGGTTTTTCGTGCCGGAGCCGGACACCATTCGAGTCGCGGCCGGTACGACCGAACGAACTGTATCGGTTTCGCTCCCCGACGCCGGACGTTCCCTCTGGACGCCAGGATCCTCGGCCAAGTTGGGCGCCGGTCCGCGGAGGCAGTCCGCGGCGGGTCCACGTGAGCTGTGGCAGTGGTTCGCCCTTGCCGGCGTCATTCTTCTTTTGGCCGAATGGTGGATCTACGGACGGAAACGGGCGCGCCAGGGTCAAGAGCGCCGTTTCATGGCCGCCTTGAAGGGTGCAGCCGCACTGGCGGCCTTGATCGCCCTGGCGCAACCTTCCGTTCCCGTGCAAGAGAAGAAGATGGCCGTTACGGTCGTCACCGATGCTTCGGCCAGCGTGGGCGATGGTGACCTGAGCAGGTCGGCCGACCTCGTGCGCGCTTTCAACCAGGCGAGCGGGCGTCACGAAGTCCGCCCGATGAGCTTCGCCAGACGCCTTTACCCTAACGCCAACCAAACGCCGCTGGCCCGTGTCGCCGGCGAAGAGGGCCGCGCAACGAATATTGAGGGCGCCATTCGCGAGGCTATGACCGTCATGCCGTCGGGGCTGGTCCCGAGAATTGTTCTCCTCAGCGATGGCCGTGAGACCGTCGGTTCCGCCGCCAGGGCCGTCTATCAGGCCAGGCAACTCGGCATCCCGATCGACACAATCCTGTTGGACGGGCGGCCTGAACCGCAACTTAAGCTCACCTCCCTACGCATGCCCGCAGTGGCCTTCACCGGCGAGAAGATCCCGATCGAACTGACCGTCGAAAGCCCCCAATCCGCCCGCGCAGCCATCGAGATCCTCGCCGAAGGCAAGACCCTGGGCCAGAGCCCCATCGACTTGCAGCAAGGGCCCAACGCCGTTCACGTCACCGGATCGATTGTCACGCCCGGAGCCATCAGCGTGACGGGCGTTCTGCGGGCTGGCGAACTTGGTGAACTCCGGTTCGAGCAAGCGCTCGCGCTGCGCCGCCCGCGCGCTCTCTATTTGACGCAGGACCCGCCAGGACTGGAATCGCACCTCATGGGCGTCCTGAGGTCCGCCCAGTTTGATGTTGTTGCCGCGGCGGAGTTGCGCAGAGCGCAATTCGAGGACTACCAATTGGTGATCCTCAACAACTACGACCAGGAGGCTCTGCCCGAATCCACAAAGGCCGCCTTGGAGCGCTTCATTCAGCGCGGCGGCGGTGTTCTTGTGATCGGCGGCGAACACAACCTTTACGTTGACAAAAAGAACCGGCCAGCCGATCCGCTTGACCGCGCTTTGCCCGCCACGGTCGCCCCACCGAGGAGCCCCGAAGGCACGTCGGTCATCCTCATCGTCGACAAGTCCTCCTCGATGGAGGGACGAAAGATGGAACTGGCCCGGCTGGCGGCCATCGGCGTGGTGGAGAATCTCCGTCCGATCGACTATGTGGGCATCCTAATCTTCGATAACTCCCATCAATGGGCCGTTCCGCTCCGCCGCGCCGAGGACAAGACGATGATCAAGCGTCTCATCGCCGGAATTACCCCTGACGGCGGCACGCAGATCGCACCGGCCCTCGCCGAGGCCTATCGGCGCATGGCTACCGCCTCGGGCGCCTACAAACACATCGTTCTTCTCACGGATGGCATCTCGGAAGAAGGCGATTCGCTCAGCGTCGCCAAGAATGCCGCCGACAATCGAGTCACCATCTCCACGGTTGGCCTCGGCCAGGACGTCAACCGGACTTATCTGGAGAAGGTTGCCGTCGCTGCGAAGGGCAAATCCTACTTTCTCACCGACCCGTCGGGCCTCGAACAATTGCTGATCAAGGACGTCATGGAGCACACCGGCTCCACAACCGTCGAGAAGACCCTCACCGTGAAAGCCTCCGGCAAGGCGGAATTGTTCCGCGACCTTGCCCTAGATCAGGCGCCCGCGCTCAAAGGCTACGTCCGATTCGACGCCAAAAAGGATGCATCCACGTTGCTGACAGTGCCGGGGGAGGCGAACCGTGACGATCCGCTGCTGGTCCGATGGCAATATGGACTGGGCCGGGCCGCGGTTTTCACCTCCGACGCAAAGGCCCGCTGGGCCGAAAGCTGGGTGACCTGGGCCGGCTTCGACAAATTTTGGGCCAACGTGCTGCGCGACCTGCTGCCTCATGCGCAGTCGGGCGAAGCGACTCTCACGCACGATCCGGTGAGCGGCTCGCTGGTGGCCGAATACCGTCTCGCTTCGCATGTCGCCGCGCCAGCCGAGCCGCCCACGCTATACGCCTTCGGTCCTGGAGGATTTCAGAGACCTGTTAAAGCTGAGCGCGCCGGCCAAGGCTACTACCGCGCGACGGTTCCCATTGGTACTCGCCAGGGACTCTTCCGGGTCCGCCCGTTGGCAGACTCCGCCGCGTTCCCAGAGACCGGCGTATACATTCCGGAACTGGAACTCTCCAACTATGGCAACAACCCGCAGTTAATGAAACAGATCGCTGCCTTCACCGGCGGACTGTTCAATCCCAACCCGCGGGATGTCTTCTCAACAGGCGGGCGATCCGTGCCTTCGTCCCTCAATCTCTGGCCCGGACTCCTTGCGCTTGCGCTGCTGCTGAATCTCGCCGAAGTTGCCTGGCGGAAGTTGAAGCGTGGCTGACCAGCCTACTGCTTCGTAAGCTCCATCACCGTTTCGATATGGTAAGTCTGCGGGAACATGTCCACGAGCGTCGTTTTCTCGATGCGATAACCTCCCGCCTGTAACGCTGCCGCGTCACGCGCCATGGTCGGCGGGTCGCAACTCGCCAGGTGGATTCTTCGAGGCGAGAGCCGCAGCAAATGGCCCACAACACCACGTCCGAGACCACTTCTCGGGGGGTCCGCCAAAACCAAGTCCGGCGCCGTCTTGATCCTCTCCAGATACTGTTCAGCCTGTGCCCGGTGAACGCCAATCGAGCCTCCCGATGCCTCCGCGTTGCGCTCCATGTCTCGCACCGCGGCGCCGTGGCTCTCAACGCCGGCCACGCGATTGAATCGCTTCGCCAGCGCGACAGTGAACAGCCCGACGCCGGCATAGAGGTCGATGGCCGATTCGCCTGCCGCCTCGCCCAAGGCACACTCCACCAGCCGCCCCACAAGAAAACGGTTCACCTGGAAGAATGAACCGTGGCTCACCTGGTAGTCGAACCCGCCCACCTGATACCGGATCGATCCCAGCGCCGCTCCTGGCACCCATTGTTCCAGCCACTCAAAGAATCCTCGCGCCAGTCTCCTGCCGCCGTCGGTTTCGAGGACATTCATCATCACCTGCTCACCGTTGGTGAACAGTTCGATGGAGCGAAGGAATCGCGGCCAGTGAGGATCGTGCAACTTCTTTCTGATGGCCCGCAGCGCCTGGTTGATCGCCGGCGAGGAAATCGGGCACTCCTCGATGTCAACAAGCTTGTGGGAGCCGGCGGCGAGATAACCGATCCGTGCCCGTTCAATCCTGAATTGGTTCCGGTTTCTATATTGCCAGGGATCCGCGCTGACGGCCTCGATCGACTCCGGCGGCTCAATCTTTCCGACCCGCCGCAGCGTCTCCGCGAGGATCTCAACCTTTCTCGCCAGTTGATACTCGTAAGGGGCATGCTGGTAGTGGCATCCGCCGCAGCGCTCATACACAGGACAGCGGGCCGCGATCCGGTCCGGAGATGCTTCCAATATTGAGCCGAGTTCGGCCTCGAGCACGGATGCCCGCCGCTTCACGGCGCCCAACCGGACTCGTTCGCCAGGCAATGTGAATGGAACGAAAGCGACCTGGCCGTCAATACGGACCAGCCCGCTGCCGCCATAGACCCACTTCTCGACGGCCGCTTCGGCGCCGGTTCCGGATATCGCCCTCGCCGGGGGTTTGTTGTCAGGTGCGTCGATCACTTAGGATGAAGATTACCCTTCTCTATCAGTTTTCGCATGAAACCACGTGTCTTGTCGGGCATCCAGCCCACCGGCCTCCTCCATATCGGCAACTATTTGGGCGCTCTTAAGAACTGGGTCCGCATGCAGCCCGACTACGAGAGCATCTTTCTCATCGTCGATCTGCACGCCATCACCATCTACCAGGACCCTGCCGAGTTGCGGAAGAAGATCGAGCAGACGGCGGCCATCTTCCTCGCCGCGGGCATCGATCCCAAGCAGTCGCCTGTCGTCGTCCAGTCGCTTGTGCCAGGGCACGCGGAGCTGACCTGGCTGCTCACCTGCGCCACGCCTGTCGGCTGGCTGGAGCGCATGACTCAATACAAGGACAAGTCCGCCAAACAGGAATCGGTCGGCGACGGACTGCTTCAATATCCGGTCCTGATGGCCGCCGACATCCTGATCTACCAGGCAAATGAAGTGCCCGTGGGCGAGGACCAGTCACAGCACCTCGAACTGACCAGGGACATCGCCCAGCGCTTCAACTCCCTCTACGGCGAGACCTTTGTCATGCCCGCGACAACGCTGCCAGCCGTCGGGGCCCGCATCATGGGTCTGGACGACCCAACGAAAAAGATGTCGAAGTCGACAGACGCCCCCGGCCACGCCATCGCCCTGCTCGATCCGCCTTCCGTGATCCGCAAAAAGATCATGCGCGCCACCACCGACTCGCTGCCCGGCGTCGACTTCGACAACCTGTTCCCAGGCGTCGAAAACTTGCTCACCATCCACCAGGCATTCACAGGGTGGACAGATGACCAGATGAAGTCCCATTTCGCAGGCATGAGATACGGAGACTTGAAAAAACAGGTGGCCGAAGCCGTGGTTGCCGGACTCGAACCCCTGCAAACCCGATACGCCGAGATCACCGCCGAGCCGGGCTACCTCAAATCCGTCCTGCGCGAAAGCGCCGAACGTGTCATGCCCATCGCCGAAGCCACGGTTCGTTTGGTCAAGCAGCGCATGGGCATCTACGTCGGGTAGGCCGTTATGAAAGGGAGCGGCCAGAATGCTTCCCTTGGTTCCGCCTACTTCCGCCTGCTCAGGGACAACCGCGATTTCCGCTTGCTCTGGCTGGCGCAAATCGTCTCCGAACTCGGTGACTGGTTCTATGCCGTCGCCATTTACTCTTTGCTCCTCGAATTGACCGGCCAGGCTCGCAGCGTCGGCTTCGCGGTTGTCCTGCAACTGCTTCCGCAGGTCTTCATGGCGCCCATGGCCGGCGTGATCAACGATCGCCTGCGCCGGCGCCGCGTCATGATCTTCGCGGACATCGCCCGGGTGTTTATCGTGCTGGCCATGCTGCTGGTGACATCAGCGTCAACGGTCTGGCTTATCTGGATCCTCCTGTTCCTGGAGACGATCATGTGGGCGCTGTTCGAGCCGGGCCGGACGGCGCTGATCCCCAATGTCGTCTCAGGGAAAAACCAGATTGTGCTGGCCAATGCGCTCTCTTCCATGACCTGGTCGGTCAATTTGGCTGTCGGTTCTGGCATCGGCGGGCTGATTGCATGGAAGTTCGGCCGCAACGCCGTTTTCGTCATCAACGCCTGCAGTTTCGTCGTCTCGGCGCTGTTGGTTTGGGCCATGCGTGTCCAGGAGACGCACAGCCGGGACCTTCCCCCAGCACGCATCCGAGATCTGGTTGATTTCAAGCCCACCGTCGAGGGCATCGGCTATGTCCGGGCCGACAACCGCAGATGGTCGACGTTGCTCGTCAAGGCCGGCATGGGCCTGCTCGGCGCGCACTGGATCATCCTGCCTGTCTTCGGTGAGCGCGTTTTTGTGTTGCAGGGCTCGGGCACGCTTTCGATGAGCCTTCTGTTTGGGTCGCGCGGCGTCGGCGCGCTGGTCGGATCACTGATCAGTGGCACGTTGTCAAGGAACCAGCCGGCGCGAATACGCCAGGGGATCTTCTGGGGTTTTCTGATCGTCGCTAGTGGCTACGTCGCGCTTGGCATCGCCCCCTCGTTCTGGTGGGCCTGCTTGTTCGTTGTCTTCGGACATATAGGCACATCGCTCTGCTGGGTCTACTCGACCACGATGCTTCACCAAATGACCGAGGACCGCTTTCGCGGCCGCGTCTTTTCAGCGGATTACGCCGGCCTGTTTCTGGTGATGAGCGCCGTCAGTTTTGCGGCCTCCTGGCTCATCGATGCAGGCGCCGGCGTGCGCTGGGTGGCCGCTGCCACCGGAATTCTGGGAATCGTGCCCGCCGTGCTCTGGTCCGTGGCTCAACGCCGCTACTTTAAGAGCGATTAGTCTTAATCAGATGGCGTGCCGGCGGGTCCGGTCTCTCTGCTACACTTGCCGGCTATCATGAACCCAAACGATAGAGTTCAGATAGTAGCTCGACAGTTCGCTGGCCGGCATCGAATTCACTTGAGCCAGCACCTCCGCCGCCGTCTCCTCCCCTGACTGCCAAGCCTTCGCCAATTGCAGGCCGAGCTTGGCTGGGCTACCCGCGCCGCGCGTCTGGCCTTCAAACAGACCTCGAATCTCGTCCGGTAGCCCCATCTCAGAGCAAATCTCCTCGATCGGTTTGCCCAACATCGCGTCCAACATCGACACCAGGCCCCCAAGGAACGCCTTGCCCCCATCCTGCTGGTCCCCGATCGCGGTGGCCACCAGATCGCTCATGCGTGCCCGTATTAACGCTTTTTCGAGCAGTTCGGCGTTGCCGCTCCCGTTTAGGCCCGCCATTGCGAACATGCTGACAAACCGGCGAACCTGCTCCAACCCCATCCAGATAAGCGCCTCCCGAACCGTCGAAGCAGGGTGCCGGCGCCCAGACGCCGCCGAGTTCACCCAAGTCATCAATTTGAAGGTGAGATCAACGTCGCGTTCGATCAGTTCTTCCACCCGGCTCATGGCTGGCTCGGCTTTGCTTATTTCAGCGATCAACTTCAGCCGGCAAACCTGCGCAGCCGGGAGCTTCCGCCCCGACAATACCTGAGGCCGCTCAAGGGCGTACCCCTGGACGTAGTCGTACCCCAGTTCCAGAGCGTGCTCAACCTCATCAATTGTCTCCACCTTCTCGGCCAGGCATTTCCGCTTTACCGAGCTCGGCGTATCGCGCCTCACCCGCTCGGAGCTGTCTCGCCAGTCCACCTTCACCATGTGGCACATTTCAAGCAGGCGCTCCTTGCCGGGCTCTCCGGTGTAATCATCCAAAATGAGACGATAGCCGCGCTCTCTCAGCCACTTACACCGTTGCAGGACCTCCTCCGTGGCTTCGGTGGTCTCCAGGATCTCGACATACACCCGTTCCGGGGGGATGATCAGGATCTTTTCCGACATCAGCAGTTGCTGTCCGACGTTCCACAACGCGGGCCTGTCTCCCACAAGAGTCTGCCATCCGATGGAGAAGAATCCATTTGACACAACTTCTTCACTCGCCCCATCCCCCGGCGTCCCGGCTGACAGAGCTTGGGGCCCGCCGCGATAAAGGAGTTCGTACGCCGCGACTTTCCTGTTCCTGTCATAGATGGCCTGGCGGGCGACGTAGCCTTCCATGACCCCCTTATCGCCCGCCTGCGCTTGAGCTTTGAGCAATATAGGAACGCTCTGTGCGAATGGCGAAAACTCGGCCTACGGGCGGATCACATGCACCCTGTCGAATCCCTCCTCGATTGAGGGCATGGTCATCCGCCTGGCCATTCGTTCCATCGCATCTTCGGGTACGCGCCGCCGCCGGTTCAGATTCCGCGCACGGCACACCTCGAATGGAGTGTCGAAAAACACTGCCTCCACCGGACAACCGAGCATTTCGGCCAGGCGAATCCAACATCTGCGCTCGACGCGTGTCAGCGCGGTCGAGTCCACCCAGGTTTCTTCGCATCCGGCCTCCAGCCGCGCCCGCACCAATTCCCGCAACTGTGCAAAGACCAGCCGGTTGTTCTCCTGGTTGGCTTCGTCGCCGGTCAGCAGGGTACGCAGAGTGTCGGAAGACAGCGCTGGCTTGCCTTGCCTCTCAAGCCAGGTGGATTTGCCTGAGCCAGGCAATCCAGCCAGCACGTATAGACGCATCACTTGCTCCGTAACCCGCCGGCGCAACTCCGCTTGTGGCTCACGGCATCATCCGCTGCCGGCTGCAGGGCAACTGTCCTGGAGTCTTCCGGTGCTCGTCCGCGTGCGCTCTTCATCTCGGATGCCTCGCACGGAATCCCGTCTTGCGCTTAAACTCCTCCAGGGCCTCAAAGACCACCGGGCAGATCGATGCCTGCCGGCAGACCGAGGACATCCGGTTGCCCAACAGGTCGGCATGCAGTGCAATCGCCGGAAACTGCCTGCACGGCTCGGGCCTGGCCTCATAGACGATGCACTGGCCACGATCCAGAAAGATGCACTGCCCGTTCATTTGCCTGATGAGTATCTCACCCGCCTCCTCGCCTTTTTCCGTGTACATCCTCGCCGCCTCCCACGGCGTCATCTTCAGACACGCCGCGATGGTGGCGACCTCTCCGTCACTCACCGGGACTCTCGTCTCGCGGCAGCAGTTGGCGCATTCCTGGCAGTCGAAACTCGCCAGCAACCCGGCCACATGTTGCCTCAGAGGATGATCCGAGATGTGGTGGTCGTGAACATGGCGTCTGAATTCAAGATCCTCGGCGGCGTGAGCGTGTGCCAGCCGCCGGAGTTCGTCGAGGTCCGTCAGCATCTCTTTCCTCCGCGCCTGGATGCGCCTTTGTCCCCGCCCGCCGGTTCAAATATGGAACTCAAGGATATCCTGATCCTCAACTTCGTGATGGCGGTCGACCATCATGCTCTCGTTCGATCCTCGCCGGTACCGGCGGGCGAACTTGAGATGCTCCGCGAAATCCCGGTGGACATGGCGTGCCGCATCCAGCACCGTCTCCCCCCTTCTGAGAACATATGGCCGGTCCAGTTCGGGTTCCTTGCCCGGTGATTTCGTGTAGACCCGCACCAGTCCGAGCATGTCGAACACGGCCCGCCTCATCCGGTCGAGGCCCTCCCCAGTCTCCGCTGAGACTGCGATGATCTGGTACTGGCTACCGAATAATTCCTCCAATACCTCGATACTGTCCCGCTCGCCTGGGGCATCGCACTTGTTCGCAATCATTAGCTCAGGCTTGCGGACGCGCCACTGCTCCAGTCTCGCCTCAATCATCTCGATCTCGCCCAGTGAATCCGGATCGCAGGCGTCGAGGACCAGAACCGTCCGGTCGGCGTTCCTGAATACCTGGGGCAGCCAGACTTCCGTAAACTCGTTCGACACCGGCGGCAGGTCAATCAATTGGATTTGGACGTCTTCGAACGTCATCATGCCGGGCAGTGGCTGCCGCGTGGTGAACGGATAATCCGCCACCTCCGGACGCGCATGGGTGAGCGCTGCCACCAGGCTGGACTTGCCGCAGTTGGGCGGCCCCGCAAGCGCCACCTGCCCCGATCCTTCCTTCGGTATCAGATAGAACGGCGTGGAATGCGTGGCCCCCTTCTTCTGCGATTCTTTGCGCGCCTGAGAGAGCTTCCGCTTCAACTCCGCTTGCAGCTTCTCGGTCCCTTTGTGCTTGGGCAGGGTCGCCCACATCCGTTCAAGCGCAGCAATCTTTTCGCGCTGGGACCCGGCTTGGCGGAACTCCTGTTCCGCCGCCAGATAGTCCGGTCCGAGATTGGCCGGCATCGCCTTTTCTCCCGCCGACAGCATATCACCGGAAGAGACGCCATAATCTTTCCCGGCTGTATGATGATTGGCGCCCAAGCAGTCCGAAATGGTTGATAGAATAGTCGCTTGCCGCCCATGCTCCGGTGGCTAGTGGAGGTTGTGTGAAGATCTTCGCCTTGCTTCTTCGTTACTGGTCCTACTTGTTTGCCGGTCTCTTCGGCATTTTTGTCGCCGGTATCGCGGCTGTGCTGCTGATCTCCGGTTCCCCGAACTTCAGACTTTCGCAGTTGCCCTTCTGGCAGGGCAAGACGGCCCTCTACAGCCTGCTGTGCATCGGCCTGCTCGGTGTCATCGCCGCGTTGCTCGGCCTGTTGAAGGGCATGCGTCCTCTGTTGCTCGTTTGGACGCTCGTTGTCTTTGTGCTCCTGGTCTATGGTTACTTCATCAGCCCCAAGTATTACTTCGCGCTGGGCGCTTCCGAAGCTAAAGGCGCGGCTTGGCTTGCGTTCGGCGCTCTCGGTGCTTTCTTTGGCGCCCTGATGCAGTACCGGACCGACAAACGAGCATAGCCCGTCCGGCAATCGGAAGCCGCGCAGGAGGCATCCCGCCCGCAAACCCGGATAGTTGGCTTTTGAGCTTCGATCAGCTCCAGACTTCGAGCACCGGCTTGAAATCCAGCCCCTGATTGTTTGGAAGAAGATAAAATCCCCGGCCCATTGGGTCGTCGTCGTAGGCCTTCGTCCAGTCAATTCCCAAAGCCGCGTAGATCGTCGCCTCGACATCCTCGGGATAAATATGCCGGCCCGCGCTCCAGCCTGGCTCCACGACGGTGCGGCCCTCGGCGTCGGTTGCGCCAATCGCCTTTGGACCATTGATGCCAGCGCCTGCCAGGAAGACCGACATCCCGGAGAAGTGGTCGCGCCCTGCCTGGTTGTTCAGGCTGCCGACGGTCCTGCCGAACTCGCCCATGGCGACCACCAGCGTCTCGTTCAGCAATCCCGACGCCTTCAAGTCCGCCAGCAGCGTGCCCACAGCCTCGTCGAACTTGCGCCCGCCAGACGCGGCATTCGACGCGTTCAGCATGCCGTTGTAAATGTTCGAGTGGTTGTCCCAGCCCCCCGCATTGATCTGGATGAATCGTGTCCCCAGGTTCGAACGCAGCAGATTCCGCGCCGTGATGCAGGCGTTGCCGAGCGTCGTGTTGCCATAACGTACCCGCTCCTCGGAACCGAAGTTGAAGACGTCGTTGACCCTGCTGTTGAACATCAGCATCCTGGCGGCCAGGTTGAACTGGGCCATCTCGTCGCCCGAAGGCCCAAGCGGCCCTGCCGCCCGGGTTTCCGCATCCAGTTTCATCAGCACATCGAACCTTCGGTCGAAGCCGTTTCCGCCAAGGTAGTTGGGCGGCGCGGTGTTGCTCAAACCAGTCCCATTGGGATTCACCTTGAACGGCGCATGCTCAGGTACAAGGTATCCTTGGCCCGGAGCCTCGTCTGCGTTCAAGGCCACGAACGACGGAAGCGTCACGTCGGATGTAGCTGGGCGCAACTCCCTGGAAACCACGCTGCCAATGTGGGGAGCGATCTTCGACGTGCCGGCCAGGGGATTCCTGCCAATCTGCACCCAGGTCTGGCAGATCCCATGCACAACCGCCCACGCCTTCGCCGAACGCAGCAACGCCACTGAATCCAGTTGTTCGGCGATCTTCGGCATCAGTCCCCGCGGCCAGCGAACGCCGCCGTATTCGGTCGGCTCGAAGGCAGCCGGAGTCCAACTGCCCTCTTTCAGGTCGAACGTGTCGACATGACTCGGCCCGCCGGACATCAGGATGAAAATCACGTTCCTCGCCTTCGCTTCCAAAGCGCCGGCCGCCTTCGCGGCCGGCATGGTGAGCGATGGCAGCAGGAAACTGCCGCCCACGGCGGCGCCTAGGTGGCGGAAGAACACGCGCCGCTCCAACGCCGGACGCTTCCAGAAGTGGCTTCCCGCGACGTTCGCCAAATCGGTCCCGAATCTATCTTTTTTCATGGCGTGCCCCCCGTTTTCAGTAGCTGAACATGAAGTCCAGCTTGTTCACAAGACCCCAGGCGATATCCTCGATCGCCGCATTCCTCGCCGCGCCCGTCTTGCCGGCCAGCACGCTGAGCGCGGTCTCGCGCTCGTATTCGCTCGGCTGCCGGGAGAGGAACGTCAGGAACATCTCCTCGACCACGTGCTGGTTGTTGGAGTCCTTCGTCATCGCAGTGACAAATGGCGACGCCGCCGATCCCGACACTCTGATCCGCTCGGTGACCAGCGGACTGTTCATCACATTCAGCTGCAGCAGGATCGAGCCGTTTTGCGACCTCGGAACCGTATCCCGGTTGCCGCGGTTGAATGTATTCAGAAAACTGTTCACTGTCCCGTTTGACCTTGGTTCGACCGGCTCGGGCAGTTGCATCGCGCGTGCCACCCGCACATCCCCCCAACCCTCCACCGTGTAGCCGCCGTTGGGCGGCAAGGTTCCGGTCGCCTTCATCAGCGCATCGTGGAACTCCTCGCCTTCAATCCGCCTTGGAATCCTCCGGGCGAACAGGTTCATCTTGGTGATGTCCCACGCCCCCTCATACGCCGAATCGAGTTGATATGCGGACGACTCGGCCAGCACCCTCAAGAATTCACGAATATTGAAGTCCTGCGCCCGCGCGAGTCTCCCCAGTTCCACCAGCAGTTCCGGATGCGACGCTTGCAGCGTCCAGGGCGCCGGAGGTGGTTTGTTCGGATCGAGCCGCTCAGGGTCCAGCGTGTCAACCGGATCCACCAGACCCAGGCCAAACATCGCTTTCCATAGCCGGTTGGCGTAGTTGATGGCGAACAACTCGTCTTCCACCATGGCGGCATGGAAGCTCTCGCGCCATGTCCCGGATGCCCGCGGCTCCTTCCCATCGCGGTAGACCGGCGTGTAGCTTGCCACCGGCTTGCCATCCGGCCCTACTGTCGCCCTGCCCGGCCGGTTGCCCGAGGTCGTGTTCAGCGCGTAAACGCCGGTCCGGGCGTCCGTCACATAGTAGCTGCCGGCATAGAAGTCGGTTCTGTCCTCCGTCACATAGCCGCGCATGGATGTCCGGGAGAAATGAGCAGCCATCTTCTGTGCCTCAGCCCGTTTCGCTTTCGACCCCCACAAACTGATCGTGTCCAAATGCCGCCGGCCATCGTGACAAAGGATGCAATCGTAATGCCCCATTCCCAGAAACGCCGTCGCCGAACGGACCAGCATCATGTCGTAGGTGTCCTGCGCAGGACCCATCGGGTGAAAAGATCTGACCAGGAAATTCGCGCCGCCGGTGTGCTTGTCAAAGTTGTTTCCCGATGACGCCAGCGACAGATAGGCGATGTCGCGGAAGCTCACCCCTTGTTCCAGCGCTTCCTTCATCCACCAATGCATCGCGTTCCGGCCGTTGGCTTGCAAACTCCGGTTCGAGTTCACTCGCGCGTTGCCCAGCAGGTCGCCAAGCCACATCGTCCATTTGTCCACGAACTCCGGACTCCGCAGCAGTCTGTCGATCGCCTTGCTGCGCTTGTCCGGGTCCTGGTCCGCGACGAATGCGCGGATCTCGCTGGCCGTTGGGATGATGCCCGCCAGATCCAGCGAAATCCTCCTCAGGAAGACCTCGTCGCGCGCCACGGCTGCGGATTGGACTCCGGCTGACTCCAGTTTCGCGAAGATGTGCTCATCCACCAGGTTCCGGCGCGGTATCTCAGCCGGCGCCACACTCCTCGCCGCCAGCCTCCCGCCTTTGGAAAAGCTCACCACCCGCTCATAAGCGCTTTGCCTTGCCCTGTAGGCCGCCAAGTCCACTTCCTGCGGATCGCTGCGGTAGTTGCAGTTCTGCCCCGATGCTTCCTCCACCTGGACTTCCGGATCCACGGTCTGAGGCTCCTGGAGCCCCGCTCCTGATAGAACCGGCGCCACGGCCAGCGTCAGCGCCATCACTAATGATGCTGCGAGAGGCGTCTTTCGATGAGCTTCAATCATGTTTGTTCCCAGTTGGTTCAAATTATACTGCATGGTGGAAACGGCCCGGCCGCGCACGGCGTCTCTCGGGGCGAAAGACATGCGACGTTACATACTTTTACTTCTGATGCTTCCAGCCGGCAGCTTGATGCAGGCGCAGCCTTACCAGAAACATCACCTTACCGCCGGCCTCGGCGTGGCCACCCCCCAGGGCGAACTGAACGACTACTATGAAGGCGCCTTTTCCTGGACCCTGGCGTACGGATACCGTCCTGCCTCCTTCTTGCAGATTGATCTGGGTTGGGACGGCGCCTACAACGCCGCTAGGGTCAACGACTACTTCGAGAGCAATACCTTCGGCGCTGTCCGCATCCGGGATTTCCAGCACTATTTCCCCGTTGGCGGCCGGCTGGTCCTGCCTCTGGCCGATGGCAAGGCCGAACTCTATGGCGGTGGCGGCGGGGCATACATGCGCTACAGCGAGGGTTTGCGGCAGCCCAGCGATTTCTATCGAATCGATTGCCCGGTCTGCAATGCCCGTGATGGCTTCGGCTTCTACGCCCTGGCGGGCGGCAATGTCGCCCTCAACCGTTCGCAGTCGTTGCGTTTAGGCGTGACCACAAAGATGTACAAGGCGACCACCGACGGCCTCAGTGTCGGCGTGATACCGGCGGCCAAGACCAAGGATCGCTGGGTGAACGTCTACCTCCACCTCACCCTGAGCTTGTAGCCGGGCGCCCTGGCCGGCGCCCGGAATCGGCCCATTCTCGATGGTCGCGCCCTCCATCCGGTTGGATCTGGAACGGGCGATCGGATACATTGAGGCAGATGCATGCCGGACTGAGCCTCCTCACATCAGGAATAAGACCGGACGCGCAAAGCGCCACGCTCCGGCGAAATCCAATCTCCGGCCACGGCTGCTTGAGTCCGGCGGCAGTGAATCGTCCGGTTGCTTCAAGGCGCGCCAGACCGGTTCCCAGGGGGATGTCGCGATGAACTTCCGCCGCCGTACGCTCTTTGAATCCTTAATCGGCTGGTTCGCGCCTGAGCGGGCGCCCGCCCAGCCCGCGCCGCCCCCTGAAAGCCGTCCTGGCGCGCTGGGCGGCTACATCCTGCCAGGCAAGGAAGAGGTCCTTCGCCGCGACTTCGACGTCGTCATCGTCGGCGGTGGCATTGCCGGAACCTGCGCCGCCATCGCCGCAGCCCGCAACGGCGCCCGTACCGCCCTTGTCCACGAACGGTCCACCCTCGGCGGCAACTCGTCAAGCGAGGTCCGCCTCTACCCAGAAGTCAGTTGCGCCCACAACATCTGGTGCAAGGAGACCGGTATCCTCGACGAAATCCATGTCGAAGAGCGCGTCCGCAACCATGAGCCTTACGTTGAAGGTCTCATGAACTCAGTCTGGGACCTGGTCCTCTACGAATGGGCCTTGCGCGAGAAGGCCCTTTCTCTCTTCCTGAACACCACAGTGCGACAGGTCGAAATGAAGGACCCCGCCACCATTCTCGCCGTCCACGGCTATCAGATGGGCAGCGAACGCAAGTTCCTGTTCACCGCCCCGCTCTTCATCGACGCCACCGGCGACGGCGTCCTCGGTTACCGCGCCGGGGCCGGCTTCCGTTGGGGCATGGAGGGCCGGGCCGAGTTCCAGGAATCCAATGCCCCGCCCGAGCCGCGAGATCAGCCGCAGATGGGCAGCTCTCTCTTCTTCCGGGCTCGCGACGCTGGCATTCCCGTCCCTTTCCGTTCGCCCGGCTGGGCGGCCAGGTTCCCCGCCGAGGAAGACTTCGCCGAGCGCAACCACGAAAACTTCGACCGCGGCTACTGGTGGCTGGAGGTTGGTCTGCCCATGCACCAGATCCGTGACAACGAGGAGATCAAGCACGAGGCCCTGCGCCAGTTGATCGGCGTCTGGGACCATATCAAGAACCACTGCCCCCGCAAGGACAAGGCCCGCAACTACGGCCTGGACTTCGTCAGCTTCTGGCTCTACAAGCGTGAGGCGCGCCGCCTCGTTGGCGACCACATCCTCACCCAGCACGACCTCCAGGACCCGCCCATCCACCCCGATTCCATCGCCTTCGGCTGCTGGTACATCGACATCCACAAGCCTGGCGGCATCCTCGCCCGCTCCCGCCCCAACACCCGCCCGCCGTGGGAGGAAGCAAATACGACTCCCTACGGCATCCCTTTGCGCTCCTGCTATTCGCGCAATGTCAGCAACCTGATGATGGCGGGACGGCCCATCAGCGCCAGCTACGTCGCATTCTCCTCCACTCGCGTTCTCCGGACCGGCGCCATCGTCGGCCAAGGCGTCGGCACGGCGGCGGCCCTTTGCGCGAAACACAAGTGCCTGCCCCGCGATCTCGCGCGTTCCCACGCGCCTGAGTTGCGTCAGACCCTGCTTCGCCAGGACGCCTTCCTGCCTGGATACGCCAACGAAGACCCGCATGACCTCGCGCGTGCAGCCACCGTCACCGCCTCCAGCGAGGCTCCGCTCAACTTCCCCGAAATCGGTACGCCACAGTTGTTCGCGCTCACCATCCCCGCCGCCCAACTGTTCCCGGTCTCCACCAGCCGCATCGACAGCGTTGAATTGCTCCTGAAATCGGATCGCGACAGCGCCATGCCCGTCACCCTCGGCTTGCGTGCGGCCGATTTCGTCTATGATCTTCGTCCGCAGCCGGACATCGCGACAGCCGTGGCCACCGTGCCCGCCAGGTTTTCCGGCTATGTGCGATTTGACTTCAACCGGAACGTCGAGCCGGGCAAGCTCTATGTCGTCCATTTGCCGGCTGTGCCCGGCCTGTCCTGGGCGCTCTTTTCCGACTTGACCGACGCCCCGGCTCTTTCTCCCGTGGGCTGCACGGCCGCCGAATTGCCTGGACCCACTCGCTGGCATCCGCTCACCCGCGGCCGTCACTTTGGTCTGCGCATCACCCCCGCCCAATTCCCATATGGGCCGCAAAACGTCGCCATAGGCACAAACCGTCCGGACCGCTGGCCCAACATCTATATCTCCAACCCGGCCCAGCCCCTCCCCGCCTGGCTCGAACTCCGCCTGCCCGCGGCCCGGCGCTTCAACACGCTCCAAATCACCTTCGACACCGACATCAACCGCCATTCGCGCCGCCAACTCTTCCGCTACCCCGATTGCGTCAAGCGCTACGAGGCGCTCGTTCCTCAAGGCGCCGGCTGGCGCCGCATCGCCGGCGAGGAAGATAACTACATGCGCCGCCGCGTCCTTACGTTTCCGGCCGTCACCACCGATCGCCTGCGCATCGTGGTCCACGAAACCAACGGCTGCCGGTCGGCACGGATCTACGAGGTCCGCCTCTACGATGAACCTTCGGCACAAACCTGAAACAGCTCCGCATCCTCCATGTGATGGAGCCTCTGTCGAATGATCACCCGCATGCGCGCGGGAAGGCGGCAGCCGTCACATGGATGGCCGCCGCCGGAGTGTTTTGCGCTGGGTGGTGCTACATGAAAGGGCGCGAAGCCGCCCGGATTCTACTGAGGTAGGTTCGTCAGCGACCCCGAAATGGAGAAGTTGCAGGGTACATCGTCGGTCGGCGGCTTGCGGCCAATGACGATCGCAACCCTTGTTGAAGTGTCGATTTGGTCATGGTAGACGCGCCCCGTGAAGGAACCGACCCAATCGAAGGTATTCGAGGTCTGGTGCGCGATCGTGCCTTGTTTGGTCATCAGGATCGGAATTGACATCGTCTGCAATGGCTGCCCGGCGCCGTTCCTGGTTCTGACACTGAAGCTCGCTGAACTGATGCTGGCCGAAGCGGGAACAATGTGGCAAGTGAAGCCCACGGTTTCAATGGTCCACCTTTTGCCCAGTGGGACCGTACTTGCGGGCACCCACGCGACGTGCGAATGGTTTGTCCCGGTGAGAGTAAGGCTGCCTTGGTAGACGAACGCGTTTTGAGCCGGGTTTTCGACGTCGCGCACCGGCTGGGAGTACTGGGCGTGAAGCGCCGCGGGCGCCAATAGCGCCGCCGCAAGGGCAAGGAGTTGGAATCGATTAGTGTTCATGTCTGGAATCTTTTTAAGGGTTACTGGGGCAGATTCGTCAAGCCGCCCATGATGGTGTACCCGCAAGCCAGTGGGCCGCCCACGGGTGTGCGATTCACGCTAATCACCGGTCCGTCCGTGCTTCCGGTGTTGTCGTGAAAGGCTCTGCCGCTCAATGTGCCGTACCAGGCGACGAAAGCGCCGTTGACGCCTTGGCGCACCATCACGATAGGTAGGACCGCGGTAAACGGGTTCTCGTTTGGGCTGTTTCGCACCCGGAAGGTGACGGTGGCGTTTACAGCCGTGACATCGGATTCGACCAGGCACCGCAGGCCAAGCGACTCGACAGTGAAGCGTTTCAGTGGTGGCGGCGCCTCAGCGGCAAACGTGGCGTTTTGGCTCGCGGGGGATGGGATGTTGAAATTCCCTCGAATGGTGTAGGCGTTCTGGGAAGGGTTTTCAACATTGCGCACCGGTTGAGAATACTGAGCGTTCAGCGCGGCAGGCGCAATCAGTGCGGCAGCCAGCGCAAGAAGTCGAGCCTTTTCATGCAGCATGGGTAGAGTTCCTCCGATAAGTTGAGTATTGATTCGAATTGTGGGCGCTCAGGCCAACTTGCGGCGTAGAGCAATGAGCGCGGCGAAGCCGACCGCCAGCGCCGGAATGGTCGAAGGCTCGGGGACGGGGGTGGGATCGCCACCCCCGCCGCCGCCGCCTCCCCCGCCGGATCCTCCTCCGCCGTTGATCGGTTCATCGAGCAGGACAAGCCCGGCATTGAAAAAACCGTAGCCAAACGGCGCTCCGGCAGGCGTCAGCGAAGATGGACCTGAGAGATTGAAGCTGAACAACGTCGATGCGGCCGTGAAATCGCTTCCAAGAATGTAGAAGCTTTGGGATGAGGCGTCCCAGGCCAGGCCGCCTCCGAAGTTCACCGATCCGTCGCCCAGGGTGAAAAGTGGATTGGCGCCGCTGAAAGCCGTCGGGCTGAAGCTGTAGAGCGAGTTCTGCACCCCATACGGGAACCCGCCTACCGCGTAAAGTAAGCCGTCATCCGGGTTGAATGTCAAGCCGCCGTAGAAACCAAATCCCAACGGCAATGGGTTGGTTAGGTTTCCCGACGCGTCGAGTGTGTAGAGCGTGGAGTTGCCGTTGTTGTCGTTTTGGATCGTGTAAAACAGCCCGGAACCGGCATCGTATGCGAGCCCTCCCGAGTAGCCGGCGCCGAGCGCGGCGATCGGCGTGAGCGAGGATGTCCCCTCTTCAGTGAATTGAAGAAACGTTCCACCCAGCCAGCCGTTGGCGATGGCGAAGAAGGTGGAGTCCGACTCCCGGTATGCAAGCCCCCCATTGAAGAACAGGGAACCATCCCCGAGAAGAAACTGCGAACTGGATGTGCCCGTTTTGCTGATCGCCGTGAAGTCGCGGGGATAGCCGAACGAGTCTCCTCCGAAGGCGTAGAAGGTATGCGCGGGTGAACCGGCCAGTGGCAATGCCGCCAGAGCCAACAGCGCGAAAGTGGCGGTCAGGTGTCTTGTGTAATGCATGAACCCAGAACTCGATGACGGTAGTTTCGCTTAGTTCAGGCGCAAAACCCACGTACGAACGTGCTTCATGGCACGTTATACGAGAGTCTGGGGGACGGCATGTTGTTATGATGAAAGGGCTTTGCAGTCGGAGGCGATTCGAGAGCAATTGGCGCGCATTCTGCGTAGCGAACGCTTTGCCCAGGCGTCGCGCCCTGCCAATTTTCTGCGGTTCGTCGTCGAACGGAGTCTTGAAGGCCGTCCGGAGACCATCAAAGAGTACGTCATCGCGACTGAAGTGCTCGGTTGCGGCCCAGACTACAACCCCCAGGTGGATTCCACCGTCAGGGCGCATGCCTCCCGGTTGCGCGCCCGGTTAACTGAGTACTATGCGACCGAAGGCGCCGCCGATCCGGTCGTGATCCGCCTGCCCAAGGGCGCCTACGTCCCCGAGTTCGAGATGCGCCCTCCACCTGCCGCCGAAGCGCCACCGAAGACCATGCGCGGCTGGTGGCTTGCCGGGAGCGTCCTCGCTTTGGCGGGTCTCGCCTTTCTGGCGGCGGCTGTGATCTGGCTGGGGGATCGTTCCCCGGCCACGCCTGGCCGGACCGGCGCCGGCGAGGTGAAATCTCTGGCGGTGCTCCCGTTTGTCGGCCTCATCGGAACTGAGCCGGAGGCGAAGACGGCCGCAATCCTGAGCCAAAAGGTGACGGCGATGCTGGGCGATAGCGGGCTTCGAATCGTCGGCGGACCTGCGACTTTGAGGTTCCAGAGCCGGGCCTTGGACCTGATGGAAACCGGCAGGCAACTCGCTGTCGATGCCGTGTTGACAGGTTCAGTCCAGCGGTCCGGAGAGCGCCTGGTGGTGACGGCCCAGCTTGTCGGAGTCTCCGATGGCGTGCAGATCTGGGCGACTGTCGCCGAGAGCGTGGCAACAGACGCCCTAAATGCGGAAACTGAGGTAAGCAGCGAGATTGCAGGGTCCCTTATTGGTCATTTCCGGCGCGAGGGCCGGTATGGCGAGGGAGCCCGCAACCCCAGCGCCATGGCGCTCTATCTCAGAGCGCACGAGTTGATCGCCGGCGATCCGTGGACCTCGGCGTGGTCCCAGGCCGAGCAAAGGAAATACGAAGAGTCCATTCGCCTTTTTGAGCAAGCCACGCGTGAGGCGCCGGCGATGGCGGCAGCGTGGGTGGAACTTGCGGACGCTCTCAGGCGGCTCGCTAGTCTGCAGCCGGAGGCGCCGCCGGATCTGATGCAGCGGGCAAGGTCGGCCGTCGGACGGGCGCTGGAAATCGACCCCGTCTCCGCGCGAGGCAGGTGGGTCCGGGCGCGCATCTCGATGTTTACCGATTACGATCTCGTGGCGGCCGAACGCGACTTCGTAAAGTCCATTGAAATCAATCCCTTCGAGGGCGAGGCTTTGATGGAGTATGCCGACCTGCTCTTCCTGACTGGACGCGAAAACCAAGCCATTGACGAGGTCTCAAGAGTCCTCGAAAAAGATCCGGCGTTGCCCCAGCCGCACATCGCGCTAGGCCTTTACAACTACTATGTCGGCGATTCCCAAGCAGGTTTGCGGGAAGCGAACCGCGCCCTCGGAATCAACAACCGTCTCGCTGTGGGGCTCTGGCTCAGGGCTCTCTGTTTCGCCCAACTCGGGCAGCAAGACACGGCGGAGTCGGCGCTGAACCAGGCGCTGGAAATGTCTCCGAATGACCGCCGGATTCGCGCCCATGCGGCTTACTGGTACGGCCGGACGGGCAGGGCCGCCCAGGCCCGCCAGATCGCGGAAGACATGTTGAGAACGGGACAGCGCGGACGGAATGCCGAATTTGTCATGGCGCTGGTGGCCGCCGCAACAGGGGATCGGGACGAGGCATTCCACCGCTTGAGGAAGTCGCGCGAGAAACAGGAAGCGAGTTTCGTCTACCTGCCGATCGAGAATCGGCTGCGGTCACTGGCGCGCGACCCCCGATTCGCGGAACTGGCCGGAACAATCCGCGGCGCGAAACTGCGCAACGATTGATCGCATTCGAACCGGTTCACAGGCCGGGCTTCGTCCGGCAGAACCGGCGATTGGAGTGAATCCGCATCCGCCTCTGTCCTTCGTCCACCTGCCAGCAGGCGGCTGCCCGTCCATCCTGCCGGGCCGTCACAGAGTTGGCGGGAATGCCGCGATTCCGGCAGCCGGGAACCGTTGGCGCGCATCCATACAATTTATGCTGCAGAGAAGAAACGTTTTGGGCGGACCGATTGGGATTTGTTCGAACGCGCCGAAAACCGGCTTCTACCGGAATGGCTGCTGCGACACGGGGGAGGAGGACGTCGGGCAGCACACGGTCTGCATTGTGGCCACCCAGGAGTTTCTCGCCTTCTCCAAGGCCAAGGGGAACGACCTTTCGACGCCGATGCCTCAATACGCCTTCCCAGGCGTGAAACCGGGCGACCGGTGGTGCCTTTGCGTGTTGCGCTGGAAAGAAGCGCTGGCGGAGGGAATGGCTCCGGGCGTAGTGCTGGAGGCGACGCATGAGGAGGCGCTGAAGTACGTCGATCTGGATGATCTGCTCAGGCACGCGGTGAGCAACTCGGTCTGCTAGCCGGGCGACTGCCAGGCGGCCGAGATCACAGCAAGGGCGGCGACGGCGGCGGTCTCGGCGCGCAGGATCTGGGCGCCGAGCGAAACGGCACGCCAGCCGGCGGCAAGGGCTTGGCCGCGTTCGCGCTCGTCCCAGCCGCCCTCAGGGCCGAGTAGCAAGACCGCGGTATCCGAATTGCTCCGCCCTGAGGGCAGCGAGGCGAGAATGGGCGGCGCGGCGGGATCTTCGTCCAGAAAGCACCGCAATGTTGCTTCCAGGGCGAGGGCTTCGGGAAGACGGACGGTGGGATTCAGGATCGGCCGCACCGCGCGGCGCGACTGCTGGCCCGATTCGGTGATGATTTTCGTCCAGCGTTCCATGCGCTTGGCTGCCGCCAGTTCCAGGCCCTTTTCCGAGCGCATGGCGTAGACGGGCGTGATGCGTTCGACGCCGAGTTCGGTGGCCTTTTCGAGGATCCATTCGAAGCGGTCGAACTTGATTAAGGCGGGCAGAAGATGGATGCGCAGGGCTGCGCCCGGGGCGTCGATTTCCGAGATGATAGTGAATTCAGCAAGGTCCCTGCCGTAGGAGGACAACTCGGCGAGGTAAAGCGACTCGTTATCTGAGATCTCGAACCGCTGGCCGGGTTCGGCGCGCAGCACCTTGCGCAGGTGTTGGACCGTCTCGCCGCGCAGTACAGCGCGTCCTGATTGGATTTCGTCGACATAGAACATCCGGCGGGCCATGCAACTTCTACAATAGAACCGATGATCGCTCAGTTGCGCGGGACGTTGATCGAGAAGCATCCGAACCAGGCGGTGGTGGAGTGCGCCGGGGTGGGCTATGACGTGGCAATCTCGGTCTCCACGTATGGCTCCCTGCCGGACGTGGGCTCGGAGGTCAGGCTGAAGATCCATACGCACGTGCGGGAAGACGCGCTGGTTCTGTTCGGATTCCTGTCGGCCGAGGAAAAGGCCCTGTTTGAGAAGCTGATCACGGTGAGCGGGATCGGGCCAAAGCTGGCGATCACGGTCCTCAGCGGGGTGGAGGCAGGGCACTTGATCACGATCATTCGCGGCGGCGAGGTCCAGCAATTGACGCGGATCCCGGGCATCGGGAAGAAGACGGCCGAACGGATCGTGCTCGAGTTGAGGGACAAGGTGGACTTCGGCGCGGCGGCGTCAACGGCAAAGGGCCCGGTGGTGAGCGTGTTCTCGGCGATGGAGCAGGACGCGGTGAGCGCGCTGGTGAATCTGGGCTGCCAGCAGGGCGCGGCGGAGATCGCGGTGAAAAAGGCGGCGGGCGAGGTGGGAACGGCGGATTTTGAGCCGCTGTTCAGACGGGCGATGGAGTTGCTGCGCTAATCTTAAGAGTTCCGATCCATGCCCGAAGAAAAAGCGAATCGCCGGATCGTCTCCGCCGCCGCGCGCGACGAGGATCTCGCATTTGAAACCAGCCTGAGGCCGCGGACTCTGGCCGAGTTCACGGGCCAGCCGAAGGTGAAGGAAATCCTGTCCATCGCCATCGAGGCGGCGAAAATGCGCGGCGAGGCGATGGACCATGTGCTGCTGATCGGGCCGCCGGGATTGGGCAAGACGACACTGGCGGCGATCGTGTCGCAAGAGTTGGGCGTGCCGTTCGATATCACCAGTGGACCGATGCTGCAAAAGAAAGTGGACCTGACAGGCATCCTCAGCTCCTTGAAAGGCAGCCAGGTCTTTTTTATCGACGAGATCCACAGGCTGTTGCCGGATGTCGAGGAGGTGCTGTACTCGGCGCTGGAGGATTTCCGGGTGGATATCGTGATTGGGCAGGGCCCGGGCGCCAGGACGCACTCGCTGCCGATCCAAAAGTTTACAGCCGTCGGGGCGACGACAAGGCAGGGCTTGCTGAGCGCGCCTCTACGCGGGCGGTTTGGGCTGGTTCTGTATCTGAAGCACTACGAAGTGCCGGAGATGACCAGCATCGTGAACCGCGCGGCGAAGATTCTGGACACGAGCATCGACGCGGATGCGGCTGTGGAGGTGGCGAGGCGCAGCCGCGGGACGCCAAGGATCGCGAACCGGCTGCTGAGGCGGGTGAGGGACTACGCGCAGGTCCGGGCAGCCGGGCATGTGACGCTTGAAGTGGCCAAGACGGCGCTGGACCTGCTGGAAGTGGACCGGTTCGGTCTGGACGAGATCGATCAGAAGATCATGATGGCGATCCTTGAAAAGTACGGCGGCGGACCCGTGGGACTGAACACGATCGCGGCGTCAACCGACGAGGAGCCGGACACAATCGAAGAGGTCTATGAGCCGTACCTGATGCAGTTGGGATTCCTGGACCGGACGCCGCGGGGCCGGATGGCGACCGACCGGGCGTTTGAATATTTCGGGGTGCAAAGGCGCATGGCGCAGTCGCCACAGCGGCCCTTATTCTGACGGATTCGGCGGCGGCGCGGCGGTGTCATCCGGCGTCCAGAAAATCCGGTCGCCATTCTCGCCCGTCCATTCCAGTTTCACATCGCAGCGTGCCTCGGGACCGGCAAGGGCTGCGGTAGCCTCAACGAGCACCAGCGAACTGAGTCCGAGCATCTCGTTGCCGGCATACAGCCGTTTCAGGCGTCCGTGAAAGGCCTTGATGAAATAGCCGCCATCGCGTGCAAGCCGCCGGGCGGCGGTGCGCGGGTCGTTCCCCCAGCCGGAGCGAAGTTCACGGCCGGTCTCTGCGATGCGAATCATGTCCTGGACCAGGAAAGCATCAGCCGAGAGCAGCGCAGCGAACTGCGGGCGCCGGACGGCGCCGGCGATCACGGTCCGCGGATCAGCAGGGTCGTAGGAGCGGGCCCGCCTCTCGAAACCAGCATCGCTGAGAATGCGGCGGGCGGTAGTGATCATGGATGGCAGCGAGGCCGCGGCGCTGGCGGCCGCGGCTTGGACCGATCGGGCGTCCATGGCGTCGTAGGTGTAGTCGCGCCGGCCTCGAGAGCGATAGGGCCGGCTGGCGGCATAGACCAGAAGGGGCCAGGCGGCTCCGATATCCGCGTAGCGCTTGGGACTTGAGAAGTAGAGAGCCGGGAGCCACCGGCGCATCAAGGACTGAAGGGCGAGCGAGACGCGAGAAATGGCGGCGTCGAACTCAGTTGTGGACGGCTGCGGCGTGCGGGTCCAAGCCAGTACGAGGTCGCCTGGGGCGGTGATCACCAACCGGGCCTCGCCCTTGGCGTCTGGCCAGGGAACCTCATTTACGCCATAGGCCTGCAGGACCGCCTTCCAGGCGGCGTCTCCCGATCCTGGAACGGTGGCAAAACGATGCTCGAAGACCAGATTCCGCGTGTCGCAAACAGGTTCACCGTCACGCACCGACACCGAAGCGGCCAGAAGCATCGTGCTTGACATGATTCCCGAGACCACCACTTGCTCCCTGGCGTCGACGTTGTAGACCAGAAGCCTGCCCATGGCATCGTTTTCAACGCGCGCCGAGGCCAGCGCCTCAATGTCCCTGCGATAGAACCTGCGGCCGGTAAATGGCAGCGTGAGATCAAGATACCAGCGCCGCGCGAGGAAGGATTCGAACTCTCCCTTGTGGATCAACGCGCCAGCGCCGGCCTCAAGCGCTGCGCCCAGGTTGCCGGCCAGAACGGCCCGTGCCGATGCGGCGCCCCCGGCCGTGGCAGGGAACGACACATCAAGAAAGGCGGTATCCGCGCTGGAGGCTTCCGCCCCAGCAATGAGCCCGGCGGCGAACGCGCGGTTCAGCGCTTCCGGCGATCTCTCGTGGATGCGGTCGCGGAGAAGTGCGAGCCTGGCCAGAAAATCGCGTGCGCCTTGCCGGTCAAGAGCCTGGCCGGCTTGCTCGGACATTGATGCCAGAACGGGCCCGGTCAGCTTGGAGAGATCCATCGTAGCGATGGCGTGCTGGCGAAGACGGCGGATGGCATCGATCAGATGATCGTCATTGAGACGATCCAGCAAGTCGCCAGCTGCCTGGCCTGCTGCGGCCGCGCCAAGCGACGCAAGCCACCGGCCAACTGTCGACGCCTGGGAAACGGGCGCCGGACGCCGTGCCGCCGCGAACTCCAGCGCCTGGCGCAGCTCCGAGAGGCCGCCGCCCTCTCCAAGGGCCCGCCATAGAGCCGCCTCGCACTTCACCGTCAGGCTTCTCCAGAAGATGGCGGCTGCGTCAAGCTGGCGCGCAGTCAGACCGGTGGCATCGGCCAGGGCTCGCCAATCGGAGCCACAGGATGCGGCAAGAGTCTTGCGGAACCACTCGATGGGATGAACCCCAGCCAGCGCAGCCAGCAATTGGCCCGGACCGGACGCAGCCTTTACCTCCGAAACGACTCTGGCTGAGGCCTTCACCCCAACCGATCCGTTCTTGTCATTTGCAGATTTGAGCTCCAGGCGCAGGCGCCCATCGCTCATCCGGACGCGCGACTCAAAATCCGCCGTCAGGCAGGCGGCGATGCTGGCGGCCGCGCACGAGTCGATGCGAATGCCGGTTGTCCCTCGAAGGACATTGAAGGCGATTTCCCTCATCCACTGGTAGTCGTAGCCGAACGGAATGTCGCGCTGGAATTCGAAACGCCGGACGGAAACGCAGCCCAGGACGAGACCCTCGGGCAATGCCTCGATGCCCGTCAGAGTGGAGGCGCTGCCGATCCATTCAGCGGCCTGAGTCTGGCTGGCCGATTCACAATACAAGTTCTGTTGGTCCCGGCGGTCCCAGAGCCGGTAAACGCCGTTGACGAATTCAATGCCGTCGGGTTGCGCCATACGATTCTCCGTGCCTTGCGGTGGCAAGATCCCGGGATCGATTCTAGCCGCGCGTGGAGGAGTTCCAGCCGTCCGGCTCGGTAAACCTGGCTGCCAAAAATCGAGTTAAAACTCGGGCATTGAATCGCTTAGGCGCTTCTTTGAAAAAACTCGTTGCTGGCGTGAACGCGCCTCCGGCCGGATGCGGAATTTCAGGTAGTCGTTCATTTCGCCCAAGGAGGCGAACAGCCCGGCCAGGCTTGGATCGGTCCTTCCCGGAGCCGGACGCATCCTGTGAAAGTCGCGCGGCGTGAAGACTCCATGATCAGAGATCACGGCCGTACCCATGGGACGGTATTCGTGAGTTCCCATGGCCCAGGCTTGGCCGTCACGGAGCCAGAGCGCGAAACCCATGTCAGACAATCCCCCGGTCTGTCGTGATCCAGGCGGAAGGGTGCTTCTCCATGCCGACCTTTGCGTAATAGTCATACGCCTTGGGAGCGGCCAGAAGGACGATGCGGCAACCGCCTGCATTCAGGGTTTCGCGCAGAAGCCGTTTCCCGATGCCCCGATGCTGATAGTCGAGGTGGACGCAGAGGTCGGCGCAGTAGGTGACGTTGGCGAAGTCCGAGAAGCAGCGTGAGGCCCCGACCAGGGTCGCGCCGTCCCACGCCGTCACCAGCAGGTTGGCGTGCCGCAGCATGGAGGCGATCTTGTCAGGCTCGTTCACCGGGCGGCGCTCGCCGAGCGTGGAGGCGTTCAACAGGTCGCGGTACTGCTCGACGCTGATTGTATATCCGGTGCGGTAGGTGATGTTCTGGTCCACTCTCATGTAGGATAGCTTGCGAGGCCCATTCCTATGACAAGACGAGATCTGATCCTGACCGGCGCGGCGGCGGCCACCGTTCTGAACGCGCAAACTGAACAAAAGGTGCAGCGGAAAAACCGCATCAAGCAAGGCGTCTGCGGCGGAGTGTTCGGCCGCGAAATGAGTTTTGAGGACCGCTGCAGGAATGCGGCGCGGCTGGGGGCGCACTGCTATGATTTGGTGCAACCTGCACAGTGGGAGATCGTCAAGAAGTACGGCCTGCTGCCTAACATGACGCCCGGCGGCGGCAGGCTGTCGGATGCCTGCAACGACAAGAGCCTGCACGCCGAGATCGAGAAACAGTTCCAAACAAACATCCCGATGGCCGCGAAGGCGGGCGTCAAGGGCGTGATCACGTTCTCGGGCAATCGCCGCGGCAAGTCCGACGAGGAAGGCTTGGAGAATTGCGCCTTGATCCTGAAGAAGGTGACGCCGATCGCCGAGAGCGAGGGCGTCACGATCTGCATGGAACTGCTGAACTCGAAGGTCGATCACAAAGACTACCAGTGCGATCACACGGCCTGGGGTGTTGAGCTCTGCAAACGGGTAGGTTCGCCGCGGTTCAAGCTGCTGTATGACATTTACCACATGCAGATCATGGAGGGCGACATCATCCGGACCATCCGCGACAACATCCAGTACATCGGGCACTTCCATACGGCGGGCAATCCAGGGCGCAAGCAATTCGACGAGAGCCAGGAACTGAACTACAGCGCGATCGTGAAGGCCATCATCGACACGGGGTACACGGGTTTCTTGTCCCACGAGTACTCTCCCGCTGCCGGCAAGGATCCGCTCAAAACGCTGGACGAGATGATGACGATCTGCGACGTCTAACGCCAGCTGCAGAACAAAATCAACAAGGCCGCGGCAGAGCATGCTCGCGGCCTTCGTGCTTCAGAGGCGAAAGTGGCCACCGGCCCTCCAAGCATCCGCTAGACCAAGCTGGAATAGGGTATCCTGACTGGAATTGGAGGATCCTTACATGAAGATCAAGTTTGTTGCACTGGCCCTGGCCGGCTTGCCAGCGGCGGTTCTGGCGTGGCAAGGGCACTTGGGGGTGCTCGGCATCACCGAAAGCGCGCTGCGGGCTGAAGCCGAGAAGGCGGTCCGCTATTACTCGCAGAATGATTCCATCCCGTGGTTCGGAGCAAAGACACGTGATGCGGCCAAGGCCATGAGCGAGCAGGACCGGGCGGCGGCCGTGAAGGAGATCCTGGCGGCGGTGAAGGCAATTGTGATGTCCAAGCCCTTCATGGATGCCCATGCGGAGTATGTGAAGAAGGAACACAAGGGCGTGGACCACGGCATCAAGGTGCTCTCCCCGGAAGAAAAGCATAAGGCAATGATGGCTGGCGGCGATGCCGCCATCGACGAAGCGACCAAGCAGATGGCTTCACAAATGGCTCAGATGGTGGTCCAGATGCCTGCCGAGATGGTGAAACCGATGTTTGATGAGGATCTCAAGAGTTGGGAGAGGCAGGCTAAGTCGACCAGCGCACAGGCCCGGGCGAAGGGGCAGAAGCTCTATTCGGGGGCGAAGGCCATCGAGGGGCTGGCGGCAACCGATATGGCGAAATTCAAGCAAGGCTATGCCGTACTGAAGTCCATCGATCTGGGCGGGCCGGACAACTGGGCGGCAATTCAAGGCGGCGCCAACCAGCAGCAAATGGAGGAGGAACAGAGCAACTGGAACAAGTACAACCTCAAGGCGGTGCTGAAAGGCAGGCTGAGCCGGATTGTGAAAGAAGCTTCGACGGTGGATTTCGCGGCCCAGACTGTGCAGCAGGGCAGAACCGTGAAGTTCGTGAATCCGGCATATGAACGCAAAAGCTCCACCTGGAAGGCGATGTACAGGGCGGGAAAAGCTCCAACGGCGGCGCTGGCTGAGTTCGCCAACGCCTGGCTGAAAGAACTCTAGCGGCCGCGGAAAATGAAGCGAGCCGCTGGCACTGAGCCGGCGGCTCGCCGAAAAAGGCAGTCAGGCTACTTCCTGGCGAGCATCCGCTCGGCCTCCGTCTTCATGAGGTGGGCGTTGGTCCAGGCCTGGCTCTGGTAGGCCCCCGGAATGGCGGCGCACTGTTCGCTGAATTTGGCGCCTTCCAGGACCTGTGCGCGGTTCATCGCGGCGCGGCCTAGGTGATAGTTGGAAACGCCGAGGTAGAAGTAGGCAGCCGCCGCCATTTGGGGGTTGTCTTTGATATAAGGAAGAGCTGCCCGGAAGTCCTTGTTGCATTGGAAGTATTCGCCCTTTTCCCCGTGTGCGAGGCCGGCGACCCAGTACGCGCGGCTGAGGGCCAGGCTTTTCTTGCGGTCCCAATCAGCCTGGGAAATCGTTTCGGGCTTGGCTTTCCTGGTCATGGCTGTAATGAGCCTCTCGGCGTATGATCCGGCGAGCGCCGTCTGTTTGTGAACACTCAGCGCGTGATCACAGAGTACGAGCAGGAGGTCTTCCTGGTTGGGGTGGTTTTTGAGCGCGGCTTCGGCCATGTCGGGGATTTTTGCGCCGGCGCCGGTCTTCTGGAGTGCGGCGAAGTAGGCGGAGTAACCTTCGCCCATGTACTTGCTCTTCGGACTGAGTTGCTCGAGGTAGGAGAGCAAGTCGATTGTGACCGCCGGTTCCGCCTTCAAAGCGGTGGCGAAAAGCGCATACTCGGCGTAGCTTTCCACTTCAGCGGCGAATGCCTTGGTCTTTTTGAGGGTGTCCAACTCGGTTGCGTCGGTAGGATCTGGGGTGGCGATCGTTTGGCGGGCGAGAGTAACGGTTTCACCAGCCAGTTTCTTGACGAGGGCGTGGTCGTTGGCGGCGACGGCGTCCTTAAGATTCTGAAATGCGTCTGTCAAATCGCTTGGCGCCGCGCAAAGGGCGCCGGCGAAGAGAAGAGCCGCGAGACAGGGTACCAAAGAGTACATGGCAGTCTCCTCAAAGATGATGCGGCTGTATTGTAAATCAATCAAACGCTGGTGGGAAGGGTTTGTATGCCCATTTCTGGCTGCTCTATGCCGCCTCACATACGCCGATACGTTGCACTGGGCCCAGTCCGAGGTGGGCGTTCAGGTTCCGATCCTTTGACATGAGGGCAGGATTGTGAGGCCGCCAGAACTCTCGGTCTGTGCGCGAGAGCTTTGAGGTGGTTAAAGAGAGGTTTGAGCCCGACGCCCGGCGGGACATGCGCCGGCAGTCCGGCTTTGGCGTCGGTTTCGCGGAGCATCCGTTCCTGCTGGATCTGCCTGAGCTGGTTGAGGCTGCGGAACATCAGTCGCTCGTGGGAGCTGCGGTAACGGGCCAGCTTCTCGCTGCGCCCGAATGAGCCGGGCGCGCCCAGATCGATGTCCGTGAACATCTCCATTTCGCGGATCTTGTAGAGTTGCCAGGCGGCGAAAATGACCATGTCCAGCAGGGTGTTTTCGGTGGCGCCAACGGGTTTGTACTCATCGAGATACTGTTTTCGTAGAGCTTCGTAGGCGGCGCGCATCCCCGGCGCCACTGCGTTTTCCAGTTTTGTCGCGCGCAGGCCGTGGGTGACGGCATTTCGTGAAGAACGGGCCTTGCCGGCCTCGGTTTTGGGACCGGTGATGCAGCGCACCCCCTCACTGCGTCCGGTGTTGACGGCATCATGCGGGCCGGTGGCTGGAATCGTCGTCTCGGTCATCTCTGGGCGCTCCTTGCCGCCCCAGGCAGAGCATAGACCGCCAGCCATCGCGAAGACGGAACTCGCTCGTCTTCTTAAGACAATAAATAATTGATTGCAAACGACTTATCGAAAATTCACTCTCGTCCGCTAATCGCGTGAACGCACCAGCGGACACTGCCTTTCAAATTCGTTTGGCTGCGGTCCGGTCACCTGGCGGCTGCCGGCCCTAGCCTTCCCACCCGCGCCCCGAATGAGGGGCCCGTGTTGGCCGCGACCACGAGCCGCTGTCGGCGCTACACAAACGACAGCCCGATCTCACCGCCCACCTTCTTGATATACGCTGCCCCTTCGGCGTACTCCTCCGCCGATTTCAAATGCTCCAGCATGAGCGGCGCGTCCTGTTTCAGCGCGGCCACGCCCCGCAGGTACGGCCTATAGTCCAACTTGCCGCGCCCGGGGATCACCTCGACGAAGTGCACGTTCATCTCCGGGATCCAGTCCAGGTCCTTCGCGTGGCACGACACAATCCACTGCCCCAACACCCGGAAGCACTCCTCCGTGAACGCCGTGTTCCCATAGAACCGGTCCGGCGAATTCACCCCGTTGCAGACGTCGATATGGACTCCAAAGCCAGTCCGGTCAATCGCCTTCAGCAACTTCAGATAAGACCCAGGCGAATCGGGAATAGCCCACCCCATCATCTCGTAAGCGAACTTGGCCCTCTTGGGTTTCACCGCGTCGATGATCTTCTGCGCGTTCTCCACCGAGGCGTCGAAGAACTCGGCCGAGAAGTTCTTCGGATGCGGCCCGTACCAAACCTTCTCGTGGAATGACCCGCAGATATCGACGCAGCACCGGGCCCCGACCTCGTCGGCCAGCGCCAACCCCTGCGTCACCCTATCGAGATTCTCTTTGCGTTTCGCCGCATCGGCGTCCATCAGGTTCACCCAGACTCCCACCTCGGCGATGACGACATTCTCCGCCTTGTAAGCCTTCTCGATGGCCCTGATCCGCTCCTTGTCCTTCAGGTCCGCGCGAGGGCAATAGCCCGCCGCATAGCCAAGCCGCCGGTGCTCGAGAGCCAACTCCCGAGGGTCGTCCGATTTGAGATAGACCGGCCCGCCCAGACGGATCTTCTTCAGCTTCATCGGCGGCGCGGCCCAGGCCGGCACCGCGGCGGCAGCAGTCGAAAGCAGATCTCTGCGTGTCATGGCCCGAATTGTATCGCTCAATCGGGCCTGATGGAACCGGCGGATCGGCTACTTCCCGTCGTAGCCCTTCAACCGTCTTATCCAGATGTTTTTGAACCGTACCGGCCGCCCATGATCCTGCAACGAGAACGGTTCCTCAGGCCCGTGCGGCGCATACGTCGCCACGCGGCGGTGAATGGCCCTTCCGAGAATCTCCATCCTGTGATGGACAAGCACGCCGTTGTGGATCACCGTGATGTAAGCCGGCTTGACGAGTTTATCGCCGTCGAACTTCGGAGCCTCGAAGAAGATGTCGTACACGTTCCACTGCCCCGCCGGCCGGCTGGCGTTCACCAGTGGCGGCCACTGCCCGTAAATGGACGCCGCCTGGCCGTCGGCATAGGTCAGGTTTTCGTAAGACTCCAGCACCTGGATCTCATACCTGCCCATTAGTTCGATCCCGCTGTTGCCCGCGCCCTGGCCCGAACCGGCGCTTCCCTTCGGGATCATCCACTCGACATGCAACTGCACGTCGCCGAACTTCTCCTTCGTCACCAGCCGCCCTTGCCTGGGCACGATTTCGATGTAGCCGTCCTTCACTTTCCACTTCGGCTCGGTAATCTGGCCGTTGCGGCCCCGCGTGACCCACTGCGAAAGATCCTTGCCGTTGAACAGAACGATGGCATCCGACGGCGGCGGCGCGCTTGGCTGCGGGTTACCGGGCGTCACCTTCGGCGGGCGGGGACGCGCTGAATCGTGGACCTTCCAAGGCTGCCCCGGAATCTGGGGCGTGTCGGTATAGCCTTCGCGGTCGTTGCCCTGCACTTCTTCCTTTGGCGGAGGTGTAGGCTGCTGGGCGAACAGTGCGCCCGCGAGCAGAATTGTGACGATGTATTTCATGACTGGATGCGGTTGCCGCATCCGTCATCATACACGCGTGCGGACAGTCACTTTTTGACGAACTCGACGCGCCGGTTTTCGGCGCGGCCGGACGGCGTCTCATTCCCTGCAATCGGCTTCGTCGCGCCCAACCCCGATGTCTCCAGCCGTCCGGCGTCGATACCGAACTGGCTCACAAGGGCATTCTTAACGCTGGCCGCGCGGCGCGCCGACAGGTCCATGTTCTTGCCCGGATCGCCGGTGGAGTCCGTGTGGCCCTCGATCAGCAGCCTCATTGCGCGATCGGCCTGCAAGGCGTCAGCGACCAGCTTCAGCACTGGTCCGGATTCCGGCTTGACCACGTCGCTGTTGGTATCGAAGCGGATTCCGTGCGTCACGAAGCGGCCGGTGGAGAACATCGTTTTGCTCAGGTCCGGGGCCGATTCCGCGATCCTGAAGTAGCTGAACTGGACCGGTCCCTCGGAAGTCCGGAAGTCCAGCCAGCCTTCCCGCCACGCCCCGGTTTTGACCTGATTCACGTCAAACAAGCGCTCATTGCCGAGGTACAGGCGCAGCCGTCCCTCCTGCAGCCAGAGGCTGAGTTTGATGGGTTTGCTGGCATCATACTTGCAAGGCGCGCTGGCGACCTCCTGCGCCTCCGCCACTGCTTCGGCGGCGCAAGTGCCATCGGCGATGAATGTGACCCCCGCCCGCCAATCGGCGCCCTCTTCCTGAATGCCGAAGTTCCACATGAACACCGGCTCCGAAGCCGGCTTTTCGATGAAGAACTCTTGTTCGAGGGTGAAATTCCGCGGCCACTTGGGGATATTCGGTTGCAGCAGAACATCATCGGCTGCCACCATGCGCCGGTCCTGCGTCAGTTTGACGACCGAGCGTCGTACCTTCCAGTGAGGAAGCTGGCCGCCCGGCCGCATGTCACTGAAATCGTCATAGAGCAGAAGTTTCTCGCCGGGAACGAAGTCCCAGCCCTCGGCCATTTGCGCCTTCAAGACAGGCAATGAGGCTACCAGACATATCAGCACCTTGAAGTACCACATAGCAGATCCAATTTGAGATAAACGCATCCTGGAATCAATGGTTTTTTGCTCCTAGCCATGATTGCCCGCAGGCGTGTCACCATGAAGGCGAAGCATGCCGCTCATCCACGTCACATCGATGGAACTGCTCACGCCGGGCACGCTAGCCCACGTCCAAGCTGGCGGCCACCCGATCGCCATCTGCAACCACGAGGGCGTCATTCACGCCTTTCACGGCCTTTGCCCTCACCACGGCGGACCTTTAGGGCAGGGAAACCTCGCCGAAGGCCACATCATCTGTCCCTGGCATGCCTGGGCCTTTAGTTGCCAAACAGGAGAGTACGACTTCAACCCCGGAATCCGCATCGAAAAGTACAAGGTCGCGATTGAGGACGGCCAGGTGTACGTCGAAATCCCGGACAGAGGTGAACGTGCCTGAGTTGCCTGAAGTCGAGATCGTGGTGCGCACGTTGAGGCCCAATGTGGTGGGCTGCCGGATCACCTCTTTTGAACGCCTTTCGGCGCGCGCAGCGCCCGAAGGCCTGGGTTCGCTCATCGCCGGCCAATCGATCCGGGCAGTCCATCGCCACGGTAAGTACATCCTGATCGACCTTGACCGCCGGCGCCTGGCTGTCCACCTGCGCATGACCGGCAAGCTGTTGGTATCGGGCGCGTCCACTCACCCCAGGGCGATCTTCCATACGACCGGCCCGGCAATCGTCTTCGACGACGTGCGCCAGTTTGGATCCATTCAACTCCTGGAGGCCGGCCAATTGCCGCCGAATCTTGGGCCGGATTTCCTTTCGCTCATGGGCGGTGACTTCGCCAGGCTGCTTCGCGGCCGCTCTGGCTCAATCAAGCCACTCCTGCTCAACCAGTCCATTGTGTCGGGGATGGGCAACATCTACGCGGACGAGGCGTTGTTTCGCGGCCGTCTCCATCCTTTGTCCAGGCCGGCCCGGCTTTCGCCAAGGAGTCTTGCGAGACTCCATGCAATGGCGGCAGAGGTTCTGCAAGAGGCTATCGACGCCGGGGGGTCTTCGGTTTCCGACTATGTGAATGCGGCCGGCGAGCGTGGATCATTTCAACTCCGCCACGCTGTGTACCGCCGGAAGGGCCTTCCTTGTCCGGTCTGTTCAACGGCAATCCAGCGCATTCTCGTTGCCCAACGATCGACCCATTTCTGCCCTCACTGCCAGCGGCTGGCTTGAAGTGGCAGTCAAGGGGGACAAGGCGGGGCAAATTGCTTTTTGCCGGCGCTTTGCGGTGTGGCGCTCCGGTGGCGATCAACCGCGGCGAGAGGAGCGCGCCGAAAGCTTTGCCACCGCCGGCTCGGGAGGTTGCGATGCGGCGGCCATTCTCGCCCAAGCCTTCACGGGCAGGTCAACCATCTCCGCGAGCGCCGCGATGCTGAGGCCCTCAGCTTCCTTGTAGAACGTCAAGCCGGCCGCGTCCGGCTCGAAATCCACTTTGATGAGATCGCCTCCGCCGGCCTGATTGGTGGCGATCAAGTTGGACATGGGCTGGACCAGGCACCTTTCAATTGCCCGTTTCAGGTGGCGAGCGCCGTATCGAAGGTCGACGCCCGAATCGAGCAGATACTCCTTGGCCGGATCCGTGACAGCGATGACGAAGGCGCGGTCGGGCGGACCTTGGAAGATGCGTTGCTGCACATAGCCGAGTTCGATGTCCAGGATCTTTCGCAAGTCGTCCCGGCCGAGAGGCTTGAAGGCGACAATCTTGTCGATGCGATTGATGAACTCAGGCGTGAACTTGCGCCGGGCGGCTTCGAAGCCGGTCCGTGACATCTTTTTCGACGTCTCCTCGTCTACGGCCGCCGTATCTCGCGGCAGGGCCGAGCCAAAGCCGAGCCGGCCGCCGAGCAGCGAGCTCATTTCGCTGGCTCCGAGGTTGGAAGTCATGAAAATGATCGACCGCGAGAAGTCGACTTTTTTGTTGTCGCCCAGGGTAAGCGTCGCCTTGTCGAGGATGCCGAGAAGGAGATTCCAAAGGGCGTCGGAAGCTTTCTCGATTTCGTCGAACAGGACGAAGCTGAGACGGCAACGTTCGGTTTGATACTGGCTCAGTACTTCCTGGCTGAGGAGAGGATGGGTCTCCCTGTGGCCAAGATAGCCGGGCGGCGATCCGATGAGCTTGGCGATCTCGTGGCTATGCTGAAACTCGGCGCAGTCGACCTTGATCACCGCCCTGGAGGTGCCGACCAGCGCCTCGGCGGTGGATTCGACGATCCGCGTCTTGCCCGAACCAGTTGGCCCGAGGAACAGGAGGCTGCCCACCGGACGCCTTGGGGCCGCAAGTCCAGTCGTGTACATCTGGTAGATATTCACGATTTGAGCGATGCCTTCGTCCTGGCCGACGATCATCTGCCGCAGCGAGTTTTCCAGGTGCGCCGCCTCCCTGCCCGTTTTCCTCGGATCGAGCGGGACGGCGCCGCGCCTTCCGGGCCGGGCCCCACGGGCCACAGCAGGAACGGACTCACCACCCGTCTGAGGCGGGCCGGCGACGGCGGTACCGAAACTAATCAAATCATTCACTTCCAGAGCATCCTTCCACACATTGCGTTCGAGGCGGTCCGGCAACTTCTCTCCGACTGCTCCAGCACCTGAAACTCCATTCGTCCAAGGCTAGCGGTGAAACTCCGTTGGGCTCCGGCCGATGCCGGTGTCGCAACCACTCATTCCTCTCTTCGGCAGAACCACGGCATTTCAATCGCAGAAATCTCCAATCTACGGATTCGGCGGCCGCGAGGGACGCATCTCGACGTGGCTCACCAACGTCCTTTCAGGCATGGCCAGAATTGAAGCCACAACTTCGGCGACGTCCTCGGGCGCGATCTTCCACCCGGCTTCACCGCTCGCGCCGAAACCGGTACTGACGCTTCCGGGCAGCACAGTGGATACCTTCACCCCTTCGTGCCGGTGATCGAGCATGGCGGCGCCGGACATGCCCAGCAATCCGAACTTCGACGCGTTGTATGCCGCACCGCCGCGCATAATGTTGACCGAAGCCAAGCTGGCGATGTTAACGATCCAGCCGCCACCGCGCGCGCGGAACCGTTGCAGCGCTTCGTGGCTGCAAAGGTAGGCGCCGGTCAGGTTCGTCTCAATCACGGCCTTCCACTCAGACAATTCGATCTCGGCGAGGCTTTTGAAGATGCCCACCCCGGCGTTGTTCACCAGGATGTCAAGCCCGCCGAACTCGGAGTCCATCGCCAGGAACATTCCGGCGACAGCCTTCTCATCCCTGACATCGGCGGTCAGCGCCGCCAATCTTAGGTCGCCGGACGGGAAATCGCGTCTGAGACCTGCGATCGCCTGATTCAACGCATCGCCAGACCGGCCACAGATGGCCACGTTCGCGCCGGCTTGCGCCAGCCTGCGCGCCACGGCCAAGCCGATTCCCTTTGACCCGCCGGTGACCAGCGCGGTTTTTCCTTTGAGATTGAGCATGTTGCCTCCATGACAAGCGGACGCCGGGGAGTGCCGGCGGCCTCTGGTATTCTTTCAGTGTGATGCGTGTCAGGGTCAAAATGGGGCGAGGCGGGGCATGATGGGACTGTTTTGGGTCCGGATTGCTGCGGCCCTGTACGCCGTTGGACTGGCTGACGCGCTGGTGACGCTTTTCAAGCGCGACGGGCGCTTGTTCAGGCCGGCGATGGCGGCATTTCGCGTTGCGGTGGTGCTGCACGGGGTGGCGATCGTCGAGCAGAGCGTGGCCGTGGGCGGCCTGGCAGCCAACAACTTCTTTGAAACCGCTTCGCTTTGCGGTTTCGTTTTCGCGGCCGCATTCCTGGCCGTGCACTGGAAGTACGAATTCCAGGGCTTGGGTTTGGCCGTATTCCCTGTCGTCTTCTTCCTTACCTTGACGGCGTCGCTGGGCACCCCAGGGGCCCATTGGAGTTCCGCGGAGACGCGCGGCGCGTGGCTGCTGACCCATATCACGCTGGTCCTGGCCGGATACGCAGGCCTGCTGCTGAGCGCGGCCGGAGCCATGGCTTACCTGATTCAGGAAAGGCGGCTCAAACGCAAGGGCTTCGGCGCGGTGGCCGGCATTCCGGGGAGCAGCAAACTTCCGCCGCTCGAAACACTGGATCAATTGATCACAACGTCGATGAGCGCTGGCTTCGTCTTCATCACTCTCGCGGTGGTAGCCGGCGTCACCTGGGCCTATGTGGAAACCGGGACCCGCTGGATCGGGGAAGCGAAAATCGTGATCAGCTTCGTTACTTGGGGGTTCTATCTTTTGATGTTGTGCCTCCGGATGTTCGCCGGCTGGCGCGGCCGCCGTGCGGCATTCCTATCGCTGGTGGTAGTTGTTTTCGCCGCGCTCACATGGGCGGCCCATGTGGGGTTGCGTCCGGTGCTGGAAAGATGACAGCGAGCGCATGAAGGTCATTCTTCTAGGATTGAGCCACCACACCGCTCCGGTGGAGGTGCGCGAACGGGCGGCGGTTCCGGAGAGTTCGATCGGGGAGGCGCTGGCGACACTGCGCCAGGAGTCGGGCGCCGACGAGGCGCTGATTCTATCCACCTGCAACAGAGTGGAGGTGGTGGCGGCGATGCCCGCCGGATCGTCCGAAGAGTCTTTTTCGACGTTCCTTGCGCGCCAGCGCGGTCTCGATCCCGCCTGGCTCGAACCGTATCTCTACCGGTATGACGATGCAAAGGCGATCCGCCATATCTTCAGGGTGGCGGCTTCGCTCGATTCCATGGTGGTTGGAGAGCCGCAAGTCCTGGGCCAGATGAAGGCGGCGTACGCCGCTGCGAGGCAATGCGGGGCGCTAGGCGGATTCCTGGATACAGTGTTGAGCCGCGCCTTCGCCGTGGCCAAGAGGGTGAGATCGGAGACCGACATTGGCCGGTCGGCGGTTTCGGTCTCCTACGCCGCGGTGGAACTGGCGCGCCAGATCTTCGGGCAGTTGGCAGGCAAGAAGGTGCTTCTCATCGGGGCCGGCAAGATGAGTGAACTGGCAGCGCGACACTTGCAACGGGCAGGGTGCAGCACGGTTTACGTCACCAACCGGACCCGTGCCCGCGCAGACGCGCTGGCTGAGCAGATCTCAGGCACGGTGATCGAGTACGAGTCATATGGAGCGAGGCTCCACGAAATGGACATCGTGCTGACATCGTCGGCTGCGTCCGGCCCTCTGCTCACGCAGCAACAGATGGCGAAGGTGCTGGAAAAGCGCCGCCACCGGCCGATCTTTCTCATCGACATCGCCGTGCCGAGGAACATCGATCCTGGCGTGAACGACCTCGAAGGCGCGTTTCTGTACGATATCGATGATCTGGGCCAGGCGGTCGAGCAGAACCGGAAAGCGAGGGCGCGCGAGGCCGAACAAGCCGAGCAGATGATTGAACTGGAAGTCGGCCGGCTGATTGACCGCCTGAAAGCCCGTGAGGTTGGACCATTGATCGCCGGGCTGCACAGCCAGTTGGAGCAAACAGCCCAGGCCGAGTTGGACCGTTTCAGGTCCAAGTTTGGGGAGTTGTCGCCATCGCAGGAAGAGGCCCTGATGGGCTACACGCGTTCATTACTCAACAAGATCGCCCATGTGCCGGCGGTTGAGTTGCGGCGGGCGGCCGCCAGAGAAGGCGGCGATGCCGAGATTTCGCTCATACGCAGACTCTTTCGGATGGAAGGGACGGACCGGGAATGAAGAGGCCGTTGAAGATCGGCAGCCGCGGATCGCAGCTTGCGCTGTGGCAGGCGCGCCGCGTGCAGCAGATGCTGAACGATAGGGGCGTCGCGTGCGAGATCGTGATCATCCGGACCACGGGAGACAAAATCACGGATGTCCCGCTGGCCAAGGCCGGCGGCAAGGGCCTTTTCACGAAGGAGATCGAAGAGGCATTATTGGACGGGCGCGTTGACCTGGCCGTCCATTCTCTCAAGGATCTTCCCACCGAACTGCCCGAGGGTTTGACGCTGGCTGCCGTACCTGAACGTGAGACGCCGTTGGACGCCCTGGTTGGCCGCAAGCTGGACGAACTGGAGGCGGGAGCCGTGGTGGGCACCAGTTCGCTACGCCGGTCGGCGCAGTTGAAGGCGCTCAGGCGAGATCTTGTGATCGAGGATATTCGCGGCAATCTGGACACACGGTTAAGGAAACTGGACGAAGGCCGGTATCAGGCGATCCTGCTGGCGGCGGCCGGCCTGAAGCGGCTTGGCTGGAGCGAACGGATCGCTGAGTTGCTCGCACCCACGCGCATGTGTCCCGCGGTTGGACAGGGCGCGTTGGGAATCGAGACCAGGTCCACTGGGGAGGCGTTCGAGATCGTTTCCAGGCTGGACGATGTGCAAGCAAGAGCTGCCGTTACCGCCGAGCGTGCCGCGCTCGCGGCCTTGGGCGGCGGATGCCAGGCGCCGATGGGCGCGCACGCCGTGGCTGACGGAGAGATGCTCCGAATTTATGCCGTGGTCGCCGATCCAGACGGGGCGCTGGTGTTCAGCGCGGCAGTGGAAGGGCCTGTCACGAGCGCCGCGGAGATTGGCGCGGAGGCGGCCCGCCGGCTGATTCAGCAGGGGGCCGGGGCGATCCTGGCCAAAGTGAAAGGCGAGACGCCGCCCCTGCTCGGAAAACGGGTTCTCGTCACGAGAGCGCCGTCGCAGGCCAGGGGATTGACGGCTGAATTGCGGGGGCTCGGGGCCGAGGTGGTGGAATTGCCCGTGATCGAACTCAGGCCCTTGGAGTTCGAGCCGCCTGCCGGACCCTATGACTGGGTGCTGTTCACTTCAGCCAACGCGGCCGCCTGTTTTCTGGACAGGTCGCCGATGCCCGCCGGAGCCATGGCGGCTGCCATCGGTCCGGCGTCGGAAGAGGCATTGAGATCCCGTGGGGTGGAAGCCGCCATCGTGGCGCCGGTATCGACGGGGGAAGGCATGGCGGCCGCTTTTGAGGGGATCGATCTGGCGGGGAAGCGACTGCTGATTCCCAGGGCCGAGTCAGCGCGAGATGTACTGGAAAAGACTCTACGGTCGCGTGGCGCGGCGGTTGACATCCTGCCGGTCTATCGGAATGTTGTTCCGGACGGGTTGACCGAGGCTGCGTGCGCCCTGTTCGATGGAGCATCGAGTCCGGATTGGGTGACTCTGATGTCGCCTTCAGCCGTGAACCATTTGGTGGAAGCCGTGGGCGCTGGCAGACTTGCGCGGACGAAGATTGCTACTGTCGGACCGGTGACCAGCCAGGCGGTGCGGAGCCATGGGCTGGAAGTCGCTGTCGAAGCCGCGGAGGCGACATCGGAGGCATTGAGCCGCGCGATTGCCGCGACGCCATGAGAATCGAAGCCGAGGTTGAGGCGCCTGGCGGACCAGTGAAAGTCCTGCTTGTTGGTGGCGCAGATCAGCGGATTTGGGGCAAATTCGTCTTTGGGGGGCTGAAGGGCGAGCCGGGCAAGCGTGCGCTTGTTTTCGACGATCAGGCGGTCTTTCACAAGGATATTGCCGCGGCATATGCCATCGAACCCGCTGGCGGCGGCTGGATCGAGATCGACCAGACGAACCAGCGCGTCCGCGTCGGCGGACGGAGTACGCAGTTCGGCCGCGAGTTGGACCGGGGCCTGACGGCCATCCTGCTTGAAGAAGCGTTGCCGGACTATTTCGTCGAATCCGAGTGAGCGGGATAGACGGCATTGATCACGCGCTTGGCGTTGTTTGTCCAGAGGAATTCCCGGCGTGACACGGCCGTTGTGGCGGACTCACGAAGCCGATCCAGTTCACCAGGCGAGGAGACGGCCCGGCGCAGCGCGTCCGACAGCGCAGAGGAGTCGCCGGGAGTGAAAACAATGGCCTCGCGGCCGGGTTCCACCAGTTCCAGGATGTTTGGCTGAGCCGGAGCGATCACGGGTTTGCCCATTGCCAGGTATTCGATGATCTTCATCGGGCAGCAATATTCGTTGGCCGCCGGCTGGACGGCGATGTCGAAAAGCGCAATGTAGCGGGGCGTTTCGGCATGGGGCACTGGACCCGGCATGACCACGGAATCCGCAAGTCCCGCCTGAGCGACCCTGGACCGGATCGACGCCATCGCGGGGCCATCTCCTATGAGCAAGAGCGATGCCTGCGCGGCAATTCCGGAAGACGCGAAAGCGTCGACGAGCATCTCCAAGCCATGCCACGCGCGAAACCAGCCCACGAATCCGATGACGGTGCGCCCGCTCAGCCCGAGTGAACGCGCCAGTTCAGTCTCGCGCGGGAGGGGTCTGAATCGCTCCGGCGAGACGCCGTTCGGCAGAACGAGGACGCGTTCATGCCGGGTACCGTGTTTCACGAGGATGTCGCGCAGCACGCCGCTAATTGCGACGACAACAGGCGCGGCATTCGTGATGCGGGTTTCAGACCACTGGGCCAGCCGGTGGAACGACCTCTGACCTTCCGCTTTCTCTTCAAGCGCGAGCGGGGAGTTCACCTCCAGGACGATGGGGACTCGGAACAGTTTGGCAGCCAGGACGCCGGCGAAGCTGTAGAGCGAGTACCGTTCATAGATCAATTGAGGGCGGTACTGCCGGATCTGGCCCGATAGTAGCCAGAAGCCTACGGCGTTGTAGCCGAGTTGCAGCAGAAGATAGAGGCCAGGGACACGCTGTGCGATTCTTTGCCAGAGCGGCTTGGCCACTTTTTGCGAGGGCGGCCGCCGTGAGGGCTCGCCGGCAAGCGCGGCGACGTGCACCGTGTGGCCGAGCGAGCGGAAGGCGGCGATCATCTCGGCGATATGGACTCCCTGGGCGTCGGCCGCGCGGGTCCTATGGTGATAGAGGATCGTCATGGACAGCCCTGGCGGAATGCCACATTATCCCACCGCATGGATGGAAGCCGTCAGTCAGTTGGAGAGCAGTTGTTTGAGAGATTCCAGCGCCGCGGACCAATAGGCCTTCTTGGACTGAACCGCGCTGGCATCGGCAAGCCGTTCATGCTGAAGCTGCAGGACCGTTTTAGCGTCTCCCTTTGCGTAGAGGTTGATATCGACCCTGGTTCCGTCGGCGGCGGCGATCCTGACCGATTTCGCGGCTGTCGATGTTGTCACCTTCAAATCCAGGTCCAGCCAGCGTTTCCTGCGGCGGGAGTTGGTGATCGCTTCGTAGACCACCTGGGCGGGGCAGGGGATGGTCCGGCTGATATTGGCCGTGAATCCGGAGGATTGCTGGTTCACTTGACGCAAACCACGCGCCTGCTCATAGCCGACAGTCACCATCTGCGCCCACCAAGCGGGTACGCCGCACTTTTCATGGAGCAGGGCTGCGATCTGCTTGTGTGGAAGTGAGGCCGCGTTTTCTTTGTCGAGAATGGCGAACCACTCCTCCCACCCTTTGCCCGTTTTCGCACGCACGGCGTCCGACGAGATTCCAGCCTGTTTCATTCAAATGATGATAAACCCGCCTGATGGTCGTCCGTCTAGTAGAATGCGACAGAATGAACGCGAATCCTGGGCTGCTGCGGCAACTGGGCCTTTACTCGGCCATTGCCCTCGTGATCTCGAACATGATCGGGACGGGCATCTTTACGACGACCGGTTTTTTGGCCGGACAGTTAGGGAGTCCGAAGCTGGTGCTAGTGATATGGCTGGTCGGCGCGGCGTTCGCTCTGGCCGGGGCGTTCTGCTATTCGGAGTTGGGCATCAACTTTCCGGCGTCGGGCGGCGAGTATGTGTACCTGACCCGCGCCTTCGGTCCCACCTGGGGATTCATGTCCGGCTGGGTGAGCTTTTTTGCAGGCTTCTCCGCGCCTATCGCGGCCGCCGCCCTCGCCTTTTCCGACTACCTCAGCTACTTTGTTCCGGCACTGGCCCAGGACCGGGCCTGGTGGCGATGGTCATTTGGCGAGTTCGGCCTTCAGTTCGGATGGGCGCAGTTTGGAGCGGCCGGGCTTATTCTCGTGTTCACGATATTGAATCTGTTCGGCGTCGAGTTCATCGCCCGTATTCAGAATACGCTGACGTCCATCAAAGTGATTGTCCTGCTTGCGTTTATCGGTTTAGGCTTCACCGTCGGGCAGGGCGATTGGGGCCACCTGGCGCAAGCGACCGAACGAACTGTTACGACTTCCATCCCCGCCCAGTTCGCCATTAGCCTGTTCTGGATCTATGTCGGTTATTCGGGATGGAACGCGGCCACGTATGTCGCCGAGGAGCTTCGCAGACCCGAGCGAACTCTGCCGTGGGCGTTGATGCTGGGAACGGTTGTCGTCGCGATTCTCTATCTCCTTCTGAACGTTGTGTTCATCTACGCGGTGCCGCTGGGTGAGATGAAAGGCGTCATCGCCGTGGGCAGCCTGACCGCCAAGGCGCTGTTCGGCCCTGGCGTGGCCAGCATATTCGCCGGGCTGTTGGCGGTTTCGCTGATGTCCACGGTGAACGCGATGGTGACCATCGGGCCACGGCTCTACTACGCCATGGCCAAGAACGGCGCGTTTCTGCCCGTGGCGGCGAAAGTCCACGAAAAGTGGCGGACCCCGGTGCCGGCGATTCTCTGCCAGGGCGCGCTGGCCATGGCGATGACCATTTTCAGTTTCGGCCTGCTGATGGTCTACATCGGATTCCTTCTCAACTTCTTCGCCGTGCTGGCCGTGCTCAGCTTGCTGAAATTCCGCCGCCGCGAAGGCTGGCAGAAACTGGGTGTCGTGAGCTTTGCGTGGCCGTTGATGCCGATGCTGTTCGTGATTCCAGGCATCTGGATGACAGTTTACGGAGCGATGCTGGCGCCAGCGATTTCGATTTCGGCGGCAGTGACGCTGATTTGCGGCGCGGCAGTCTATCACTTCAAGCTGAGGTCCAAGCCCAGCGGTCTGGTATCGTGATGTTGTAATGGCGACAATTCTCGACGGCAAGGCAGTCAACCAACAGATCATCGACGAATTGAAACCGCGAATCGCCGCGCTGGCCGCGACGCGGCGAGTCCCCGGGCTGGCGGTGGTGCTGGTGGGCAACGACCCGGCCAGCGAGATCTATGTGTCGTCAAAAGTGAAGACATGCCGCGAACTGGGGATGAGAAGCGAGGAGATCCGCATGGCGGAGTCCTCGACGACGGCTGAGGTGCTGGCGACGGTGCAGGCGCTGAACACCGACGACGGCATCGACGGCATTCTGGTTCAGATGCCGTTGCCGAAGCAGATTGATTCACGCGCCGTTTTGCTGGCTATCGACCCCGCAAAGGATGTTGACGGTTTTCATCCGTTCAACGTGGGCAACCTGGTGGGCAACATTCCAGGGCCCCGGCCTTGCACGCCTGCGGGAGTAATGGAATTGCTCAAGCGCTACGGGATCGGCCTGAAAGGGAAACGGGCCGTTGTTGTCGGGCGCAGCGACATCGTCGGAAAGCCGATGGCGATGCTTCTCATGCACGAGCATGCCACGGTGACCATCTGCCATTCGCGGACGGCGGATCTGGCCGGCGAGTGCCGGCGGGCGGAGATTTTGGTCGCCGCCATCGGCCGGACCGCGATGATCGGCGCCGATCACATCGCCGAGGGAGCGGTGGTGATCGATGTCGGCATTAACCGCGTCACGGACCGAGAAGAAGCGTTCAGCCTGACCGGCGGCAACCCGGCGCGCATGGCCGGGTTCGACAAGCGCGGATCGATCGTTGTGGGCGATGTCCACCCGGTGGCGATGGCTGAGCGCGCTTCAGCCTATACGCCGGTGCCTGGCGGCGTCGGCCCCTTGACCATCGCCATGTTGATGTCGAACACAGTCGGGTGCGCCGAGCGCCGTCTGGGATAGAAACGCCATGCTGCGAGTGGGCCTCACCGGGGGCCTTGCGACCGGAAAGAGTCATGTGGGCGAGTACCTGGCCGGGATGGGTTGCCATCTGATCAAGGCCGACGAACTCGGCCATCAAGCGCTGGAGCGGGGGGGCGGGGCGTTCGAAGAAGTTGTCCGAGCCTTTGGGTCCCAGATCCTGGACCAGTCCGGCGCGATAGACCGCCGGGCTTTGGCGGAAATCGTCTTTGAGAACCCGGGCCGACTGAACCTCCTCAATTCATTTGTGCATCCGGTCGTGATCGGCGCCGAGCAGAAGTGGTTTGAAGAGCTGGAAAGAGAAGATCCCAACGGGATCGGCATCGTGGAAGCGGCTATTCTAATAGAAACGGGCAGCTACAAGCGGTTCCAAAAGATAATACTCACGGTCTGCGATCGTGAGCAGCAGATCGAGCGGGCGATGCGCCGGGACCAGTTGAGCCGCCAGGAGGTCGAGGCGCGGTTGAGCAGGCAGATGAGCCTGGACGAGAAACGCAAGTACGCCGACTATATTGTGGATACCAGCGGAGACAGGGAGTCCACGCTGATCCAGACGCGAAGCGTGTATGAACAGTTGAGGAGTGTGGCGCCATGAAATCGAGGATTCTGATTCTCAGTCTGCTTCTAGTCGCCGGGTTCGTCCTGGGGACGGCGTACATGAAACGAGGAGGGCTGGCGTCAACGTCGAGCGAAGCCTCGACGCTTTGGACGGGTGCATCCACGGTGCGTGGCGCGGGCCTTTCGGCTGACGAACAGAACAACATCGACATTTACGGACGGGCGCACGACGCCACGGTGAACATCACTTCGACGATCTACCGGCAGAACTGGTTCCTGGAGGTGATTCCACAACGCGAGTCGGGTTCAGGGTTCCTGATCGACAACAAGGGCTCGATCCTGACCAACAACCACGTCGTGAGCGGACGAGCTCCCGAGGTTCAAGTGACGCTGGCCGACCGCAGCAAGCACAAAGCGACCATCGTTTACCGCGACCCGCGCAACGATCTGGCCCTGATTCGCATCGCGCCCAAAGGTAATCTGAAATACCTCACGCTGGGCGACTCGGAGCGGCTCCAGGTAGGGCAGAAGGTGCTGGCCATCGGCAATCCGTTTGGTCTAGAAGGGACTCTGACCACGGGCATCATCAGTTCGCTCAACCGCGACATCCGTGCCGAGGACAACAATGTGCTTGAAGGTCTTGTCCAGACCGATGCCGCGATCAATCCAGGCAACTCCGGCGGTCCGTTGCTTGATAGCAACGGCAACGTCATCGGCATCAACACGGCGATCCTTGGCCCCGGCGGCAACATCGGCATCGGCTTCGCCATGCCTATAAACCGCGCCAAGGCGATGTTGCAGGCCTACTCCACTGGCCAGAAGATTGGTCCGCCGCCGCGCTTGGGCGTTTCAGTGGCCCAGGTGGAGGGCGACCTGGCGGTGGAACTGGGGTTGCCCGCCGAGGGAGGTTTGCTGATCCAGCGCATCGAGGAAGGGTCTCCGGCCGAGGCAGCCGGTCTGCGAGGGCCGCGCCGGGTGGCCATCATCGGTGGCATGTACGAGCTTGGCATCGGCGGCGACCTGATTATGGCCATCGACGGCAAGCCTGCCGACCAACTCGATTCGCTCCGTACGGGACTGAAGAACAAGAAGCCTGGCGATAAGGTCGAGCTGACGTTGTTCCGAAACGGACGAAAAGTGAATGTCACAGTCGTGCTGACCGCGAACGCCAATGTGCTTTGATGAGAAGGAAACTCCAGAAGATGAAACTCGCACTCGCACTGCTGGCCGCCGCCTCTCTCGCCGGCGCCGCCGACAAACAGCTTTTTAATGGAAAAGACCTGACCGGCTGGAAGATGACCGGTCCGGGCAACTTTGTCATTGAGGACGGCATGATGAAGACCCAGGGGGGCATGGGGCTGTTGTTTTACGAGAAGGAGAAATTCGGCGACGCCGTGTTGAAAGTGGTCTTCAAGACGACAGGTCCGCGGGGCAATTCAGGCGTGGTGATCCGGATGCCGGAAGCGCCGGCGGACCCGTGGTATGGCGTGCACAACGGATACGAGGTGCAGATTGAGTCGGCGGGCGACGAGTGGCATTCGACCGGTTCGATCTATTCGATCTCCAAGGTGAGCTCGCGGCAACAGAAGGCGCCGGGCGAATGGAACACGATGGAGATCGAGTTGCGCGGCCCGGTGACATCAATCACCGTGAACGGCGTGAAAGTGAATGAATACCGCGAGGGCCAGCCGGTGCCGGAGCGCAAGATGTGGTACGAGCCCGTGCGAGGGCCGAGACCGGATGTGGGCTACATCGGCCTGCAGAACCACGACGCCGCTTCGATTGTGTATTTCAAGGAAGTCTCGGTCCGGCCGATCAAGTAGCCGCCGGAAAACAGTGAAGTGAGAACGATTCCCTGGCCGCGGCCGTCAAGGAAGTGAAGATGAATCGACGTTCGTTCATTTCAGCCGCCGCCGGACTCACCGTCCTGCCCGCATGCAAACGGGAAGCCAAGTTCGCCCGCGTGGACGCAGCTCTGGCCCCGCTGCTGCCGCCCTCGACCCTTGCGCTCGCCTGCATCCGCCTGGACAAACTCCACGACACGCCGTTCTACCGCAAGTACGTCGAAGGCGAACAAATCGCCATGATCGAGACCATCCAAAAGCAGACTGGCCTCGATCCGCGGAAGGACATCTGGGAGATTGTCCTGGCTTACCGGGGCGCCGAAGCCGGGCCGCTGGCGTTGATTCGCGGAAAGTTTGGCGGCGAGTTCGGCCGGGAGCCGAACTTCGACCGCACACGATTCCGGAGCATCAGCCATAAGGGCTACTACATCCTCACGCCGGGCGAGGGCGCAGGCGTCCTGTTCATGAATACCGGCGCCGCCGTCGCCGGCAAAATTGAGGACCTGATGGCGGTGGTGGATGCGCGGGACGATAAGTCCGCGAACCCGCCCCAGGGGTTGCTCGATGTCGTTGGGACGCTGCCCGGATCGGCGCACTTCTGGATGGCGTCAGAGAACGGATCCGCGCTCGTCCCCAAGCTCCCAAGCGAAGGCAACTTCGCCAACCTGGCGCGGATGGCCTCGGCGCTTGGCCGGCTGACCATCTGGGCGGACTTCAAACAGGGAATGACGGCGCACTTGACGGCCGAATACTCCGACGCGCAATCGGCCAAGATGGCGCACGATTTCGTCAAAGGCATGATCGGCCTGGCGCGTCTGAAGACGCCGGACAACCAGCCCGACATGCTCAAACTGTTCGATGGCGTCCGCCCGCTGCTACGCGACAAGACGGTCGAAATCGACGTCCAGGAACCGTTCGAACTGCTCGACGAGGTTATTTCCGCGCTGCAGGGATTGCGTCGCCAAGGTTCATCGATCCCCCGCCCTCGCTGACGTAGTTGCGGTTCCAGGACGGGATCTCGACGACAATGTCGGCATCATTGCTCTCAATGACAGCCTGACAGCCCAACCGCGATCCAAGTTGAAGGTCGGCCGCCATCTCGACGCGGTCGGCTTCGTCGTCATCCATCGGCGAAATGAATTTCTCGCCGCTTTTGACCACGACATGGCAAGTCGTGCAGGCGCAACTGCCTCCGCAGGCGTGCTCCAGATGGAACCCGAAATGCTCGGCAACATCCAAAAACGACTTGGGTTTGCCGTGCTCACCATAGGGCAGGGCATTGAGGTCAAATTCAAAGCTGTCCCCGGAGGGAAGAAATGTCACCTTGGCCACGACACCACTATAGCATGATTGGCGACTAAAATGGTCCTATATGTGGCCGGGGCCATTCGCAGCTCCCGGCCGATGGCATATGCTTGAGAGGAATCCCATGCGTATCGCCGCGCTCACCCCCCTGGTTGTCGCTGCCGGCCTCGTCGCCTGCGCGCCGACTCCAGCCATGAAAAAGGAAGCACTCAAAGTGACCAAGACCAGTTTTGGCAAGACCGCCGAAGGAACTGAAGTATATCTCTATACCCTGAAGAACTCGAAAGGCATGGAGGCCGCCATCACAAACTATGGCGGTATCGTCGTCAGCCTGAAGACGCCCGACAAGAATGGCCAGTTTGCCGACCTCGTGCTGGGCTTCGATTCGCTGGACGGCTATCTGAAAGAGCATCCGTATTTCGGGGCTATCGTCGGCCGCTACGGCAATCGCATCGGCGGCGCGAAGTTTTCCATCGCCGGCAAGGAATACAAACTGGCCGCCAACAATGGGCCGAACTCGCTGCACGGTGGAATCAAGGGGTTCGACAAGAAGGTGTGGGCGGCGCAGGTGGATGACGCGACGAATTCGCTCATCCTTAGTTATTCCAGCCCGGACATGGAAGAGGGTTATCCCGGCAAACTGGATGTCCAGGTGACCTACACCCTGACCGAGGCCAATGAACTTCGCATCAACTACAAGGCCACGACGGACAAAGAGACGGTCGTCAACCTGACCAATCACAGCTACTTCAATCTCGCCGGGCAGGGCAACGGCGACATCCTGAATCACTCGATTCAGATCATGTCCGAGAAGACCACCCCCGTCGATGCAACGCTCATCCCGACTGGCGAACTAAAGGACGTCGCAGGAACACCCTTCGACTTCACTGCGCCGCATAAGATCGGCGAACGCATCAACGATACTTCCGACGAGCAGATCAAGTTTGGCGGCGGCTATGACCACAATTTTGTCGTCGATGGCCAGGCCGGCTCGTTGCGGCCCGCGGCGCGTGTGACCGAACCCATGTCCGGGCGCGCCATGGAGGTGCTCACCACCGAGCCTGGAGTTCAGTTCTACACCGGCAATTTCCTTGACGGCACGCTGACGGGCAAGGGCGGAAAGGTCTATCCGAAGCGCTCAGGCCTCTGCCTGGAGACCCAGCACTTCCCCGATTCGCCGAACAAGCCGCAATTCCCCTCGGCCGCGCTGAAGCCGGGCCAAACGTATCTTTCCACCACCGTCTACCGCTTCTCTGTCGCACAATAGAGGGCATGGCGGAAGTCTGTCAGCACTGCGGCGGCACGGGCTGGATCATCGTTGAAAAGGATGGCCTGTCCGGCGCGAGCCGTTGCGCCTGCCAGAACGAAGGCCGCTCGGCCCGGCTGCTGGAAGCCGCGCGCATCCCGGCCAACTTCGCCGGCGACGCCTTCGACAACTTCCAGCTTCGCGGATCGAAGGAACTCGGCGAGGTGATGCTTTATCTGAAGCAGTACGCCGACAATTACCCGGCTGTGGAGCCGCCGGGCGTGCTGCTGGTGGGCGAACCGGGCACGGGCAAAACCCACTTGGCCGTCGCCACAGCCAAACGCCTCATTGAGCACGGCTTCAGCGTCCTGTTCACAGACTATTCGCACCTGCTCTCCCGCATTCGCGCCAGCTACGATCCGTCCACCGGCGCGGACCGCGACGCGTTCAAAGAGGCGATGGAGTGCGAGATACTCCTGCTCGACGACCTTGGCGCACACCGCGTCACGGATTGGGTCGAGGATACGGTCACCTCAATCATCACCTACAGGGCCAACGAGCGGAAACCGACCATCGTGACCACCAATCTGCCCGACCCCGACATGGGCGGCCAGGTGATCGAGCGGAATCCCGAAGGCTCGCCGGCGCGGTTCGATATCAAGACGACGCTTACTGAGAAGATCGGCATGCGCGCCCGCTCGCGGCTGTTCGAGATGTGCAAGATTCTGAAGATGCCGAAAATCGGCGACTACCGCATTCGCCGGTTCTGACGGGCGTGCGCGGCGCGTGCTGAAGGTGATACAAGAGACGCTGGAATGAACTCCCGCCAACGTGTCCTCTCCGCACTGAACCACATTCAGCCCGACCGCATCCCCATTGATCTATCCGGCCATCGCTCGTCAGGCATCTCGGCCATCGCTTATCCGAAACTGCGCGCGCATCTTGGTCTCCCGCCACGGCCCGTGCGCGTCTATGATCCTGTGCAGCAACTGGCCATCGTCGATGAGGACGTGCTGGACCATTTCGGCGTGGATACCATCGAACTCGGGCGCGGGTTCTGCCACGAAGACCGCTGGTGGACCGAATGGAACCTTCCGGATGGCACGCCCTGCCTGATGCCGTTCTGGGCATTGCCCGAACGGGTTGCGGCCGATTGGGTGCTGCGCTCGCCTTCAGGACGGATCATCGCCCGCATGCCGGAGGGCTCGCTGCATTTCGATCAAGTCTATTGGCCTTTCCTCGACGGCCCGGAGGATCTTTCGCGCATTGCAGAACTCTACCCTGAGCACATGTGGACCGGCGTCGCCTCGCCGCCTGGGCCGTCAATCGGTTCCATGACTGAACTTGGCTTTGGGGCGCGCGTTCTGCGGTCGTCCACCGACCGCGCCATTCTGGGTCTGTTCGGCGGCAACCTTCTCGAGATGGGCCAGTTCTACTACCGCATGGACAACTTCCTGGCCATGCTCGGCGAGGACCCGCCGCGGGTCCACCGCTTCCTCGACGCCCTGGTCGAAATCCATCTCGCCAACTTGCGGCGGTTTCTCGCAGCCGTTGGCGACGCGATCGACATCATCTGTTTCGGCGACGACCTCGGCTCCCAGAACGGCCCGCAAATCTCGCCGCGCATGTATCGCGAGTTCTTCAAACCCCGTCATGCGGCAATGTGGGCCGAAGCCAAGCGCCTGGCGCCGGTGAAGGTGATGCTGCACTGCTGTGGCGCCGTGCGGCAATTGTTGCCAGACCTGATCGACGCCGGCCTCGACGCCATCAACCCGGTTCAGATCAGCGGCAAGGGCATGGAGGCCGAAGGTCTGAAACGCGACTTCGGTGCGCAACTCACGTTCTGGGGCGGCGGTTGCGACACGCAGCGCGTGCTGCCATTGGGTATTCCGGATGAAGTGCGCGACCATGTCCGCGCACAGTGCCAGGCGCTTGCTCCAGGCGGCGGATTCGTTTTCCAGCAGGTCCACAACATCCTGGCCGGCGTGCCGCCGGAAAACATCGTGGCGATGTACGAGGGGGTGGCCGCGGCGTCAATTACTGTTTGATGATCGTGCCGTCCCGGCGGCGGACTTCGCCCCAGCCGCCATTGAGCCGTTTTCGCTCTCCCTGCTCGAACGAACCAAACGGATACTTCGCGGCCGCCTTCTCGTCCACCTCGATACCCCAGCCCGGCGCTTCGTTCGCGTAGAAGTAGCCGTTTTCAAGCTTTGGGCAGCCTTGGAACACTTCCTGCTCGCGCTCGGTGAAAATGCGCCCTTCCTGGATGCCGAAGTTGTAGCAGGCGAGGTCCAGGGCGATATTGGCGGCATGGCCGACTGGCGATACGTCGCCGGGGCCGTGCCAGGCGGTCTTGACGCCCATCAGTTCGGCCATCGCGGCCACCTTGCGGCAGGGCGTCACGCCGCCCGCCTGCGAGACATGGATGCGGATGTAGTCGATCAAACGTTCATGGATGAGCGGCGTCCATTCGTGCGGCGAGTTGAAAAGTTCGCCCATGGCCAGCGGCGTCGTGCACTGCGCGCGGATGTGTCGGAACCAGGCGATGTCTTCGGGACTCACCGGGTCTTCGATGAAAAACGGCCGGTACTTCTCGACATCCTTGCAGAACCGCATCGCCTGCACGGGCGAGACGCGTTCGTGGATGTCGTGCAACAGTTCGACTTCGTCGCCCAGTTCCTTGCGCGCTATCTCGAAAAGCTTCAGCGCCCGGCTGAGATACGCTTCCGGTTCGAAGACCGGCGCCGAATGGAGCGCCGCGACCCTGGCGTCGCCGCGGCCGGAACCGTAGCCAGCCATGCCGGGTACGCCCACCTGGATTCGGACGTGCCGGTACCCGCGCGCCATGTAGCCCTTGGCCGATTCGATCACCTGCGGGAAGTCCGCGCCTGAGGCGTGCGCGTAGCAGTCCACCGCCTCGCGGCACTTGCCGCCCAGCAGTTGATAAACCGGCATCCCGGCCTGGCGTCCTTTGATATCCCACAGCGCTTCGTCGACGCCCGATATGGCGTTGTTCAGCACCGGGCCATTGCGCCAGTACGACGAGTTATAGAGCATTTGCCAGGTATCGTCGATGCGGTCGGCCTGCTTGCCGATCAACTGCGGTTTCAGGTACTTTTCGATGGCCGGGACCACCAGGTCCGCGCGCTGCGTGAAACAGGCGCAACCGTATCCGTAGAGGCCGTCCTGGTCGGTCAGGATCTTCACTACGGGCAGCCGCAGCCCGGCGGGCGCGGTCTGGATCACCTGCACGTCCTTGATCTTTGGCGACGGCATGGCCCGCGTGGCGCGCGCGGCGCGTTCTTGCGCGGCCGCCTCCTTTGGTGAAACGGCCGCGGCGGCCGCAGCCAGCGACAGCAGAGTCCGGCGCTTCATGGCGTGCTCCTATGGGCTACTTCTTGGTTTGGTCTTCCAGCATCCGTTTCACGTTATCGAGTTGCCGCGTCAGGCTCCGGCCTCGTGCCGCCAGCGTGAGCGCGTAAACGATCAGAATCGCCCAGGCCGTGATCAGCCCGTAGGCGAGGTAGGAGAAATTTCGTTGGACTGCGTCGTTCATCTTCTTGTCTCCCGGGCTAGATCATGTGCGCTTCGCGGCGCAGCGCGTCGATCTCCCTCTGTTGCTTTTCCTGCACATAACGCACGGCGACGAGGATCGCGGCGACGATCAGAATGGGGACCCAGTTGCCGTAGAGCATGGCGCGGTAGCTCGCATCCATCTTGCCTTCGCCGAAAAGCACCGGCTGCGGATGCTGGGTCCGGAACCATTTGATGGAGAAGAACACGAACGGCACCACCGAAAAGTTCAGGACCGACATCACGGCCGACATCCGCGCCCTTTCGGTCGGCTCATCGATCGCGCGGCGCAGCACAAGATAGCCGGCATACAGCAGCCAGCAGATGAGCATCGAGGTGAGCCGCCAATCCCAGGTCCACCAGATGCCCCAGATGATGCGGGCCCAGATCATTCCGGTGAGCAGGTTCACCGCGCCGAACGCCAGTCCGACCTCGACCACCGAAACGCCGAAAGCGTCGTAATTCATCTTTTTCGACTTGAGGTAGGCCAGGCCGGCGATCAGCGACGCCAGGAAACAGAGGAAACAGGTGAACGCCGCGGGGACGTGGAAGAAGATGATCCGGAAGATGGCGCCCTGGAACTTCTCGTCGGGCAGTTGGGTCAGGATCACCCAGATGTTGCGCGCCAGCAGCAGCGCGGCAATTGCCCCGCCGGCGATCAGGATGTTCTTGCGCATTGAAATTGCTCCTCGCCGCGACTAGCCGATCAGCACGGCGTCGATCAGCAGCACGGCCAGCGAAGTAAAAATGATATCGAAGCCAACCAGCAGCCGCACCCACGCCCACTGGTCGCCCGCGATCGGCTCGCCGGCCACCAGCGTGGTGGTGAGTTGCATTGCCGCCATCAGGCACGGGATCAGCGCCGGGTAGACCAGCATGGGCAGCATCACTTCGCGCAGCCGCAGGTTCACGGTTAGCGCCGAAAACAGAGTCCCAACCACCGTAACGCCCCACGTCGCCAGCGCCAGCACCATTGCCAGCTCCCAGGGGCGCGACCACCAGGTGACGTTGTAGAAGACGCCGAACACTGGCAGGCAGACCACCTCAATGGCAATCAGCAGCGCGTAGTTGGCCAGCGACTTGCCTGTGAACAGCGCCGCGCCCGGAACCGGTGAACTCACCAGCGTCTCCAGGCAGTCATTGGCCAGTTCCCTGGCGAATGACCGGTTCAGGATCAGCACGCCGGCAAAGGCGAAGACCAGCCACAATAGCCCCCCGGCGATCTCGCGCGTTGTCTCCGACGTCGGATCGAAGGCGAAACTGAACAGGATTAGGATGACGAGCGCGAAGCTGAGCGACGCGTTCACCGCCTCTTTCGTGCGCAGCTCGCTGCGCAGGTCCTTGGCGGCCACTGTGAAGGTTTGGCGAAGAAACTGCATCACGCCTCCCCGTAGTTTCGGTAGATCCAACCCGGATCGTCCACCATCTCGCGCGTCCGTCCGCCCTTGAATGCCAGTTTGCCCCGGTTGATCAGCGCCACGTGCGTGGCTAGTTCCAGCGCCTCGCGCAACTGGTGCGTGGACATCAGTACGGTGCGCCCTTCGGCCAAAGCTTCGCGCAGAACCGTCTGGAGGACGGCGATGGCTCGGTCGTCCAGCGCCGTGAACGGCTCGTCAAGAAGCAGGACGCGAGGGCTGTGCAGGAAGGCGCGGGCCACGGCCAAGCGCTGCCTCATGCCACGCGAGAACTCCCTCACCAGCCCGTCCTTCACGCGTTCCAGGCCCGTCCGCTGCAGCCATTCCATCGCTTTGCTCTCGGGTTCAGCAAGGCCGTACAGGTTGGCGAACAATCGCAAATTCTCGATCGCCGAAAGTTCGTCGTAGATGCCTATGCCGTGGCCGAGAACGCCGATGGAGGCCCGCGCCGCTCGTTCCGAGGCATCCTGGCCAAACAGTTGCACCTGGCCTCTCGCCGGTCTGGAGAGGCCGGCCAGGATCTTCAGCAACGTTGTCTTTCCGGCGCCGTTTCTGCCGAGCAGGGCGACACAGGAGCCTGGCTCCACAGTGAAGGATATGTCGCGCAGGGCGGGGAAGTCGCCGTAAAACTTCCAGACGCCCTCAATCGCCAGCGCACTCATACCTTGCGTTTATTGAGCGCTGACACCGTCCCTTTGAGGTAGTGCGCGGTGAAGCCGAGCGCCAGGAATGCCAGCGTCAGCCCAAGCGCCCACTTCCAGTTGCGCTCGTATCCAGGCGGCATGATCTGCTTGATCTTCGGCCCTTCGGATTCGCCTTCGCTACCCGGCACAACACTCAGCGAGCCTGAGCCCGAGATGGTCAGCTTCAACTCCTTCACCGTGATGTCGAACACAGCCGCCTTGGTCTGCGGCTCATTGCCGATGTTGACAATGCCCGCGCCGGCCGCCTCCACTCCCTGTGGCAGCACCAGTTTTGGAGAAGCTGCGCCATTGAGTAGTCTGGTTTCGAGCACGGCCCCGGCCGCCGGTGGGAGCTTGTAACTGAAGTCGAACCTCGTCTCGCCGGGCTTCACCGGGTAGTCCACCGTCCAAATGTTGGCCGCCGCGGTCTTCACCGGCTGGCGCTCCACGGGCATTCCGCCTTGCGCGATCACCCGCGCCATCACGTTTTCGCCAGCGGCGGCCGGCACAAACACTTTCACCGTGCCCGCTTTCGGATTGTTCCAAGTCACTTGAGCCGGATTGAGAAAGACAACCGTCTCGTTGACCACCAGTTCCGAGCCATTGGACTCAACCATGATCATGTGCTGGTCCGCTTTGACTTCCGGCACGCTCGATGCGCTGTCATAGACAGCGATTTCCAAACCCGCCCCGCCCGCTTGCGACATCGGCGCGTTGTACCGCACGCCCTGATACTCGGCCTGCACCAGATGCGCCGATCCCGTTGAGGAATCGAAACTGAAACGGCCTTCGGCATCCGTTTTCGTCGAACCAGCCGCCTGCATACCGCTGGCGCCGAAGTTGGTCAGCGTCACGGTCACGCCAGCTTGCGGCTTGCCCTTCGTCCTGTTGATGACGACGCCCGTGACTGCGGCCGGCAGTGTCATGGCCGCGGCCAGAAACAGAATTGGCAGCTTCATGACTTGGCAGCCTCCATCGGCGCGGCGCACTCGCCGCAAAATTTCATTGCCCGGTCGAACTCCGCGCCGCACGAGGGACACTTGTAGGCCGCATTTGTGGCGGCCTTCGACTCGGCTGGCTTCTCGGCAGGCGCCGCCGGCCGGACCTTGCCGATTAATGCCGCGATCTCGGCGTTCACCTTTGCCAGTTGCTTCTCCAGCGCCTGCTTCGACTTCTCGTAATCGGCTTCCGACAGCTTGCCCAGCCTGAACTCGAAGCTCAGATCGCGCATGTTTTCGTAGATCGCCGCCTTGCGCTCCTCGAGATGCGCGGTTGGCGAGAGCGTCTCGGTAGGCGGAATCGCGCCGGGCCGGATAAAAAGCACCAGGGCCAGAACGGCGCTGATCAGAAGTATGGATACCGCTAATGTCATTTGTCGGGGCCAGCTACATTTTCCACAATTCAGGCCTGTTCATGCATGAGTACTCAAGCGTCCTAGCCCGCCAGGACCTTTTCGCCGGTAAGCTCATCGGCAGGCTCCATTTTCGCCGCTGAAACCCGGGCCTTGCTCGGCACAAGGCAAACCGCCGTACCGAACATCAGAACCACAAACCCGACCCAGATCCATGAAACCAGCGGGAAGATGTAGGCCTGAATCACGGCCTTGTTCTCCTCGGTCTGCGACATGCCCGCGAAGTTCAGGTAGACATCCTCGTTCAACCGCCGCCGGATCGAAACCTCCGATGTCGGCTGCTCTGTCACCAGGTAAACCCGCCGTTCCGGCTTCAGTTCTTGTAAGAACTTGCCGTCCTTGTAAACGCCGATCTCGGCCCGCTGCCATGTGTAGTTTGGATTGTCGCCGTCGGTGATCTTGTCCACATGGAACTCATAGCCGCCCATGGTGAACCGGTCGCCGATCACCACCTCGCGCGTTGTGTCCTTGTTGAACGCCGCCCCGCTGAAGCCGATGAACATGATTACCACGCCCATGTGGACGAGGTATCCGCCATAGCGCCGGGTATTCCTGTGGGTCAGTTCAATCGCTGCCCGCACCAGGTTCATCTCACTTTTGCCGGCGATGGCCCGAGAGCCTTTGTAGAATTCCATCAGGATGGTTGTCGTCACGAACGCACAGAGCCCAAGGCAGACCGACGCGTAGAAGTGCCTAGAACCAAGGGCGACCGACGCCACAACGGCCACGACGAACATGATCGCCGGCCAACGGAACGCCCGTTTCAGGCTGTCCCAGGAACTGCGCCGCCAGGCGATCAGCGGACCTACTCCAGTCAAAAGCAGCAGAAATAGCCCGATCGGGATGTTCACCTTGTTGAAGAACGGCGCGCCCACCGTGATCTTTTCGCCCATCACATATTCAGTGAGCACCGGGAACATCGTCCCCCACAGCACCGCGAACGTTGAAGCTAGCAGGATCAGGTTATTGAACAGGAAGCTCGATTCCCGCGACAACACGCTTTCCAGTTGAGTCTCGCTCTTCAGGTAATCCAGCCGCCGGACGATCAGGACCGTCGTCAGCGTGATTGCGATGGCCAGGAATCCAAGGAACCAACTCCCGAGCGACGATTGCGCGAAGGCGTGCACGCTCGAAACAATCCCTGACCGCGTCAGGAATGTTCCAAAGATACAAAGGAAGAACGTGGCGCTTACCAGCACCATGTTCCACACCTTCATCATGCCCTTCTTCTCCTGCATCATCACCGAGTGCAGGAACGCTGTCGCCGTCAGCCACGGCAGCAGGCTGGCGTTTTCCACCGGATCCCATCCCCAGTAGCCGCCCCAGCCCAGCACCGCATAGGCCCAACCCGCGCCGAGCAGGATGCCCATGCTCTGGAATCCCCAGGTGATTAGCGACCAGCGCCTTGTCGTCGCAATCCACGCATCGCCAGGCTGTTTCGTGATCAGCGACCCCATGGCGAATGCAAACGGCACGATGAATCCGACATAGCCTAGATAAAGCGTCGGCGGATGGATCGCCATCGTCCAGTACTGAAGCAACGGATTCAATCCCTGCCCGTCCTGTACCGCCGTGATGCCTCGCCCAACGGCCAGCATCTGGAACGGCGGCTCGACGAATGCGTTCAGCGTCAGGAAAAAGATCTGCGTGAACATCAGGATCGCCGTCACCCAAGGCATCATGTCGCGGAACTTGCGTCTGTTGGTGATCAGCACCACTGCCGAATACAGGCTCAACAGCCACGACCACAACAGCAGCGACCCCTCCTGCCCGCCCCACCATGCCGCGAACTTGTACACCGCCGGCATCGCCTTGTTTGACCGCGCAGCCACATACGCGAAGCGGAAGTCCGACACCATCAGGGCATAGACCAGGATTCCGCTTGCCACGGTCAACAGAATGAAAATCCCGTACACGGCCCTCTGGCCGCTCACGGTCAGGTACGGCCGTTTGGCAATCGCGCCAACCACCGAAGCCAGGACCGAATATATGGCCAGGCAGAAAGCGACTAAAATGGCGAGTGCGCCTAGAGTCTCCATGGTGCGGTTGCGTCTCCTTGGTGCGGACTCAAACGGGCCGGCATCGGGTCAGGTCAGATCGACGACGGCTTGCCGCTGTTCAGCGGTACATCGGATGGGTGCTTGTTCGGCTCGGCTTCGTACTTTGACGGGCATTTGGCGGCGATCGATGAAGCATGAAACGTGCCCTCGGCGCTCAGTTTTCCGTCGGCCATCGCCTGTGAATTGTCGCGGAAAGTGTCCGGCAGCGGGTCCTTGCCCATATAAGTTACATCGAGAAGCTGATTGCGCTCCTTTTCGATGATCTTGAAGTGGACCTTTGTCCCTTCCCGGTGGATCGAGCCCGGAACCACGTCGCCCGTCACACGGACCCGCTTGCCCACCTGGCTCGCATCGTTTCGCAACTCCGAAATCGTCTTGTAGTACGTTTTCGACTCGTTGATCCCGCTTACTGCCAGCCAGGCGAGCGTGCAGATGATGCCCCCCATGACCAGACCGAACTTGACGTATGTTTTCATATGAGTCCTACGCCCTCATTATAAGGCCAATCCGTACTTCCAAGGTCATAATCGCGCCTGACCACATCCCCAGCATCGCATCGACTGTCCTGCCCTTACATTATCACCGATGCACCTATCCGCCGCCAGATTTGACATCCGCCCGTAAGCCTCTGAGCCCAAAGCCCGGACTCTGCGACGCCGCTTCGACTCCCGGCGCGCCCTGCTGTTGCCCTCCGCGATCGTATTTACTGATTGTTCCTGGCCAACCAGATGCCTAGCAGAAGGAATCCGGCGCCAACGGTAATGGCGCTGTCGGCGACGTTGAAGGCCGGGAAATGACTGGAGCCGAGATAAAAATCGAGGAAGTCGGTGACCGATCCATAGCGCAGGCGGTCATGAAGGTTTCCTGCGGCGCCGCCGAAGACCAGACCCAGGCCGAATCTGCTGGTCCAATGCTCCGTCGTGCCGGGGCGGATCGCGGTCCACAGCATCCAGGCGATGAAGCCCATAACCAGTAGACTGAAGCCCACAAGGATCGGCGAACTGCGGCCGTCGTCGCTCTGGAACATCCCGAAGGCAATCCCGGTGTTGCGTGTGTGAATGATCCGGAAGAAACCGGGGATGACCTGGATGATGCGCCACTCGTCCACGCTGGATTCGATCCAGATCTTCGTCCAGCGGTCGAGCGCGACCACGAGGGCCGAGAGCGCCAGCGGAATCCAGTGCAAGCCGCGCATCACTGCCCGAGGATCTCGTGGACAGCCTGCGCACAGGCCGCGCAGACCGTCGGCAACGACGCGTCCGCGCCCTTGTCGTGGGTGTACTTCCAGCAGCGGTCGCACTTCTCGCCGGTGGCCTTCTGAATGGTGACGGCGAGTTCCGCGCCGCCGGTGGAAGCGGCGAGTTCTACCTCGGACGTGATGAAGATGGACGGCAGTTGGTTTGCGTACTGGCGCAACAACGGCATCAGCGATTCGCCGGCTTCGAGTACCACTTTGGCTTCGAGCGGCGCGCCGATCAGCTTTTCGTTGCGCGCGGTTTCGAGGCTCTTTAGAACCTGGTCGCGGACTTCGAGCAGGCGGGACCATGTGGCGGTCAGAGCGGAGGCCGATTCCGGCAAGCCGGCTGTGAGTTCTTCAGGCGTTGGCGCCAGAGCGAGGTGGACACTCTCCGGCGAGCCTGCCGGCAGACGCATGTGGGACCAGGCTTCGTCCGCAGTGAAGGCGAGCAGCGGCGCGGCCAAACGAACCAGGGCGTGGTTGACCCGGTACATGGCGGTCTGGGCGCTGCGGCGGGCTTTTGAAGCGGGAGCGGAGGTGTACAGGCGGTCCTTAAGAATGTCGAAGTAAACCGCACTCAGATCCGTCGTCGCGAAGTTGTAAATGGCCTGGTAGACGCGGTGGAACGAGTAATCGTTGTAATACTCGCGGCACTGCTCGACAAGCGCGGCGGCCCGGAGCAGGACCCACTGGTCGATCTCCTCAAGTTCCGAGGACGGCAGGGCGTCGGCCGACGGGTCGAAATCGTGGAGGTTGCCCAGGGCGTAACGGAACGTGTTGCGGAGCTTGCGATAAGCCTCGGTGAGGCGGGTCAGGACAAGCTCGGACATGCGGACGTCTTCGTGGAATGCGACCGATGAGACCCACAGGCGCAGGACGTCGGCGCCGTACTTCTTGAGGATCTCCTCGGGTTCGATGACGTTGCCGAGCGACTTGGACATGGCGCGCCCCTCGCCGTCGAGGGCCCAGCCGTTTGTGGCGCATTCGCGGTAGGGAGCGGCTCCGCGAAGGCCGACGCCGACGAGAATGGACGAGTGGAACCAGCCGCGGTACTGGTCGCCGCCCTCGAGATACATGTCCGAGGGCCAGGGCAACTGGTTCTCTTCGGTTAGCACGGCGAGGTGGCTCGAACCGGAGTCGAACCACACGTCGAGAATGTCGTTTTCCTTGCGGAACTCTGTGCCGCCGCATTTCGCGCAAACGACGCCCTCGCCGATCAGTTCGGCGGCTGACTTGGTATACCAGGCGTCTGCCGTATGCTGGCGGAACTCGTCAACGACACGATCCAGAACGTCGCGCCGCGTCAGGCACTCGCCGCACTTCTCGCAGTAGAACACCGTGATCGGCACGCCCCAGACCCGCTGCCGCGAGATGCACCAATCGGGGCGGGTGGCGATCATGTTCGAGATGCGCTCCTCGCCCCACTCGGGATGCCAGGAGACGGTCTTGATGGCATCGAGCGTGCGCTGGCGGAGATCGTTGCGCTCCATGCCGATGAACCACTGTTCCGTGGCGCGGAAGATGGTCGGTTTGTGGCAGCGCCAGCAGTGGGGATAGGAGTGGTCCAGACGCTTTTCGCCAAGCAGCGCGCCTGCCTCCCGGAGAATGCCGGAGACGATGGGATTGGCGTCCCAGATCGTCTGGCCGATGATGGCGTCGGGGAGGCGTCCGGCCGCGCCTTCGGCGTGGAAGAAACGGCCGCCTGCATCGACGGGGCAAAACGTTGGCAGGCCGAACTTCTGGCCGGTGACATAGTCCTCCGCGCCGTGGCCGGGAGCGGTGTGGACTGCGCCGGTACCCTGTTCCAAGGTGACGTAGTCGGCCAAAACGCCCGAGGATTCGCGTTCGAGGAAGGGATGGATGAACTTCAGGCCATCCAGCTTTTCGCCCTTGAACCTGACGATTTCCCTGTAATCGGGCCAGCCGCAGCTCTCGGCTGTGACTTTGGCCAGTTCGGAGGCGACGATGTAAACGTCCCCGCGGGCCTCGACGGCGGAATATTCAAAGCTAGGGTGAAAGGCGATGCCGACGTTGGCCGGGATGGTCCACGGGGTGGTGGTCCAGATCAGGCCGTATACGGATTTGCCGGCCAGCGCGGGATCGAGGGCAGCCGGATCGCCCAGCAGTTTGAACCGGACCCAGATGGACGGGCTGGTATGGTTTTCGTACTCGACTTCAGCCTCGGCCAGGGCTGTGCGGCAACTCGGGCACCAGTTGACGGGCTTCAGTCCTTTGTAGACGTAACCCTTATCCAGGAATTCGACAAACGCACCGGCGATGACGGCTTCGTAACTGGCCGACATCGTGAGATAGGGGGCTTCCCACCGGCCGAGGACGCCCAGGCGCTGGAAGCTCTTGCTTTGGAGGGCGACGAACTTTTCGGCGTACTTGCGGCACTCGGCGCGGATCTCGGCCTTCGACATCTTTGCCTTTTTGCCGCCGAGCAGGCTATCGACCTTGATCTCGATGGGCAGGCCGTGGCAGTCCCAGCCGGGGACGTACGGCGAGTCGTAGCCGGACATCGTCTTCCACTTGACGATGAAGTCCTTCAGAATCTTGTTGAAGGCATGGCCTAAGTGGATGTTGCCGTTGGCGTAAGGTGGGCCGTCGTGGAGGATGTAGGTGGGCTGGCCGCGGCGGGCGGCCCGGATGTTGTTGTAGAGACCAGCCTGGGTCCACTTTTCGAGCATCTTCGGCTCAGTCTGTGGAAGGTTGGCTTTCATCGAGAAGCCGGTTTGGGGCAGGTTGACGGTCTTTTTAAGGTCGGGTTGCTGAGGGTCCATTGTATGCTTGCCCGGTAAGAACAGGGATGTATGCTGAATCTTTCATCGTACACAATCGGACTGCAACCACCTGAATCCGGGCGGCGTCTGGAAGGAACGTAATGAAAGGTGCAGTCGCTCTATTGCTGGCTGCGGCCGTCTCGCCGGTGGCCGGACAGAGCCTCCTGACCTACGACAACTCCGGCGCCCTGATCTCCCAAACCGAAGCGGCCCTGCGGCCGGGCGGCATGGCTTACGTGAGCCGGGAGGCGTTGTACGGAGCGGCTTCGGCCATTGTGATCGAGGCGGGCGGGCGGCTGCACCCGGTGCTGTGGGTTGCCGGCGACGAGCCGGACATCGCGGTGGCCAGGGTGTGGATCGGATTGCAGGCCAAGCCGGGGCCGGACCCGTCCACCCGCAAACCGGACCGGGCCCTGGCCGGCGGCGTCGAGTGCCAGGTCGGCGAATTGAGGGAGATGGGCGCCGTAGGGATGCTGGCGCGGCTCGACTTTGGACATTTGCACCCGCCCGTCAGCGCACCGCTCTACGACGAGCACGGACTTCTGGCCGGCTGGAGCCTTGGACGTGAGGTGGACGGAAAAATGTTCTGGTTCGCCGCGCCGGCAGGACGGCTGGATCAGATGCCGCCCATCCGCGAGACCCTGGAGCAATGGAACGCACGGCGGCCGAGGGAAAGCGAGGCTGCCTACTCAAAAGCGTTAGGCCACCTCTGGGTGGACGACATCGAGGGCGCGCTGTTCTATATGCGGAAGGCGGTAGACACAGACCCATCGAACGCCCGGGCATGGATGCAACTCGGATTCACTGAAGGAAAGGCGGGGTTGGGACCGCAGCGAATAAGGAGTTACAAAAAGGCGGTGGAGATCGATCCGGGCCTTGAGGCCGCCAGGTACCTGCTCGGCATGAACCTGCTGATGACGGGCGACCGCGATGGCGCACGGGAACAGCACAAGGCCCTGGTACGGTTGAAGTCGGCCTACGCCCATAGGCTCAAGAGCTTCCTCGATTCGCTTCATGTGGACGAGATCGACGGCGGCAAGGTGAAGCATCGTCACGGCAAATCAGCCTGATCCAGTCCATTTACCGGGTTGCCTTCGGCAGCCCAGTTTTGAAAAGCTTTGTAGAGCGAATGATTCACCAGCCGATACTGCGGGCAGTCGTGGCAGCGGCGCTGGTCTGCGCCGTCTGGGGGCAGCAGCGCCAGACGCCGGCGATGGAGTTCCGCGCCCCGGCAGGCGAACGGGCGGCGGCCCGGCGAGTCGGCGCGGAGAGCATATTGCCGGGGGGGCGGATGATCGAACCGCTCGGCCGCCAATACGCCACTGGACCGGGGGCATTCGGCCTGGCGATCTCGCCCGACGGCAAGTACGCCGTCACCGCCGACGGAGGCCCAGACCGCTATTCGCTGACCATCCTCGACATGACTCAGGACCAGTGGCGTCTGTCGCGGCTCGAAGCCAAGCGCAGGAACGATAAAGCCGTCGCGGGCGACGAGGACGACTGGCGTAGCGTCTTTCTAGGTCTGGCGTGGGAGGACGGAACAAAGCTTTTTGCTTCCGAGGGAAACTCAGGGCGCGTGCGGCACGTGGCCATCCCCTCCGGGCGGCTACTTGGGCACTTCGAACTCAACGACCCTCAGTGGAAAGACTCCTATGCCGCCGACATCGCTTACGACGGCGAACGCAAGATCCTCTATGTCGCCGACCAGGCGAATTTCCGCGTCGCCGTGTTCAGCGCCCGGACTCGAAAGCTGCTCACCAGCGTCAAGGCGGGGCGGCTTCCTTTCAAGATGGCTCTCTCGCCCGATTGCAGGCGGCTGTACGTGACGAATCTGGGCATGTTCGAATACAAGGCTCTCCCCGGTGTATTGAAGGACGATCCTGTCGGGACCGGCCTGCCCTTCCCGGCGTTCGGGTTTCCATCGGAGGAAGCGGCCAAGGGTGTCCGGCGCGAAACGGCGCGGGGCCCCGTCGAAGTGCCCGGTCTAGGCGACCCGAACGTGCCGGAATCGAACTCGCTGGCCGTCGTCGACGTCAGCGAGCCAGAAAAAGCGAAGCTCATCGCCATGGTCCGCACGGGCGAGCCTTTCGGCCAAAGGTCTCTGGGTGGATCGTCTCCGGCGGGCGTGATCGCCACGGCGAATGATGTTTATGTAGCCAACGGAAACCAGGATTCCATCAGTGTTGTGGATGCGGTGACGCTGCGCGTGCGGGCGACAATCCTCCTGAGAATCCCCCGGCTGGAGGAGTTCAGAGGCATCCTGCCGCTGGGCATGGCAATCGATGCGGATAATGGCCGGCTCATGGTAGCCGAAGCCGGCATCAACGCGGTGGGTGTCATCGACATGGCATCGAACAAGGTGATCGGGCACCTGCCGGTGGGGTGGTTCCCGACGTCAGTAGCATTGCACAAAGGGCAGGTGTTTGTGGCCAGCGCAAAGGGGCATGGCACAGGTCCGAACGCCAGCAAAACCGGTCGGTTGGAAGAGAGCTTCCAGGGCATGATGCGGCGCGGCACCATCAGCGTCTTCCCTGTGCCGATGCCAAGGGCCCTGCCCATCCACACGGGCCGGGTGATGAGCCTCAATGGCTTCGTGCGCAGTCTGGTGAGATCGCCCCAAATGCCGATTGACGTCCATCACGTGGTTCTCATCGTCAAGGAGAACCGGACCTACGACGAAGTCTTCGGCGACCGCGAAGAGGCGTCCAACGGGCCGTTGCGCGGCGCTCCCGAGCTCGCCAGGCTGGGCCGAAGCGCGCAGGTGAAGCAGCCGCCCGGTGAACTCAAGACCCGCATCTACAAAAACTTCTATAACCTGACGCCCAACCATCACTCGCTGGCCGAGCGATTCTCGTTCAGCGACAATTTCTATGCCGACTCCGAAGTGTCGGTGGACGGGCACCACTGGCTGGTCGGATCCTACCCGAACGCCTGGACCGAGACTTCGCTCATGGCCAGCTACGGCGGCCAGAAGGACTTCCGTTTCCCCACCAGCGCTCCGGGACGGCTCGCTTTCGCCCAGTCGAACTCGAGCCTGCATCCCGAGGAGCAACTCGAGGCCGGCGCGCTCTGGCACCACCTTGAACGCAACGGAATCAGTTTCCGCAACTTCGGCGAAGGCTTCGAATTGGCCGGCGTGGTCGAGGATCCCGGTGAAAAACCGACCGGCGCCCGCTTCGTCACCAACGTTCCCATGCCCGATCCGCTCTTCCGGAACACGTCGCGCGAGTATCCCGGTTACAACATGAACATCCCGGATCAATACCGCGCCGATCAGTTCATCAAAGAGATAGAGGAGCGCTACGTCAAGCCGGGCAGGGAACTGCCTCGATTCATCTACATCCATCTCCCCAACGACCACATGACAAAGGCTAGGCCGGCGGATGGTTACCCGTTTGAGGTCTCTTACACCGCCGACAACGACTATGCGCTGGGCCGGATCGTCGAATACCTTTCGCATTCGCCATGGTGGAAACAGATGGCGATCTTTGTGACCGAGGACGATGCGCAGGGCGGCGTGGACCACGTTGACAGCCACCGGACGGTGTTCCTGGCGGTGAGCCCCTGGGCAAAACGCAACTACGCCTCCCGAGTCAATTCAAGCTTCCCAGGACTGCTGAAGACCATTTTCCGCTTGCTCGGAATCCCGCCCCTGAACCTCTATGACGCCGCCGCGACCGATCTATCGGACGTCTTCACCTCCGCCCCGGATTTCCGCCCCTTCAAAGCGGTCCGGCCAGACCCCGACATCCTGGTTCCCGAGCAGGTCAAAGACCCCTTGGACCCGCAGCCCCAGCCCGCCATGGATGCCCCGGCCTACCTGCGCGAACAACACCGCCGCCAGTGAGGACTGTAGTACACTGTGGATTAGGCGAATCACACCTGGTGGGCGCAAGCCCACTTTTTTATTGACGCCTGCCTTGACCGGTGAGCACGCGATGTCCGGCACGGAAAGACAAAACTGGATCGACCAGGTGACTCAGATTGCTGAGCGCGCCGTCGCGCGCGAAGGCATGGAGTTGTGGTCGGTGGAGTGTGCCGGTGTTGGCAAGTCGCGGGTTGTGCGGATCTACATCGACAAGCCCGGCGGGGTGACGCACGCCGATTGCGAGCTGATCTCCGAGCAGGTGGGCGCGATGCTGGACGTCGAGGATGCAGTTCCCGGGCGCTCGTACCATCTGGAGATATCCAGCCCCGGCGTCGAGCGGAAACTGCGCCATGAGGGCGATTTCAGAAGGTATCAAGGGGAGAAGGCGCGCGTCTCGCTCCGCGAGCCCGTCAACGGCCAACGGCGGTTCGAAGGACGGATCTCCGGAGTGGGCGAAGACGGCGTGATCACCCTTCAAACCGGGGAAACATCGTCTATCCGGTTCAGGATGGACGAAATCGACAAAGCAAATTTGAAGTTTGATTGGTAAGAGTTCCCAAAGGGGGCTCAAAACCGGCGCTAAAGGAGAGCGAAGAGCTTGGCTTCCATTTATCAGTCCATCGAAATCCTGAGCAAGGAGAAGGGGATCGATCCGCAGATCGTGCTGGACGCGGTCAAGGATGCGATGCTCGTCGCGGCGCGCAAGCAGTTCCGGACCGAGGAAGAACTGGCGGCGGACTTCGACCCCAAAACCGGCGCGATCACCATCTTTGTTGTGAAACAGGTGGTTGACGAGGTGACCGAACCTCTCAACCAGATCACCCTCGAAGATGCGCGCGCCATCGACCCGGCGGCTGAGCCGGGCGGACAGGTGCGGATCGCGCGGCCGACCGAAGCCTTGGGCCGCATCTCGGCGCAAACGGCTAAACAGGTGATCTTGCAAAAGGTCCGCGAAGCCGAGCGCGAAAATGTCTTCGCCGAGTACTCCAACCGCGTCGGCGACCTGGTGAATTGTGTCATCAAGCGCATCGAAGGACAGGACCTGGTTGTCGACCTGGGCAAGACCGAGGCGCGGCTGCCGAAGAAGGAGCAATCCAGGCTTGAATCGTTCAGTATCGGCGAACGTGTGCGCTGCGTCATCAAGTCCGTTGAAAAGACCGGCAAGAACGCCGGTGTCACCGTCTCCAGGGCCGCTGCCGAATTCGTCATGCGCCTGTTCGAGCAGGAAGTGCCGGAGATCTATGACGGTACGGTGATCATCCGCGGCTGCGCGCGGGAAGCGGGTGAGAGAACCAAGATCGCGGTGCTCAGCAGGGACCGCGACGTGGATTGCGTCGGCGCCTGCGTCGGCATGAAGGGGATGCGTGTGCAGTCGATCATCCGCGAGCTGCGCGGTGAGAAGATCGACATCATCGAATTCTCGGAGGATCCGGCCCTGTTCGCCACTCATGCGCTGAGTCCCGCACGGATAGCCCGCGTGACCATCCTTGATTCGCAGGAGCGGCACATGGAAGTGATCGTGGAGGACGCCCAGTTGTCGCTCGCCATCGGCAAGAAGGGCCAGAACGTCCGGCTCGCCGCAAAGTTGATGGGCTGGAAGATCGACATCAAGACTGAAGAGGAGAAGCGGCAGGAAGTGGAAGCGGCGATGAACTCGATGGCTGCCACTCCGCTTTCGATCCTCTCGCCGTTCGGCTTGTCCGAGGCTGCGCTGGATGCGTTGCTCGCCGGCGGTGTGGCGACTGTGGAAAAAGTCGGGTCGATGACCCCGGAGGAATTGGAAGGCATCGACGGCGTGTCGGCGGAGATGATCCACGAAGTGGTGGTCTCGGTGAACGCTTACTACAGCCAGCCTGATGCCGGCGCGGCACAGCCAGGCGTTCAGGAGCCCGCAACTGCGATGGAGGCTCCGCCAGCTGTGGAAGAAGGCGCCGCGCAGGAAGAGCCTGCGGGTGAGGCGCCGGCCGGGCTTCAGGCGGCTGAAACTGAAGTGGTTGACAATGCCCCGCAACCGGTTGAAGGGCCGGAAGCTGATGAATCTGGTACGATGGGAACCGCGGGTCTTGTCGGCGAACAATCCTGACGGAATCCATTTGACCATGGTCGTGTGCCGCGAGGAGTAGACAAGGCAGGCCCCGGGTCCGCCGCTGCGCGGTGTGACTGAAGACGTCCGAATATATGAAGAAGACCCGTATCAACGAACTGGCAAGAGAACTCGAGGTTAAACCCGGAGTCCTGCTCGATATCCTTCATGAGATGGGTCATGGGGACAAGAAGACCCACTCCAGTTCGATTGACGAGGACGTCGCGGAGGAGTTGCGAAGACGCGTGCAATTGATTGATGTCCGCCCCGCTCAGGGGCAAGGCTCCCAAAAAGCGGCCACCTCCGGCGGCGAGGGCGAAAAACCGGCAAAGCCAACGCGGCCAGCTTCCGCGGAGGGACATGAGGAATCTCCAGCGCCAACAGCAATGGCGGAGGCGCTCCAAACGTCTTCCAAGCCGGATGCCAAGGAGGCGAAGGAGGAGAAAGCTCCTCTGCCTGAGGTCCCGCCGGGCCATGCCAGGGCTGTTCCCATCAGGCCGCCGCTCGCCGTTCCAGGCGGACTGCGAAGCATCCCCGTTCCGCCGGCGCACCATGCGCCGTCGATCCCAATCCCCGCCAAAACCGTGGTTCACCATACGCCTGTCCCGGCTGCGGTGGAACAGAAACCGGCCGCGCCGGCCGTCAAGCCTGCGGCTCCTCCCGCTCCCGCCCGCCCCGCTCCGAGCCCAGCCCCGGCCACGCCCGCATCTCGTGTAGAAACCAAAACGCCGGCGGCTTCAGCGCCGGCTCTCCCCTCTGCGACAGCCGCTCCGGCCCGCCCCTCTGTGCCAGCCGCTCCGGCCCGCCCCTCCGTGCCAGCCGCTCCGGCCCCTGCGCCTGCTCCTGCAAGACCCATTCTGAGATCCACTCCGATTGCTCAACAGCCCGCCGCCCCTGCTCCGGCGCCGCCTCCCGCGCCTGTTGCGCCGGTTGCGCCAGCGGCGACGGCCCAGCCAGCCTCATGCGCGCCCGCCGTGCCGGCTCCGCCTGTTCCCAAAATCCCTGCGCCGCCTCGCGCTCCGAGACCTGGCCAGATCATCTCGGGCCCCCGCCAGCCGCTTCCGGGTGGGGAATTGCCCCGGCCAGCGGTAGTGACCCCTGGGCGGCCACGGCCGGATGCCCCCAGGCAAGCCGCTCCGGGCGCGCCGAGGATTCCCCAGCCTCCGTCCCATCCGCATCTCGCACCCCAGCAGCGGCAACCGCTCGCCGGGCAGCCTGTATCACGGCCTGTCGTGCCGCCGCGGCCCGATCTCGTAGCCAGATTGCAGGCTCAAAGCCTGCCCAAGGCCATGCCTGGACAGCCGCCTGCTGCCAGGCCCGGAGTGCCCATGCCGGGTCAGCCGATCTATCAGGGACCTCCCAGGCGCGGGCCCGGGCAGCCGATGCAGGCGCCCGGCCGGGCCCCGATGCGGGGCCGTGGGCCGCACCCCACATCCCCTGCGCTGGTTCCTCCTCCGCCAACTGAAGTCACCAGGCGCGACACTGGGAAGAAGCGCGCCACGCAGCGGCGCCGTGAGGAGATCGAAGGCAATCTTCGGATGAGCCCAAGCCGCCGCGAGGTGGAAACCCCGAAGGCATCCAACGTCGAGATCACCATCTCGGAAGGCATCACGGTCAAGGAATTCTCCGAAAAGCTCGGCATTCGGGCCGCCCTCGTCATCAAGCAACTGGTCGATCGCAAGATCTTTGCCACCATCAACCAGACCCTCGATGTCAAGCTGGCCCAGGATCTCGCCAAGATCTTTGGCGCCCAGGCCACGCAGATGAGCTACGAGGAGGAATCCGCCCACGGAATCCAGCAGGGCGAGGTGGAAGGCGACCGCTTCCCGCGTCCGCCTGTGGTCACGGTCATGGGCCACGTCGATCATGGCAAAACCAGCTTGCTCGACGCCATCCGCGAAACCAATGTCGCATCGCGCGAGGCCGGCGGTATCACTCAGCACATCGGCGCCTATCACGTCGATATCAACGGCCGCAAGATCGTCTTTATCGATACGCCCGGTCACGAAGCTTTCACACGGATGCGCGCCCGCGGCGCCAAGGTGACCGACATCGTCATTCTCGTCGTCGCAGCCGATGATGGCGTCATGCCGCAGACCAGGGAAGCGATCGACCATGCCAAGGCGGCAGGTGTGCCCATCATCGTGGCCGTGAATAAGATCGACAAGCCTGACGCCCAGCCCGAGCGGGTGAAACAGCAGTTGACCGATCTCGGCCTGATGCCCGAGGATTGGGGCGGCGACACGCCGTTTGTCCCGGTTTCGGCCAAGCAGATGCAGAATATCGACCTGCTGCTCGAAATGATTATCCTCGTCGCCGACATGCAGGAACTCAAGGGCAATCCCGCCAGGCCTGCCGTCGCCACGGTGCTCGAAGCCAAATTGGACCGGGGGCGCGGCCCGGTCGCCACCGTGCTGGTGCGCGATGGTACGCTGCGCACGGGCGATTACGTGCTATGCGGTTCCGTGTTTAGCCGTATCCGCGCGCTTATGGGGGATCGCGGCGAGAGAGTCGACGAAGTAGGCCCCTCGATGCCAGTTGAAGTGCTCGGCCTCGATTCGCTTCCGGAAGTCGGCGACGACCTTCAGGCCGTGACCGACCTGGCCAAGGCCCGCCAGATCGCCGAGTTTAGGGAGACCAAGACCCGCGAGATCGCCATGGCGAAGACCCGCGTGTCGCTCGAAAAGTTCCACGCTCAACTCCGTGAGGGCGAGACCAAGGAACTCAACCTCATCCTCAAGGCCGATGTCGGCGGAACGGCGGAAGTCCTCTCCGACACGCTTCAGAAACTCTCCACTGATAAGGTCTCGATCAGGGTGATTTCGACCGGCGTCGGCGCCATCAGCGAAAGCGATGTCAACCTTGCATCGGCATCCGACGCCATCATCGTCGGCTTCAATGTGAGGCCGGAACGCAAGGCCGCCGAGCTGGCTGAGACTGAAAAGGTGGATATCCGCCTCCACACCGTCATCTATGAGTTGACCGATGAAGTCAAACGCGCCATGGTCGGCATGCTCGAACCGGTCTTCAAGGAAGTTTTCAAAGGCCGGGCAGACGTGCGCGAGACGTTCCGTATCACCAAGGTTGGAACGGTCGCTGGCTGCTATGTGACCGATGGGACCATTACCCGCGATTGCGAAGTCCGGCTCCTGCGCGACAACATCGTTGTGCACACCGGCCGCATCGACGCGCTGAAACGGTTTAAGAACGACGCCTCCGAGGTCAAGCAGGGCTTCGAATGCGGCATCAGCCTGGTCGGCTACCACGACATCAAGCCGGGCGACGTATTCGAGTGCTTCGTCAAGGAGCGCGTCGCCCAGGATTCGCTCGCCTGATTTGACGGATCGGCGGGGGTGCTATGCCTGCGATAGGCGTTCTCACGCTTGAACTCCGCATGAATGATGCGCGCTCGCTCAAGGACAAGCGTCATTGGGTGAGAGGCTTGAAGGACCGTCTGCGGGCTTCGCACAACGTCTCTGTCGCCGAGATTGACGGCATCGACCTCCAGAACTACGCGGTAGTGGCGGCGGTAACGGTGTCGGCCTCGCGCGAGAACGCCGCCAAGGTTCTCGAATCGGCGGAACGCTTGGCGGCCTCGTTTTTGGGCGCCAATCTGCTCTCGGCTGAGATTGACTGGGTGGAATCGGAAGAGGATGCGAACATCAGGTGAGTCATGGATGAGTTAAGGACACGGCGCGTCTCCGAAACAATGCGGGAGGAGTTGAGCGAACTGATCCGGTTCGAATCTTCCGATCCCAGGCTGGCTGAGATAGAAGTCACCGAAGTCGTCCTGTCGCCTGATGCCCGCCGCGCCGACGTTCTCGTCCGGCTGCCCCCTGACGAGCAAGCCAGGGCTGATGCCATAGCTGGTCTCGAACACGCCAAAGGCTACCTGAGGCACCAATTGGCGCAGAGGGTCGACCTTTTTCGCGCCCCGGACCTGCGTTTCGTCCCCGATTCGCTGTTGCCGGGCGGCCAAAACCTCAGCCGGCTCCGGCGCCGGCTCCGGCGCGGCCGGCCAAGGGACTAATCCGGACCCTCCCCCGCACGTCAGCCGGACCGTTGACTCGCCCAGCGTCCGTGAATCTATCCGCACGAACTGATCGCCCACCTTGCATCGACCCTCTACGTCATGCGTAAAACATCCCGGCCTCGAAACACTACGAAGTCGATCTTCTCCATCAGTACCTCCCCTTCAAAATTGGCTCCGCCGCCGCCGCGTCCAGCGAGATGTTGCCGGATACCCTATCTCCATCGACTTTGAGGACAAACCTGGCCACCGTGCCGGACTCAACTGCTTCCCGCCGAATGCCCACGCACTGCAAATCGCCATTTGACGGATCCACAAGACCCGGGACGAGAAACCACAGTACGGCCCACGCTAGATGGCAGTTCCCGAAAACAGGAGGGCAGCGCCCGCCAAACGAACTCAATGCACCTGCAAACGATAGAAAATAAACGTCTTGGTTGCCATCTTTCATTTCAGGTAGTAACCTAAGTAGTTGGAATTGTCCCGGCAGAGTCACCATTCCGTACCTCCACTGGTCCGCTCCTCAGGACCAATACGGCAGCCGGTCCGTGCGATTTTCGCTGTTTCTTTCCATTTGGTGTTGTCTGCCACCTGCCTTTTTGCGGCGGCACAGGCCTCCGCCGCCAGCCCGTCCAGTCGGCGCCAGCCCGAGCAGCTTCGCCTGGAGCGTTCTCTGGATGCCATGGGCACCACCTACACCGTGGCGCTCTACGGACCCGACCGGTTCGCGCTTGATGCGGCTTTGGAGGATGTCTTCGAAGAGGTCCAAAGGCTGGATCTTCAAATGTCGAATTACCGTCCTGATAGCGAATGGAGCCGGTTAAACCGGGACGCAGCCAAAGGACCTGTCAGAGTGAGCCAGGAAACCATCGACTTGCTGGAGCGATGTCTCGACTACAGCCGCCGCAGCCAGGGTGCGTTTGATATTACTGTCGGGCCGTTGATGAAAATCTGGGGCTTCTACAAGGGTTCAGGCCGGATTCCACACCGGGCGGAGATCCGTACCGCGATGAGCCGGGTTGGTTGGCGCAAGATCCAGGTGGACCGGCGGGCCGGCACGGTCCGGTTCCTTTCAAAAGTCGAGATCGACCCTGGCGGAATCGGCAAGGGCTATGCCGTTGATCGCATGGTTGCCGCCTTAAAACGGCTCGGCGTGAAATCCGGTTTCATCACAGCCGGACGCAGTTCGATGTATGCCATCGGGGCGCCGCCGCACGAGCCCAAGGGGTGGCGCGTGGAGATCCCAAATCCCAGGGATAGCCGCAAGGTGGAGAAAATCTTCTACTTGAAGGACCAGTCGATGGCCACCTCCGGGTCGGCCGAGAAATTCTTCGCCGCCGGCGGCAAAATCTATTCACACATTATGGATCCGCGGACGGGCTACCCCGCCAGCGGGATGTTGCAGGTTTCCGTGGTTGCGCCACAGGCGACCGACTCGGAAGCCTGGACCAAACCATTCTTCATTCTCGGCCGCAAATGGGCCGAGCAGAACAGACCAAACGATTTCGAGGTCTTCCTGTGCGAAGACAGATCGGAGAACGCATGCGTGTCCCTCCCATGAACAGCCGGTTCCTCGATGCCTGCCGCAGGCGTCCCACTGATGTCCGTCCCGTCTGGTTCATGCGCCAGGCCGGGCGGTACATGAAACAGTATCGCGACATTCGCGCCAAACACTCGATTCTGGAAATCTGTAAACGGGCCGACCTGGCGGCCCAAGTTACCTTGCAGCCGGTCGAAATCCTCGACGTCGACGCCGCGATCATCTTCGCGGACCTCTTGCTGCCGGTCGAGCCAATGGGCCTCAAGCTCAGCTTCGTGCAAGGCGAGGGCCCGCATATCGAAAACCCGGTGCGAACCTCGCACGACGTGGACTCGCTTTCGATCTCCAACACCGACGACCTCGGCTACGTCGGAGAAGCAATCCAGATGGTCAGCCGCGCCCTGGCCGGCAAGACGCCTGTCATCGGCTTCGTCGGTGCGCCCTTCACCATGGCCAGTTATATGGTGGAGGGCGGCTCGTCCCGCCACTATCTCAATGTGAAGAAGCTGATGTACAACGACGAGACGCTGTGGCGGCGGCTGATGGGAAAACTGGTGGACGTGCTCGGCCCGTTCGCGATCCTTCAGGTCGCGGCCGGCGCGCGAGCCATCCAGATTTTCGACTCCTGGGTTGGCGCGCTGGGCGCCGACGACTACGTCCGCTACGTGGCGCCGTACAGCCGGGCGCTCATTGAACGCATCCGGTCCGCGGGCGTGCCCGTCATCCACTTTGGCACTGGGGCCGGCGGGTTCTTCCGTGAGCTGCACGCTGCCGGCGGCGATGTCATGGGCGTCGATTGGCGGCTCAATATCGATCAGGCCTGGATGGACATCAGTTACCGGTCGGCCATCATGGGCAACATGGATCCGGCCGCGTTGTTCGCGCCGCTGCCCGAGCTGAAGGCCAAAGTGCACGAGTTGTTGAAGCGGACCGGCACGCGCCCGGGCCACATCTTCAACCTTGGACACGGGATTCTGCCGGAGACGCCCGTCGAAAACGTGAAGGCGGTCGTGCAGATGGTCAGGGAATTCAAGCCCTAGCGCGGCGTATCCCAGTGCCAGGGACGACGAACAAAACAACGCTGATCATCGGCGGCGGCATTACGGGTTTGGCCGCTGCCTACCAACTCTCGCGTCTCGGCGCTCCCGCAATATTGATCGATCAACAGCCGCGGTTGGGCGGCGTGATCCAAACCGAAGAGGTGGACGGCTGCATCCTCGAGCAGGGCCCGGACAGTTTCCTGTCGGCGAAGCCCGCGGCAGCGGAACTGATCCGCGAACTCGGGCTCGGCGATGAGATCATTTCGTCCAACGACCATCAAAGAGTGACCTATGTGGCCAGAGGCGGCCGTCTCGTGCCGCTGCCCGACGGCCTCATGATGATGGTCCCGACCAAAATCATGCCGGTCGTCCGTTCGCCGTTGCTCGGCTGGACGACCAAACTCCGCATGGGCCTGGAGTATTTCCACAAGAAGCCGGAAACGGTCCGCGAGCGCTCTGTCGGCCAATTCATCAGCGAGCATTACGGCAGGGAGACAGTTGACTATCTCGCCGAACCGCTGCTCTCAGGCGTCTACGGCGGCGATGTGGCGCGGCTCAGCGTTGAAAGCGTCCTGCCGCGGTTTGTCGAGTTGGAGGCAAGGTACGGGAGCCTGACCAAGGGCGTGCTGGCAGCGCGCCGGGCCGCTGCCGGCCGGACTTCATCGGAACCGCTCTTCCAAACGATGAAAGGCGGCCTGCGGCAACTCACCGCGGAACTGGAAAAACGCATCCGGCCGGCCTGCGAGATCGTTCAGGGCCGTGCCGAGTCGCTCAGTAGGACCGATGACGGCCTGTGGCGGGTTCGGGTGGATGAACGGTGGATTCAAGGCAGCGGCGTGATCCTCGCGTGTCCCGCCTGGGCTGCGGCCGAATTGTTAAGGCCTGTCCACCAGCAACTCGCCGCGCTGCTGGCGGCGATCGAATATTCGTCCTCCATGACAGTCGCTCTCGTCTACCGGAAAGACCGGATTCCTGCTCTGCCCCCGGGCTTCGGTTTCCTGGTGCCGGCCAAGGAGCGCGGCTCTCTGGTCGCCTGCACTTTCACTGGCGCAAAGTTCCCCTATCGTGTGCCGGATACCCATGCCGTCTTGCGTTGTTTCCTTGGCGGAGCCGCCAACGAGCAGGCGCTCGATTGCACCGACGCCGAGGTGCTTGATGCGATCCAGGATGAACTTCATCAGCTGCTTGGATGGCGCGAATCGCCGGACCATGTGCGCATAACGCGCTGGCGCAAGGCGATGGCGCAGTACACAGTGGGGCATGGCGCGCGGATGAACCTGGTCGGTGAGATCGTCTCCACCCTCCCCGGCTTGCATCTGGCGGGAAACGCCTACTCAGGTATCGGAATTCCCGACTGCATAAGGACCGGTAGAGCCGCCGCGCGTGCGGCAGCCGGTGTGCCCCAACGTTAGCGCTTGCGGGGCGGCGCGTGAGCCGTGAGTTCCACATCCGCTGGTGCTTCAATCTTGAAGCCCATCAACGACAATGAGCTGAGCCGCCCGGCTCGAAACGATCTTATCGCTTGGTTTAATCTGTCGTTCGATAGCGTCTTGCGGCTGCCTCGATAGTAGGATAATTTGTCCGGAAAAATTCGCAACGGCGTTATGGGTGCGTTAGATCAATTTTCAAACTACATTAGAACTTCTCGGAGATAGTATCTTTGGATTGTTGTTTTTGCGGCAGATATATATGATTAGGCATGTTATACTCCACTTAGCTTTAGGCCCCCCATGGGGTGAGGTGTGTGGTCCGCTCATTACAACAGAGGTCTCCGTTCGCACTCTGGAGTGAACCATGCTCCCTGCCAAACCTGAGGTAGTCGACCGCAATCCGCGGTTATAATTTGGAGGGTTATGAACGTTAAAACAAGACTATTATTCGCGTTGATAGCAACCATGCTTGTTGCTGTCTGCGCTGCCATGCCCGCCTCCGCGCAGGTTCTTTATGGTTCGATCGTGGGAACCGTGGAAGACCCGACTGGCGCTGTGGTTCCGGGCGCAACGATCACTTTAACCAACCCGGCGACTGGAGCTTCGCGCGAGATCAAGGCCGACGAACAAGGCCGCTACTCGATCCCGAATATTCAAGCCGGCTCATATGAAATCAGGGTGTCGGCTCAAGGCTTCCGCACGCTCACCAGGACAGGTGTTGAGGTCACTATCAACACGGTCACGCGCGTGGACGCGAAACTCGAAGTCGGCCAGATGACCGAGCAGGTGACGGTCTCGGCCAGCGCGATCACTCTTCAGACCGACAAGTCCGACGTCCGGACCGAAATCACATCGCAGACGGTCACCAACATGCCCCTGCCGGGCTACCGTAACTACCAGTCCCTCATCAACCTGGTCCCCGGCGCATCCCCCGCTGCATTCCAGAACGCGGTCGTCGATACGCCTGGACGCGCGCTCACCACCAACGTCAACGGCACAGCCCGCAATACGAATAACACCTTGACTGATGGCGCGGCCAACATCAACGTCTGGCTGCCCCACCACACCGCATACGTGCAGCCCGTCGAATCCATTGATACGGTCAACATCACGACCAACTCATTTGACGCCGAACAAGGTATGGCCGGCGGCGCCGCCATCACGGTTTCGACGAAATCCGGTACCAACGACCTGCACGGTGTCGGTTTCTGGTTCCACAACAACCAGCACCTGAACACCGCTCCTTACTTCCGGGCTGCCAACTATAAGATGCCGCTCAGCATTTTCAACCAGGGCGGCGGCACCATCGGCGGCCCGATCAAGAAGGACAAGCTGTTCTACTTCTTCTCGTTCGAGCGGACGATGGAGCGGACCGGCTATGAAGGGAGCTACTCGGTCGCGCCCCAGGACTTCCGCGATGGCGATTTCAGCAAGTGGACCAACATTGGCATCGTCTATGACCCGATGTCGGCGCCCATGACGGCCGAGGGCGCAGGCCAGCGCACTCCGTTCGCCAACAACATCGTTCCAAAGGCCAGGCAGAACCCGATCTTCTCGAACATCTACAACAAGATGCCGATGCCGAACCAGACGTCGTTCACCGATCCGTTCAACTTGAGCGGCAACTACTACGCCGCTGCAACGTTGAAGCTGGACCGCAACCAGTATGACGTCAAGATCAACTACGCGGCCACCGACAAGCTCATGATTTGGGGCAAATACAGCCGCATGGACGCGCCGGTGAAGGGCGCCTATCCGTTCGGTGAACTCGGCGGCTCCGCCCTCGGCACCGACGGCGAAGGCGATACCCGGACGCAACTGCCGGTCATCGGCGTGAACTACACCTTCTCGCCGACCTTCTTCATGGACGGCGTCTTCGGTTACACCCGCATGGACCAGACAGTTCTGCTGCCCGGCACGGACAAGAATGTCGGCCTCGACGAGTGGAAGATTCCGGGCACCAACGGCGGTGTCCAGTACGCCAACGACAAGCGGTACGGCGGCGCTCCGCAGCTCGATAGCTTCGGATTCAGCTCGATTGGCTTCAGCGCGACGTGGGCCCCGGTGTGGCGTCTCGAACAGGGCTACACCTTCACCACCAACTTCTCGAAGATCCAGGGCGCTCACGAGTTCCGCTGGGGTTTCGAGGGCCGCAAACTGATGATGGACCACTGGCAGCCCGAAACGGCCAACCCCCGTGGCTACATCTCCTTCGGCGCCGGCAGCACATACCACTCCACCCTGAATACCACCCTGCGCGGTTCGCCGAACAGCTTTGCCGCCGCTTTGCTGGGTCTGGTCAACAACTACTCGAAGTCGATCCAGTACTTTGAGATGAAGACCCGTGAGTGGCAGTTCGCCGGCTACTTCCGCGACCGCTGGCAGGTCAACCGCAAGCTGACCCTGAACCTCGGCCTGCGCTACGAGTACTACCCGCTGATCAACCGCGGCGACCGCGGCATCGAGCGCTGGGACCCCTACACCAACATCGTCTACTTCGGTGGCATCGGCAACACGCCGCGCAACGTCGGCATCACGGTTTCCAAAAAGCTGTTCGCCCCCCGGGTCGGCTTTGCTTACCGCTTGAGCGAGAACAACGTCATCCGCGCCGGTTACGGCATCACCTATGACGCGGTTCCGTTCGGCCGTCCGCTTCGCGGTCTCTATCCCGCCACCCTCACCGGTTCCTGGGTGACCCCGCTGTCCACCTTCGGCTGGTACAACACCGTCGATCAGGGCATCCCCGCGGTCCCGACTCCTGACATCAGCTCGGGCCAGGGCATCCTGCCGGTCAGCCTCGACATGGGTCCCCGCAGCCCCTGGGGCGGACAGTTGAACCGTGGCTACATCCAGTCCTGGAACTTCACGTTTGAGCGGAAACTCCCCTGGGAGATGGTCGGTTCGGTCGGCTATGTCGCCACCAATACCATCCGCCAGATGCTGGACCGCAACATCAACGTTGTTGGCCCGGGCCTCGGCACATCCACCGCGAACCTGCCGCTGGCCAAGCTGTACGGCAAAACCATCGGCGCCAGCATGTGGGACGGCATCGGCTATGCGACCTACAACTCGCTCCAGGCGACTTTGAACAAGAACCTCACTCACGGGCTGTTCACCAAGACGTCCTTCACCTGGGGCAAGGCTCTTAATATGGCCGACGACACCGGCTGGGCCGGCGTCTGGGGCTGGAGTTGGGAACCGATGCTCAACCGCAATTACGGCTACGCCGGCTACGACCGCAAGTACAGCTTCACCACCGCGTGGGTGTACGAGATGCCGTTCGGCAAGGGTCAGAAGTTTGGCATCGACAACAAGGCGCTCGACTTCCTCCTCGGCGGCTGGCGCGTGAACGGCACCTTCTACGCCTACACCGGCACTCCGTTCTACATCAGCGGTAGCGGCTCCTCGCTCCAGTGCATCGGCTGCACCCAGACAGCCGAACAAATCGGCGAGTTCATCAAGCTCGACAAGAAGGGCCCGCAACAGCCCTACTTCGAGCCCAGCTCGTTCCGTGACCCGCAGTACTGGTTCAACCAGACCGGTATCTACAAGCCTGGTTCCACCGGCAAACTGCCCTTCCACGGGCCCGGTTTCTGGCAGCTCAACCCTGCCATCTTCAAGAACTTCAAGGTCACCGAACGGGTGAACGCGGAGTTCCGCGCCGAGTCCACAAACCTCGCGCATAACACCCGCTGGAGCAATCCTTCGGGCTCCTCCGCCAGCCAGCAGTTGAACGCCGACGGTTCGCTGAACACGTCGGTCACCAACCCGCTGCGCGGCTTCGCCACCATCACCGGCGCGGATTCCACCCGCCAGTTCCGTTTCGGAATGCGCGTGTCCTTCTAAACCAGCACGCTAAACTGAACAATCCAAAGGGCGGTCTCAACCGAGGCCGCCCTTTCCATTTCTCATATTGCCGGCTATGAGGACTCATGAAGGAATGTACTTGAGATAGCTGTCTGGCGATGGTATCTTTATGCAGATACCATGCTTGGGAGTTCCCGCAGTCCAGCCATAGCCATCCGTCTAACCGACGGGGACTTCATGGGTTGCGTCCATGCTTCCCTGCATGCATTCGCTGTCCGCCCACGTTCGCGCGGACAGGTGTATATGCATGGAGAACCATTGAACATGAAAATAAGAACGCTTCTTGGGCTGACCTGTGCCGTTCTGCTGCTCGCCGTACTCGCTGCGGCGCCGGCGAGTGCGCAGGTCCTCTATGGGTCAATCGTCGGTACGGTGGAGGATCCCACCGGGGCGGTTGTTCCGGGCGCAACAATTACTCTGACCAATCCCGCCACCGGTCTCACCCGCGAGACCCGCGGCGACGAACAAGGCCGCTATACGATTCCGAACATCCTTCCGGGCAGTTACGAAGTTAAGATCACCGCTCAGGGGTTCAGAACATCCACTCGTACGGGAGTCGAAATCTCGATCAACACGGTGACCCGTGTTGATATGCGGTTGGAAGTCGGTCAGATGACCGAGCAGGTGACCGTTTCGGCATCCGCCGTGGCGCTTCAGACCGACAAGTCCGACGTCCGGACTGAACTGGCCTCGCAAGCAATCACGAATATGCCGCTGCCGGGTTACCGGAACTATCAGACTCTGATCAACCTCGTTCCCGGCGCCACGCCGGCCAACTTCCAGAACGCGGTGGTCGACACCCCCGGACGCGCCCTGACCACCAACGTCAACGGCACCGCCCGCAATACGAACAACACCTTGACTGACGGCGCGGCCAACATCAACGTCTGGCTGCCTCACCACACTGCCTACGTGCAGCCCGTCGAATCGATCGACACCGTCAACATCACCACAAACTCGTTTGACGCCGAACAGGGCATGGCCGGCGGCGCCGCCATCACTGTTTCGACCAAGTCGGGCACCAACGAAATTCACGGTTCGGGCTTCTGGTTCCACAACAACCAGCACCTGAACACCGCTCCCTACTTCCGTTCGTCCACCTATAAGGGCCTGCCGCTAACGATCTTCAACCAGGGCGGCGGCACCGTCGGCGGACCGATCAAGAAGGACAAGCTGTTCTACTTCTTCTCCTTCGAGCGCACCATGGAGCGCACGGGCTATGAGGGTAACTACTCGGTGGCCCCGGCCGAAATGCGGAATGGCGATTTCAGCAAGTGGACGAGCATCGGTATCATTTACGATCCCGCCACTGCCCCAATGACCTCGAACCCGATCGGCCGCACCCCGTTCGCCGGCAACATCATTCCCCAGGCCCGGCAGAGCACCATCTTCCGCAACATCTACAACAAGATGCCCCTGCCCAACCAGCAGTCGCCGACTGATCCTGTCTACAACTTGAGCGGCAACTACTACGCCAACGCTACGTTGAAACTGGACCGCAACCAGTACGACGTCAAGATCAACTACGCCATGACCGACAAGCTCATGATCTGGGGCAAGTACAGCCGCATGGACGCCCCGGTCAAGGGCGCCTATCCCTTCGGCGAGCTCGGCGGCGGTGCTCTGGGCACCGACGGCGAAGGCGACACCCGGACTCAGCTCCCCGTTATCGGCTATAACTACACCTTCTCGCCGACATTCTTCATGGACGGCGTCTTCGGTTATACCCGCATGGACCAGTCGGTTCTTCTGCCTGGTACTGACAGAAACGTCGGCCTCGATGAATGGAAGATCCCCGGCACCAACGGCGGCATTCAATACGCCAACGACAAACGCTACGGCGGCGCGCCCCACCTCACCGGCCTGAGCTTCAGCGACATCGGCTTCAGCGCCACCTGGGCTCCCGTGTGGCGGTTGGAGCAGGGCTACACCTACACCACGAACTTCTCCAAGATCCAGGGCGCTCACGAGTTCCGCTGGGGCTTTGAAGGCCGCAAGCTGATGATGGACCACTGGCAGCCTGAAACGGCCAACCCCCGCGGCGCCATCACCTTCGCCGGCGGCGCAGTGCAGCATCCCACCGAGAACACGACTCTTCGAAGCGGTTCCGGTTTCGCGGCGGCCTTGCTCGGCCTGGTCAGCAACTACTCGAAGTCGATCCAGTACTTCGAGATGAAGACCCGCGAGTGGCAGTTCGCCGGCTACTTCCGCGACCGCTGGCAGGTCAACCGCAAGCTGACCCTGAACCTCGGCCTGCGCTACGAATACTATCCGCTCATCAACCGCGGCGACCGCGGCATCGAGCGCTGGGACCCGGCCACCAACATCGTCTACTTCGGCGGCATCGGCAACACGCCGCGCAACGTCGGCATCACGGTTTCCAAGAAGCTGTTTGCCCCGCGCATCGGCTTTGCCTACCGTATTGGCGACAATAACGTCATCCGCGCCGGTTACGGCATCACTTACGACGCGGTGCCGTTCGGCCGTCCGCTTCGCGGTCTCTACCCCGCCACCCTCACCGGGTCCTGGGTGCCGCCAGTGGCCTTCGGCTGGTACAACACCGTCGACCAGGGCATTCCCCCTGTTCCTACTCCCGACATCAGCTCGGGCCAGGGCATTCTGCCGGTCAACCTCGACATGGGTCCCCGTAGCCCCTGGGGCGGGATGCTCCACCGTGGCTACATCCAGTCCTGGAACTTCACGTTTGAGCGGAAACTCCCCTGGGAGATGGTTGGTTCGGTCGGCTATGTCGCCACCAACACCATCCGCCAGATGATGGACCGCAACATCAACACCGTGGGACCGGGCCTCGGCGGATCCACCGCGAACCTGCCGCTGGCCAAGCTCTACGGCCGCACGATCGGCACCAGCATGTGGGATGGCATCGGCTATGCCACCTACAACTCGCTGCAAGCCACCCTGAACAAGAACTTCACCCATGGTCTCTTCATGAAGTCCTCGTTCACCTGGGGCAAGGCTCTGAACATGGCCGACGACACCGGATGGGCCGGGCTCTGGGGCTGGAGTTGGGAGCCGATGATGAATCGCAACTACGGCTACGCCGGCTACGACCGCAAGTACATGTTCACCAACGCCTGGGTCTACGAACTTCCCTTCGGCAAGGGCCAGAAGTTTGGCATCGACAACAAGGCGCTCGACTTCATCCTCGGCGGCTGGCGCGTGAACGGCACCTTCTATGCCTACACCGGCACTCCGTTCTACATCAGCGGCAGCGGCTCCTCGCTGCTCTGCACGGGCTGTACGCAGACCGGCGAACAACTCGGACCGTTCAAGAAGCTCGACAAGAAGGGCCCGCAACAGCCCTACTTCGACCCCAGTTCGTTCCGCGATCCGCTGTTCTGGTTCCGTCAGACCGGCGTCTTCAAGCCTGGTTCGACTGGCAAGCTCCCGTTCCACGGCCCTGGCTTCTGGCAGCTCAACCCAGCTCTGTTCAAGAACTTCAAGGTCACCGAACGGATCAACGTCGAGTTCCGCGCCGAGTCGAACAACCTGGCGCACAACACCCGCTGGAGCAACCCATCGGGTTCCTCCGCCAGCCAGCAGTTGAACGCCGATGGATCGCTGAACACCAGCGTGGCCGACCCGCTGCGTGGTTTCGCGACCATCACAGGTGCGGATTCCTTCCGCCAATTCCGCTTTGGCATGCGCTTGCAGTTCTAAGCGCCGGGCCAAACCAAATCAAGGGGGCGTCCCGCAAGGGGCGCCCTCTTTCTGTCTTCAGGACACGCCCGCCCCCGCCGGGCATCTCATTCGTGGCTTCCGCCTGATCCTGCGCCGCGGGAAGCCCTCCCTCTCAACCAAATATAATGGCACCAATGTCTTTCCCGTCCTTTTCGCGCCGTCAGTTCGGCGCTTTCATTCCCGCGGCCCTCGCCGCCCAATCGCCCTCATCGATTCAATACGACGCCGCCCTCGTCCGCCGTCATGATGAGTATGTCGACAACTTGATCTCACAGCAGATCACCTCCCCATCCGATCCAAACCGCGGAAACTTCCCCGACGCTTACGGTATCTTCTTCGCGGGCACCCCCGGAGGGATCATCGATGCGTGCGTGACCGCGCTCGCCTGCCCTCAATCCAAACACCATGGCTCGCCGGTCCTCATGGAGAGGATCCGGCTGGCCGCCGGCTGGATGGCCCGGAATCAACTCCCATCGGGGAACTTCGACCTGCCCACGACGAATTTCAACTCCCCGCCCGATACCGCCTTCATCACCCACGGGCTCGCCGCCGCCGCTCTCAACGCCCGCCGCACGAAACTCGCCGAAGTCAGCGGGCTCATCGAACCGATCCTTCGGCGGATGGCGGACGCGCTCGCCATCGGCGGAGTCCATACGCCTAACCATCGCTGGGTGGTGTGCGAAGCGCTGTCGCAGATGTACGAACTGTTCAAGGAGGACGCCTGCCTCCGCCGCATCGATCAGTGGTTGAAGGAGACCATCGACATCGACGCCGACGGCCAGTTCAACGAACGTTCGACGACGATCTACAACGCTGTTACCGACAAAGCCCTGACCGTCATCGCGCACAAGCTCAACCGGCCTGAACTGCTTGATCCCGTCCGCCGCAATCTCGATTCGATGTTGTATCTGCTCCATCCCGGCGGAGAAGTCGTCACCGAAATCTCGACCCGCCAGGATGCCTTTGAACGCGGCGATATGCGCCGCTATTGGTTCCCGCTGTACTATCTCGCCGTCCGCGACAACAATGGCCGCTACGCCGCGCTGGCCCGCCAGTACGCCGGTCACGCGTCGCTCTCGATGTCGATGATCTATCCCGAACTGCGGCAGCCGCTGCCGGCCAGCGAGCCGTTGCCGGACAACTACGTCCGTGAGATGAACGCCATCAATACCGCCCGCATCCGCCGCGGGCCGCGCAGCGCCACGGTTCTCTGGAACCGCGTGAACCGCTTCTTCACGTTCCGCAACGGCGGCTGCGTCGTTGAGGGCGTGCGGTTCGCGTCGGCCTTTTTTGGCAAGGGCCAGTTCGTGCCGCAGGAGATGAAGAAGGTGGACGGCGGATGGCAGTTGACGCAGACCCTGGAAGGGCCTTATTACCAGCCGCTCGAACCTTCTCGGCCTGTGGCGGTCCAAGACTACCGCGCCTCGGTCGCGGACAGGCGGCGGACCGAGGTGTGCAAGTTCACCCAAATAGCCACCATCCGGGAAACGTCATCCGGATTCGAAGTTGAGATTGTGGCCGAAGGCACGCCGAACGTGCCGGTGTCCATCGAAATCCTGTTCCGGCAGGGAACGCAACTCGAAGGGGTCAAACCGGCTGCGGCCGCGGATTCATTCCTGCTGGCCTCGGGCCATGCCACTGCGCGCATGGGCAAGGACTCGATCCGCGTCGGTCCCGGCCTCGGCATCCACCAATGGACGCAGTTGCGCGGCGCCGCGCCCAAACTGCCCGGCCCATCGGTGTATCTCTGCGGCCTTGCCCCGTTGCGGCACACCCTCAAAATCGACTGCGTTTGAAGCGGCCGTCATCGGCGCCGTCATTGCATCGCGCGCGTTGTTAGTCAGGTAGTCATGATTCTTTATCAATTTGTCTTGATAGGAGTGTATACTGGACCACTCCTATGTCACAAGCCAACGTTGACCTCATGAAGAGCCTATATGACGCCTTTGCCCGCGGCGACGCGGCGGCCGTGCTCGGCGGCATGGATCCGGGCATTGTCTGGAATGAGGCTGAGAACTTCCCCTACGCCGACCGCAACCCCTATGTGGGGCCGGTGGCCGTGGCCGGGGGCGTCTTCGGACGCATCGCCGCCGAGTGGGATGACTTTCGAGTAGTGCCCGAGGAGTTGCTCGACGCCGGCGACACGGTGGTGGCGCTGGGGCGGTACAGCGGGACGTACAAGTCGACCGGGAAGTCGATCAACGCCCAGTTTGTACACGTCTGGCGCCTGAGCCAAGGCAAGGTGACGCGATTCCAGCAGTACGCCGACACTGCGCAGACATTGGCTGCCACCAGGGGCTGAGACACCATCAACGCCTGGGGGTAGGGCGCGGCGCGACGGCTCCGGCTGCGACTGGAATTGGACTATGCGAACAGGCGGCGGCCGCTTTCGGTTGTTTCGCCAAGGATCTCACGTGGTCGAGCAACGGTTTCACCCTGACGCCCGGCGGGACATGCGCTGGCAGGGCGGCTTTGGCGTCGGTTTCGCCCAGCAGCCGTTCCTGCTGGATCTGCCTGAGCTGGTTGAGGCTGCGGAACATCAGTCGCTCGTGGGAGCTGCGGTAACGGGCCAGCTTCTCGCTGCGCCCGAATGAGCCGGGCGCGCCCAGATCGATGTCGGTGAACAGCTCCATTTCGCGGATCTTGTAGAGTTGCCAGGCGGCGAAAATGACCATGTCCAGCAGGGTGTTTTCGGTGGCGCCAACGGGTTTGAACTCATCGAGATACTGTTTTCGTAGAGCTTCGTAGGCGGCGCGCATCTCCGGCGCCACTGCGTTTTCCAGTTTTGTCGCGCGCAGGCCGTGGGTGACGGCATTTCGTGAAGAACGGGCCTTGCCGGCCTCGGTTTTGGGACCGGTGATGCAGCGCACCCCCTCACTGCGTCCGGTGTGGACGGCATCGTGCGGGCCGGTGGCTGGAATCGTCGTCTCGGTCATCTCTGGGCGCTCCTTGCCGCCCCAGGCAGAGCATAGACCGGCAGGCACGCAATGGCCCGGCACATCTGAGGCAAAGTTTATGTAAGTAATTAAAATTAAATGCTTTAAGAAATTTAGAAGAAATCGCTATTCGCGTGATCGCACACACGAGCAGGGTGCTTGGAATTGTTTGGTTGCGCTTCAGCCCCCAGGCCGCTCGATGGCGCTTACTTGGACTGTGTGGCGGTGAACTCGCCCGTGACGCTGTATTCGGGCACGCTCACCGTGCCGGCGATCTTGGTCGCCGATTCGACAATCCCGTCATAGGCGACGGTGAGCGGATTGCCTTCGTACTGCGACTTGTAGCTCCAGGTCACCCGCTTGCCTTCGATTTTTCCGGTGATCTCGACCTTGCCGTTGGCGGATTCACAGCTCCCTGTGAGGTCGGCGTCCTTTTGGGTGAAGGTGCAGTTCTGGGTGCTCTCGTTGCCCGCGATGCTGTTCTGGACCTGCCATTTGCCGGTCAAGGAAATGGGATCGTCGGCGAAGGCGGCGGCGGACAGGATCAAAACCGGGACGAGAAATAGACTTTTCATAGGGGTGGCTTTCGGGTGGCGCTTGAGTTCAGGCTATGAGGATAAGGTAGTGGAGGCGAGCCGGGAAGGCAAGAAGAAGTTCGTCGGTGTGGACGGAGGGCTTTGGCATTTGCGCGGAGTACCGGCAAGGGCATCTTGGGCCCACGGGTCCCCGAAGTTATGATGAGATTCTGAGCCATGCGCGCCGTCCTCCTGCTTGCCCTCCTCACTACGGGCTTTTACTGGAAGCTCGCTCTCACCCGCCAATACGTCTGGTATGACCACCCGGACATGGCCTACCTCGAATTACCCCGAATTCAGTTCATCGCCAGTGAAGTCCATCGGGGACGGTTCCCCCTCTGGGACCCGCACATTTGGATGGGCCAGCCGCTCATCGGTCAGACCCAACCAGGCCCGCTCAACCCCCTCAACCTGCTATTCGTCCTGCTCCCATTGCGCGACGGCGCCCTCCGCCCGGAGTTCCTCAACTGGTACTTCGTCCTCATGCACTTTATTGCCGCGCTCGGGGCCTACGCCTTATGCCGCCACCTCCGCCGCTCGCGCGCCGCTTCCATCGCCGGCGCCTGCGTCTTCTCCTTTGGTGGATTCACGGGCAGCGCCCCCTGGCTTGACGTCCTGAGCGGAGCCATCTGGATCCCCTTCATCTGCCTTTTCTTCCTCCGCTCCATCCGTGGCCCCAAACCCCTGGCCAACGCCGGACTCTGCGGCTTCATGCTCGGCGTCTCCTGGCTCAGCGGCCACCACGAAGTCCCACTCATGATTTCGTTTGCACTTGCCATCGCCTGGCTCCTGCTGGTGTTCAGGCGCGGGTGGCGCATGCTGGCTCCCGCCGCGGCTTCATTCGTCGTCGCCGGCCTGTGCGCCGCGGTTCAGCTTTGGCCCACTTGGGAGTTCGGGCGTCTTGCCCTTCGCTGGGGTCCCATTAGCCCCCGTCCGGTCGGCTGGAACGATGTCGTTTCCTACCTGTCCTCCGAAATGTATTCGCTCACGCCGCGTGGCCTCGCCGGAATCGTCCTTCCGGGCCAAGGCACAATCGGTGACTCGAGCGGCTACCTGGGACTGACCGCGGCCGCACTCGCCCTCATCGCGGTCTGGACCGCCTGGCGGATGCCCCCAGTCCGCTGGTTCGCCACCCTCGGCTGCGTCTCTATCGTCTATGCCCTCGGCGGATTCACCGCTTTCCACGGCATTATCTACAGCCTCATCCCCATACTCGACAAAGCCCGGGTCCCCATCCGGGCGTTGAGCCTTACCTGTCTCGCCCTGGCCCTGCTGGCCTCCTATGGCCTGGACATCCTACTCCGCCGCCCCGGAGCCACTTGGATAACAAGCGCCGCGCGCCTGGCCGGCATCCTTGGCGCGGCGCTCATCCTCGGTTCCGCGGCCGGAATCCTGGCCTTCGGCGATGCCATGGCCCTGGCTGGCTGGACCGCCCTCGCCGCCGCTGGCGTGTTATCCGCATGGCGTGCTGGCCGCCTCAGCCGCCCCGTCGTCCTTACACTCCTACTTTTTCTCATGCTCACGGAGATGTACGCCTTCCATACCCGCTCCTGGCAAAGCTCCTTCTCCGAGCACGGCCAGCGCTTCGCCCGCGCCATGACCGCACACGACGAACTCGCCGCTTTCCTGCGCCGCGAGCCGGCCCCGAACCGCGTGGCCGTCAATGACCAGGACATCCCCGCCAACTTCGGTGACCTTTACTCGATCAACACCACCGAGGGATACACAGCCGGCGTCACCGCAAACCTCCACCGCTTCGGCCGCCATGCTGCCAAGGGCCAGCGCCTTTACAGTGTCACCCATTACCTCGCCCGCCAGCCCGGCCGGCCGGACCACATTGACTCCTATGAGGGCGCAGAAGGCGTCAAGGCCTTCCGTGTCCCCGGCGCCTTGCCCCGCGCGCGCGCCGTCCATGAGACCGCCACTGTCAGCCACTTAAGCGCGCTTGAACCCCTTCTCAACAGCCCAGAGTTTGACCCAGCACGCACGGTTGCGCTCATCGGTAGCGCGCCGGCGCTCGAGCGATGTGAATCCGGCCGGGTGGACATTGCCACATACGCGCCCAACCGGGTCCGCATCAAGGCCCGGATGGGATGCCGCGGCATGGTCGTGCTGAGCGATACCTTTTATCCCGGCTGGCGCGCCTATGTGGACGGCCGCGAAACGCCCATTTGGGAAGCCTACGGCGCTGTGCGTGGTGTCGTCGTCGAATCCGGCCAGCACGAAATCGAATTCCGTTACCGGCCCGTCTCCGTCTACGGAGGCGCCGTCCTCACTGCCATCGGCCTCATGCTGGCCCTCGGCTGCGGAATCGCCGTCTTGCCCTTCCGCCGTCAAGCTTAGCGCGCCGGTAGCGCCGGTTGCGCTATCTCCTCAACCGCCGGGGTGCGCTCCACTCACGCCAGCGCCCGCCTCTGCGCCGCCGTGACCGGCTTGGCCGGAACGGGCCGGCGGGGACGGCGGCGTCGCACGGCGGCGGCCGGGAGACCGGAAACGGAACGAATTCGGCCAACGTCGCAGAGCCGTTTGCGAGCTTCATCAGAATCACGATGTGGTCGAATCAGGCTGAGTAGTTCGCGAGGCGGGTACAAGAGTTTGTTGTATCCTTTATGGAACCGTGGATCCGCGATGGATTCACCCAGCCTTTCGGGAGAACTGCATGAAGTGGATGTCAGGTTACTGGCTCATGTGGGCGGTGGTGATGCTGGCGGTAGGAACTGCGGTGGGGAGCGGACAGGAACTCCTGTGGGAGTCGAAACTCGGATTCACGGGTGTTGGTCCAATCGCTGTCTCGGGCGGGGTGGTGGTGACGGGCAACACTACGGCGAACAAGGGGACCGTCGGGCTCGACGAGCAGACGGGCAAGTTGCTTTGGCGTCTGCCGGGCCAGATGAAGAATGGTCCGGCGGCGGACGGCAGTCATGCTTATACAATCAGCCTGGTTTCGGGAGACAACTACCGTTTGACCGCGGCCGACCTTAAGACGGGGAAAGTAGTGTGGACATTCGAAGCGCGCGGCTTGGGTAGCACGACGGACCTGCGCGCTGACGGGGGCCGGGTGTACGTGGCCGGCGACGACGGTGTGGCACGCGCGTTCGATGCCGTGACCGGGAAGCTCCTCTGGGAGTTCAGGTACAGTCCGGGTAAGGGGATGTGCCCGACAACGATAACGCAATCGGGCGGCTTCGTCTACTTCGGCGGGGGCGAGGAAAACTACGCCAAATCGCAGGGCGTGTTTCTCTGGGCGCTGGACGCGGCGACGGGGAAGGAGGCGTGGCGATTCGCGGCCAAGCCGGAGACGTGGTCGAGGATTGGGGAGTGCGTCACGGCGCCGGCGGTGAGTGACGGCGTGGTGGCGGTTGCAGGCGCGCATATCGTGTATGGACTGGACGCACGGACAGGCGCGGAGAAATGGAAACAGCAGGTGATGCGGCAGGTGGAGGGAAGGCTGAGAGCCCGGAACCTGTCAGCGCCACACATCATGGGCGGCATGGTGTACGCCATGTTTGAAGAGGGCCTCGGTGGGTGGGCTCTGAAGACGGGTGCCCCGGCGTTCGAATTCGCGGGCCGCTTTCCACCGGACCAGGACACTCGAAGTATCGCGTCTGCCGACGGAATCCTTTATTTCACGTCGAATTTTGAGACTCCGGAGATGCAAGGCAACCGGCAGGGGTTCCTGTATGCGCTAGACCCGGCGACGAAACAGATCCGGTGGAAACACCGCGTCAACCGCCCGTCGCAATATAACGACCCCGCGGTTTGGCCGACCAGTTGCTTCGCGCTCGGAGAGGGGGCGGTGTATTACGAGAACTACGGGTTCGTGGCGAAGGTAAAGCGGTAGGGGGCCAAGGGGACATCCTGATACAACCGGCTGGTGAATCCCACGAAAGTGGCAGAGCCGGCTGACACGTTCGCGATTTGAGTTGAATTTGCCCCTGGTTTGAGCCATGTTCACCTGCCGGGACAGCTATCAAGCCAGCCGGAGACGCATGATGGGCACAATTCTTGCGCTGACGACCTGCCCTCGCCTCACATTACGGCACTCCCTGAGCCTGGCGCGGAGCTAAAGTTTGGGACTCTGACCGGTTTCAGGCCCGTTCAACCACCCGAAAACCCTGAAAATCACCAAAGTGGCAGAGCTGTCTGCCACCTTCGACAGAATCACGATGTGGTCGTATCAGGCTGAGCAGTTCGCCTGAGCAGTTCGCGTTGCGTCAGTTCCTGGCGGACGAGGCCAGCAGGCTGCCCTTGCATGAACGGCGTGCTGTCTGGCTGCAGACAGAGAACGGGATGGCTTATCTCGACCTGGAGGAGGAGGACTCCGGACCGATCCCCCACTCTGTCGATGACATAGTGCAGTACATGTTGGATGACTACGTCTTGCCAGCCGCCGCCGAGTACAGCAACACGAGGATTCGTAAGTACCTCTACGGCGACGTGGAATGGTAGAAGCGTCGACCGTCGTCAGTCGCTGCAAACTGCAGGGCCCAAGGCCAAGGAGCCACCAAGGAGCCGGCCTGATACGACCGACTCGTGATTACCTCGAAAGTGGCAGAACCGTGGTGATTGACGCTCGAAACGCCGGATCTCGAATGTTCGAGGGTGCTCATTCGCCGGGGTTGACGGCGACGGCGAGGCGGACGGCCGGGTTTTCCTTGAGTTGGGCGAGGACGGAGAATTGGATGTCGACGTCGTTTTCGACGAGCGATCGCTTAGGGCTTGCCGGTCGAGTCTAGTTTCTAACACATGCGTGAGAGGCTTGACGGGCGTGAGGATCGTGATAATCTGTAGTTGAGAATACCGCCGACAGCTTAGCTGGAGGCTGAAGGGCCGCTGGGAGACCGGCGGCCTTTCCTTATCTATGCGCGTTATTGCTTACATCGACGGCTTCAATCTCTACTACCGCGCGCTGAAGCCGAACCCACATCTCAAATGGCTGAACTTGGAGGAGTTTGCGAGACGGTTCCTCCGGCCGGGCGATGCGCTGGTGAGAGTCAACTACTACACCGCGCCGGTTTCCGGGCTTCAGGACCCCGCAGCACCGCAGAGACAACAGGCATACTTGCGAGCCTTGAAGACCCTGCCGTGCGTGGAGATCCATCATGGGTCCTTCATGAGGAAAGAGATCTGCAGACCGCTGGTGCACCCGATTCCCTTGGTGCGTCCGTTGAGTCCCGATGGGCAGTTTGTGCTCGTCAAATCGACAGAGGAGAAGGGTTCGGACGTCAACCTGGCCGCGCATCTCCTCCGCGATGCGTTCACGAATGCAACCGACGTGGGGCTTGTTGTGTCGGCGGACACGGACCTGATCGAGCCTATTCGGATCGTGACAAGCGAACTCGGCAAGCCAGTTGGGCTGGTGAATCCTTCTCTCGGCAGGCCCGCGCCTCCGAAGCTGGCAAGCGTTTGCAGTTTCCTTCGTCACGTCGACGCGGCGGATCTGAAGTCCAGCCAGTTTCCAGACCGGTTGCTTTCTCGCAGTGGCCGCCCGATTGCTCGACCGGTGTCTTGGGCGTAGAACGTACTCCGAACGGCTATGTCCTGGCTCCTGCCTGCATTCAGTCCGACCAAGAGAACTGGAGAAAAGGCGAAACCTTTGAATCGGCTTCGCCTTTTGTGGCTCGAACCACTGGCTGCGTTACTCGCCCGGGTTCACGGTGACGGCGAGGCGGACGGCGGGGTTTTCTTTTAGCTGGGCGAGGACGGAGTCGGGGACATCGCCGTCGACTTCGACCAGCGCGACGGCGCGGAGGGGCTTGCCGTCCTCGACCGGGGCTTCGTCGCGGCCGAGCGAGAAGTTGGCGATGTTGATGTTGTTCTTCCCCAGGACCGTTCCGACGTGGCCGATGACGCCGGGGACATCGTAGTTGCGCAGGTAGATGAGTCGGCCCATGAGTGGGCACTCGACCTGGATGCCATCGACCGAAACCAGGCGCGGCTTATCGACGATGACCGCACCAGTTGCCGAGGTCTCGCCAGCATCTGTTTCCAACTTGACCTGGATGGTGTCCATGGCCGCCGAACGCGGCGCGCCGTGATGTTCGCCGACTTCGATGTTGCGCTGGCCGGTGATTTGCATCGAGTTCACCATGTTGACGCGTCCGGCGAGTCCGCGGGAGAGGACGCCGGCGACGGCGGCGTTGCGCAGCAGGCGGGTGTTCAACTCCGAGATGCGGCCGGTGTAAGTGACGCGGATCGCCTTGGGGTTGCCGACGGCGACATGGGCGACGAACTTGCCGAGTCGCTCGGCGAGTTCGAGGTAGGGGCCGACGGCGCGGTACTGTTCGGGCGAAATGGCCGGCATGTTGACGGCATTGATGGCGATGCCGTTTTGGAGGTATTCGACCATCTGCTCGACGATGCGGATGCCGACGATCTCCTGGGCTTCCTCGGTGGAGCCGCCGATGTGGGGGCTGGCGATGACGTTGGGGGCGGTGAGGATGGGGTCGTCGGCGACGGGGGGCTCGGGATCAAAGACATCGAGTCCGGCACCAGCGACTTTTCCGGAGACGAGAGCGGCGCACAAGGCGGGCTGGTCGATCAACTCGCCACGCGCGCAGTTGACGATACGGACGCCGTCCTTCATCTTGGCGATGGTTTCGGCGTTGATGATCTTTTTGGTCTCGGGTGTGACGGCGAGGTGGAGCGAAACGTAATCGGATTCGGCGAGCAGGGTCTCCATGTCAACGAGGGAGACGCCGAGGTCGGCGGCGGTTTGGGGGTTGACGTAGGGGTCCGAGGCGAGGATCCGCATTTCGAATGCGCGGGCGCGGCGGACCACTTCCTGGCCGATGTTGCCGAGACCGATGACTCCGAGGGTCTTGCCGCGGAGTTCGTTGCCGAGGAATTTCTTCTTTTCCCACTTGCCGGATAGCGTGGAGGCCGAGGCGGCGGGGACCTGGCGGGCGAGCGAGAGCATCATGGCGAGGGTATGCTCGGCCACCGAGACGGCGTTGCCGCCGGGGGTGTTCATGACGAGGACGCCGGCGGCAGTGGCGGCGGGGAGATCGACGTTATCGACGCCGACGCCGGCTCGGCCGATCAAGCGGAGATTGGGCGCTTTGGCGAGGGTGTCGGCCTTCACTTTGACGGCGCTGCGGACGACCATGGCGTCGCAGTCGGCAAGGTGGGGCTCGTATTCCTTGGGGTTGGAGACGATGATCTGCCAGCCTTCCTGTTTACGGAACAGGTCGATGGCGGCCGGTGACATGGGCTCGGCGATGAGGATTTTCATACTGCTTCCTTATGCCTTCTTGAATGCGGCTTCGGCGTAGATCTTCTGAACGGCGGCGACGCCCTTTCCAAATTCAACGGGAACGCCTTTGGAATGGAGGATGAGTTCGAGTTCGGCGATCAAAGAGAACATGTCGGCGAAGTCGAAGTAGCCGAGGTGGGCGATGCGGAAGATCTGGCCCTTCATGGTGCCCTGGCCGTTGGCGATGATGGCGCCGAAGTTGTTGCGGAAGCCCTTGACGATTTCGCCGGAGTCCATGCCGGCAGGGGCCTTGATGGCGGTGACCGACGACGAAGGGGAGTTGGGGGCGAAAAGTTCGAGGCCGAGCGTGGTGGCGGCGGTGCGGGTGGCGTGGGCGAGCATCTGAGCGTTGGCGACGAGGTTCGCCATGCCGAGTTCCTTGATGTATTTGAGCGATTCGGCGAGGGCGAGGATGAGGCTGACGTTTGGGGTCCAGGCGGACTCGCCCTTGTCGGCCATTTTCTTCTCGCGCTTGAGGTCGAAGTAGAGGCGGGGCAACTTGGCGGTGGCGTTCTGCGCCCAGGCCTTGGCGGAGACGGAGATGAAGGCGAGGCCGGGGGGGATCATGAAAGCTTTCTGGGAGCCACCGATGACCAGATCGAGGCCCCAGCCGTCGATATCGAGGGGCATGGTCCCGAGGCCGGTGATGGCGTCGACGATGCAGAGAGCGCCGTGGGCCTGGCAGAGCTTGCCGATGGCTTCGACGTCGTGGGCGGCGCCGGTGGAGGTTTCAGAGGCCTGGAAGAAGACGCCCTTGGCCGAGGGGTTTTCGTTGAGTGCGGCTTCGACACGGGCCGGAGAGACGGTGTCGCCGTATTCGGCGCTGAGGACAACGGCGTCAAGGGAGAACGCCTTGGCGAGGTCGACCCAACGCTCGCCGAACTTGCCGGCGGAGAGAACGACGACTTTGTCGCCAGGGGAAAAGAAGTTGGAGACGGCGGCTTCGAGGGCGCCGGTACCGGAACTTACAGTAATGAGAACGTCGCCTTGCGTGCCGTAGACCTCTTTGAGATCGGCGAGCACCTGGGGATAGAGTTTGATGAAGTCCTGGGTACGGTGATGAATGTCGGACGCCATCATGGCGTGCAGGGCACGCGGCAGGAGAGGCGTCGGGCCCGGGGTAAGGAGTCGCTGCTTCTTGATAAACATGGCTGTGGGATGATTGGGGAAGTAAACCAATAAGGATATCAAACTCATGGCACTGATCGACCAACTGCAAAAGGACCTTCTGGTGGCGATGAAGTCGAAGGACGAGGCGCGGCTGGGGGCGATCCGGATGGTGAAAGCGGCGCTGATGAAGGAGAAGGTGGACAGTCCGAAGCCGCTGGACGAGGCGGCGGAGATGCGCGTCCTCAATATGCTGATCAAGCAGCGGAGGGAGGCGGCGGAGATGTTCCGGCAGGGCGGGCGCGAGGAGCAGGCGGCGAAGGAAGAAGCGGAACTGAAGCTGATAGAAGGCTATATGCCGGCATCGGCGACGACGGAAGAGTTGGCGGCGGCGGTGGATGAGGCGATGGCCGAGACGGGGGCGACGACAGCCAAGCAGATGGGATTGGTGATGAAGGCGGCGCAGGCGCGGCTGGCGGGCAAGCGGGTGGACGGCAAGGCGCTGAGCGAGATGGTGAAGTCGAAGCTGGGGTAAGAGGATCGCAGTCAGCCCGATTGGCGCCACTTCAGGAGTTCCGTGGGGCGGTCGGTTTGTATGCCGGTGGCTCCGGCGCGGAGGGCGGCCTGCCAACGGGCGGGCGTGTCGGATTTGCCGAGGCAATCGAGAAAGACGTCGCAGCCGGCATCGCGGGAGAGGCGAACGAGTTCGGGCGTGAAATCGTGGTCGCCGAAGGCAATGGCAGGGGGATTGAGGGTGGCAAGGTTTTCCCTCAAAAGCTTGGAGTTCACGGCTTCGGGCATGCAGGGCCATCCGGGACGGAGTTGGACGAGGTCGCGGAGCAGTTGAAACGCGCCGTAGGTCAAGATGGAGTCGCGCATTCCGCGCAGTTCAACAGCTGAGACGATGGCTGCGGGCATGGCCTGCTTCACGTCGAGATAGATGCGGATACGGCCTTTTGCCAGCGCGAGCACATCGTCAAAGGAAGGCAGAGCGCCTTCGTCTCCTTTCAGCGGGTCGTGCTTGATGACAAGCCGGCCGTCTTGAGATGTGCGGAGATCGATCTCGATATAGTCACAACCCAAGGCGATGGCGGCCTCATAGGCTTCGATGGAGTTCTCGGGGGCGCGCTCATGGGCGCCGCGGTGGGCGATGGTCTTGAAGTCGCGAGCCACTTGAACAGGGTAATCGATTCCGGCGGTGCATTCGGAACAGTCTGAGCGTAACTGTTTACGTGCAGGCCGGGCAGTGATGGTGTACTTTGTCAGAAGCGCCAGCGCCTGGGGCAGTAAGGGAAGGCGAGGCTTAAACAGGAGGGATGCATGAGCGGAGTCAGAGTACTTGTCGGGACAAAGAAGGGCGGATTCGTTCTGTCGTCGGACGGCAGGCGAGAGCAGTGGAAGATTGACGGGCCGATGTTCGCGGGCTGGGAGGTGTATCACGTCAAAGGATCGCCCGTGGATCCAGACAGGATCTACGCGTCACAGACGAGCGGATGGTTTGGACAGTTGATCCAGCGATCGAACGACGGCGGCAAGACGTGGGCGCCGGCGGGCAACGAGTTCAAGTACGAGGGCGTGCCGGGGACGCACCAGCATTATGACGGGACGCCGAGGCCATGGGAGTTCAAGCGGGTATGGCATCTGGAGCCGGATGCGTCGGATCCGGATGTCGTGCTGGCAGGTGTGGAAGACGCGGCGCTATTTAAGAGTGTGGACGGGGCGAAGACGTGGCAAGAGGTTGCGGGACTCAGGGCGCATGGGACGGGTCCGCAATGGCAGCCTGGGGCGGGCGGGTTGTGCCTGCACACGATTCTGACCAGCCCGTCGAGGCCTGGCAGGATCACGGTCGCGATTTCGGCGGCGGGGGCATTTCGAAGTGACGACGGCGGAGAGACGTGGAAGGCGATCAACCGGGGATTGAAGTCAGAGTACATTCCGGACCCGGATGCGGAGGTGGGCCACTGCATTCATCACATTGCGATGCACGGGTCGCGGCCGGATGTGCTGTTCATGCAGAAGCACTGGGACGTGATGCGAAGCGACGATGCCGGCGACAACTGGCACGAAGTAAGCGGCAACCTGCCGACAGACTTTGGATTCGTTATCGATGTCCATGCGCATGAGCCGGAGACGATCTACGTGGTTCCGATCAAGAGCGACTCGGAGCATTTCCCGCCGGAGGGGAAACTGCGGGTGTACAGGAGCAGGACCGGCGGCAACGAGTGGGAGGCTTTGACAAAGGGGCTGCCGCAGAGCGACTGCTACGTGAACGTGCTTAGAGACGCGATGGCGGTGGACTCGCTGGACGAGTGTGGGGTGTATTTTGGGACCACGGGAGGGCAGGTGTACGCGTCAACCGACGGGGGCGATAGCTGGACGGCAATTGCACGGGACCTGCCAGGGGTGCTGTCGGTTGAGGTGCAGACACTCAGATGATCCGGGTGGCGCTGCCGTATCATCTGCGAACGCTGGCCGGGGTAGGCGGCGAAGTGGAGCTTGCTCTTGCGGGCGCGGCTACGTTTGAAATGTTGGTGGATGCGATCGAAGAGGAGTATCCGATGCTCAGGGGGACGATTCGCGATCCGCTGACAGGCCAACGCAGGCCGTTTTTGCGGTTTTTCGCCTGCGGGCGGGACATCTCGCATGAATGCATGGAGGCTGCGGTGCCGGAGGAAGTGGCATCAGGCAGGGAGGTCCTGATCGTACTGGGAGCGATTGCTGGCGGCTAGATTTCAGAATGACCCAAGCGGCGAGGGTGCGGTCCTCGACCGGTCCCGCGACGCGCCGAGGAGGCTCACGCTATCCAAATGCAGGGCTGGAGGAAGGCGAGATCCCTGGTCTGGAGCCCTCACCCGGATTTAGGGGAATTCATGCCGGCTTTGCCGAGGGCCGCAGGTCTGGCGGCGGTGCGGGGTGCGATATCGAATTGGCCATAGCCCAGGGCGACCGCCGCCGGATCAGTTTCGCGCGCTGATATTCAGTAACGGAGGCGAAGCGCACGCCCAGGCGCGAGCAGCACCCCCATCTCGGATGTGTCACCGGCCCCGGACACCGAAGCGGCCGCGAACGAGAGGTCGTCGTCGGCGGGTGCGCCTTGGATGGCCCACTTATTGTTCGCATAGAAGACCTCGTACGCCTTGAAGGCGAACGTCGCCGGGACAGCACCTTCAAAGATCAGAGTGGATTGTGAAGATGACGACAGCTTTGCCTTCACGTTGGCCGAGAGCGCCGCTTGGATCGCGCTGATATCCGCAGCAACGTCAACGCCGCGATCGTCCTTGGCGGTGACGCTGACAGCGTTGGATTTAAGCACTTCGAAGATGATGAACTCCTGAGTCTCATCGTTGTCGAAATAGTGCGACACGAAGGGATTCGACAGGTCGAGGGTTCCGGCGGACAGGAACTTGCCGAGAGCGAACGGGGTCACGCTCACCGAAACGACGTCGACAAACTTGAACTGGATCTTCCGGGCCTTCTTGAATCCGAAGTTCAGGGAAGGAAGGCCGATGGCAGAGCCCAAGCCGGCCAAGGCGTTTGAAAGAAGCTTCAACCCGATGCCGAGGTCGAGATCGCCGGTTTTTCCCCCCTCGATCGCCGCGGCGGGTTGCGGCGCATCAGGCGTGGGCGCAGGCAGTGTGGAAGTCCACACTTCAGCGATGGATCCCAGCCTGTTCAGTGTGTTGTTGTCGCGTCCTAGGACGTCCAGCGGTTCGATGCCGGCGCGCGGGAACTTCACCATGTTGTAGCTCAGTTTGTTCAAGCGCTCGACAGCCGGATCTTTGCATGCCATTTTCAGCCTCCTTCAAGTTTTGAGCCGGAGCGAACTCCGGATGACCCTGTTTGCCCTTGTGGCCGGCTGCGCGTTCGAAGCCGGACTCTGTTCCGGGTAGAAAGTGGACTCGATGTTGACCATGCTGGAGTGGAGCGGCGCTACCGTTCGGCGGCGCATCTATGAAGTCATATCCTCCACGCGGAGGCGGACGGCTGGGTCGCCGAGGATGACGTAATTGCGCGCATCATCGCGGGCGACCCATCGGTTGGCAAGGACGGCGTCGGTCACTTGCCCTGGAAGTATGGAACGCTGCCTTTTCAAGTCAGCAAGTTCGGCCGTGAGCACGGCCCAACGAAGATTGAACTGGTCTGTGCATTGCCCGATCCGTTCGCCCTTCATGACACGGACCATAACGTCACGGAACTCCTGAATCTGCGGAGCGCTCCGGCCTGCCTGGAACGAATAAGACCAAGCCCGGTCAATGTGTGCAAGGACCGCCTGCGCTCCGCGGGCCAGCATCACCTGGGGCAGCCTGGCTACCATTGGGCCAGGAGCGATCTGCTTCGGGCTGCCATCGGGAAGATGCGAGTAGTTGTCGAATTGAGGACAGCCACCGCCGTAGCAGGCGAAAAAGAAGTGGATCAGTCCACTGATGCGGGTGTCCTCAGGGATGTCGGACGCCGCGAAGTAATGTTCCTCACTGGCCGGCCCGCCCTCCCAATCCTGGCAGAGGACGGCCCCTTGTGAGGATTTCAGACGCGGATCCGCGGCTTCGAAACCGACTCCATGCGAACCCGTGAAGAGAAGAGCGGGAGGGCCTGGGTCGGCTTTGCCCCTCAGGAGAGCCGTCAGATTCTCTTTCGTGGCGTCGTCGCCCAGAAACGGCTGGAGTCCGAATCCCTGCTTCGTCCCCAGCGGCTTTTGCGAGCCGGCGCCTTGAACGAACGGCAACGCAACCTGACTGTGGAGCAGGCCAGTTGCGCGATCGCCGAGGTTGCGGGTGTTAAAGACGGCGATCCGCTTTCCGTGCGGCACATCTTGCGCGTTCTCATAGGCGGCCACGCCCTCGGCGTAGGCGCGGTATTCCTGCGGAGTTTCAAAACAGATCCGGCCCACGCACCAGTAGGCGTCCAGGAGGTATTGGAACTCGAATGGGATCTGCTCCGGCGTTCCCACAATAGCCAGATACAGTGGCACGCCCAAGGAGGGATCGACGTTCGCCAGACCCACCTGGAACTTTGCGAGCCAGGAGCGCACGGTCTCGCCTTCCTGGTATCCTGCCGGCCCATCGAAGATCTTAAAGAGGCTGGGGTCGTTGACCTGGCCGCGTCTTAACTCAATCAGCGGCTCGAGCGCTGAACGGATCTGGGGATCGATGCCCTCAGGGAAGATGATCCCCCAACCCGCCTCATCGAGGCGGTTTGGATCGATTTCGGATATCGCCAGAAAGTCGGTGTTCTCAGCCTCTCCACGCGACCTGACAGCGTTGGGATCCTCGCCAATTTGATCCAGGTCAGCAGCAGTCAACCCTGGCAGGATTTGGCCGGAGGCGGCTTGGATCCCGATCGGGAGCGGCATTTCATCGGGTGTCAATGGGGCAAGTGCGGGGCTGCTCATTCATTCGTCCTTTCAGCGCCAGACAGTGCATAACTGACGTGCACTTGGATTAGGCCGGGCTTGATTCTTTCTCATACGGGCTTGAGGGGGCGATAGCTTTCGCCGGCCAGCCCGCCGGTCAATCTCCAATAGATCTCCTCGCCAATCTCGAAACTAAGCTGACTGAGGGAGATTCCGAGCTTGAACCGGGACTTGTCGCCTGACGCGGCGAATCTGGTTCGCATTTGGCGCAGCACCTCCAAAGAAGAGCCATCGCCAATTGAGCGAAGCGATTCAAAAGCCTGGTACCGAAGTTGCCACTCGCCCTCTGGAGAGAAGCCAGACGCCAGATTGATGCAGCCCCGTTTGGCGGCCCCGGACAAGTTGTCCGACACCAGGTCATGGCAGAGAGCCCGCAACTCCGCGACGGCCTGGGCCGAACCTCGCGATTCCCTGTGCTGGGACAGAATAGTGGCGTAGGAGCGGAGAGCCCGGCTCGCCACATAGGGGTCGCCGTCGAGCAAACAACGGCGGAGAAAATCGCATTCAGGGCCGTCGAGCGATGCGATGCCGAGACGACCGATCATATAGGCGACATGACCAGCCCACTCGGGCTTGTCGAGGAAAGGCAGGATCGCCCGTTGGGTGACAACGACCGGATTCATCAGGCAGAGAGTGTCGGTGATCGCCCACATGATGTCGCTGT
>JARKOC010000254.1 GCA_029975915.1 Bryobacteraceae bacterium
GAACGGTCCGCTCCGTCTTTTCATCGTCGTCGCCCGTCTGCTCAGTCGATGGGGCCGCATGAATAATCCGTTCCACCCGATCAATGCGCAGCGCCAGGGTTCCTATGCGGTGATCGAGAAGCAGCAGGGTTCCGTCGCTTCTCGGAGAATCGCCGTGGAGAAATGCCGCCAGATCCAGAACGGGAGTCGGCGAGCCGTGGGAATTTATGGCGCCGAGATAGTGCGCGGGGGCTTTGGGTATGGGAAACGTCCGAAACGTTTCCCTGACCTCCGCGATTTCATCCAGGGGCAGGGCAAGGCGCTCACCGCGAAAGGTTACAATGAGGAAACGGTCGTGCCGTCCGCTCATGGGGCAGGCTCCTCACGAGGGGAAAGCGTGAATCGCTCGACACCGCGCAGCAGGTCGTCGGACAGGGCGGCCAGTTCGCGGGCGGCCTGCGCCATCTCCTGCATGGCAACGGTCTGGTCCTCGGTCGCGGCGGATACTTCCTCCGTTGCCGCGGCATTGTCTTCCGCCACCCGGGCTATCTCGTCCACGTTCTTTACCATCTGGCCCGCGCCCTCGGTCTGCATGGCCGCCAGGTCGGCGATGCTGTTCGCCTTGCGCTCGGTTTCCATGACCGTATCCATGATCTCCTTGAACGAGACGGCGGTGATATCGATATTCTTCTTGCCGTCCCCGATGTTTTTCGAGATCTCCAGAATCGTGTCCTGGACCCGGTGGCTGTCCGCCCGTATCCCGCTGATCAACTCGATCATGTCGTCGGCCGATCGCCCCGCTCCTTCCGAGAGCTTGCGAACCTCATCCGCCACCACGGCAAAGCCTTTGCCGTATTCCCCGGCGCGGGCCGCTTCGATGGAAGCGTTCAAGGCGAGCATGTTGGTCTGGCGCGCTATGTCGGCGATGAAATCCGCTATCTTTCCAACCCGCTGCAGTTGTGCGTTGAACTCCATGAACTGCCGGCTGCTCTGCTCCACCCGGTCGAAGAAAAACCGCATCCGTTCCAGGACGTCG
>JARKOC010000267.1 GCA_029975915.1 Bryobacteraceae bacterium
CCAGGCTTCTGAACCTCATCAGTTCGCCGAGGCCCGGAATGACCCGTTCCAGTATCTTCATGGTCGCTTCCGGAGTGACGTCCCGTGGAGACACCCCGGTGCCGCCGGTGGTGAGGATGATGTCCATGGCGCCGCTGTCGGCCCACTCCGCAAGTTTCGCCGAAATCAGCTCCATATCGTCCGGGATCATCTCATAGACGGCGGTTTCCACGCCGTTCCGGCCCAGCCAATCGGTCAGAGCCGGTCCGCTCAGGTCGATCCTCTCCCCACGGGCGCCCTTGTCGCTGAGTGTCAGGATTCCGGCCTTCACGGCTGTTCCTCCCGACGGTACACGCCGCTCTTGCCCCCCTCCTTGAAGAGAAGCTTCACCTCACCGATACGGATACTCTTGTCCGCCCCTTTGCACATGTCGTAGATGGTGAGGGCGGCAACGGACGCGGATACCATTGCCTCCATCTCCACGCCGGTGCGCTCGAAGGCGCGCACCATGCTCTCCACCCGCACGCACCCGGCTTCCAGGTCCGTGGTAAAATCTACGGTACCCGCATGCAGCGCCAGGGGATGGGACAACGGTATCAGGTCCGGGGTCTTCTTTGCGGCGGCGATACCGGCCAGCCGGGCCACTCCCAGCACGTCGCCCTTGGCAACCGTACCTTCGAGGATCCTCTCCAGGATCTCTCTTTTCATGAAAACGGTGGACGTTGCTATGGCGGTCCGCAATGTGGGCGACTTGCCGCTGATGTCCACCATGATCGCCTTTCCCTGGTCGTCGAAATGATTGAAGCTCATGCGTTCTCCCTATGATCTACAAACTGTGTACAGCTTTTTATTGTTGGTTTTCGTAGGGGCAAACCTTGTGTTTACCCTTTATTTGGGCGATCACAAGGATAGCCCCTACATCATTCATGAAAAAAATGCAGTTCCTGAAATCTACGCCTCCATCAGCCCGCCGTCGCCGGCGATGATCTGCACCTCGACCTGCTCCCCCGCGGTCAGATCGCCCTTCTCGGCCGGTATTACCGCAATGCCGTCGGCGAGGAGCAGGGTCCGTAAATAGCCGGTGTCCTGCTTTCCAGGGCTCCAGGCAATGTACTTTCCGTCTTTCTCTTCCACGGCGACGCGAAGAAAATTGACCCTTCCCGGCTTTTTCTTTATCCCCTCCCGCAGGGTCGCGGTGACAAGCGGCCGCAGCACCTTGCGGAATCCCATCATCTTCAGGAGCGCCGGTCGGACGAACTCTTCGAAGGTAATGAGGCTGGACACCGGGTTGCCCGGCAGGGAGAAGACCGGCTTGCCGTCCCGCCGGGCAAAGGCGGTCGGGCGGCCGGGCTTGATGTCCACCTTCCAGAACACCTGCTTCACCATCAACTCGTCCAGCACGTCGCGCACGTAATCACGGTCCCCGGCGGACACGCCCGCCGAGGTAATCAGCACATCCGCGGTCAATCCCTCGGCAAGCTTTTCCCGGAGGCTGTCCTTGGTGTCTCGTGCAATGCCGAGCATAATGGGGATGCATCCCGTCTCCCGGACCGCGGCGGCCAGGGCCAGTGAATTGCTGTTGATGATCTTGCCCGGCGCCAGCGCTTCGCCCGGATCCACCAGTTCGTCGCCGGTGGAGAGAATCGCCACACGCACCCGGCGGTGCACCGGGATGAACAGCCTGCCGAAGGACGCCAGCATGCTGATCTCGGACGGCCTGAGAACCGCACCGGCGGGAAGTATCGTCTCGCCCTCCTTGACATCCTCTCCCTTGAAGCGGATATGGTCGCCCGGCTTCACCTTCTCTTTCAGGAAAACCGTTTCATCACGCTCTTCCGCCTGCTCGAAGGGGACAACCGCGTCCGCCCCGGCAGGGATGGGAGCGCCGGTGAGGATCTTCACCGCCGTGCCGGCCTCCAAGGGGTGGCTCATGAACCCTCCGGCGGGGAGGAATCCGGAGAGTTTCAGGGTAGCGGCCTCGCCGCAGTCTTTCGAGTGCACGGCATAACCGTCCATGGCCGT
>JARKOC010000274.1 GCA_029975915.1 Bryobacteraceae bacterium
CTGGGAAGGCTGAGCGCCGGGCCGGCCAGCAGCAGGGCCAGCGCCGGTCCCTTCCCCATCCCGGAACCGATGAGGCCCTGCAGGATGGGAACCTCGGTCAGTGTGGCGAAGTACATGAATGCCCCGGCAAGAGCGGCGAAGAAGTTGGCGCCGACCGAGTTTCCTCCGACCGCGGCCGCAACCCATGCGGACGGGATCAGCCCCTCGTGGCCGACCCTGCCGAGAAGCGCGCCGGAGATAAGGACGCCGATAAGGAGAAGGGGGAGAATCTTTTTCGCGAAATCCCAGGAAGTGGAAAACCACTCGCCCGCATCGCCCCTGTCGGTGCTGGTGAATGCGGACAGGCCGAGGACGCCGGCGGAAAAGGCTATCAGAGGTTGTTCCGGAAAGGCCCAGGCAAGGGCCGCGACCGGGAGCGCCGTTACGGCCACTTTCCACCAGTGGACGCCGAACCAGAGGACCAGCATGATGCCGAGGGATGCGGCGCAGAGAGAAGCGATTATCCACTTGGCGCCGTGGATTGCCGCCCATATGCCGTCCGGTTCGGCCGGTTTCCCCCAGTTGGCGAACACCAGCACGCCCACCATGGCCGCGAAATAGAGGCTGTTCTGCCAGAGGGGCCTATGTTTCTCGTCAGTGGGCATCACCATGGAGGCTTGTGTCTTGGCAGCCTCTTCCTTGCGGAAAATCAGGTGCATCAGAAGGCCTATGATGACGCTGAATGACACGGCGCCTACGGAGCGGGCAATCCCCATTTCTAGGCCGAGGACGCGGGCCGTCAGGACGATGGCCAGCACATTGATGGCCGGTCCCGAATAGAGGAACGCGCATGCAGGACCAAGGCCGGCGCCCCGGGTGTAGATACCGGCGAAAAGCGGGAGGACGGTGCAGGAACAGACCGCCAGGATGGTTCCGGACACCGCCGCCACGCCATAGGACACGACCTTGCTGGCCTGGACGCCAAGGTAGCGGATAACCGAAGCCTGGCTTACGAACACGGATATGGCGCCGGCAATGAAAAACGCTGGGATGAGGCAGAGCAGCACATGCTCCCGCGCATACCACTTCACCAGGTAAAACCCTTCCAGTATGGCATTGTTGAAGCGTTCCGTGCCGATGGGGAGGTAGAAACAGACCAGGAATGCGGCAATGATGTATAAAAGGTTTTTCCACTCGTCTTTCCAGTTCATCGTGTCGTCCTTTCAAATTCATTTTCATGCACAGTGCGGCGAGAATCAGAGAGCCTGATACAACAGATACAGGCCGACACATGAAATGATCGCACCACCGATACGCTTCGACCATTCGGAAAAGTTCCTCACGCCCTTTGCCTTCACAAATGCCTCGACAAAGCCGGTGAAGGTCCCGGCCAGCAGCATGAGCATGCAGTGGCCGACGGCGTACACGAAGAGGAGCGACGTACCATACGCTACCTCGCCTTTGCCGGCCACCAGGGTAAGGATCACCACCAGTACCGGAGTGGCGCATGGCGAGGACACGATGCCGAAAAACAGGCCGAGCAGGAATGCGCCGAAAATCCCTTTCCGCTTTGACTTCACCTCCACATGAAAGGGAAGGCGAAGCTGGTACAAGCCCAGCATCTGAAGCCCCATGGCCACCGCAACCACGCCCAGGGCCGCGTACCACCAGCCGCCGATCACCCCGAACATGGTGCCGAGCATGCCCGCGGCCGCGCCGAATGCCGTGAAGGTAAGGGAAAGTCCCAGGATAAAGGCAACGGAATAGAGAAACGCCTTTCTCCGGTCTCCATCCGCATACCCTCCCACGTACCCGACCACCAGGGGGATTGTGGCAAGGACGCAGGGGGAGGCGGATGAAATAATTCCGGCCAGAAATACCGCGCCGAACGCGATGATCGGGTATGCCGCGATGATGTGCTCGATATTGTCCGGGAAGCTCATTTTACGCCCAGGGCCTTGAATTCCGCGATGATTTCCGGTTTATCCATGAACCCCATGTGTCTTT
>JARKOC010000278.1 GCA_029975915.1 Bryobacteraceae bacterium
CGTGCCGGGCGCGTATTCCCCACCGCACGGTATTCCGTCTCTTTTCCCTGGCAGCCGGGCTGTGCGGTTCCCGTTTCCTTGCCGCCGTCCAGCGCATGGCGGATCGGGTATGGAAATACCGTCGCGCCGCTGACTCCGACGAAGGACCCGGCGCATGAAGATCGTCTTTCTCGCACCCTTCGGCATCCGCCCCAAGGGGACCCTCATCGCCCGCATGTTGCCGCTGGCCGTGGAACTGAAAAGGCTGGGGCACGGGATCGTCATTGTCGCGCCTCCCTATACCAATCCGGAGGATTCGGGAATGACGGAGACGGTGAACGGCGTCACGCTGCGCAACATCTCCCTGGGACCGGGAACGGGCGCCTTCTGCGCGCCGTTTCTCGCCTGGCGCATGTTCAGGGACGCCATGGACGAAACACCGGACCTGGTCCATCTCTTCAAACCCAAGGGGTACGGCGGGCTGGCGGCCCTGCTCCACCTTTTCCTGAGCCGGGTCGGCCGCCGTCTTCCGCCCCTGTTCGTGGACTGTGACGACCGGGAGGGGCGGGGAGGGATGAACGAACTGCACCCCTATTCCTTGCCGGAGCGGGTGCTGTTCGATTTCCAGGAGCGCCGGATTCCCCGCGGCACGGCCGGGGTGACCGTTGCCAGCCGCGCCCTCCAGGACATGGTGCGGGGGATGGGCGTGGCTGAATCGAAGATATTCTACCTGCCCAACTGCGCCTCCCCACTCCCGCCTGCTGACGTGCAGGGGGTCAGGGAACGTCTCGGCCTTGCGCCCGACGTTCCGGTCGTAATTCTCTATACCCGTTTCTTCGAGTTCGAGCAGGAAAAGCTCCATTTTCTGTTCCAGGATATCCATCGCAGGGTCCCGTCGGTGCGCTTCCTGGTGGTGGGCAAAGGGCGCCGGGGGGAAGAGGAACTGCTCCGGCATGCGGCACGGGAACGGGGCTTCTCCGAAGCGCTCCTGCCTGCCGGCTGGATCCCGCCGGAGGAGATACCGGGCTATCTCGCGGCCGGCGACGTCGCCCTGTATCCCTTTGCCGACACGACCATCAACCGTTCCAAATGCCCGGCAAAGCTCATCGAGTTGCTCCGGGCAGGGGTGCCGGTGGTGGCCGATCGGGTGGGGCAGATTGGGGAATACATCGAGCACGGCATTTCCGGCATCCTCTGCAGTCACGATGCATGGCAGGAGATGGCGGACGGGATCGTCGGCCTTCTCCTTGCCCCGGAGCGGCGCAGAGCCATGGGGGAAGCGGCCGGGCGTCGCATTGCCGAAAGTTTTTCCTGGCAGGAGCATGCAGCCAGGCTGGCGGATTTTTACCGGGGAGTGACGGGCCGCTGACCGATACGGCGCTTGATTCCGGCGTGCCCGGCCGCCACCCCGCAACTATGTCTCATACGGAGCATTTCATGACCGAAAGAAAAAAGGACTGGCTGTTCCTGGCGTCCCTGCTGGGCATCCTGGTCCTCTGCTTTTCAAAGATTCTCTTCACCGACGGCATCATCCGCGCCCCGGACATCATCAACGAGTTCTACTGGGGGGTGAAGGGGTACGAGAACATCGGCTGGCCGGAGCTGTTCCGTTTCAATCTGGCATCCGCGGGTTGGGACCCGTACATCAACTCCGGCTTCACCAACGAGGGGGGGATGGCTTCGCTCCAGTTCCTCCTGCACCACAAGCTGATCTTCAAGCTGATACCGGCGCCGGCGAGCGTGGCATGGTTCATCGTGCTCCACCTGTTTTTCGGCGCG
>JARKOC010000309.1 GCA_029975915.1 Bryobacteraceae bacterium
CCAGGTCCGAATAGCCGAGGCGGGAGGCGGAGCGGACGTGGATACATCCCCCGTCAGGGTCCAGCAGGAATTCTCCGTCGTCCACGAAGCCGAGCCGGGTACGGAACTCGGCCCGCAGGTAGCGCTCTTCCTCCCGGACCAGGGTGGTGTCGTCCCGGTCTTTCAGGATCTTCCGCAGCCGGGCAAAGGCGGCAGGCGGGTCATCGGTGAAACAGAGCGGTGCGACCCGGTGACGTGCATCGTCGGCCCGGCTGGACACGCAGTTGGGTGACGACGGACAGGGCGCCAGCATGCCGTCCCGAACCCCCAGGTCGCCCGGAGGGGGGGCGGCGCAGGCCGCCAGCAGGCTCGTCAGAATTCCCATTGCCATTACCTCTCTGAAGATTCGCGTCATCATGAATTTCCCGACCAGCCGCGGCTCCGCCGCTTCGATTCGCTGTCCGGAGCGGATGGTCCGGGAGGACGCATCCACGATTGCCGGACAGTACGATTTCATTCCGGTCCCATGCTTGCAACAGTATAGCAGAACCTTTTCTTCCCGCAGGCACCCTCCCGAAAAAGCCGGTGCATTGCATGCAAGCACCTCTCTGCTAGAATGGAAGCCATTACTTCCCCGGGCCTGCTCGGAATCCGGCCTGCAGGGAACCCGTATATGCACGCATGAAGCGCGATCTCCTACGGATCGCGGAAAATGACCACCGAGGAGCTCCCGTGTGCCATCCAGACGACCTTACGAACCAGCTGCGCGATCTGTTCGCAACCCAGCCCCTGGCGGTTCTCTCCACCGACAGCGACAGCCGTCCCTACGCCAGTCTGGTGGCCTTCGCCTCGAGCTCAGACCTGCGCCGGCTGTTTTTCGCAACCACCCGCGACACCAGGAAATACGCCAACATCCGTTCCAACAGCCGCGTTGCTCTCCTGGTGGACAACCGCACCAACCGCGTCGACGACTTCACCTCCGCGGTTGCGGTGACCGTTCTCGGCGACAGCCGGGAGCTTACCGGAGAGGCGAGGGCCGATGCCGAGGGGCTCTACCTAGGCAAGCATCCCCACCTGCGGGAGTTCGTATCCTCCCCGAGCTGTGCCCTGGTCGGAGTGGCGGTGAGCAGCCTCTACCTGGTCAGCCGCTTCCAGAATGTGACCGAATTCCACTTTCAGCCATGACGAGCGCTGCCGGCCGTCGCGTTTCGCCGCCCTTGGCCGGGGTTGCTTCTGCACGG
>JARKOC010000317.1 GCA_029975915.1 Bryobacteraceae bacterium
GTCGGTGCCGATGGGCAGGTACAGCCAGTACTCCAGGACGCACGACATGTTCGGAATCGGGTTGTACCAGGCGACGAGACCGGTCTGGCCGTCGATCATGCCCGTTTCGCTCGTGTTGTTCTTCAGCTGCAGGCTTCCGAAACCGAGCACGCCTTCCCACAGGAAGCCGAACTTGTCCAGCCCGTCAATCTTGAAGATGTGGGCGAACTTGTTGACGTTGGCGAACAGGCTCCGTGCCCCGCTGTCGCCGTCCCACGCCCTTCCCTCGTCACGGAAGGTGTTGTAGGAGAGCAGAAGATTGATGCCGTCCTTGGGAATGGCGTCTCCCACCGGCAGTTGATACTCATGGGGAGCTATGACGCTGTACGGAATGATACCCGCGTGCGCCTTGCCCGCACCGCCCGCAAGACAGACACATACCAAAGCCGCTGCAATACTAACCAAAGATATATTTCTCGTTCGAAACCCCATGGAAACCTCCTAATATTGAAATTGACGCATGCAGTGCATATTCATCGTGGATTCGGCGGTTGAAGCCGTCCTTCGTTCTCTTCGGTCGACTCCAACCGCCGTTTTCAGGTTCATATCTGTTTGTGAAAAAAGCCGCTGTTACCCGCCAATCCCCACCGGGATCCCACGGGCCGAAAAAAAGCGTGCTGCCTCAGCGACTTCGGCTTCGGTATGGGCCGCGAGGCCGGTCAACGCATACTCCGCGCCCAGTTGCCGCCACTTGCCCTCGCCCAGCCGATGGTAGGGGAGGATATCGAGGCTTTGGAGGCTTTGGAGGCCGCACACTAAATCGGCGGTACGTCCCAGGTTCGCCTCGTCGTCATTGCTTCCCGGTATCAGCGGCAGCCGGATTTTCAGAGGTATGCCGAGCCTGGAGACGGCCCGCAGATTGTCGAGGATCAGCTGATTGGATACACCGGTCAGCCGCCGATGCTCGGCGTCGTCCATGTGCTTGATGTCGGTGAGCACCAGATCCACGTATTGCAGGACGGATTCGTACGTATCCCAGGAAACGAATGAACTGGTCTCGATGGCGGTGTGGATCCCCCGATCGCGCAATTCCTTCAGGGCCGCCGTCAGAAATTCCGGCTGCGCGGTGGGCTCTCCGCCGGAAAAAGTTACGCCGCCGTTGCTCTGCTCGTAGAATTTGCGGTCCCGCTCGATGATCGCCATCAGTTCCGCTACGGACAGGTAACGCCCGATGATGTTGATGGCGCCGGCATAGCAGTATTTCGCGCACCGGCCGCACAGGGTGCATTTGTCACGGTCGATGGCCAGACCTTCGCACCCCGCCTCGTCGCGGCGGATCGCACCTTGCCCGCACACGTTCAGGCACTCGCCGCAGGCAATGCAGTTGTTGGCTATGAAGATAATCTCCGGCCTGCCCGAGAGGGATTCCGGGTTCGAGCACCAGCGGCAGTGCAGTGGACATCCCTTGAGGAAAACCAGGGTGCGGATGCCGCCGCCGTCGTGGACGGCGAATTTCTGAATATCGAAAACCAGTCCCGAGAGGCCGTTCTCCGGTTGGGCTATCTTGTCGAAATCCAGGACCTTTGCTCTCCAGTTCATTGCTGTTCTCCAGGTGTGGTACGAGACCTGCCAGGTTTTCGAAAACCTGGCAGATCTTTATCCGATTCAGAATACCTGCTCGGTGCGGGAGATGATGTCGTCCTGCAGGGATTTGTCCAGGGCGGTGAAGAAGGCGCTGTATCCCGCGACGCGCACCACCAGTCCGCGATAGTCGTCCGGCTCCTGCTGGGCCTTGAGCAGCGTGTCCCGGTCCACCACGTTGTACTGGACGTGGAAACCGCCGTTCTTGAAGTAGGTCTCCGTGACCCCGATGAGGTTGCGCAGGCCGCTTTCACCCTTCACGGCGCTGGGATGGAACTTCTGGTTGAGCAGGGTGCCGTTGGAGGTGACTTCGTGGTCCAGCTTGGCCACGGAGTTGACCGTAGCGGTCGGGCCGGAGACGTCGAAGCCGCCGATGGGGGAGACGCCGTCCGCAAGAGGGGTGCCTTTCTTGCGGCCGTCCGGGGTCGCTCCGACCACGCCGCCGAACGGCACGTTGGCGGACGCCGGGTAGAGGCCGGGCTGGAACACGCCGCCGCGCGGGTTGCGGTACTTGTTGACCTCGCGGCAGTAGATATTGGCCGATTCTACGGCGATATCGTCGGCGTAGTCGTCGTCGTTACCGTACTTGGGAGCGCGGTTGATGAGCATCTGGCGGATGTTCTCGGCCCCTTCGAAGTCTTTGTCCAGGATCGACTTCAACTCCGGCAGGCTGACGGCCTTCTCGTCGAAGCAGATCTTCTTGATTGCGGCCAGGGAATCGCCGGCATTGGCAACGCCGACGCCCTGCGGGCCGCTGAAGTTGTAAATGGCGCCCCCTTCCTGCAGCGACTTGCCGCGGCCGATGCAGTCTTCCACCAGGCTGGAGAGGAAGGGAAGGGGGACTTTTTCGCCGTGGGCCAGGTCGACCATGTTGTCGGCGTGGCACATGAGGCCGACGAAGTATTCGGTCTGTTTGGCATAGGCGTTTATGACATCGTCGAAGGTCTTCATTTCGGTCACATCGCCGGTCTTGAGACCTACCTGCGTGCCGGTGCGCGGATCGAAGCCGTTGTTGAGGGTCAGCTCGATGACCTTGGACATGTTGAAGAACGCGGCGTCGTGCCAGCCTTCGGTCTTGCCGCCCACCTGGGGCTCGACGCAGCCGATGATGCCGTAGTCGCGGGCGTCTTCCAGTGTCAAGCCGCGCGACAGCAGGGCCGGGATGATGGTGCGGTCGCTGAAGTAGGCCGGCACGCCCAGACCCATGCGGCTGACTTCGGCCGCCTTCATGTAGAGCACGTCCGGGGTGCCTTCATGGATGCGGATGGAGAGGGAGGGGGCGTAGAGCTTGGTGTTGGCTGCAGCCTGCAGCAGCATCAGGGACAGCTCGTTGGTGGCGTCCTTGCCCTCGCGGTCCTGGCCGCCAACGATGATGTTCATGAACATGGGATAGCCGGCGAATGCCTGGGTGGAAACCTCGTCACGCACCTTGTTCAGACTATTGAACTTGAGCCAGAGCAGGTCGAGCAGTTCCTGGGCCTTTTCGGCCGGCAGGGTTCCTTTGCTGGCCTGGTAGAAGGGATGACAGTACTGGTCGAAGCGCATGGGCGAGATGGAATGGCCGTTGGATTCGATCTGGATCACCAGGTGGATGAACCAGAAGGACTGCACCGCCTCCTGGAAGGTTTCCGCGGGCTGGGCCGGGACCTTGCGGCAGATTCTGGCGATTTCCAGCAGTTCGGCCTTGCGGGCGGCGTCCTTCTCAGCCGCGGCCTTGCGCTCGGCCTCGTCGGCAAAGCGGGTGGCAAAGGCGATCACTGCCTGGTTGGCAATGATAGTCGACTCCAGGAAGTGCAGGGACTTCATCTGGTTGGCATCTGCGAAGTCGAATTTAGCCTTGGCCTTCTCTGCTTCGGCGATGATGCTGTTCAGCCCTTCGCGCATGACCTTGCCGTAGTTGGCCGAGATGTGGCCGACGCCGTTGTAGAAGTAGTTGCCCACGGTATAGACGACCGCGTTCTGGGCCTCGAGCGCTTCCGGTTTCATCAGGGAGGCGGCGTACTCGTTGTTGGTCTTGCCTTCCCAGTAGGGGAAAACATCTTTGGACAGGGTTTTCTTGACCTCTTCGCTGATGAGGAAGACGTCGGCCGAGCGCTTGGCCAGGCGGTCCAGTTCCCCTTCCAGCCACTTGCAGGAGAATTCCGGATAGACCGGGGCTGAGCGTGGCATGCTGCACTGGTTGCCGACAATCAGCTCATCGTCGTCGATGAAGATCGTCATGTTAGTCAGGATCTTCTCCAGCGCCTTGGCGCGCCGGATGCTCATGGGCAGGGACTCGGTTTCCATGTAAGACTCGGTGATCAGTTTTGCCCTTTCGGCGCAGATCTCGGGTGTGGTTGCCAGGAATCTGGCCTTGATGCGCTCAACCCGCTCGCTGGGTCCGTGTGCGGCTACTGACGGTTCGATTTTCAGTTTGGATGCCATCGTGTGATCCTCCTTGATTCAGATGGTGATGTATCGTTTTTTGGGAGACGGTCCGGACGGCGACCGCCGGTCTTCATTGAATACGGTTGGCGGAATCGGCACGCAGATGCGGCGATGCTCCGCCGGTGATAACGGATCGCTACTTGATGAAACCGTGGGCCAGATTCAGGATCAGGGTGCCCACCGCAATGGCGCTTGCCGGGGGATCCACATGGCTGCTGCCGTGGTTCCATACGGCGCGGGCCATCAGCTCCTGGAGTAGACCGGCCAGCACGCCTACCAGGGCCGCGGCGCCGATGGAGCCGAACAGCAGGAACGCCAATGCGCTCAGGACCGCCTGGCAGTGCCAGACCGGAACCTTCTGGATATCCCCGGCCCCCAGTTGCAGCCCGATGAGGCTGACCGCGGCGATGCCCCAGGCAAAGATCAGCGGCACCACGAAGGCCGCGGTTGCGGAGACCAGCCCCTTGGCCACCATGGGATCCAGGGCGCTCTTGGTGCCCATGGCAATGGCGCCGGACAGCAGGCCTACCCCCAGGCTGAATACCACCAGCCTCCCTGGCTGCGCCATCCAGGGGACCCAGGACAGGGACCCGGAATTGGTGCCCAGGTAGCCGTGATCGCGGATGGAATCCAACCTTCCCCACGGCATTTCCCTGACGAACAGCAGACGGGCCGCCACCTGGGCAACCGCCACGCTGAGCGCTATGCAGTCGGCCTGCTTGATGAATGGGATCTGACCGAACAGCTGTACCATGAGATGACCGGCGACCGCTGCCAGGCCGCCCACCAGCAGCACGTCCCAGGATGTGCCGATCAGGGGTGACAGAATGTCCTTGGCGCTGCCGCTGGGCAGGTTTTTCCGCACCCCGGCCGCATAGGCCGCAGCCACCGTGCCGGCGACAAAACCGCCGGCCTGGGGACCGAAAACCGCGCCGAGCCCCACCTGCAGGAGCAGAAAATCCGAGCCGCCGGTGAGGATGACAAAGCAACCTGCAAGGACGATAAGTCCGACGATAACGAATGACAGGAGCCCGCCGAGCGCGGCGCCGACGATGCCGCCGCCAAAGCAGAGCATCAGGGTATTGACAGACAATGGTTCCATGATTCCCTCCCTCAATAAATGTGACTTCCGTAAGTAAGTGACCAACAATCTTTGTTATTCCTCTGAACCTGTACCGATTCCCTGAACACCTTCGTTGCGCGCATCCTAGTTGTATAAAAGAAACCTCTTTGTAACAATCGCTACAAGACGCCATTTTTGTCCCCCGAAAGAGTGAATTTTTCCTTCACTATGCCCGCGGCACATTTTTCTCTTCCGAAGGCGCGAAGGCTTATGCTATTACCAGTCAGGGGTTTCTGTGAAAGAGGCGGGTAGGCCTGGGGGGGAAGCGAAAAGACCGGTTTCCATTTCCGGCCGGAGGTAGCCGCATGGCCCAGAAGAAGATTCAACTCCTCGACCTGATTGAAAAGGACGTCCTGGAGGAGATAGTACGGGATTTCACCAGGGCGACGCGGGTGGCATCCGTACTGGTGGATCTGGACGGTCAGCCCATCACCCGGGAGCACAACTTCTGCAGGCTGTGCAAGGACTTCTGCCGATCGACGCCGGAAGGACGGGCTCGGTGCTACGCCAGCGACCGCTTCGGCGGTGAGGAAGGGAAAAAGCTCGGCAAACCCTTCATCTACAAATGCCTCAACGCCGGTCTCATGGACAGCGCCACGCCCATCATCGTCGAAGGGTATCACGTGGCGACCCTGGTTATGGGGCAGGTTTTGATCAAGCCCCTCTCCCTTGAGGAGGCGCTTGAATGCGCCCGCAAGATCGGCATCGAAGATGTCGCCGGCTTCCTTATGGCCCTCCACCAGGTACCGGTGATGGGATACAAGCGGCTGCAATCGATAGTGCGGCTCATGAACACCATCGCCAAGACCATCAGCTCCCTCGCCATTCAGAAATACCTGTCACAGAAGGCCAGCCAGAAAAACCTCCACAACATCATCAACAGCGTGTCCGACGCCATCGTCTCCACGGATGCGGAGGGAGTGATCACCCTCATCAACACGGCGGCGGTCACCATGTTCGAGCGCGAGGCCTCCTCCATCGTCGGCCGCACCATCTTCGACCTCTTCAAAAAGCCCGATGCATTCAGGAAGTATCTTGTCGGCAGGGGAACGCGCAAGGCTCTGGATCCGCCACTGGTATTCGAAGCCCTCCGGATGGACGGGCAGACCTTTTCCGTGCAGGCATCGTTTCAGAAGAAATACCGCTCCCGGCGGGAACCCATGGGCTACGTGGCCGTGCTGCGCGATGTCACCCGGGAAAAACAGATCGAAAAAATGAAGGAGGATCTGATCGGGATGCTGACCCACGACATGGGCAACCCGATCCTGTCCATTCAGCGAGTCCTTGAATTGCTGCTGGACGGCCATCTGGGCGTGCTCAACGACAAGGGGGTCGACCTCGTGTCCCTGGCGCTGAATTCAAACCACAAGCTGTCCGGCATGGTGTCCAATTTCCTGGACATCTTTCTCGACGAATGCGCAGGTCTGAATCTCGGCCAGGTAACGGGAGACATGGATGCCACCCTTATGGAAAGCATCAGACAGGTCGGCTTTTCCGCCGACGACAAACAACTCACTATCCATTTCGAGCCGGGCGAAGCCGGTATCCGCATGCCGGCCGACTGGAGCCGCATCCAGCGCACCTGCGTCAATCTGCTGGAGAACGCCATCCGCTTCAGCCCGCCCGGAGGCCGCATCTCCGTAAAGGCCCGGGAAAAGAACGGGGGAGAAACCGGCAGGCACGTGCTGGTGTCCATCGATGATGAGGGCACCGGAATAGACAAGGAAAAACAGCCCCGTATCTTCGAGAAGTTTTACACGACGGGCCCGCGGAACGGCACGGAACGGCGCGGGGTCGGCCTGGGGCTGACGTTCAGCAGGATGGTGGTGGAGGCCCACGGCGGATGCATCTGGGTCGAGTCCCCCTACCGGAAGGGCGAGCGGGAGGTATCAGGCTGCCGCTTCCGCTTTTGGATCCCGGTGGCCAAAGGCGGCAATCCGCCCGCGAGCAAGGAGGGAATTGATGAGTGAGCTCCGCCCCATTACGGTCTTTATCGCCGACGACCACCCCATTCTGCGCATCGGCCTCAGCATGTACCTGGAAAAGAATGAGCGCATCCGCATTGTCGGCGAGGCAGAAAACGGCTTCGACGCGGTCAGGAGCATCTGTGAAAATCCGCCGGACGTGGTCCTGATGGACATCGACATGCCGGGGCTTTCGGGCATCGAGGCCATCCGCGTGCTCAGGAAAACCCTGCCCGAGCTGATCATCATCGTGCTTTCCACCTACACGAAAAAAGAGTACATCCAGGAAGCTATGTCCGAAGGGGCGAACGGCTATGTGGCGAAAAACACGAAAATCGACGAACTGATAAAAATCATCGCGGATTTCGCCGAAGGGCGCGCCTGTCATTCCCCCTACCTGCTGAACCTGGCGGTGAAGTGGCGGCAGGGGGAAGGGAGCGAAGACGGGGAAAGCGGCCATTTCCTGACCAAAACCGAGGTTCGCATCCTGCGAAACATATCCCAGGGAAAAACCAACTGCGAAATCGCCCGGCTCAATTTCGTCAGTATCGAAACCGTCAAGACCCACGTGCAGAGAATCTTCAGGAAGCTCGGTGTCGGGAACCGCATGGAGGCCGTGGCCACGGCGCGGGAAAAGCATATCATCTGACGCATCTCATCACGACCTTGCATTAAAGATGGTTCTCTGCGACAATTCCCCGTGCAATCGTGGAAACACTCCTTTCACCCCGGAGCCCCATGCATTTCGGCGGAATATACGAAGACGAAATTGTCGGCAAGGCCTATGACCGGCGTCTCCTGACGCGGTTTCTCCGCTACCTCCGTCCCTACCGGTGGCTGGTGGTGTGGAGCCTCCTTCTCCTCCCCCTCATCGCCGCCGCAAAGCTTTCCCAGCCCTGGCTCCTGAAGATCGCCATCGATAACCATATCACCGCCGGCAGGATGGAGGGGCTTCCCCTGCTCTCCCTCGGGTATTTCGCCCTTATCCTGGCGGACGGCCTGCTGACCTACCTGGAGATCTACCTGCTCCAGTACCTGGGCCAGCGGGTGATGTTCGACCTGCGCGTGGAGCTGTTCGCCCACATCCAGCGCCTCTCCGCCTCCTTCTT
>JARKOC010000324.1 GCA_029975915.1 Bryobacteraceae bacterium
CGCCGCCCGGATGAAGGCCAGCGCATCAGCCCAGCCTCCGGCCAGCAGGCGGCCCATCCCGACCGTGCCGCAGAAGGCCAGGAACTCGCCGGGATCGCCGGTCGGGGCGCGGACGGCATCCCAGCCCAGCCAGCGCCGGAACTGGGCCTCCGTGCCCAGGTCGGCGGCGACGGCGGCCAGCTCCAGGTTGCCGCGCGGCCCCGGCAGCCCCGATTCGGCGCGCAGGTAGGCGTCCCAGCCGTCGGGTTCGAGCGCGTTCAGCGCGGCGCGGTAGGTCTCGGTCTTGGTGGGCATGGAGAAAGCCTTTCAGGGCTGGCGATTGGTCAAGACGGTGATCAAACAACAACGGTAGCAAGGGTATGGCGAATTCTTAGGCTCACTCAACCTCTTTTGCCGAGGTACTACCAGCCTCACGTAGTCGGGAACCCGTTCGCATTACGCACGCCTCGATTTCATCCTCTTTTTTAGAGATCAAATTTGTAATAAAATCCCAGTAACTCCCGACTTCTGGAAACTCGTAACTCAAAGAATCATCATACTCCAATTCTTCAAGGCTTTGATAAAGCGTTCTCAGAATGGCAAGGTCTTGTGCAAGGACCATTTCATTTGAAGAAGAATATTCAGTATCGAGTCTTCGGTTTAGTAAAGCATGCAACTCCTCATAGGAAGCCTCACTCGATTCAGTTCCTCTCCGAACATAGATAGCAGCCCTTTTTATTGTTTCACCATCAGTAATACTAATAAACGGCAAATACTTTGGCTCATCCTCCACAAGAACCACTTGAAACTTCTTACCCTGAATCTTCTCGTATTCGCTACCAGTATATAGAAAATCGTGAACATCCCACTGAAGCTGAGTTGGAAGAAACCCTTTCAACTTTTTCTTGATGTCAGCTTTGTCAACTATTTTATCCAAACCTACAGCTTCGCAAGAAGAATCCTCGACACCGAATACGATACAGCCGCCTCCCGAATTAGCCATTGCAAGCACATGGCGTGCCAGTTGGTGGAACCCCTTTGTATCTCCTGGCCATTCACGCTTGAAATCGAGCCAATCGTACTCGCCATGAGTCTCTCTCAAGACATCTCGCAATGTCTCTCTGCTAGGCTGTTCAAAAAAGAGAGAGAATTGTTCAGTCCAGCCTTTGTTATTTGCCATAGGTTTCCATCCTATCAATGGTAATTCTTGCTCACCATATTATTCGTGGTCCCATCTTTGATCAATCAGGCCCAACTTAGACAACACTTTCCAAAACCTCGACCCCGAACGTCTCGATGTGAAACTGGATCGCCGATTTGACGTCGGCCAGGGCGTCTTCGTACGTCTCGCCTTGTCCGACCACGACCCCTTTCAAGCCGCCCAAAGGGTAGGCCACGTAACCATCTTCGTATTTTTCGACCACGATCTTAAGGTACAACATCGGTTACCTCCCAATAAGTCGACTACCGCGTCACGCCGTCGCCGTCCTTGATGCGGCGCTGCTCCTTCGCCGCTGCGATCAACTCGTCGCGCTCCCGAAGCTCCCGATCGACCTCGGCCTTGTGCCCATAGTAGTAGGCCAGCGCCGCGTAGACCTGGGCCAGCGTCAGGCCATACTCCGCCGCGATCGTGTCCGGGGCGAGGCGCTGGAAGATCGTCATCGCCGCGATGTCCGAGACACAGATTCCCGTCCCGGCCACCACCGGGCGGCCGCCGCGCACCTCCGGATTGGAGGCAATCAGGTTGATGTTGAGGATGGTGTCGACCATAGCCTGTTGCTATCCCCATCTATTCACGTGCGTACCGACCTGGCATAGTCAGCCAAGCGGCGCTTGCATCAGTGGGCCGATCCCTTCCAGGATCACCTGGCGCAATACCTCCGGCCCACCCAGACGTCGCGATGCATCCAGAATCTCAATCGCCGCCAGTTGGCCTTCGCTGTCGTAATCGGCGGCAATGCCTTCCGCCAGATGTTCCGTCGTCACCGTCGTCTCGCGGAAGATAATACTGAGCGCATCTGCTTCTGCGTCGTAAGTTATTCGCACGATTGACTCACTCTTGCCCGCCGGACGGGTCGGTGACCCGTCCCTACACTGGTGCGCTCCGGTCTCTGGTCTTTCGGCTTCGACGCTTGCCGCTTCGACGCTGCGCCTCTACCGCGTCACGCCGTCGCCGTCCTTGATGCGGCGGGCCAGCATCAGGATGTCGTGCGCGCTCTGGCGGGCCGAATCGGTCTGCGCGCCGAGCATCTCAGCCAGCTCTTCGACGCGGGCCTTGTCGTCCAGCACCTCGGTGCGCGTTACCGTGCGGCCGTTGACCTCGGCCTTGCTGACCCGGAAGTGCGTATCCGCGAACCCGGCCAGTTGGGCCAGGTGGGTGACGACCAGCACCTGGTGCGAGTCGGCCAGGCCCCACAGCTTTTCGCCCACCACCGCGCCGATCCGGCCGCCAATGCCCTGGTCGATCTCGTCGAAGATCAGAGTCGGGGTGTGGTCGACCCGGCCCAGCACGCCCTTGAGGGCC